>NZ_LZLV01000026.1 GCF_001673405.1 Mycobacterium sp. 1245111.1 | reverse complement strand
GGCGGCCTAGGGGGCCTAAGGGGCCAGCCCCCGAAGCGCCCGCACCGTCCCCCGAGGCTCCCGCCGCACCGGCACCCGGGGGCGGCGCGGACGGCGGCACGGCTCCGGCCAGCCCGACTCCGGAGCAGCCGGCGCCGCCGGGCCACATCCGGCTGGCCCCTTAGGCCCCCTAGGCTGCGGCCATCGCGGGCTCGCCGACCGCGGTGATGGACGTCCGACGAACGTAGACGCCGAACGTGATCAGCGCCGCGACCACGTAGAAGCAGGCAAAGTCCCAGAACGCGGCTGTGGCGGTACCGGGGCTCAGGAGGCGGCGGTTGCTGCGGGGCCGGTTCGACTTCCTGGGGAATCGGCGGCGGCTGAGCGGGCACCGGCAACGGCTTTGTCGGCGCAATCTCACCGGTGGGGACGGCGAGCGAGACCAACTCGATGCGTGGTTGCGTCGATCGGTAGCCGGCAATCGATGCGATCTTGCCCTTGTTGTAGGGGCAGTAGGCCTCGACGGCGGCGCTGAGGAATTGGTCGATGGTTCGCGTAATCCGGTCTTGTGGCTGCAGTCGGGTGAGCGGATTTTCGGCGAATCCGTTGTTCCTGACCAGTTCCACCAGGTCGCCCACCGGCATTCCGCTGTCCAGTTTCTCGCACGCGTGTCTGGCTGAAGTGATCAGGCTGTTCGCGTTGTCGACGGGCGGAATCTCCTTCTGGCCAAGGAGATCGAAGAATTTCTGGTCCTGGGCGGGATCGGCGAACGCCGTCCGACAGGGCGATATCGGGGATGCGGCAACGAGGGCGACGGCAACCATCGCGACGGGGAACTGGCGGATAGCGCCGGAAAACATGGCCGGGTTCCGTTCTGCCGATTCTTCGCTGACGGGCTCTGGCATTCAATTTAGGCCGAGCGAAGGAATTCGGCAGGGTTGGCCGATTCGGGAAGCTGGTCCGCCGAGCGTGCGGCCACGCGATAAACCAGGCCGCTTATTCGCAGACAACGCACGCTCGGCGAAGTTTGGGGGCGGACTCACACCGCCGCTGTGATGTCCTCCGATGCGATCTCGTCGGCCAGCGGAGCAATGGCATGAAGTATCGCGGTAATCGTGTCGGGGTGCAGCCCGGCCGCGCATAGCGAATCGGCCAAATGCGCTGCCACCATGGCAAAATGATGCATCGTGATGCCGCGGCCCTCGTGCACCTGCCGCATCGACGGGCCAGTGTAGGGTCCAGGGCCGCCGAGCACGGCGCTGAGGAATTCGACCTGCCGCGCCTTCACGCAGCGCATGTTCGAGCCGGCGTAGAAGCCAGCCAGGTGATCATCGTCGAGAACGCGGCAATAGAAATCCTCGACGACGACTTCCAGGGCGTCGCGGCCGCCGATCTGCGCGTACAGCGACGTCCCGCCCGGCCTGCGTAATCGGGTGAGTATTCCCATGCGCCACAGGGGACCATGTGGGGGTTGCCCGATCGTTAGCGTTCCATCACCGCGCGATTACCCGGCGTAACAACCGGATTGCCGGACAATCGCCTCAACCTCGCGGCGGTGTAGCAGACTCGGTGGGGAGTTCAGGGGAGCCACCACCGGGGAGCGTGAATGCAATGAATTTGGGTGATCTGACCGGTCTTGTCGAGAAACCGCTGGCCGCCGTGTCCAGCCTCGTCAACACTCCAAACTCGGCCGGCCGATACCGACCCTTCTACCTGCGTAATCTGCTCGACGCCGTGCAGGGTCGCACGCTGCAGGATGCGGTCGAGGGCACCATCACGCTGATCACCGGCGGCTCGTCGGGCATCGGCGAGGCGGCAGCGAAGAAGATCGCCGATGCGGGCGGGGAAGTGGTGCTGGTCGCGCGCACCCAGGAAAACCTGGACAAGGTCGCCGACGAGATCCGCAGCAATGGCGGTACCGCCTACGTGTACCCCTGCGACCTGACCGACATGGACGCCATCGCAGCGATGGCCGACCGGGTGCTCGCCGATCTCGGCGGCGTCGACATCCTGATCAACAACGCGGGTCGGTCGATCCGCCGGTCGCTGGAGCTGTCGTACGACCGCATTCACGACTACCAGCGCACCATGCAGCTGAACTACCTGGGCGCCGTGCAGCTGATTCTCAAGTTCATTCCAGGTATGCGGGAGCGCGGATTCGGGCACATCATCAACGTGTCCTCGGTCGGCGTGCAAACCAGGGCGCCGCGGTTCGGCGCGTACATCGCCAGCAAGGCCGCGCTGGACAGCTTGTGCGATGCGCTGCAGGCTGAGGTCGTCGACGACGACGTCAAGTTCACCACCGTGCACATGGCGCTGGTGCGCACGCCGATGATCAGCCCCACCTCGATGTACGACAAGTTCCCGGCGCTGACCCCGGAGCAGGCCGCCGGCGTGATCGCGGACGCGATCGTGCAGCGGCCGCGCCGAGCCAGCTCCCCGTTCGGACAGTTGGCCGCGGTGGTCGATGCGGTCAACCCGGCGGTGATGGACCGGGTCCGCAACCGCGCCTTCACCATGTTCGACGACTCGTCGGCGGCGAAGGGTGACCAATCCGACAGCAGCACAAGAGAATTCGATAGTCGAAGCGAAACCTTCGTGCGGGCGACCCGCGGAATCCATTGGTGAGGCGATCATGAGTCTTCCGAAACCGGCCAACCAAGCACCCGTCGTCATCACCGGCGCCTCCTCCGGCATCGGCACCGAGCTGGCCCGCGGGCTGGCCCGGCGCGGCCACCCGCTGCTGTTGGTCGCCCGCCGCAAAGAGCGGATGGATGAGCTGGCCGACGAACTGCGTGGGCAATACTCCGTCGCCGTCGAGGTGCAGCCGCTCGACTTGTCGAGCGCCGAATCCCGAGAGCAGTTGGCCGAGCGGTTACGCACCGAACCCGTTGCGGGCCTGTGCAACAGCGCCGGCTTCGGCACCAGCGGGGTCTTCCAGGAATTGCCGATCGAGCGCGAAAGCGAAGAGGTCGTGCTCAACTCGCTGACGTTGATGGAGCTGACCCACGCCGCCCTGCCCGGCATGGTCGAGCGCGGCGGCGGCGCCGTGCTCAACATCGCCTCGATTGCCGGCTTCCAGCCGATGCCGTACATGGCGGTGTATTCGGCGACCAAGGCTTTCGTGCAGACCTTCTCCGAGGCCGTGCACGAGGAGCTCAGCGGAACCGGCGTGTCGGTGACGGTGCTGTGCCCGGGTCCGGTGCCGACCGAGTGGGGCGAGATCGCCAACGCGGAGCGGTTCAGCATCCCGCTTGCGCAGGTGTCGCCGCACCACGTCGCCGAGGCCGCGATCGCCGGGATGATCGACGGAAAGCGCAGCGTGGTGCCCGGGATCGTGCCGAAAGCCGTCAGCCTCGGCGGGCGATACATGCCCCGGACCCTGTTGCTGCCCGGGCTGCGCATCGGCAACCGCTTCCGCGGCGGACCCAGCGCCTAGTGGCCAAAGTCGACGTCACGGCCGACGTGCCGATGAGCCCGCAGGACATGTGGGATCACGTGTCCGACCTGTCGCAGCTGGGCGAATGGCTGACCATGCACGAAGCGTGGCGCAGCGAAGTCCCCGACGCGCTGAGCGAAGGTACACAGATCGTGGGCGTTGCCCGCGCCAAGGGCTTCCGCAACCGGGTGACCTGGACAATCACCACCTGGGACCCGCCGCATCGGATCGCGCTGTCGGGTGCTGGCAAGGGTGGTGCGAAATACACCGTCACGCTCAGCGTCTCGCCCACCAAAAAGGGCTCCACGCTGGGTGTACGTCTTGATCTGGGTGGTCGGGCGTTGTTCGGTCCGGTGGGCGCGACGGCGGCCCGCGCCGTCAGAGGCGACATCGACAAGTCGCTGAAGCAGTTCGTCGAGCTGTACGGATAGCTGCGCAACCGACCCGCCCGCGGCGTTAGGTCCTCGATAACGGGCCAACCGGAGTACCCTGACCGGGTGTTACGGGGGGCGCGTAAACCGGGTATCGCCGATGGCAGAGGTGTCTTCGGCTGGATCGGCGTGGTCGTCTGTCGCTGGCCGTGGGCGGTCATCGGTTTCTGGATCGCGTTGTCCGCCGTCCTGGCGGTGACGTTCCCGCCGCTGACCGAGATGGCGGCCAAACGGCCGGTCCCGATCCTGCCCCCGGACGCCCCGGTGCTGCAGACGACGAAACAGATCTCCGAGGCCTATCACCAGAACGGGTCGGAGAACGAGAACGTCCTGCTGGTCGTCCTGACCGACGACAACGGGCTCAACCCCTCCGATCTGACCACCTACCGCAACCTGGCCCAGAACCTGCGGCCGGATACCCGCGACATCGTGCTGCTGCAGGACTTCGTCCGCACGCCCGCTTTGCGTGACGCGATGACCAGTAAAGACCACAAAGCCTGGTATCTGCCGATGGTTCTGGCCGGCGGCGTGGGCACACCCGAACTGCACGAGGGCTTCGGCCGGGTCGCCGACATCGTCAAGAAGTCGGTGGCCGGCACCACGCTGACGGCGCACCTCACCGGGCCGGCCGCCACCGGTGACGACCTGATGTACATCGGTATCCGCGACATGCACGTCATCGAGACCGCGGTCGTGGTGATGGTTCTGGTGATCCTGTTCGTGATCTACCGGAATTTCCTCACCATGATGCTGCCGTTGGTCACCATCGGCGTATCGGTAGGTGTTGCGCAGTCCCTTGTGTCGGGCGTCGCAGAACTCGGTCTGGGTGTCTCCAGTCAGACGATCACGTTGATGACGACGATGATGGCCGGCGCCGGAATCGACTACGCCGTCTTCTTGATCAGTCGCTATCACGACTATCTGCGGCAAGGCATGGCCTCGGACGAGGCGGTCGCCCGGGCGTTGACGTCGATCGGCAAGGTGATCGCGGGCTCGGCCGCAACGGTGTCGGTCACCTTCCTGGGCATGGTCTTCACCAAGCTGGGCGCATTCCGCAATGTCGGTCCCGCACTGGCGATTTCGATCGCGGTGGCGCTGTGCGCGGCCGTCACCTTCCTGCCCGCCCTGATGGTGCTTGCCGGACGCCGCAACTGGATCAAGCCGCGCGGCGACCTCACCTCTCGGTTCTGGCGCCGGATGGGCATCCAGATCGTCCGCAGGCCGGTGATCCACCTGGCCGGCAGCATGGTCATCCTGCTCATCCTGGCCGTCTGCGGGATGTTCGCCCGCTTCAACTACGACGACAGCAAGACGCTGCCGAAGTCGGTGGAGAGCTCGGTCGGGTATTCGACTCTGTCGGAACACTTTCCGCTGAATGCGACGATTCCCGAGTATCTCGTCGTCCAATCCAGCGAGGACCTCCGCAAGCGCTCCGCCCTCGTCGAGCTGAAGCAGATGGAGCAGCGGGTCAGCCAGCTGTCCGACATCGCCGCGATCCATCCCGCCCCGGTGCCCTCGGCGAAATCGAACGACAAGAAGTCCGCGGCCGACGGCGGACTGCTGCCCAGACGTGACAAGGGCAGCCAATCGGGCAACAAAGACCTCGAGGGCGCCGAAGGGTTCCCCAACGTTGCCGCCCTCCTGTATTCGGTGTCCAGCTCCGGAAACGTCGACCTCACACCGGATCTCAGCAGTCTCAACCTGCCGCCCGGTGTGACCCTGCCGACGGCACCGCCGGAGAAGAAGAAGGAAGTCGACGACACCGGAACGTTCGTCAACACGGTGCGCGGGCTCGGCTTCGCCATGTCGGTCGACATCGCCGAGATCGCCAACACCGTGGACTCCTCGCCCGTGACCGTGCTGGACGTGGTCGCCACCGCCGACCGTGACGGTGGAGCCCTCAAGAAGATGTCGGAGTTCGCCGAGCAGTTGTCGTCGTTCCCCGACCAGCCCTCGATCGAGGCCGCCTCCCGCGAAGTCCGCCGGATCGTCGAGAACGCCCGCACCGACCTGCGCTCCATGAGCAACGACCCGCCGTCCGCGAAGGACGCTGCCGCGCCGCCACCGAAAGGCCCGCACAACTACGCGGACGCGATCCAGCAGATGATCGACGAAGTCAAGGCGCTGATCAAAGACACCTCAGGAAACGGCGGCGGCCTGAACAGCGCACTGACGGCATTCATCTCGCCCGACGGGCACACCGCGCGTTACCTCGTGCAGACCAAGCTCAACCCGTTCGCAACCGAGGCGTTCAACCAGATCCGCCAGATCACCGACGCGGCGCGCGGGCCGCATCCGCGCGGGCTGATGAAAGACGCGTCGATCTCGGCGTCCGGTGTCACCGCGATGCTGCGCGACACCCGAGCCTATTACGGCGACGACATCAACCTGATCATCGTCATGACGATCCTGATCGTGTTCCTGATCTTGGTAGCGATTCTGCGCGCGGTGGTCGCACCGCTGTATTTGATTGCGTCCGTGGTGGTTTCGTATCTATCCGCGCTCGGCGTCGGGGTGATCGTCTTCCAGTTCATGCTCGGCCAGCCGCTCACCTGGAGCATCCCCGGACTGACGTTCATCGTGCTGGTCGCGATGGGCGCCGACTACAACCTGTTGCTGATCTCGCGCCTGCGGGAAGAGTCACCGCACGGAATACGCTCCGGTGTCATTCAGACGGTGCGCTCGACAGGTGGCGTGATCACCGCGGCGGGTGTGATCTTCGCCGCGTCGATGTTCGGCATGCTGTTCGCCAGCATCAGCACCCTGGTGCAGTGCGGTTTCATCATCGGCACCGGGCTTCTGCTGGACACCTTCCTGGTGCGCACGATCACGGTGCCCGCGATCGCCGTGCTCGTCGGTAAATGGAACTGGTGGCCGTCCAAGCCGCCGCCGCCCGCGCCGCGTGAGCGTCCGCTCCGGCTGGCTGAGCCCGCCGCGGCGCCTGAGGTGGACGCCGAGCCGGAAGCTGAGCCGACGCCCGAAGCGGACGCGGAGGCGGAGCCCGAGGTCGACGCGGAGCCTGAGGCGGACGCCCAGCCGGAGCCCGAGGTCGACGTGGAGCCCGAGCAGGACGTCGAGCTGACGCCCGAGGCTCACGCTGTGCCGACGCCCGAAGCTCACGCTGTGCCGACGCCTGAGGCCCACGCTGTGCCGACGCCTGAGTTCGATATTGCGTCTCTGACCGGACCGTGGGCCGCCGCGGCGCGGGCCGACGCCGAGGACGATGCGGATACCGGTCCGATCAGGATCCCTGCCGAGGTCGTCGACGAAAGCGATCCAGACACCGTCGTGCTGCGCTGGTGAGTGGACACGACGGCACGACACACTCTTGCGACACGCCGGTGGACGTCGGTGTCCGGTCCTAGACTGACGTCCCTATGAGCAAGTCGTTCGTGCACCTGCACAACCACACCGAATACTCGATGTTGGACGGTGCCGCGAAGGTCTCGCCGATGCTGGCAGAGGCGCAGCGACTGCAGATGCCCGCGATCGGGATGACCGACCACGGCAACATGTTCGGCGCCAGCGAGTTCTACAACGGCGCCACCGCGGCCGGCATCAAACCGATCATCGGCATCGAGGCCTACGTCGCCCCGGCGTCCCGCTTCGACACCAAGCGTGTGCTGTGGGGTGATCCGGGCCAGAAGAGCGACGACGTGTCCGGTAGCGGCGCCTACACCCACATGACGATGGTTGCCGAGAACGCCACCGGCCTGCGGAACCTGTTCAAGCTGTCGTCGCTGGCATCGTTCGAGGGCCAGCTGGGCAAGTGGTCCCGGATGGACGCCGAGCTGATCGCCGAACACTCGGCGGGCATCATCGCCACCACCGGCTGCCCGTCCGGTGAGGTGCAGACCCGGCTGCGGCTCGGTCATCACCGCGAGGCCCTGGAGTCCGCGGCCAAGTGGCGCGAGATCTTCGGACCGGAGAACTATTTCCTGGAGCTGATGGATCACGGGCTGTCCATCGAACGCCGGGTGCGCGACGGGTTGCTGGAAATCGGTCGCGCGCTGAACATTCCGCCACTGGCCACCAACGACTGCCACTACGTGACCCGCGACGCCGCGCACAACCACGAGGCGCTGCTGTGTGTGCAGACCGGAAAGACGCTGACCGACCCCACCCGGTTCAAGTTCGACGGTGACGGCTACTACCTCAAGTCGGCCGCCGAGATGCGCGAGATCTGGGACGGCGAGGTCGCCGGGGCCTGCGACTCGACCCTGCTGATCGCCGAGCGGGTCACCTCGTACGCCGACGTGTGGGCGCCGAAAGACCGGATGCCGGTGTTCCCGGTGCCCGACGGGCACGACCCGGCGTCGTGGCTGCGTCACGAGGTCGAGGCCGGACTACGGCGCCGGTTCCCGGATGTGTTGCCCGACGGCTATTCCCAACGGGCCGCCTACGAGATCGAAGTCATCTGCGACAAGGGTTTTCCGTCCTACTTCCTGATCGTCGCCGACCTGATCAACTACGCGCGCTCGGTCGACATCCGGGTCGGGCCGGGCCGCGGGTCGGCGGCCGGTTCGTTGGTGGCCTACGCGCTGGGCATCACCGACATCGACCCGATCCCACACGGACTGCTGTTCGAGCGGTTCCTCAACCCCGAGCGCACGTCGATGCCCGACATCGACATCGACTTCGACGACCGTCGACGCGGCGAAATGGTGCGCTACGCCGCCGAGAAGTGGGGACAGGACCGGGTCGCCCAGGTCATCACCTTCGGTACCATCAAAACCAAAGCGGCACTGAAGGATTCGGCGCGGATTCATTACGGGCAGCCCGGTTTCGCGATAGCCGACCGGATCACCAAGGCGCTGCCACCGCCGATCATGGCCAAAGACATTCCGCTGTCGGGGATCACCGATCCCAGCCACGAACGCTACAAAGAGGCCGCCGAGATTCGCGGGTTGATCGACACCGATCCCGACGTGCGGACGATCTACCAGACCGCCCGGGGCCTGGAAGGCCTGATCCGCAACGCGGGTGTGCACGCCTGCGCGGTCATCATGAGCAGCGAGCCGCTGACCGACGTGATCCCGCTGTGGAAGCGGCCGCAGGACGGCGCGATCATCACTGGCTGGGATTACCCGTCGTGTGAGGCGATCGGGCTGTTGAAGATGGACTTCCTAGGGCTGCGCAACCTGACGATCATCGGCGATGCGCTGGTCAACATCAAAGACAACCGGGGGATCGACCTCGACCTGGAATCCGTTCCGCTCGACGACCCGGCGACGTTCGAATTGCTGGGCCGCGGCGAGACATTGGGCGTGTTCCAGCTCGACGGCGGGCCGATGCGCGACCTGCTGCGCCGCATGCAGCCCACCGAGTTCGAAGACATCGTCGCGGTGCTCGCGCTGTACCGGCCCGGACCGATGGGCATGAACGCCCACAACGACTACGCCGACCGCAAGAACAATCGGCAGGCGATCAAACCGATCCACCCCGAGCTCGAGGAACCGCTGCGCGAGATCCTCGCCGAGACTTACGGCCTGATCGTGTATCAGGAGCAGATCATGCGCATCGCGCAGAAGGTGGCCGGCTACTCGCTCGCCCGAGCAGACATTCTGCGTAAGGCGATGGGCAAGAAGAAACGCGAAGTGTTGGAGAAGGAGTTCGAAGGCTTCTCAGAAGGCATGTCGGCCAACGGATTCTCGGCCAAAGCCATCAAAGCGCTGTGGGACACCATCCTGCCGTTCGCCGACTACGCGTTCAACAAGTCGCACGCCGCCGGGTATGGGCTGGTGTCCTACTGGACGGCGTACCTCAAGGCGAACTACCCGGGTGAATACATGGCCGGGCTGCTCACGTCGGTTGGCGACGACAAGGACAAGGCCGCGGTATACCTGGCCGACTGCCGCAAGCTCGGCATCACCGTGCTGCCGCCGGACGTCAACGAGTCGGGGCTGAACTTCGCTTCGGTGGGCACCGACATCCGCTACGGGCTTGGAGCGGTGCGCAACGTCGGTGCCAATGTCGTTGCGTCGCTGATCAATACCCGCACCGAGAAGGGTAAGTACACCGACTTCTCCGATTACCTCAACAAGGTCGACATCGCCGCGTGCAACAAGAAAGTCACCGAGTCGCTGATCAAGGCCGGCGCCTTCGACTCGCTCAAGCACCCCCGCAAAGGTCTGTTCCTGGTCCACACCGACGCGGTGGAGTCGGTACTCGGTACCAAAAAGGCCGAGGCGATGGGGCAGTTCGACCTGTTCGGCGGCGACCCGAATGACGGGGGCGCGGGCGCCGACGCGGTGTTCACCATCCGGGTTCCCGACGAGGAGTGGGACGACAAGCACAAGCTCGCGTTGGAGCGCGAGATGCTTGGCCTCTACGTGTCCGGGCATCCGCTCAACGGCGTTGCGCATCTGCTGGCCGCCCAGGTCGATACCGCGATCCCGGCGATCCTCGACGGCGACGTCGCCAACGAGACGATGGTGAAAGTCGGCGGGATTCTGGCATCGGTGAACCGGCGGGTGAACAAGAACGGGATGCCTTGGGCCTCAGCGCAATTGGAAGATCTCACCGGTGGGATCGAGGTGATGTTCTTTCCGCACACCTACTCCGCGTTCGGCGCCGACGTCATCGACGACACCGTCGTGCTCGTCACCGCCAAGGTCGCGATCCGCGACGACAGGATCTCACTGATCGCCAACGACCTGGTAGTGCCGGACTTCAGCAACGCTCAGGTGAATCGACCGCTGGCGGTGAGCCTGCCGACACGGCAGTGCACGATTGACAAGGTCACCGCGCTCAAACAGGTTCTGGCGCAACACCCCGGCACGTCGCAGGTGCATCTGCGTCTGCTCAGTGGTGACCGGATCACCACGCTGGAGCTGGATCCGTCGCTGCGGGTGACGATGTCGCCGGCGCTGATGGGTGACCTCAAGGCGCTGCTCGGTCCGGGGTGTCTGGGCGGCTAGCTGAAAGCTTCAGCGCCGCTTGGTGGTCGTGGGTCGGGATGACCCGCACCGTATGCCGGGCGAGATGCAGCCGTTGCAACGTCCGATAAGCTTCGTCGCGGTCGTCGTCCATCAACGCGCCCGGGTAACCGGACTTTTGCCGGACGTGCTCGACTTGCAGTTCGTGCCACGCGGCGTCCCCGGCGATCAGGATCCAGCCGCGCTGGGTATGGGCCAGCACCCCGATGCTTCCCGGGGTGTGGCCGTGCAGGTCCACCAGAATCACCGAGCTGTCGCCGAACAGGTCATGCGAGCTGGTGAATGTCAGCACGGGCGGTCCGTCCAGCTCGTAGTCGACCATGGGACGATCGCGCATCGAATCGCGCACGCCGCCCACCGGTGCGACCGGCCCGGTGTTCACCCATTCGCGCTCGGTGCGGTGTACGTGGACGGGTAGACCGGGAAAATCCAGCAGGCCGCAGATGTGATCCCAGTGGGCATGCGTCGGCAACGCGAAATCCACTGGCGGCAAGGCTAACTGGGCCAGACCGGTCACGGTGGGGATGGCGTCGGCGGGCGGGCGAGCCGCCACCCGCAGCACTGCGGGCAGTTGGGCCAGGGCGCGTTCTTCGACATCCACGCACAGCGCCGGATCCACGATGAACGTCGCCTGCGGATGGGTGAGGACGAACGACGTCATCGCGTTGTCGATGCGGCGCGGCGTGAAGATGCCTTCGACGATCGCGGCGGTGGGCACCGAACGCGGCACCTGGGGCAGCGCCGTGACGGTGACGGTCGTGCCGGGGGTCGGTAGCCCCGCGTCGGCCACGCTGCGGAGGAACCGCTCGTCGACGCGCCGGGGCCGCAACGCGCCCCCGATCAATCCGACTGCGGCCGAGCAGCATTGGAGTAATCCGGGCGAGCGTACGGGATCAGACATCGGCCAACTCCACCCGGACGATCACACTGTCGGCCCAGACGGCGCGGTCGCGGGAGCGCCGGACTTTCTCGCCCAGACACAGATCCCGGTGCACATTGGGTACACCCGGAATTTTGATCAGCGGCACGATATTCCACTGCCAGCCGTAGCGCCGGTGCAGTACGCGATTGGCGTCCTCCGCGGCGGCGCCAGACAGCACGGTCGCGTGACCGGGCAGCGTCGGCGTGCCCGCCCGGACCCTGCCCCGGTGATCGCATGCAGTCAGTTCGACGTCGCGACGGGTCGCGAGCCGGCGGGTTTTGGGGCCGACCTTGGTGCGGAATACGACGTGTCCGTCGTCCATCGCGAACCAGATCGGTGTGTCGACGGGGGTGCCGTCGCCGCGAAATGTCCGCAGCCGGGCGTAGCGGGCCGTGTCGAGTGGATTGGGACTGTGTCTAGGCATACCGCCAGTCAATGACTTAGAGTTAACTCTAAGTCAAGCGTTAATGTCGGGAGGGCCAATGGCCGCAGGACTGACCATCGGCAAGGTGGCCGCCGAAGCCGGGGTCGCGGCGACCACTCTGCGCTACTACGAGCAGGTCGGGCTGCTGCCTGCGCCGGCTCGGTTGGGCGGTCAGCGCCGTTACGACGTCTCGGTGCTGCCGCGGCTCGAGGTGATCGCGCTGTGCAAATCGGCCGGCTTCACGCTGGACGAGATCCAGGTGCTGTTCGCCGACGACGCGCCTGGCCGGCCGGCGAGTAAGGCGCTGGCGGAGGCAAAGCTCAACGAGATCGACGCCCGCATCGAGTCGTTGAGGCGGGCGCGCGCGGTCATCGAGTGGGGGATGCGCTGCACGTGCCCCTCCATCGACACCTGCAGCTGCGGCATTCACCCGCCGAAGGAGCGTCGAACGTGACGCTGGGCGCACACTCGAACTCGAGCGTGACGGCACCGTCACACTCGCGCTAGAAGCGGTAACGCAGGATCCGAGCCGCGCGCGCACCGGATTTGGTCAGGCCCATCAGCCGCGTCGACACCCGCGCGGCGGTGGGGTACAGGTCGACCTCGGGGACGCGCGACAGGCTGGTCTCCTCGATCAGCCGCAGTCGCGGACTCCAGCCCTCCGGGATGCGGGCATCGCTGAAACCCCGGTATATCCATTGGTTTCCGACCGCGCTGAAGACGATCTTCATCGCGGCGATGTTGACCGGACTGACCCGGCCATAGTCGTTGATCGCCAATTCGCCGGTCCGGAAATGCTCCGGAATATGACGAAAAAGTGTGATCAGCAACGACTCTGGGACAAATGCCAGTAGCCCATCGGCGATCAGGAAGGTTGGCCGGTCGGCCGGGATCTGGTCTGTCCAGGCGTCGTTGGCCAGCGACGCCGGTATCGAATGCGCATGGTCGTCGACGGGGACCACCTGCTCGCGCAGCGAGATGATGTTGGGCAGATCGACGCTGTACCAGTCGACCGTCGGCGGCGGGCCGACGCGTTGCATCGGTGTCGCCAGGCCCGCGCCGAGGTCGACGATGACGGCGTCGGGATGCTCGGCGATGAAGTGGCGCGCCCTGTCGTCGAGCAGTTTCGCGCGCAGCGCCGTCTGGCGGATCGCGCTGGCCGGAACCCCCAGCCCGTCGAAGTCGTAATCGATTTTGGCGACGATCTCGTCGGCCAGGGTGTCACCGAGTATCGGCTTGGGCCAACGGCTGTCGACCGCGCGGGCGTACTGGGTGACGAACGCGGTCAGCTCGACAGGCGTCAAGTCGCTGATCGCATTTCCCATACCCGCAAGGTACCGCGGGACTAGCCTCGGCTGAGTGACCGCTTCGAAAACCCAGCCCAGCAGCCCTGCCACGATGTGTGAATCGTTCCAACACGTCGCCGCCGTGGACCCGGATGCCGTCGCACTGCGCACCCCAGGTGACACCAAGACCCTGACGTGGCGGCAGTACGCCGACGAGGTCCGTCGCGTCGCGGCAGGCCTGGCCGGGATCGGTGTCCGCCGTGGCGACACGGTGTCGCTGATGATGGCCAACCGCGTCGAGTTCTATCCGTTGGAGGTCGGCGCGCAGCACCTCGGTGCCACGTCGTTTTCGGTGTACAACACGCTGCCCGCCGAACAACTGACTTACGTGTTCGACAATGCCGACACCAAAGTGGTGATCTGCGAACAGCAATACGTGGACCGGATCCTCGCAAGCGGGGCACATCTCGAACACATCGTGTGCATCGACGGCAAGCCGGAGGGAACCATCTCGCTCGACGACCTCTACGCCGCGGCCGACGACGATTTCGACTTCGAATCAACCTGGCGTGCAGTGCAACCGGACGACGTGATCACCCTCATCTACACCTCTGGGACGACGGGTAATCCCAAAGGCGTCGAGATGACCCACACGAACCTGATGTTCGAGGCGGTCGCGCTCAGCGCCGTCCTGGACGTCAGGCCCGATGACCGCACCACATCGTATCTGCCGTCGGCGCACATCGCCGACCGCATGATGGGGCTCTACAACCAGGAGCGGTACGGACTGCTGGTCACGGTGGTCTCCGATGTCCGCGAGATCGCGGCCGCGTTGCCCGACGCCCGGCCGACCATTTGGGCTGCCGTTCCGCGGGTCTGGGAAAAGCTCAAGGCGGGAATCGAATTCGCCGTCACGCACGAACCGGACGAGACGAAGCGGGCCGCGTTGCAGTGGGCAATGTCGGTCGCAGACAAACGCGCGGCGGCGTTGATCGCCGACCAGCCGCTGCCCGATGACGTGGCCGCCGAATGGGCGCAGGCCGATGAATTGGTGCTGTCGAAGCTGCGCGAGAAGCTGGGGCTCGACCAGTTGCGATGGGCCGTGTCGGGCGCGGCGCCGATTCCGCGGGAAACCCTGGCCTTCTTCGCCGGTATCGGTATCCCGATCGCCGAAGTCTGGGGCATGTCCGAGCTGAGTTGTGTTGCGAGCGTGAGTCATCCACGCGAGTCGCGACTGGGTTCGGTGGGCAAGCTGTTGCCCGGGCTCGAATCGAAGATCGCCGACGATGGCGAATATCTGGTACGCGGTCCGCTGGTGATGAAGGGCTACCGCAAGGAGCCGGTCAAGACGGCCGAGGCGGTCGACGCCGACGGCTGGCTGCACACCGGCGACATCTTGGATGAGGACGACGACGGCTACCTTCGGGTGATCGACCGCAAGAAGGAATTGATCATCAACGCGGGCGGAAAGAACATGTCGCCGGCCAACATCGAAAACGCGATCAAGGCGGCCTGCCCGATGATCGGCGCGATGCTCACGATCGGTGACGGCCGTCCCTACAACACCGCCCTGCTGGTGTTTGACGCCGACTCGGTCGGCCCCTACGCCGAACGGCACGGACTGTCCGAAGCGTCGCCCGCAGCGCTGGCGGCCCATCCCGACATGCTCGCTCAGATTGCGGCAGGGGTCGCCGCCGGCAACGAGAAGCTGTCGCGGGTCGAGCAGATCAAACGCTTCCGGGTGTTACCCACACTGTGGGAACCGGGCGGCGATGAGATCACGCTGACGATGAAGCTCAAGCGCCGGCCGATTGCGACGAAGTATGCCGCGGAGATCGAGGAACTGTATGCCGAAGAACCGGGGTCTGACGTCCACGAGCCGTCCCGCGCATCGTCGACGCAGCCGGCATAGCGCCGTTGGTCAGGCGGACAGCTTCCGGTGGGCGCGCAGCGCCGTCACCAATCCACCCCGCCGCACGTCACCCGTTTCGAACCCGTTGGCGTCGTGAAACTTCTTCTCCGAGGCCGTTTCCGGGGCGTCGTCGCACGTAGCTGTCAGGCATCGGTCGGGCAGCGCCAATTTGCAGATGGTGCGCACAGTGAGCAGATACTGACGCAGTAGCGGACCGGTCGTGTAGGGCAGGTCGTACGTGGCGCACAACGCACGCACCCGCTTGGCGATCTGCGGATACCGATTGTGGGGCAAATCCGGGAAGAGGTGGTGTTCGATCTGATAGCAGAGATTCCCGGTCATCAGCCTGAGCGCCGGTCCCGCGTCGAAATTCGCGGAACCCAGCATCTGCCGCAGATACCACTCCGGTCGCGTTTCACCTTCCAGCACGGCCGGGGTGAACTTTTCCGCGCCGTCCACGAAGTGACCGCAGACGATCACGATGTACGCCCACGCGCTGCGCAATCCGTTCGCGATAATGTTCGCCCCCAGCGTCCGGCGCCATCTGCGGCGGCTCAGAGCCGGAAACAGCACGTAGTCCTTGATCGCTTGGTGAGACATCTTGCGCAGTAGCGCGGATTTCTGGGCAGATCTGCCGGCATCGGTCGTCTCTTCCTCTTGCACCGCAATGACGCCGTATAGCGCGATACCCCATTCGAAGGCCATCGCCAGGAGCACCGCGAACAATGGCTGCAGTAGGGCGATGGGGTGCCATTTCTGGTCCCGGGTGACGCGCATGAGTCCGAAGCCGAGGTCGGCGTCGACGCCGACGACGTTGGTGAAGACGTGGTGTTGGTAGTTGTGGGTATATCGCCACTGCGACGTGGGCGCGACGATGTCCCACTCCCAGGTATTGGAATGGATTTCCGGGTCGTTCATCCAATCCCACTGGCCGTGCGAGATGTTATGACCGAGCTCCATGTTCTCGATGCTCTTCGCCGCCGCGAGAGCCGCGGTTCCCAGTACCCAGCCAATTTTGCTTTTGGTCCCGGCGATGATCAACCGCGCCGCTACATCGAAGCATCGCTGAAAAGCGATGGCGCGCATGATGTATGCGCGGTCCGTGTCGCCGCGTGTTGCCTCGATATCGGTGCGGATCGTATCTAACTCGGCAGCCACCGCCACGACGTCGGCGTGGCTGAGATGGGCGTATGCGGGTACATCGGTGATTGCCAACGACTGTTACCCGAGCTCGGGAAACGAGGAGTCAGGGCAGGACCCATGAACCGATCGCGCATACCGCGCCATGGTGCGTCTCGTCCCATCGTTGGGTAGATGCTCAACCACTGACGCGAGGATCTGTGCGACGACGGATTTGCGAGCTGAATCGATCGCAGACTGTACATGGTGAACGCTGAGCAACACCTGAGGCGCGACTCAGGCGGCTGGGCACCTCGCGCTGCACCTTCTAAGGTGGGGACATGCCACTCGAAGGTGAATATGCCCCGTCCCCGTGGGATTGGTCTCGCGAACAAGCCGACAAATACGCCGAATCCGGCGGAGCTGAGGCGGCTGACATGAAGGGCAAGCCGATCATTCTGCTGACCACGGTCGGCGCCAAGACCGGCAAGCTCCGCAAAACCCCGCTGATGCGCGTCGAGCACAACGGCGAGTACGCCGTGGTCGCGTCGCTGGGTGGGGCGCCCAAGAACCCAGTCTGGTACTACAACATCGCCAAGAACCCGCGGGTCGAACTGCAGGACGGCCCCGTCGTCAAGGACTACGACGCCCGCGAGGTCTTCGGCGACGAGAAGGCCGTCTGGTGGGAGCGCGCCGTCGAGGCCTGGCCGGACTACGCCGAGTACCAGAAGAAGACCGATCGCCAGATTCCGGTGTTTGTACTGACCCCTGTGCACTGAACGCGCAGCTTGGTGGCACCATTGACCGGTGTCTGCCGAACTGAGTCAGAGCCTGGGTACCCGGGGTAGTGGGCCGCTGCGCTCCTTCTCAGCGGCCGATGTCGACAGTGCGGCCACCCGAATCGCCGGCGTGGTCACCGCCACGCCGCTGCAGTTTTCCGACCGGTTGTCCGCGACAACCGGGGCAAACGTCTATCTCAAGCGCGAAGACCTGCAGACCGTGCGGTCCTACAAGCTGCGCGGCGCCTACAACCTGCTGGTGCAGCTGTCCGACGAGGAACGGGCGGCCGGCGTGGTGTGTTCCTCGGCCGGCAATCACGCGCAGGGCTTCGCGTATGCCTGCCGCACCCTGGGGATCCGCGGGCGCGTGTACGTGCCGGCCAAGACGCCGAAGCAGAAACGGGACCGCATCCGCTATCACGGCGGGGAATTCATCGATTTGATCGTGGGTGGGTCGACCTACGACCTGGCCGCCGAAGCGGCGCTGGCAGACGTGGCGCGCACGGGAGCCACCCTCGTGCCGCCGTTCGACGACCCGCGGACCATGGCCGGGCAGGGCACCATCGCGGTGGAGATCCTCGACGCACTGGACGGCGAGCCGGATCTGGTGGTGGTCCCGGTCGGCGGAGGTGGGTGCATCGCCGGCATCACCACCTATCTCGCCGAGCGCACCAGCAAGACCGCGGTGCTGGGAATCGAGCCGGCGGGCGCGGCAGCGATGATGGCGGCGCTGGCCAACGGCGGTCCGGTCACGCTCGATCATGTCGACCAGTTCGTCGACGGCGCCGCGGTCAGCCGGGCTGGAGCCCTCACCTACGCCGCGCTCGCTGCAGCGGGCAACATGGTGTCGATCACCACGGTCGACGAAGGCGCGGTCTGCACCGCGATGCTCGACCTGTACCAAAACGAGGGCATCATCGCCGAGCCTGCGGGCGCGCTGGCGGTCACCGGCCTGCTGGAAGCGGACATCGAGCCGGGCTCCACGGTGGTGTGCCTGGTCTCCGGCGGCAACAACGACGTGTCACGCTACGGCGAGATTCTCGAGCGGTCGCTGGTCCACCTCGGACTCAAGCACTATTTTCTGGTCGACTTCCCGCAGGAGCCCGGCGCATTGCGTCGTTTCCTGGATGGCGTGCTCGGACCCAACGACGACATCACGCTGTTCGAGTACGTCAAGCGCAACAACCGCGAAACCGGCGAGGCCTTGGTCGGAATCGAGCTGGGCTCGGCCGCGGGCCTCGAGGGCCTGCTGGAGCGCATGCGGGCCACCGAGATGCAGATCGAGGCCATCGAGCCGGGCTCGCCGGCCTACCGTTATCTGTTGTAGACGTTCAACGTTCGGGCGCGGCTCACCGGATCGCCTCGACGGCCTTCTTCGCCTCAGCCAACCCAGCGCCGGTGAGCTCGCGGTACTCCTTGATCGCCGCGATCATGTTGCCGGACCGGGCGAGCGCGACGACTGCATCCGGCAGCCCGGAGGTAGCTGCCGCCGCGAAGGGCACGTAGCTGTCTGGAAACAGCGCCTGCAGTTGCTTTTCGATGTAATCGAGACGCGCCCGGGCGCCGTAGTCGACTTCGCTCATGCGCGAAAGCTACCTGATCGGATGTTGGCTAGCCCACCAGAGCGACCGATTCGTCGTTGGCCCGAAAGATCGGTTCCAGCGGGACGGCGAATCGTTCGGCCATCTCGGTCAGCGACTTCGACCAGAGCAGTTCGATAGTCGACACCGGGCCGCGTCCAGGGCCCGTCAGCAGCAAGGCCACCGACGTACCCGGTTCGAGATCGTCGAGCAGTGTCCGCAGCGACGACATCAGGTTCCACACGATCCGGCCGCGGGGCCGCGCGTGGATCTCCATCTGTCCGAGTTTTTTGGCGAAGCAGCGATCCGGGCCGATCAGGCCGAACCACACCAGACGCGTCCCAAACCCCAACGGCCCCATCAGCGCCCGCCATCGGTCCCGCAGATCCTGTGTGGAAAACACCGGATCGCAGGCGGTCTGGATGGGCGGTATCGGCAACACTTCAGATTCGGTCATCCGCGCATCATCAGCGGTTGTAGACGCGGCCGGTAGTCAGTTATCCACAGCGCAAGATCGCGAATGACTGCGGCGGCAACTCGGTGCTCTGGCCGCCCACGTTCGGTGTTTCCGACGAAAGCACGAGCTCGCCGGCAAACGGAACGCATACCGGCTCAGCGCCGAGATTGCAGGCCACCGTCAGGGCGCCGCGGCGCAGCGCGATCCAGCGGTCCGCCTCGTCGTAGTCGATGACCAGATTGTCCAGCCACGGGTCGGTCAGATCGCTTTCGTTGCGCCGCAACGAGATCAGATCCTTGTAGAGCTGAAGCAGTTTCGCGTGGTCGTCGTCGCTGACCTCGGCCCAGTCCAGCTTGGAGCGTCGAAAGGTCTGCGGATTCTGCGGGTCGGGGATCTCGTCGGCGTCCCAGCCGTGTTCGGCGAACTCCCGCTTGCGCCCTTCAGCGGTGGCGCGGACCAGCTCCGGTTCGGGATGGGAGCTGAAGAACTGGAACGGGGTCGACGCTCCCCATTCCTCGCCCATGAAAAGCATTGCCGTATAGGGGGAGCCGAGCACCAGCGCGGCCTTGACCGCGAGTTGGCCGTAGGTCAGGTTCTGCGACGGCCGGTCGCCGAGCGCCCGGTTGCCGACCTGATCGTGGGTGCAGGTATAGGCCAACAGCCGGGTCGCCGGAATCGTCGAGGTGTCCAACGGCCGGCCGTGCCGCCGCTGCCGAAACGACGAGTAGGTGGCGGCGTGGAAGAAGCCGTGGCGCAACGTCTTTGCCAGGGTGGCCAGCGACCCGAAGTCGGCGTAGTAGCCTTGGCGCTCACCGGATACCGCGGTGTGGATGGCGTGGTGGATGTCGTCGTCCCATTGCGCGGCCATCCCGTGCCCGTGCGCCGCTCGAGGGGTGATCATGCGCGGGTCGTTGAGGTCGCTTTCGGCGATCAGTGACAGCGGCCGGCCGAGTTGCTCGGCCAGCGCGTCGGTTTCGGCGGCCAGCTCCTCGAGGAGATGGATCGCGGTGGTATCGAAGAGCGCGTGCACGGCGTCCAGGCGCAGCCCGTCGGCGTCGAAGTCGCGCATCCAGCGAAGCGCGCAGCCGATGATGTAGCGACGTACCTCGTCGGACTGGGCGTCGGCGATGTTGATCCCCTCGCCCCACGGGTTGCTCGCCGACGACAGATACGGCCCGAACCGGGGCAGGTAGTTGCCCGATGGCCCGAGGTGGTTGAACACCGCGTCGATCAATACCCCGAGCCCGCGGCGGTGGCAGGCATCGACGAACCGCACCAGGCCGTCTGGGCCGCCGTAGGGTTCGTGCACCGCGTACCACAGCACGCCGTCGTAGCCCCAGCCGTGAGTGCCGGAGAACGCGTTGACCGGCATCACCTCGACGAAGTCGACACCGAGATCGACCAGGTAGTCGAGCTTGTCGATAGCCGCGTCGAAAGTGCCGGCCGCGGTGAAGGTTCCGATGTGCAGTTCGTAGATCACCGCGCCGTGCACCGAGCGGCCGGCCCAGTCGCTGTCTCGGGGCGGGGGCTCCCATAGTTGCGAAGCCTGGTGCACTCCGTCGGGCTGACGCGGCGACCGCGGGTCGGGCAGCAGCGTCGGGTCGTCGTCGAGCAGGAATCCGTAACGCGCATCCGGGGCCGCGTCGACGCTGGCCCGCCACCAGCCGTCGTCGCCGCGGGTCATCGGAGATACCGCGCCGTCCACGTCCAGGCGCACGGTGTCCGGTTTCGGTGCCCAGACCGCGAATTCAGGCATCGGCGCGCTCCAGCAGTGCGACCGGCAGCTCGGCGAACAACTCGGTGGCCGACACCATTCCGCGCGCCACCACACCGGTCAATGCGTTGCTCCACATGCCGGGCGGCAGCGTAATCACGGTGTCTCCCCATCCGGTCTGCTCAAGATGCACCGACCAGCGGGTGACCGCGACCAGCACGTCGTCGCCGCGCCGGTATGCCACCACATGATCGGCAGCGGCTCCCGCGGCCAGCACAGGGCGGTATCCGCCGCCCACGAAGGCGTGCGGGCGGGCGCGACGCATCTGCAGGGCCGCCTTGACCACCCGAATCTTCTTGTTCTGCAACGACTTCAGTGCGCTGCGGCGAGCGACGTAGTCGACGGGACGCCGGTTGTCCGGGTCTACCAGGCTGTCGTCCCACAACTCGGTGCCCTGATAGATGTCGGGGACGCCGGGATAGGTCAGCGACAACAATTTCTGGCCCAGCGAGTCGTTCTCGGCATGTGGTTGCAGCCGCACCACCAGCGTGGTCAGCTCACGCGCCACCGGGCCGTCCAGAACGCGGTCCAGCCATCGATGGACCGCATCTTCGAAGTCGGCGTCCGGATCTTGCCAGCAGGTATGCCACGCCGCTTCCCGGATCGCCTTCTCGGCGTATGCGTGCAATCTGTCGCGAAGCACATCGGTGGACACGCCGTCCACCGGCCAGATGCCGAAGATGTTCTGCCACAGGAACAATCCGGTGGCCGGGTCGGGGGACGGGGTGGATACTTCCCAGCGGGCGACGAACTCCGCCCACAGCGACGGCACCTGCGACAGCACGCCGATGCGTGCGCGGACGTCTTCGCTGCGCTTGGTGTCGTGGGTGGACAACGTCGTCATTGCCCGCGGCCATAGCCGGGCGCGAGTCGCTGCGCGAGAATGGAACTCGGCCAGGCCGACACCGAATTTCTCCGGCTCGCCGCCGACCTCGTTGAGCGACACCAGCCGGGCGTCACGGTAGAACAAACAGTCCTCCACGGCCTTCGCGGTCACCGCCCCGCACAGCTGCTGCAGGCGAACGGCGGCCTCACCGCCATCGGATACCGCCGCGGCGATGAGCTGCAGTGGCGCGTCCAACTCTGGTGCCGCGGTGAGGGTCGCCGCGAAGGCGGTTGGCAGTATTGCGGCCAGACCGAGGTAGTCGCTGCGGTACACGCCGATGTGGGTAAGAAGCGCCGCCACGGCGTCGGCCAGTCGGGGGTGGTCGGTACCGGTCGCCGCCACAATGCACCGCCGTAGCCGGGCCAGCTCGCTGGACAGTGTCTCGGTAGCCGACGAAATCTTCAGGTCGGCGGTGGATAGCCGGTCGCCGCACGATTCCTGCAGGGCCGTCAACGCCTGCGCGCCTTGAGGATCCACGAAGACCCCGCCGATCTCACGCAGCGCGTCGTATCCGGTAGTCCCGGCCACCGGCAGACTCGCGTCGAGGGGTTCGTCGACCGCGAGGATCTTTTCGATCACGATCCACGGGTCGGGGCCGGTGAGTTCGCGCAGCCAACCCAGGTAGCCCGCCGGATCGGCCAGGCCGTCCGGATGGTCGATGCGCAGTCCGTCGACGAGCCCGTCGGCGAACCATCGCGCGACTTCGGCGTGGCTGGTGTCGAATACTTTCCGGTCCTCCTGGCGGAGCCCGGCGAGCGATGTGATCGAGAAGAATCGGCGAAAGCCGACCGAGCCATTACGCCAGCCGATCAGCCGGTAGTGCTGACGGTCGTGCACATCGGGGCCGCTGCCCTCGCCGGTGCCCGGCGCGATCGGCAGTGCCAGATCGCCGAGCCGCAGCAGGTCACCGTCAACGGTGAGGTCGGCCGCGTCGTCGTCGGAACCCAGCAGCGGCAGCAGTATCCGGCCGTCGCCCAGTTCCCAATCGATGTCGAAGAACGCCGCATAGGGCGAAGATTTGCCGTGCCGCAGGACATCCCACCACCACGGGTTCTGTTCTGGTTTGTCCACCCCGAGGTGGTTGGGCACGATGTCAACGATCAGACCTAGGCCGCGCGCCCGTGCCGCCGCCGACAGCTTCGCCAGTCCCTCGGCGCCGCCGAGTTCGGCCGATACCGTCGTCGGGTCGGTGACGTCGTAGCCATGCGTCGAGCCGACGACCGGCGTCAGGATCGGCGACAGGTACAGATGCGAGACGCCCAGGTCGTCAAGGTAATCGAGCAGGTCCTCGGCGTCGGCGAAGGTGAATCCGAACCCGCTCGCAGCACCACGAAGCTGGAGCCGGTAGGTCGACAGTACCGGAAAAGCCATGCGTCACTTGGTCTTACGGAAGATCAGCAATGCCCGCGGGGGAAGTGACACCTCATCGCCGTCGTTGACGACCAGGGTCACCGATCCTGTCGGGTCGGTGGTGTCCAGCATGGCCGTCCATTCCGTGGCGTAGTCGTCGGGCGGGATGATGAAGTCGACCTCGTGGTCGTGGGCGTTGAAGCACATCAGGAACGAGTCATCGACGACCCGCTCGCCCCGGGCATTGGGTTCGGGGATCGCGTCGCCGTTGAGGAACACCGCGATGCTCTTGCCGAATTCGCCGCCCCAGTCGTCGTGTCGCATTTCCTTTCCCGCCGGCGTCAGCCAGGCGATGTCACGCACTTCGTCGCCGCTGCGAATCGGTTCGCCGTCGAAGAACCGGCGTCGGCGAAACACCGGGTGACTCTTGCGCAGCGCGGTGACCTTGCGGGCGAACTCCAGCAGGTCGCTGTTCTTGTCGACCAAAGACCAGTCCATCCAAGATAATTCGGAGTCTTGGCAGTAAACGTTGTTGTTCCCCTGCTGGCTGCGACCCATCTCGTCGCCGTGGGCGATCATCGGGGTGCCCTGGCTGACCATCAGCGTGGCCATGATGTTACGCATCTGCTTGCCGCGCAGCGCCACGATTTCCGGATCGTCGGTCGGGCCCTCGACCCCACAATTCCAGGACCGGTTATGGCTTTCACCGTCGCGGTTGTCTTCGCCGTTGGCTTCGTTGTGCTTCTCGTTGTACGAGACGAGGTCGTTGAGTGTGAATCCGTCGTGGGCGGTGACGAAGTTGATGCTGGCGCCGGGCCGGCGACCGGTCGCCTCGTAGAGGTCCGACGACCCGGTCAGCCGGGACGCGAACTCGCCGAGTGTCGCGGGCTCGCCCCGCCAGTAGTCACGCACAGTATCGCGATACTTCCCGTTCCACTCGGTCCACAAACCCGGGAAGTTGCCGACCTGGTATCCGCCCTCGCCGACGTCCCACGGTTCGGCGATCAGCTTGACCTGGCTGACGATCGGATCCTGTTGCACTAGATCGAAAAATGCGCTCAGCCGATCGACGTCGTAGAACTCGCGGGCCAGCGTGGAGGCCAGGTCGAAACGGAAGCCGTCGACGTGCATCTCGGTGACCCAGTAGCGCAGTGAGTCCATGATCAGCTGCAGCGTGTGCGGGTGGCGGGCATTAAGGCTGTTGCCTGTGCCGGTGAAGTCCTTGTAGGCGCTCAGATCGTCGTCGACGAGCCGGTAATAGGCGGCGTTGTCGATGCCGCGGAAGTTGATCGTCGGACCGAGGTGATTGCCTTCGGCGGTGTGGTTGTAGACCACATCGAGAATGACCTCGATGCCCTGTTGGTGAAACGCCCGGACCATCGATTTGAATTCGGTGACGGCGCTGCTGGCGCGCCGGTTGGCGGCGTACTCGTAGTGCGGGGCGAAAAATCCAAATGTGTTGTAGCCCCAGTAGTTACGCAGTCCCAGGTCCAATAGCCGGTGATCGTGCATGAACTGATGCACGGGCATCAGTTCGATCGCGGTGACATTCAGCGATTTGAGATGCTCGATGATCGCCGGGTGACCCAGGCCCGCGTAGGTGCCGCGCAGCGCCTCAGGAATGGCGGGATGGTTCTGCGTCATCCCCTTGACGTGCGCTTCATAAATGACGGTCTCGTGGTATGGCGTGCATGGCGAGCGATCGTTGGCCCAGTCGAAATAGGGATTGATCACCACGCTGGTCATGGTGTGGCCTAACGAGTCGACACGGGGCGGCGTGCCGGTCTCGGCCGGATCCTTCGCGGCGACGGCCAAATCATAGGAGTACAGCGCTTGGCCGAAGATGAACTCGCCGTCAAAGCACTTGCCGTACGGGTCGAGAAGCAGCTTGCTGGGATCGCAGCGGTGACCGGACGCCGGGTCGAAGGGGCCGTGCACCCGAAAGCCGTAGCGCTGGCCGGGTGTGACGTCCGGCAGGTACGCGTGCCAGACGTAGCCGTCGACCTCGTCGAGACGAATACGGGTCTCCTGCCCGTCGTCACCGATCAGGCAGAGCTCGACCTTTTCCGCGATCTCCGAGAACAGCGCGAAGTTGGTGCCGGTGCCGTCATAGTTGGCGCCCAACGGATAGCTGTTTCCGGGCCACACCGTGGCCAGCGAAGGCGGGCCGGCGGCGTCACTGGTATCTGACGGGGGCATTACTCGACCTTAGTGGCGGCCGCTTCTGGTCGCCCGGTCACCACCAACCGGTGGCCGGCCCGAGCTGGCGGCCCAGCTCGTTGGTCATCGTGCGCATGTAGGTGGCGGAAATGTGATGAGCGTCGTGATATATCAACACGTTTCCCTCGACGGCCGGACAAATGTCGGCGCGGCAGACCGCGTCGCTCATGTCGAGCGGCTTGAGCATCGGGAACTGCTCGACCCAGTCGAGGGTGGGATTGCGGTCGGCGAGCACCTCGGAGCGCTTGATTCCGCACGACACTGCGTCGCCGCCCTTGGCCAGGCAGTCCGACGGGTTGAACGGCTGGCCGTCTTTGACCAACCACGGCGTGTCGCGCATGGCGAGGATCGGAATGTTGTTGTCCGAGAACGTCTGCCAGATCCCGACATAGGTGCCCGGCATCACGTCGCCGGGCTTGATGTTCCACGGCCGCGTCGAGGTGGTGAACACGAAATCGGGGTGGTCGGCGACCACCGCGTCCATTGCCTTCGACACCCATTCGGCGCACTCGGGGTAGGGGTCGTTGTTGCCCATCACCAGAGGCTTCTGCTCGGTGGACAGCGCGCAACCCATCTTGAGGTAGGTCGTGATCTTGAAGTGGTATCGGTGGCCCAGGATGTCCAGCGCGGTCAGCCAGTGCTCGGCGTGCGAGCCGCCGGCCAACGCGATGGTCCTCGTGGCGTTCTTGTCGCCGTAGCTGCACTTGAGCACATCGGTGTTTTTGAAGTCGCTGATGCAACCGTCGCGGGTGGACGGCGGGTAGTCGGTCTGCGCTTCCAGCACCGTGGGCCGCATCCGCAGGGTCGGCACTCGGATGTGTTTGATCAGCGCACGCGCGCCGGGGTAGTCGCGGGAACTCAGGGCGCTGAGTTCCTTGCCGCTGGCGCGTTCGACGCTGACGTGCTCACGCCAGGTGAATGCCGTCGCGGTGAGCGTCACGCCCATCAACCCGACGACCGAGCCGAGCACGATCGTCGGTCGGCGTAGCCGGGTCCGCCACGGCACCACGACCGTTGTCTCGCGAGCGGGCTGCATCGGTTTGCGCTGTCGTAGCGGTTCTTCGATGTAGCGGTTGGTCAGATAGGCCAGCAGGCCAGAGGCCAGCAGCACCGCGGTGCCCTCGACGACGTTGGCGTGCGGGTGGCCGGTGTAGGCGAGCCAGAAGATCAGCAGCGGCCAGTGCCAGAGATACAGCGAGTAGGCCATCGCACCCAGTCGCACCAGCGGTCGGGTGGCCATCAACCGGTTGGGCAGCGGCAGGTCGTCGCCGTCGGCGCGGTTGGCGCCGGCCAGGATGAACAGCACGGCAGCGCCCACCGGCACCAGCGTCCACGGACCGGGGAATTGCCTGACGCCGTCGATCAGCGCACCGCAGGACAGCACCGCCGCCAGGGCGATCGTCGCGGCGGTCGTGCGCAACCACATCGGCCATCGGATGTAGGGGACCAGCGCGCCGACCAGGGCCCCGAGGATCAACTCCCACGCCCGGGCGAAGCTGTTGTAGTAAGCCACCGCCTGGTTGGCCTGATGCGCGAAGATCGCGTAGACGAACGACGCGACCGCCAGCGCGCTGAGCAGCACCACGAATGCCGTCCGCAGGCGCTCGCCCAGCCGGCGCCGAAACAGGTACGCGAAGCCGAAAACCATCGCCAGGAATGCGATGTAGAACTGGCCCTGCACCGACATCGACCAGATGTGTTGCAGTGGGCTGACCGATTCGCCGGCCCGCAGGTAGTCGGCGACCGTGCTGGCCAGCTCCCAGTTCTGGTAGTAGCCGAGGCTGGCCAGGCTCTGGTCGGCGAACGTCTCCCAACGCGTTTCCGGCTGGATGAGGACGGTCAGCAGCGCGCACCCGGCCAGCACCACGACCAGCGCCGGCAGCAGCCGTCGCACCAGCCGGATCACCTCGGGAACCGGCGACAGCGACGACTCCGGATTGAGCGCGGCGCGTAACAGCTTGCCGCCGAAGAAGAAGCCGGACAACGCGAGGAACACGTCGACACCGCCGGAAACCCGGCCGAACCAGACATGGAACATCGCGACGAGAGCGATGGCGATGCCGCGCAGCCCGTCGAGATCGTGGCGGTAAAACCCGGCCCGGTTTTCCGTCGCGGTTTGCGCTTGGTGCGCAACGCAGGCGTCAGCCGGACGGGTCGGGGAGATCGTCATGATTGACAGACAATCTACCTAATCCGCCGGCCGACGCGCCTGCTCGGAACCGGCCCGAGGGCCGTCCGGTCAGGACTCCAGGATGCGTGTCAGGTACGGAACCATGTTGGTGGTGCGGGCCGTCGTGACGGTGACCGCGGGCTCGGTGGCCTCGATCATCTGGTTGTTGCCGAGATACATCGCGACGCTCTGGCTGCCGCCCGGGCCGTAGCAGAGCAGGTCGCCGGGGCGTGCCTGGGCCGGCGTGACTTTGCGGCCGACGTTGCACTGCTCGGCCGAGGTGCGGGGCATCTTCACCCCGGCGCCGGCGTACGCGTACTGGATCAGACCGGACGCGTCGAAGCCGACGATGTTGGCCTTCAGACCGGTACCGCGGGTGGGTCCGGCGGCGTTACCGCCGCCATACAGGAACGGCACGTTGCGCTGCGACAGCGCGCGCTGGATCACGTAGCTGGTGTTCTGCTGGTAGCCCACCAGCGTTGGGCCGGTCGGGTCGGCGCTCGCGACGTGGGGGTTGACCATCGGCAGCGCCAACAACACGGCCAGGCTGAACGGGACGGCGAAGCTGCGCTTCATGTTGATCACCTCTCTGTGGCTTCGGCGCGGTGACTTCACGCCTCTGCCGCCAATCCGCCGATTCACCGCAGAGACCCGTGCGTTGGCCCGCCCCGTTGGGGGCCGCACACCCCACCCGGAATCCGGGTGAAGTGGCCCCGCTGGTGAACCGCTGAATTCACAACAGTCACTGGGACCACTGTGGCAACAAATGCCTGCAAGAGCTATCTTTTTGGGTCCATCGGCGGGATTATTTGTCGTACCGTGATCGAACGGTGATCGCAGACGGCGTTTAAAGCCAAAACTGTGCGCGCAGTTGTGATTTCGCTCTCACTCGGTCTGTTCGTAGCCGCTGGGATCCGTGTGCCAGTACTTGCCGCTGAAATCGGTCAGCGCGGCGCCCGCTCCGGACGCGAACAGCACCAGCGCGATCGCCAGCAGCGGCCAGAACGAGAGGTACCAACCCTTCAACAGCGACACCAGTGGGCCGAGCAGTGCCGCGGCCACCGCGGCACCGATGCCGCCCCACACCACCGGATAGATGTAGAAGTCGACGCCGAACGGCGCGGGCGGACAGTCACCAACGCAGGTGTCTTTGAGGAAGCCGAAAAGCCTTGAATACCAATCTGTCCCGAAGGCAAGCACGGCGAGAAGCACGAGCAGGGCCAGCAACGAGGCGACATCCCACGGCACCAGACGCAACCGCAGCACTTTCGGCGGCGAGTCATCGTGGTGGCCGGGCGACGGGTCGTCGAACTGCTGCGGCGAGGCCATGGTGGCCTCAATGCTGCCGGATGCCCGGCGTTTTAGCGACCGCCGGCTTTTTAACGACCGAAGTCGCGGCTCTACTCTCATCCCTTATGGCCGCGCAGACTCCCGGGCTCACCCCCGAGCAGATCAGCGCTATCGACGCGGCCCACCTCTGGCACCCGTACAGCACGATCGGGGCCGAAGCGATACCTCCGGTGGTCGCAATCGGCGCCCACGGTGCCTGGCTCACGCTGGTCCGCGAGGGCCGGCAGATCGAGGCCATCGACGCGATGAGCTCCTGGTGGACGGCCGTCCACGGACACGGCCACCCCGCGCTCGACGCGGCGATGACCCGCCAGCTGGCCACCATGAACCACGTCATGTTTGGCGGACTCACCCACGAGCCCGCCGCGCGGCTGGCGCAACTGCTCGTCGAAATCACCCCTGCGGGCCTGGAGACGGTCTTCTTCAGCGACTCAGGCTCGGTGTCGGTCGAGGTCGCGGTCAAGATGGCGCTGCAGTTCTGGCGCAGCCGCGGGCTGCCGGGCAAGCGGCGGCTGATGACCTGGCGCGGGGGATACCACGGCGACACCTTCACCCCGATGAGCATCTGCGATCCCGACGGCGGTATGCACTCGCTCTGGACTGACGTGCTGGCCCATCAGGTGTTCGCACCGCAGGTGCCGCGCGACTACCAACCCGCCTACGTGGCGGCGTTCGAGGCGCAGCTCGCCGAGCGTGCCGCCGAACTGGCCGCCGTCGTGGTCGAGCCGGTGGTCCAGGGCGCGGGCGGGATGCGGTTTCACGACCCCCGCTACCTGACCGAGCTACGAGACATCTGCCGGCGACACAACGTCTTGCTGATCTTCGACGAGATCGCCACCGGCTTCGGCCGCACCGGCGAGCTGTTCGCCGCCGACCATGCCGGCGTCAGCCCCGACATCATGTGCGTCGGCAAGGCGCTGACCGGCGGCTACCTCAGCCTGGCCGCAACGTTGTGTACCACCGACGTCGCCCACACCATCAGCAACGGCGAGGCCGGAGCGCTGATGCACGGGCCCACCTTCATGGCCAACCCGCTGGCCTGCGCGGTATCCGTCGCGGCGGTGGAGCTGCTGCTCGACCAGGACTGGCGCTCGACCGTCGCCCAGATCAGCGATGGCCTGGCCGGCGGACTCGAGCCGGCGCGGGCATTGCAGGGGGTGATCGATGTCCGGGTCTGCGGCGCGATCGGCGTCATCGAATGCGACCGGTCCGTCGACCTGGCGATCGCCACCCCGGCGGCCCTGGACCGCGGCGTCTGGCTACGGCCGTTCCGCAACCTCGTCTACGCGATGCCGCCGTTCATCTGCACGCCGCAGGAGATCGCGCAGATCACCTCCGCGATGGTGGAAGTCGCCCGGCTCACCGGTTCTCGTAGGCTCTAGGGCGATGACCCAGATCGAAACTTCCCCGCTGGCCTGGCTGGAGGCGCATGCCGAGCAGCGCCGGCAGGCCGGGCTGCGACGGGCCCTGCGGCCGCGGCCCGCGGTGGCAATCGAGCTCGATCTGGCGTCCAACGACTACCTCGGGTTGTCGCAGCACCCAGCCGTCATCGAAGGCGGCGTCGACGCGCTGCGGACCTGGGGCGCCGGCGCGACCGGCTCGCGGCTGGTCACCGGTAACACGTCCCTGCATGAAGAGCTTGAGTCCAGCCTCGCCGAATTCGTCGGCGCCGCAGCGTGTTTGGTGTTCTCGTCAGGCTACACCGCCAACCAGGGTGCGGTGGTCGGGCTGTCCGGTCCGGGCTCGCTGCTGGTGTCGGATGCGCTGTCACACGCCTCGCTTGTCGACGCGTGCCGGCTGTCGCGGGCGCGGGTGGTGGTCACACCGCACCGCGACATCGACGCCGTCGACGCGGCACTGTCCGCGCGCGACGAGGAGCGGGCGGTCGTCATCACCGAGTCGGTGTTCTCCACCGACGGAGCGCTGGCCCCGATCCGTGAACTGCACGAGGTCTGCCGTCGGCACCGGGCTCTGCTGATCGTCGACGAGGCCCACGGCCTGGGTGTCCGGGGCACCGGCGGACGTGGGCTACTGCACGAGGTGGGCCTGGCAGGTGCGCCCGACGTGGTGATGACCACGACGCTGTCCAAGGCATTCGGCAGTCAGGGTGGCGCGGTCCTGGGATCGGTCGCAGTGCGCGATCACCTCATCGATGCCGCTCGGCCGTTCATTTTCGACACGGGACTGGCGCCGGCGGCCGTCGGCGCCGCGTTGGCCGCACTGCACGTGTTGCAACGCGAGTCGTGGCGCCCGGAGGCCGTCCGACGGCATGCGGCCGCGCTGGCCCGGATCTGCGGCGTGGCCCAAGTGCCACAGTCGGCGGTGGTGTCGGTGATCCTCGGCGAGCCCGAGGTGGCGCTGGCCGCCGCGACGGCCTGCCTGGACGCCGGCGTACGGGTGGGCTGTTTCCGTCCGCCGACCGTGCCCGCCGGCACCTCACGGCTGCGCCTGACCGCCCGCGCGTCGCTGGATGTCGACGACCTCGAGCTGGCCCGCACGGTGCTGACCGACGTGCTGGCCGCGGGCCGGCGTTGACAGTCCTGGTCGTCACCGGGACAGGGACCGGGGTCGGCAAGACCATCGCCACCGCCGCCTTGGCGGCGGCCGCGCGCCAGGCCGGCATTCCCGTCGCCGTCTGCAAGCCGGTGCAAACCGGGACCGCGGCCGGTGACGACGACCTCGCCGAGGTGACCCGGCTCACCGGGATCAGCAAGGTCGTCGGGTTGGCCCGCTATCCGGAGCCGATGGCGCCGCTGGCCGCCGCCGAGCAGGCCGGCCGGGCGTTACCCAGCAAGCGCACCATGCTGAAACTCATCAACGCCGTCGATCATCCGGGGCAGCTGACTCTGGTCGAGGGCGCTGGCGGACTGCTCGTCGAACTGGCCGCCGGCGGCGTGACGCTACGCGACCTGGCAGTCGACCTGGAAGCCGCGGTACTGGTGGTCACCACAGCGGACCTCGGAACCCTCAACCACACCGCTTTGACTTTGGAATCGCTTGCGGCACACAATGTTCCGTTCGCCGGGCTGGTGATCGGGAACTGGCCGCTGCCACCCGGGGTGGTGGAAGCATCCAACAGGTCGGCGCTGGTGCGCCTCGGCCCGATGCGTGCCGAGCTGCCCGCGGGGGCCAGCAAGCTGAGCGCCGCCGAGTTCACCGCCATGAGTGCGCACGCGTTCGACCGCAACTGGGTGACCAGTCTGGTCGGCTGATGGTCCATTCGGTCGAGCTGCTCTTCGACGCCGACACCGAGGCGCGGCTTCGTCAGGTCTGGGCTGACCTGGCCGCGGACCTATCCGGCCGCCTTCCCGCCGGCCGGCCGCACGTCACGGTGGCGGTCGCCGAGCGCATCGCACCCGACGTCGACGAGTTGCTACTGCCGATCGCGCGGCAACTGCCTCTTGCCTGCAGCGTCGGGGCGCCGTTGCTGTTCGGCCGATCGAACGCCGTGCTGGCCCGGCTGATCGTGCCGACCACCGAGTTGCTCGCCGTGCACGCCGAGGTACACCGCGTCTGCGGCACGCACCTGCGGCCCGGCCCACTGCCGCACAGCCTGCCCGGCCACTGGACACCGCACGTCACGCTGGCACGCCGCATCGAGGGCGCCCAACTCGAACCGGTGCTACGCATTGCGGGCCAGCCCGTCGAAATCCACGGCGCCCTGACGGGTTTGCGGCGTTGGGACGGCACCGAACGCGTCGAGCATCCGATCGGCTGACACTACGTTCCGCTGCTGCCCGGGCTCGCGCCACCACCCGCGGTGTAGGAGGCCTTGCCGGTCCCGGCCAGCGCCCCGCCGGACACGATCAGGTACTCGTCGCGGATCGGCTTGTCCGCGAAGAAGTCCTCGAGGATCTCCCGCGTGCCCGCGGCGTAGCGGGCTTGCGCCGACAGCGTCGTCCCCGAGATGTGCGGCGTCATCGCGTTGTTGGGCATCGTCCGCCATGGGTGATCTTTCGGCGGCGGCTGCGGGTACCAGACGTCGCCCGCGTAGCCGGCCAACTGACCGCTCCTCAACGCCGCCGCCACCGCGTCGCGTACACAGATCTCGGCGCGCGCGGTGTTGACGATGTAGGAGCCGCGCCGCATCGACGCCAACAGCTTGTCGTCGAACAGGTGGTAGGTCTGCGGGTGCAGCGGAGCGTGGATGGAGACGATGTCGATCGCCTTGACAAGCGACGCGGCGTCGGGGTGATAGGTGACGCCCAACTCCGCTTCGAGGCTCTCCGGCAGTCGCCGGGTGTCGGTGTAGTGCAGGTTGACGTCAAAGGGGGCCATCCGGCGCAGCACGGCCTGGCCGATGCGGCCGGCGGCGATCACGCCGACGTCCATGCCCTCGACGTCGTAGGCGCGTTCGACGCAGTCGGCGATGTTCCAGCCTCCGTCGGCCGCCCACTGGTGGGACGGGACGAAATTGCGCACCAGCGTCAGGATCTGCATCACCGCGTGCTCGGCGACGCTGATGCTGTTGCAGAACGTGACTTCGGCGACGGTGATCCCGTGAGATATCGCCGCGTCCAGATCGACGTGGTCCGAACCAATTCCGGCGGTCAGCGCGAGCTTCAGGGACTTCGCCTTGGCGATCCGTTCGGCGGTCAAATAGGCAGGCCAAAACGGTTGCGATATCACCACATCGGCGTCGGGCAGTTCACGTTCGAACTCCGAGTCGGGACCGTCCTTGTCAGACGTCACGACCAGTTGATGACCGCTGTCCTCGAGGAATTTGCGTAATCCGAGCGCCCCGGACACGCAGCCCAGTAGTTCGCCGGGCTTGAAGTCGATCGTCGATGGGGTGGGCAGGGTCTGACCGTCCGGGTAGCCGGGAATCGTCGGGATGCTCTCCCGCGCATAGACCGGGGGATAGCCGGTGACCGGGTCGGGATAGAGGACAAGCAGTATCTTGGCCATGGCAGTCTCCTTTGACTAATCCAAAGTCGAAAGCCGTTGTAGCTCAAGTGGAACCGTCAGCCCGATGCGGGTTCAAACCGGACGAAAACGCCTTTCGACGTCGGGGTGTTGCTGATCTCCGCAACGCTGTCCAACGGTACCAGCACGTTGGTTTCGGGATAGTAGGACGCTGCCGAGCCGCGGGCCGCCGGATACGCAATCACTCGAAAACCTTTGGCGCGTCGTTCAATACCGTCGTCCCAGGTGCTGATCACGTCGACGAGCTGGCGGTCTGCCAAGCCCAGCGCCTCGATGTCCTCCGGGTTGATCAGCACGACGCGGCGCCCGTTGTGGATGCCCCGATAGCGGTCGTCGAGCGCGTACGGGATGGTGTTCCACTGGTCGTGCGAGCGCATCGTCTGCAGCACCAAGTGGCCGTCCGGAGGACGGATCCGGTCGAAGGTGTTGCAGGTGAACACCGCTTTGCCCGAGGGCGTCGGGAATCGATGTTCGTTGACCGGGTTCGGCAGTCGGAAACCTCCGGGCTTGCGTACCCGGGCGCTGAAATCGTCAAAGTCGGGGACTACGCGCGAGATTCGCTGCCGAATTGTGTCGTAGTCGGCTTCGAAGTCCTCCCAATGTATGCCGGGGGTGTCGTCGAGAGTGCGCTGGGCCAGGCGGCAGATAATCGCGACTTCGCTCAGCAGATGCTCCGACGGCGGGCGCAGCCGGCCGCGCGATTGGTGGACGATGCTCATCGAGTCCTCGACCGTCACGAACTGCTCGCCGGTGGCTTGCAGGTCGCGGTCGGTCCGGCCGAGGGTCGGCAGGATCAACGCCGTCTCGCCGCACACCGCATGCGAGCGGTTGAGCTTGGTGGAGACATGCGCGGTGAGTCGACAGGCGCGCATCGCCTGTTCGGTCAGATCGCTGTCCGGGGTGGCACGCACGAAGTTGCCGGCGAAACCGATGAAGACCTTGGCCCGGCCGTCGCGCATGGCGCGGATCGCGTTCACCGCGTCCAAGCCGTGCTTGGTCGGGGGAGTGAACCCGAACTCGCGCTCCAAAGCGTCCAGGAACGACTGGGGCATCCGCTCCCAGATCCCCATCGTGCGGTCGCCCTGCACGTTGCTGTGCCCGCGCACCGGGCAGACACCGGCGCCCGGGCGCCCTAGATTGCCGCGCAGCATGAGGAAGTTGACGATCTCGCGGATCGTCGGGACGCCGTACTTCTGCTGGGTGATCCCCATCGCCCAGCAGACGATGACCTTCTTGCTGGCCAGCACTCGCTCGACGACCCGCTCGATCTCGGCGCGGCGCAGCCCGGTTGTCGCCTCGATCTCCGGCCAGGAGATCTGGCCGACGTGTTCGGCGAACTCGGCGAACCCGGTGGTGTTCGCATCGATGAAATCGTGGTCGAGCACGGTGCCGGGCGCGGCGGACTCGGCCTGCAACAGCAAGGCGTTGAGGGCCTGGAAGAGCGCAAGGTCGCCACCGGGCCTGATGTGGAGGAACTGATCGGCGATAGTCGTTCCGCGGCCGAGGATTCCACGGACCTTCTGCGGATTCTTGAAGCGAATCAGGCCCGCCTCCGGCAGCGGGTTGACCGCGATCACGTGTCCGCCGTTGCGCTTGGTCTCCTCGAGCGCCGAGAGCATTCGCGGCATGTTGGTGCCCGGGTTGATCCCGACGGCGAACACCAGGTCGGCTTCGTGGATGTCGTCGAGGCTGACACTGCCCTTGCCGACCCCGAGCGTCTCCTGCAGCGCGGAGCCGCTGGACTCGTGACACATGTTGCTGCAGTCGGGAAGGTTGTTGGTACCCAAGGCCCGCGCGAACAGTTGCAGCAGGAACGCCGCCTCGTTGCTGACCCGGCCCGACGTGTAGAACAGCGCCTCGTCGGGCGAGTCGAGTTCGCGCAGGTGTGTCGCGAGAAGGTCGAGCGCGTCGTCCCAGCCGATCGGTTCGTAGTGGTCGGACCCGGGACGCTTGACCATGGGCTCGGTCAGCCGGCCCTGCTGGTTGAGCCACATGTCGGACTCGGCCAGCAGCCGCGGAATCGAGTGTTCGCGGAAGAACTCCCGCGTGATCCGGCGCGTTGTGGCCTCGTCGTTGATGTGTTTGGCGCCGTTTTCGCAGTACTCGTTGATGTGCCGGTGTTTGGGATCCGGCTCCGGCCAGGCGCATCCTGGGCAGTCGGTGCCGTTGGCCTGGTTGATGCTCAGCAGGTTCACCGCGGCGCGCCGGGGTGAGGTTTCCTCCAGCGAGTACTGCATCGCGTGGATAACGCCGGGGACCCCGGTCGCCCACTGCTTGGGCGGCGTGACTTTCAGCTGCTCGTCATTCGAATGATCTTCTGCCATCGGATCCCCTCCGCAGAAGCTCAGCATAACGCCGCGCCTGAGGTTGGATACGCTCGCAACCATGGGGCGGGTAACGGCACGTCGACCAGTCCGGCATGTGAGTGCCGAGACAGCGGTCCGACGGCCCGAGACCTTGGCCGTGGAGGAGCCGCTGGAAATCCGGGTCAACGGCAAGCCGACCACGGTGACCATGCGAACGCCTGGTTCGGATTTCGAACTGGCCCAAGGCTTCCTGCTCACCGAAGGCGTCGTTGCCCGCCGCGACGACGTGGAAGCCATCCGTTACTGCAGCGGGGCCGGCCCGGACGGGCTGAACACCTACAACGTCGTCGACATCACGTTGGCCGCTGCCGTGCCCGCTCCTGACACCGACGTGACCCGCAATTTCTACACCACCTCGTCGTGCGGCGTGTGTGGCAAGGCCTCGTTGGACGCGGTCCGGCTCAGCAGCCGATACCCCGTCGGCGATCACGTCCTGCGCATCGACTCCCGCACCTTGAGCGCCCTGCCCGCCCGACTGCGGTCGGCGCAGAAAGTGTTCGCCAGCACCGGAGGGCTGCACGCCGCCGGCCTGTTCGACGTCGACGGCACACTGCTGGTTGCGCGCGAGGACATCGGACGGCACAACGCCGTCGACAAGGTGATCGGGTGGGCGCTCGAAAACGATCGAATACCGTTGCAGGACGCCGTGCTGCTGGTCAGTGGGCGGGCGTCCTTCGAACTGACGCAGAAGGCGGTGATGGCGGGCGTGCCGATGCTGGCCGCGGTGTCGGCGCCGTCGTCGCTGGCCGTCGATTTGGCATCCGAGTCCGGCCTGACGCTGGTCGCGTTTCTGCGGGGCGATTCGATGAACATCTACTCGCGGCCGGACCGGATTCACGAGGGCGTCCGACCCTAAGCGCTGAACAGCAGATACAAGCCGGTGAAGGTGTAGCCGACCATCACCAGCATCATGGTGAGCTGACCGGTGAGCTGGTGGCCGGCGGGCAGTAGCTTCAACGCCTTGTCGTGTGCGGCGATCACCGCGACGATGTGACCGGTCACCACCGACGTGACCTTGATGACGGCCAGCACGGTCGGATGCATCGACAGCACATAGGCAACGTGTAAATGCGCGAGCCCCAACAGATTCCAGCGTCTACCGAGCGGATCGGCGAGGGCGAAAACCGCCTGCTGTCCGCGCTCGACGAGATACGACAGGTAGTGCGCGAAGATGTAGCCGACCACGATCGGGATCAGTGAATGCGCCAACTCGCCGGGCAACGCGCGCCGCGACTTGCGGTCGACGCCACCGGTGGCACGCGCGGCCAGCGAGAAGGTCGTCGCGACCACCCCCGCGAAGATGAGCAGGCCGACGGTGCGTAGGACGCACAACGAAACCGACACCGGGACACCGTGAACGGCGCGCGCCAGCCCGTCGGCGGTGTTGCGCCAGGTCGTCGACGACGAGAAGCTGTCGAACGCGGTCGAACCCAGCAGCACCGCCAGCACCGCGACAATGCCCGGCCGCACGGGTAGCGACAACAGATGGTCGAACGGGTTACCGATCGCGATCTTCTTGGTCTGCGCGTCGCGGCGGAAGGGGGAGAGCCGTGACACCGCCATGCTGTAGACGGCGAAGGGGTCCGCTCGGGCGAACCAGCGTTGCCCGCACAGGCACGCTCCGAGCAGCAGCATCACGGTGTACACGAGCAGCCAGGCTTTGACCCACGACAATGCCGCAGGGTTGGGGCTGGCCAACTCCAGCCAAACGAACGCGAATAGGCCCACCGCGGCCGGGCGATACCCCCAGGACTCCGGGTACGAGTACCGTGGATCCGGTGTAAAGCGTTGCAGCAGTGCATATACCGTGCGTACCGGCGAGATGACCCGCCACACGGGGCCGACGAGCAGCGACAGCGCCACCAGCCCGACCCACAGCAACACGTAGAAGACTCCGAGCAGAGCGTTGTCCTGAGTCTGCGGTCCGCAGAGCCCGGCGACCAGCACCCATCCGGTGAATGCCAGCGCCAGCGCTGCCGCAATGCCACGAGTGACACGGGAATCGACGAAAGCGGTCACCGCCGCGGGCAGCGGGCGCGTGGGGTTGTCCGGATCGAAGCGCGGCCGCTTCCACGCCAACGCGACCAAGGCGAAGGTGAACGTCAACGCCCACGCCGCGCCGATCACCGAAAAGGCATACGGCACAGGCAAATCGCTCGACCCGCCGAGGCCGTGGGCTACGACGACTTGGCTCACGGATTCACGTGGATGGTGGCGACGTTCCGATCAAGATGGTGCAACTCGACCTCGACGCTGCCTGGCACGTCGACGCTGAACTGGAATGTCTGATTGGCGGCCGCGGCGACCTCGAACCTGTGATCGGGAACCGAATGCACGTGCAGCTCATCCGTGGCGTCGCTGGTGACGTGCAGCGTGATCGGTTGACGGACCGTTGCCTGCAGGGTCGCGTTGGCCGGTGTCACCTGCCCGTGCGCGATCGTGATGTCCACCGAAAGACCGGACCCACTGGCTGGTTTCGACGCGCCGCCGCACCCGGCAAGCGCGATCAACAGCACCGAAATCGCCGCAGGCACAACGACTCTGCGAAAAGCCGTCAACGCGCTCACGCTGCCCGCGGGGGTGAATGCTCGACGGCCTCTTCTCCCGGCTCGTTCGGGGCGTTCTCCGAATTGTTGATGCGTCCGGCCCCCCACGTGAGCGCCGTGATGACGCACAGCGTGAAGAACAGCACGACAACCCCGCCGGCGGTGAACAACCAGGCGGGCACGCCAGGATCGCGTTCGCGCTGCAGGATCGAGACCTCGAAGGCGAACGGTCGGGTGCCGTTGGCCAACACCGGAATCTCCGGCACCGGAATGGCCGCGTCGGCCGGCGCCCAGATCGGCACGGCGGCCAGGTCCCGTCCGTCATGGACGCGCAGCAATGTTTTCCAGTCACCCCAGACCGGGATCGGCTCGGTGGACACGTAGTGGCCGGGCCCGACTTTCTGCAGTCGGTTGATGACCAATCCGCGGTGATTCTGCATGCGGCCCTGCCAAGCCAGGATCGTGACCCAGTCCGGATGGTCCCCGGCCATGTTGGGCGGGTTGAGCTGGACGTCAGCCGATGCCAGGCGCTGCCCGGGAGGACTGGGCAGGTCAGTCAGCTTGACGGTCGCGGAATCCTGTGTGGGGACGTGGATGTGCAGACCGTTGGCGATCGTGCCGCCGATGACGAGGACGGTCAGCGCCACCGCGGTGACGCCGAATGCGCGGCCCGGCAGCCGCTGACTGGTCAGCACCATGCCCAGCAGTGCCGCGCAGACGCCGGCGAAAATCGCGACCGGTACGGCAGTCGGCAGCGCTTCGCGCCACAGGTCCACCGGCCATGGGTAGTGGTAGACCTTGCCGATCCACAGCGACTCGAGCCACAGCCCTGCTGTGCCGATGCCGAGTCCAGATACGGCTCCAAAGATGATCGGACGCTTGAAAAGCGGGGTGAGCGCAACTAGTTCGACCACAAGAGCCGGTCCCAGGTAGAGCGGGAACCAGTTGATCGGAGCACCGAGGATGGGCCCGACGAGGAAGGCGACCGCCCCTCGCAGCGCGATGGCGCACAGCGCCGCGATGATCGCCGCGCCCTTACCCAGCGTCATGCGCGCGACGATCGTACCGATTGCGGCCGCGGCGGCGATCAGCATCGGTTGGAAGACCAACCGGAATTGCGGGACACCGAAGTCGAATTCGATTTGGTACACCGACATTCCGATCAGCAGGCCGCCCGCCGAAAGATAGCGAAGGAACTTGACGAATGGTTTGTCATTACGTACCGGGGGACCGTCGGTCGGTGTCTGTTCCAGGTCCCTCGCGCCTTCGTACTCCAGCATCAGTACTGCGAACAGGGAGAAGTTGGCACCGCCGATCATCATCAAATGCGTTGGGCCCCAGAGCGTCACGTCCTGACCGAAGATGCGGTGCCAGATGTCGTCGAGCGGGAAGCCGATCATCGCGTACATGCCGCAGCCGGCCATCAGCAGGCCGCCCACCGGGGCGTACCAATTGCGCGTGATGCGCACCGCCGCCGGTCCCGGCTTGTCGAACGGCAGCACCACGGCGATTGCGCCGGCCAGGAATATCCCGAACAACCCGATGATGATGAAGTAGTGCGCGGGATTCGCCAGTGGACCGGGGTCGCGTCCATTCCCGATATGCCAGCTGACGTCCCAGATGAAGCCGAACAACGCGCAGATGATCGACGTGGTGAATACCAGAATGGTCAGCGAGACCCAGGGCGGTCGGTTGAACTTGCTGGCCAGCCCCTCGGCAACGGTATTCAGCCAGGTGATCCGCCGCGTGCGGTGGGCCCATCCGACATACAGCATCGTGGCACCGATGAGCATCGCGGCCACCGACAAACCAATGACCTGGTTCAGACCCGCGCCGCGCGCCGGCGGCTCCGCTGCAAGAAGTGTCAGATCCACCCTCTACCTCCTACTACGCCGGCCCGCCCGGCTGCATCCGGGCGCTTAACTTACCCAAGAGTAGGTAGCCTGCGGGGCAGGCGCTCAAACTTCGGCCGATTTGCTACCCGCGTGTTTGCGTCGGCCGGTCGTCCGCCGAGTCCCGCTTGTCCTCGTCGGGCGTGCGGCGGTCTTTGATCGCGATATAGAGCACCACGCCGACGACGACTACCGCCGGCAGGAACGCGGGCCCGGCGAGCAGCAGCCAGTGATGAGCTACGTATTCGACGTGTGTACTAGGCAATGGGGATCACTTCCGGGGCTGTGTTGCTTACCCCGTTCGGATACCCAACGCCGGGCGAAGGCACCACATGACGTTTGTGCAGGTGCACACCGCTAGCCTAGCCTGGGCACCGTTCAACGCTGGTTGTGATGAGCCGGGAGCACTGTGCGTCCCGTGTGTGGACAGGACAACCGCAAAGACTTCAACACATAAGGAGTAGCTGGTGACTCAGGCGGCGACTCGGCCAACGTCCGACACCGACGGCACCGACATCCTGGCGGTGGCCCGCCGGCAGGTGCTCGAGCGCGGTGAGGGGCTGAGTCAGCAGCAGGTGCTGGACGTGCTGCAGCTGCCCGACGAACGGCTCGAGGAGCTGCTGGCACTGGCGCACGAGGTGCGGATGGCCCACTGTGGTCCCGAGGTAGAGGTGGAAGGCATCATCAGCCTGAAAACCGGTGGCTGCCCCGAGGATTGTCACTTCTGTTCGCAGTCCGGGCTGTTCGCCTCGCCCGTGCGCAGCGCCTGGCTGGACATCCCGAGCCTGGTCGAGGCTGCCAAGCAGACCGCGAAGTCCGGCGCCACCGAGTTCTGCATCGTCGCCGCGGTGCGCGGACCCGACGAAAGGTTGCTGGCGCAGGTGGCTGCTGGCATCGAAGCCATTCGCGACGCCGTCGACATCCAGATCGCCTGCTCGCTGGGAATGCTGACCGCCGAGCAGGTCGAGCGCCTGTCGGCGATGGGGGTGCACCGCTACAACCACAACCTGGAGACCGCCCGCTCGTTCTTCCCCAACGTCGTCACGACCCACAGCTGGGAAGAGCGCTGGGAGACGCTGTCGATGGTGCGCGAGGCCGGCATGGAGGTGTGCTGCGGCGGCATCCTCGGCATGGGCGAGACCGTCGAACAGCGCGCCGAGTTCGCCGCCAATCTCGCCGAGCTGGACCCCGATGAGGTGCCGCTGAACTTCCTCAACCCGCGACCGGGCACGCCGTTCGGCGACCTCGAGGTGCTGCCGGCCAGCGAAGCGCTCAAAGCGGTGGCCGCGTTCCGGCTGGCCCTGCCGCGGACCATGCTGCGGTTCGCCGGCGGTCGCGAGATCACGCTGGGCGATCTGGGCGCCAAGCAGGGCATCCTGGGCGGCATCAACGCGGTGATCGTCGGCAACTACCTGACCACGCTGGGGCGTCCCGCCGAAGCCGATCTGGAGCTGCTGGACGACCTGCAGATGCCGATCAAGGCGCTCAACGCCAGCCTGTAGCGCGTGATGGTTCGCGATCTGCCCGTGCCGGTCAGCGCCGGCCACTACAACATCTATACGGGCAAGCCGTCCACGGAAGGCGCCGCGATCCCGACGGCGGCTCAGCTGGGCCTGGAGCCGCCCCGGTTCTGCGCCGAGTGCGGCCGCCGGATGGTGGTGCAGGTGCGTCCCGACGGCTGGTGGGCCAAATGTTCGAGGCACGGACTGGTCGATTCCTCCGAACTCGAGGCGCAACGGTGACACAGCCGCGGATTTCGCGACGACGGGCGGCCATCACGGTCGCGGTGGGTCTGCTGCCGGCGGGCGTCCTTGTCGGCGCCCTGTGGGCGTGGCTCGCCCCGCCGATCAGGGGGGTGCTGGTGCTGACGCACAGCGGGGAGCGGCTCCACGAATACCTGGGCCCTGAGTCCGATCACTTCTTCGTTGCCGCGTTCCTGATGCTCGGATTGCTCAACGTGGTGGCGGCGGTGACGGCGGTGCTGGCGTGGCAGTGGCGGGCGCATCGCGGACCAGGGATGGTGGTAGCGCTGTGCGCCGGGATGGTGATCGCGGCCGCCGCGGCGATCGGAGTGGGCATTCTGGTCGCGCACTTGCGTTATGGCACAGTCGATTTCGCTGCGATACCACTGAACCGCGATCAGCTGCATTATTTCGCTGAAGCGCCGTCGGTGTTCTTCGGCCCGTCGCACCTGCAGATCGCCTGCACGCTGCTGCTGCCCGCGGCGACGGCGGCACTGGTGTATGCGGTGCCGGTTGCCGCGACCGCGCGCGACGATCTCGGCGGCTATCCGCCCGTCGAGGTGGTGTATCCGCGCACCCAGACCGCAGTCGAGGCCGTCATAGCGGACGGCGGTGCACCGACTTCCCGGTGATGACCTTGGCCGCGATCACGGCCAGCCGCGCCATTCCGACGTAGGTGGCCGGGTTGAACATCGTCGGCCATTTCGTCCGGATCAGATGATCGGTCAGCGGTCGCCGGGCGAACCGGTCCTGCAGCCAGCGCAGCGCCATCGGCGCAGATAGCGGGTGCAGCAGCAGGTGCTCGTTGAACGCATCGCGGTGATAGGTGACCTCGGCGCCGCCGGCGGAGTAGGCGTCGGCCAGCCGGTCGATGTCCTCGACGTCGATCAGGTAGTCGTGCACCGCCTGCACGATCAACACCGGCGGCGTGGGCACCTTGGCGCCGAGCCGGATGCTGTCGAAGACGTGCTGGACCTCGGGCATCGTCAGGATTTCCTCGAGCGGCCGGTCGAGGTAATCACCGACGTCCTTCTTGATCATCCGGATCACCGCGCCGACGGTCGTCATGCTCTCCAGACGCCGCAGCAGGGCGCGGCCGTCCTCGCTGGCGTGCTCGTCGATCACCTTGTTCAGCTCGGGATAGATGTGGACCAGCGCGGCGATCACCATTGCGGGCAGTCCGGACAGGAAGGAGCCGTTGAGCCGGCGGAAGGTGTGTCCCAGGTCGCCGACCGGCGACCCGAGGACCGCGCCGACGACGTCCAGCTCCGGCGCGTAGTCGGCACACAGCTCGGCGGCCCACGCGGTCGCCAGCCCGCCCCCGGAGTAGCCCCACAGCGCCACTGGCGCCGCCGAGGACAGGCCCAAGCGCTCGGCGCTCAGCGCGGCGCGAATGCCGTCGAGGATGAAGTAGCCGGGCTCGAACGGCGCACCCCACATACCGGTACGGCCTTCGTGGTCGGGAATCGACACCGCCCAGCCCTCGGCCACGGCGGCGGAGATCAGCAGAAACTCCAGCTGAGCCAGCGAGCCCAGCGCGAACGCGCGTCGGCGCAGCGCGTAGGACGGAAAGCAGCGTGAGGACACCGCGTCGATCGCGCACTGGTAGGAGAGCACCGGGCAGGGGCGATCGGGACTGGCCTCGGCGGGCACGATCACCGTAGTCGCGGTCGCCTCGGGCTGGCCGTTCATGTCGGTGGTGCGATACAGCAGCTGGGTGGCCATGATCTGCTGCGGGACCAGCCCGAGAAACGCCAGCTCCACGTCGCGTGAACGCAGCACCGTGCCGGGTGCGGCGTGTTGGTATCCGGGCGGGGGCTGGTAGAACGGGTCCTCGCTGGGCAGCTGCGGACGGGCGTTGGCCTGCAGTTCCTCGTGGGGCGCACGTCCGATCCACTCCGCACCGGTCGCGGTCGCAAGGTTGCCAATGTCCATCGGGGCATTGTTGCTTAAGAGGGCTTTAAGAATCCAGTCCGTCCGAGGGTGAGTCGTCCACATCACGCCGAACCAGGAGGTCGCAGCGCCGCGAATTCGTCGGTAACGCGCAACTGGGAATCTGTGAAGCGGTACAGAGCTGCCGGGCGGCCGCCGCTGCGCCCGGACTGCGCGACGGTGCCGGTGGGGCTGATGACGCCGCGGCGGGCCAACACGCGCTGCAGGTTGGTGGTGTCGACCTGGTAGCCCAGGGTCGCGCTGTAGATGTCGCGCAAGGTCGACATGGCGAATTCGGTGGGCGCCAGGGCGAAACCGATATTGGTGTACGACATTTTGGCGACCAGCCGGGTGCGGGCATGTTCGACCATCGGGCCGTGGTCGAACGCCATCGGCGGCAGCGACATGACCGGGTGCCAGCTGGTGTCCGACGGCAGTTCCGGGGTGGCGGGGGAGGGCACCAGGCCCAGGAAGGTCGACGCGATGGTCCGGGTATCGGGCAGCCGCGCGGGTTCGGAGAACACCGCGAGCTGTTCGAGGTGAGCGACCTCACGCAGGTCGACCTTCTCGGCGAGCTGGCGCCGCACCGAGGTCGTCATGTCTTCGTCATCGCGTAATTGCCCGCCGGGCAGCGACCACGCCCCGCGCTGTGGATCCCGGGCACGTTGCCACAGCAGGACGTTGAGCTCTGGTTTCAGTGTCCTGGGGCCCGATGGGCCCGCTGCTGTGAGCCCGCGAACCTGGAATACGACGGCGAGCACTTCGTGCGCAGTGCTACCATTGACCATGTTTTCGATTATAAGTCGAAAACCCCTGCCGGGAGGCGAAAGGATCGACTATGGCAGTCGCGAATCGCACCAACGTGCGATCAAACGGACTGGATCATCACGTGGCAAACGATCTCGCCGCAGGAATCACGAACTCTCCCAACGGTTTCGGCGGCATCGACGGTGACGCGGAATGGGCGGCCGAAATTCGGCGGCTGGCCGATCTGCGGAACGCCACGATCCTGGCGCACAACTACCAGCTGCCGGCCATCCAGGAGGTCGCCGATCACGTCGGCGACTCGCTCGCGTTGTCGCGGGTCGCGGCCGAGGCACCCGAAGACACCATCGTGTTCTGCGGCGTGCACTTCATGGCCGAGACCGCGAAAATCCTGAGCCCCGACAAGACAGTGCTCATCCCGGATCAGCGGGCGGGCTGCTCGCTGGCCGACTCGATCACGCCCGAGGATCTACAGGCCTGGAAAGACGAACACCCGGGCGCGGTGGTCGTCTCCTACGTCAACACCACGGCGTCTGTGAAGGCGCTCACCGACATCTGCTGCACGTCGTCCAATGCCGTCGACGTCGTTGCCTCCATCGACCCGGCCCGCGAGGTGCTGTTCTGCCCGGACCAATTCCTGGGTGCGCACGTGCGCCGGATGACGGGCCGCGACAACGTGCACGTGTGGGCCGGCGAATGCCACGTCCACGCCGGGATCAACGGCGACGAGCTCGCCGAGCAGGCGCGTAAGCACCCGGAGGCCCAGTTGTTCGTCCATCCCGAGTGCGGCTGTGCCACGTCGGCGCTGTACCTGGCCGGCGAAGGCGCCTTTCCCGACGACCGGGTCAAGATCCTGTCGACCGGCGGCATGCTGGACGCCGCCCGCGAGACCCGCGCCCGTCAGGTGCTGGTCGCCACCGAGGTCGGCATGCTCTACCAGTTGCGTAACGCCGCGCCGGACACCGACTTTCAGGCCGTCAACGACCGCGCCTCGTGCAAGTACATGAAGATGATCACCCCCGCGGCGTTACTGCGCTGCCTGGTCGAGGGTGCCGACGAAGTCGACGTCGACGCACAGACCGCGGCGCTGGCGCGCGAGAGCGTGCAGCGGATGATCGCCATCGGTCAACCGGGCGGCGGCGAATGAGCATCCACCCGGCCTGGGAAGAGCACGCCGACGTCGTCGTCATCGGCACCGGTGTCGGCGGATTGGCCGCGGCGCTGGCCGCGCACCGGGCCGGTCGCCGAGTGGTCGTGCTCAGCAAGGCGGCCCGCAAGCCGGGCGTGACCGCAACGCACTACGCGCAGGGCGGCATCGCCGTGGTGCTGCCCGACACCGACGACTCGGTCGACGCGCATGTGGCGGACACCCTAGCCGCCGGAGCGGGGTTGTGCGACGCCGACGCAGTGACGTCGATCGTCGCCGACGGCTACCGGGCGGTCAGCGAATTGGTCAGCGACGGAGCACAATTCGACGAATCTGCCGCCGGCGGTTGGGCGCTGAGCCGCGAAGGCGGGCACTCGCGGCGGCGCATCGTGCATGCCGGCGGCGATGCCACCGGCGCCGAGGTGCAGCGCGCGCTCGACCTTGCCGCCGACACCCTGGACATCCGGATCAAGCACGCCGCACTGCGCTTGCTCCATGACACCACGTCGGGCACCGACGCGATAACCGGTGTGCTGGTAGCGGATCGGCGGGGCATCGGCATCGTGCACGCACCGTCAGTGATCCTGGCCACCGGCGGCCTCGGACAGCTCTACGGCGCGACCACCAACCCCAAGGGCTCCACCGGTGACGGCATCGCGCTGGCGCTGTGGGCCGGAGCGTCGGTGAGCGATATCGAGTTCATCCAGTTCCACCCGACGATGCTGTACGACGGCCGGACCGGTCGTCGCCGGCCACTGGTCACCGAGGCGATTCGCGGCGAGGGCGCGACTTTGGTTGACAGCCAAGGTAATTCGGTGACTGCCGGCGTGCACCCGATGGGGGACCTGGCGCCCCGCGACGTGGTGGCCGGCGCCATCGACGCCCGGCTGCGCGCTCTCGGCGACGACTGCGTCTTCCTCGACGCCCGCGGCATCGACGACTTCGGGCGCCGATTCCCGACCGTCGCCGCCGCGTGCCGAGCCGCCGGCATCGATCCCGTTCGCCAGCCGATCCCGGTGGCCCCGGGTGCGCACTACAGCTGCGGTGGCGTCATCACCGACGTCTGCGGGCGCACCGAGCTGCCGGGCCTGTTCGCCGCGGGCGAGGTGGCCCGCACCGGAATGCACGGCGCCAACCGGCTGGCCTCCAACAGCCTGCTGGAGGGACTGGTTGTCGGCGGTCGGGCCGGACGCGCCGCGGCCGAACATGCCGGCCTCTTCGGTCGGACACACGCGACGGCGACCGTGCCGGCCGATTGCGGCGCACTGGGTCGCGACGACCTGCAGCGGGCGATGAGCCGCGACGCTTCGGTGGTGCGCGACGCCGACGGCCTGCATCGGCTGGTCGAGACCTTGTCCTACGCCCCGCCAGGAGTGGTTACCACGCGGGCCGGCCTCGAGGACGCCGCGCTGACCATCGCCGCCCGCGCGGTCGCGATCGCCGCGCTGGCCCGCGAGGAGAGCCGGGGGTGTCACCACCGGGCCGAATATCCCAGCGCGGCAACGGCTCCCGGGCGCAGCCTGGTCGTCCGACTGGCCGCCGACTGCAGCCCCCAAGTCGACGAGCTGGCGGCGGTGAGCTGATGAGCCTCTCGAATAGCGAGCTCAGCGAGGCTCGCGCGACGATCGCCCGAGCACTCGACGAGGACCTGCGCTACGGCCCCGACATCACCACCACCGCGACCGTCCCCGACGGCGCGACCACCACCGCGTCGTTGATCTGCCGCGAGCCAGGCGTGATCGCGGGGGTGGACGTCGCGCTCATGGTGCTCGACGAGGTGCTGGGTCCCGACGGATACCGGATCGTAAGCCGAGTCGACGACGGAATCCGGTTGCAGGCGGGGGATTCGGCGCTGACCGTGTACGCACCGATGCATGGCCTGCTCACCGCCGAACGCACGCTGCTGAACCTCGTCTGCCACCTGTCCGGGATCGCGACCGCGACCGCGGCGTGGGTGGACGCGGTCGACGGCACCAAGACCAAGATCCGCGACACCCGCAAGACGCTGCCCGGCCTGCGCTCGTTGCAGAAGTACGCGGTGCGCGTCGGCGGCGGTGTCAACCACCGGCTGGGCCTTGGCGATGCGGCGCTGATCAAGGACAACCACGTCGCCGCCGCGGGATCGGTGGTGGCCGCGCTGCGCGCCGTCCGGGCCGTGGCGCCCGACCTGCCGTGCGAGGTCGAGGTCGACTCGCTCGAACAGCTCGACGAAATCCTTTCCGAGAACCCTGAATTGGTGTTGCTCGACAATTTCCCGGTGTGGCAGACGCAAATCGCCGTGCAGCGCCGCGACACCCGGGCGCCGGGCACCAAGCTTGAGTCATCCGGTGGGCTTTCGCTGGACACCGCGGCCGACTACGCCGGAACCGGTGTCGACTACCTCTCCGTCGGGGCGCTCACCCACTCGGTCCGAGTCTTCGACATCGGCCTGGACATCTAGGCTCTCGTGATCCAGTAGCTAGTGACGAAGTAAACGGCGCGCTGCGGGTTTCGCCGCGACGAGCGCTCCCGCATCGCCAGCGATGCGCGACAAGATCAGTGCTCCCTCGATCAATGAGATCACCGCGACGGCAACGCTTTCCGCTTCTGCTTTCGGCCAGCCGTCGGCGTCCAGCCGTTCCTCGATGGCCCGGCACCAGCCGGTAAACGCGCGCGCCGACGCCGCTCGCACCATGGGACTGGCGTTCACGGACTCGGTGGCGATCGGTTCGATGGGACAGCCGTCGCGTCGATCCGCGGCCAGCCCGTCAATCAGCAGATCGATCCACCGATCGACGATGTCGGCCACCTGCGCGCCACCCGCCAGAAACCTGCGGAGCAGTTGCTCGATCGCCGCCCCGCTGCTGTCGACGACCGCGGCGGCCAGCTGCTGTTTGCCCTGCGGAAAGTGGTGATACAGCGAGCCGGGCTTGACGCCCGCCTCGTCCAGTATCTGGTTGAGTCCCGTCGCGGCATAGCCCTGCCGGCGGAACAGTGTGGCCGCGGTATCGACAAGCGCGGCACGGCTGCGGTCTGGCCTCGGCACGCTATTGACTTTACTTGAGTGACCACTCAAGAATGCTGCAATGAGGCAGTTGATGTTCGAAGAGGTCGGGCGGTACGCGTGGCGAGAGACGCCGGGCCCGCAAATCACGGCGCCCGGACAAGCACTGGTGCGACCGCTCACGGTGGCCTGCTGTGACTTGGATGTCGCCGTCGTCCACGGCCGGTTGCCGATGCCGCCGGGGCATGCCGTCGGTCACGAAGGACTGGCCGAAGTCGTCGCGGTAGGTGACGACGTAGCGGGTGTGGCCGTTGGCGACCGTGTAGTGGTGCCTTTTCAGATCAGTTGCGGTGCCTGCCGCCAATGTCGGCGAGGGGTGACGAGCTCCTGCGGGTCTCTGCCGCTGATGGCGATGTACGGAATGGCTCCGCTGGCGGGTCTGGATGGCGGGGGCTTCATGTCCGATCTGGTGCTGGTGCCCTACGCCGACTCGATGCTGATTCCGGTTCCAGCCGACGTAGATCCGATCGCCGTCGCGTCGCTCTCGGACAACATTCCCGACGGATGGCGCGCCATCGGTCCGTTCAGGACCGAACTTGCCGAACTGCGCGAGGCGGATCGCCGCGTACTGGTCGTCGGCCGGCTCTCGATTGGGCTGTACGCAGCGGCGCTGGGCGCCGCGCTCGGTTACCACGTCGACTATGTCGACACCGATGGCGACCGGTTGGCGGCGGCGGAGAAACTCGGCGCCGTCGCGCACGACGTCGCCAAACCGGACAAATCCTGGGATCCCTATCCGGTCACCGTGAACACCAGCGGCGATCGGGCGCTGCTGGCCGCGACGCTGCGCGCGACCTGGCCGGACGGCGTATGTACTGATACCGGGATCTATCCCGAATACAACGTCGAATTGCCGTTGCTGCCGATGTACACCCGCGGCGTGCGATTCGTCACAGGACGAGTCAGCGCTCGGGCCGTCATCCCAGAGATTCTCGATGTGCTGGCCGGTGGATGCGACCTGTCGCCGATCGTCGACCGGGTGGTCCCGTGGGAGGACGCGCCCGCCGCCTGGCCGGCGATGACTGGCAAGACCGTCTTCACCCGCGAATAGGCGAGCGCGAAACAGAACCCAGGGTTGTGAATTTCGCGAATCGGCAGCCGTGGCTGCTGTTTCGCGGTGGCTAGGCGATATCGGCGACGAACATTCCGACGCGCCCGATCTGCCGCCTGGCCATAAACGGCAGCCCCGCGCCGTCGCTGCCGGCCGGCAGCACCCGCGGGTTGATCAGGTGGACGTCCTTGCGGACGAAGTGCAGGTCCGCTTCGCCCGCGGCCAGCACGTTCTTGACCCAGTTGGTCTTCCCGTGGGCCAGCGCGATGGCCAGCACGTTGCCTTTGCGATAGGCGGTGACGATGGTCTCGTAGGACTTGCCGGAGGTCCGGCCGCGGTGCTTGATCACCGAGAACCCGGGGATATACCGCGCGAATGGTCGGACCGCCGGGTTGAAGTACTTGATTTGGAACTTCTCGAACCACACCGGGAAAAGCATCGGAACGCCCGGGGCGTTATTGGGATGGTCCTTCGCGGACATGGCACCTCCGTGGTGGTGGGTGTGTCGTCAATGTACCGGTCCGATATGCGGTTGCTCTGTTCTGGGACAATGGACAGCGTGACTGTGATGGCGCGCATCGATCTACGAGGTGCAGACTTGTCCGTCGCCCGACTGCGGGCGACCTTGCCCCGCGGCGGCGTGGACGTCGAGGCCGCCCTGTCGACGGTGCGCCCGATCGTCAATGCGATCGCCGACCGGGGTGCCGACGCCGCGCTGGAGTACGGCGAATCGCTGGACGGCGTGCGCCCGCCCTCGGTGCGGGTGCCCAGCAGCGAGCTGGACGCCGCCCTGGCCGGGCTGGCGACCGACGTCCGCTCTGCGCTGGAGGTGGTCATCGAACGCACCCGCGCGGTCCACGCCGATCAGCGCCGCTGCGACGTGACGACCACGCTGGGCCCCGGTGCCACTGTCACCGAGCGGTGGGTGCCGGTCGAGCGGGTCGGCCTCTACGTTCCCGGCGGCAACGCGGTCTACCCGTCGAGCGTGGTGATGAACGTGGTGCCGGCGCAGGCCGCGGGAGTCGGCTCCTTGGTGGTGGCCAGCCCGCCGCAGGCCCAGTCGCAGGGCCGGTTTACCGGCCTGCCGCACCCGACCATCCTGGCCGCCGCACGACTCCTCGGCGTCGACGAGGTGTGGGCGGTCGGCGGGGCCCAGGCCGTGGCGCTGATGGCCTACGGCGGCATGGACACCGACGGCGCCGAGCTTGCCCCCGTCGACATGATCACCGGCCCCGGCAACATTTACGTGACCGCGGCCAAACGGCTGGTCCGCTCGCGGGTCGGCATCGACGCCGAAGCCGGGCCCACCGAGATCGCGATCCTGGCCGATGACACCGCCGACCCCGAGCACGTCGCCGCGGACCTGATCAGCCAGGCCGAACACGATGAGATGGCCGCCAGCGTGCTGGTGACGCCCAGCACCGAGCTCGCCGACGCCACCGACGCCGCGCTGGCCGCTCAGCTGGAGACCACCGTGCACCGGCAGCGGGTGACGACCGCGCTGGCCGGCCGGCAATCGGCGATCATCCTGGTCGACGACCTCGACGCCGGGATTCGCACGGTGAACGCCTACGCCGCCGAGCATCTGGAGATTCAGACCGCGAACTCGGAGAAGGTTGCCGCTCAAATCCGTTCGGCCGGAGCCATTTTCGTCGGCGCCTACTCGCCGGTCAGCCTCGGCGACTACTGTGCCGGGTCGAACCATGTGCTGCCGACCGCGGGCAGCGCCGCACACGCGAGCGGATTGTCGGTGCAGACCTTCCTGCGCGGCATCCACGTCGTCGACTACACCGAGGCGGCGCTCAAAGACGTTTCCGGGCATGTGATCACGCTCGCTGACGCCGAGGACCTGCCCGCGCACGGCGAAGCGGTGCGGCGGAGGTTCGGTTGATGGCCAAGCGACCGACGCTCGACGACCTTCCGCTGCGTCCGGATCTGCGGGGCAAGTCGCCGTACGGTGCGCCGCAGCTCGACGTCCCGGTTCGGTTGAACACCAACGAGAACCCGCACCCGCCGAGTAAGGCGCTCGTCGACGATGTCGTCGCGTCGGTGAGCGAGGTGGCCACCGGCCTGAACCGCTATCCCGACCGCGACGCGGTGGCGCTGCGCACCGACCTGGCGACCTATCTCACGACGCAGACGGGCATACCGCTTCGCGTGGAAAACCTCTGGGCAGCAAACGGATCCAACGAGATCCTGCAGCAGCTGTTGCAGGCATTCGGCGGCCCGGGGCGCAGTGCGATCGGCTTCGTGCCGTCGTATTCGATGCACCCGATCATCTCCGACGCCACCCGCACCGAGTGGCTCGAGACGGTCCGCGCGTCCGACTTCAGCCTCGACACCGATGCGGCGGTGGCAGCGATCGTCGAGCGCCGGCCCGACGTGGTGTTCGTCACGAGCCCCAACAACCCAACGGGTCAAAGCGTTTCGCTGCCCGACTTGCGCCGGCTGCTCGATGTCGCGCCCGGCATCCTGATCGTCGACGAGGCGTACGGCGAATTCTCTGCTCTGCCAAGCGCGGTGGCGCTGCTCGACGAGTACCCGACCAAGCTGGTCGTGAGCCGCACCATGAGTAAGGCGTTCGCCTTCGCCGGCGGCCGGCTGGGTTATCTGGTCGCCACGCCGGCCTTGGTCGAGGCGATGCTGCTGGTGCGGTTGCCGTATCACCTGTCCTCGGTCACCCAGGCCGCCGCCCGGGCCGCGCTGCGGCACGCCGACGACACGCTGGGCAGCGTCGCGACGCTGATCGCCGAACGGGAGCGGGTGCAGGCGGCGTTGAGCGGCATGGGTTTTCACGTCATACCGAGCGATTCCAATTTCGTGTTGTTCGGACGCTTCGCGGACGCGCCGGCCACCTGGCAGCGTTACCTGGACGCCGGCGTGCTGATCCGCGACGTCGGGATACCCGGGTATCTGCGAACGACGATTGGCCTGGCCGTGGAGAACGACGCATTCCTTTCCGCCAGCACAGATCTGGCCGCCACCGAATTGGCCCAGCCCGTCGTGGCGATCGCAAGCGCGGCTACGCCGGGCGCAGCGGGTCGCCACGGAGATGATTAGGAGCGTCATGACCGCCGGCCGTCGCGCGCGCGTTGAGCGCACCACCAAAGAATCCGAGATCGTCGTCGAGCTCAACCTCGACGGCACCGGCGACGTACACATCGACACCGGTGTGCCGTTCTACGACCACATGCTGCATGCCCTGGGTAGCCACGCCAGTTTCGACCTGGCAGTGCGCGCCAAGGGCGACGTCGAGATCGAAGGCCACCACACCATCGAGGACACCGCGATCGTCCTCGGCCAGGCCCTGGGCGAGGCCCTCGGCGACAAGAAGGGCATCCGCCGATTCGGCGACGCCTTCATCCCGATGGACGAAACGCTGGCGCATGCCATCGTCGACGTCTCCGGGCGTCCGTACTGTGTGCACACCGGAGAGCCGGATCACCTGCGGCACACCACGATCGCCGGGAGCTCGGTGCCCTACCACACGGTGATCAACCGCCATGTCTTCGAGACCCTGGCCAACAACGCGCGCATCGCATTGCACGTTCGGGTGCTCTACGGTCGCGACCCACACCACATCACCGAAGCGCAGTACAAGGCTGTCGCCCGGGCGTTGCGGCAGGCCGTCGAACCAGACCCCCGGGTGTCCGGCGTGCCGTCCACCAAAGGTGCTCTGTGAGAGCGCTTTCCCGCCGGAAAGCGGTTGTAGTGCTGGACTACGGCTCCGGCAACCTACGGTCGGCTCAACGCGCGTTGGAGCGCGTCGGTGCCGACGTCGAAGTGACCGCCGACCTCGACCAGGCCGCCGCCGCAGACGGACTGGTGGTGCCGGGCGTCGGCGCGTTCGAGGCGTGCATGACCGGGCTGCGCGGAATCAACGGCGAACGGGCCATTGCCGACCGGGTCGCCGCCGGCCACCCAGTGCTCGGCGTCTGCGTCGGCATGCAAATCCTGTTCGCCCGCGGAGTCGAGTTCGGGGTGGAAAGCACCGGCTGCGGACAGTGGCCGGGCGCGGTGACCCGGCTGGACGCTCCGGTGATCCCGCACATGGGCTGGAACGTGGTGAGCGCCGCACCGGGTAGCACCCTGTTCAAGGGCCTGGACGACGACGCCCGGTTCTACTTCGTACACTCCTATGCCGCGCAGCGGTGGGAGGGCGGCGCCGACGCACTGCTGACCTGGGCCACCCACGGCGTTCCGTTCCTGGCCGCGGTCGAAGATGGTCCGCTGGCCGCAACCCAGTTTCACCCCGAGAAGAGCGGTGACGCCGGAGCGGCCATATTGAGCAATTGGGTTGAAGGGTTGTGACGTGTCGTTGATTTTGTTGCCCGCCGTCGACGTGGTCGAGGGCAAGGCGGTGCGGTTGGTGCAGGGCAAGGCCGGCAGCGAAACAGACTACGGCTCAGCGCTGGAGGCCGCGCTGGCCTGGCAACGTGACGGCGCCGAGTGGGTGCACCTGGTGGACCTCGACGCGGCGTTCGGCCGCGGCTCCAACCGCGAACTGCTCGCCGAAGTGGTCGGCAAGCTCGAGGTCAACGTGGAGCTCTCTGGCGGCATCCGCGACGACGAATCGCTCGGCGCGGCGCTGGCTACCGGCTGTGCGCGGGTCAACGTCGGCACCGCCGCTTTGGAGAACCCGCAGTGGTGTGCCAAGGCGATCGCCGAGCACGGCGACAAGGTCGCGGTGGGTTTGGACGTGCAGATCGTCGACGGTGAGCACCGGTTGCGCGGGCGCGGCTGGGAGACCGACGGCGGCGATCTGTGGGCGGTGCTGGATCGTCTTGACGGCGAAGGGTGTTCGCGCTTCGTCGTCACCGACGTCACCAAAGACGGCACCCTGACCGGCCCCAACCTCGACCTGCTGCGAGCGGTCGCCGACCGCACCGACATTCCGGTGATCGCCTCCGGCGGAGTGTCCAGCCTCGACGATCTGCGGGCCATCGCCACCCTGACCGACAGCGGGGTAGAGGGCGCGATCGTCGGAAAAGCTTTATACGCCGGCCGATTCACATTGCCCGAAGCGCTGTCGGCGGTAGCAGGTTAGGACCGCAATGGATCTTGATAAGCAGGTGGCCTTATGGGTTGAGCAAGCCTCGGCGATCCTGGATGCCGCGGCCAAGCCGTTCGTCGCCGGGCATCGCGCGGATTCGGCGGTCAGCAAACGGGGCGACGACTTCGCCACCAAAGTCGATCTGGCGATCGAACGACAAGTGGTCGACGCGCTGGTGTCGGCGACCGGAATCCCGGTGCACGGTGAGGAATTCGGTGGCGCCGACCTGGATTCGGAATGGGTCTGGATACTCGACCCGGTCGACGGCACCTTCAACTACGCGGCCGGGTCGCCGATGGCCGCGATCCTGCTCGGCCTGCTGCACGACGGCGATCCGGTCGCCGGGCTGACCTGGCTACCGTTCATGAACGAGCGCTATGCCGCGGTGGTCGGTAGCCCGCTGATGAAAAACGGTGTGCCGCAGCCGATGCTGACACACGGCGACCTCACCGCCTCGGTGATCGGCGTCGGAACGTTCAATGTCGACTCACGCGGCCGCTTCCCCGGTCGGTACCGGGTCGCCGTACTCGAAGAGCTCAGCCGGGTGTCGTCGCGGATGCGGATGCACGGCGCCACCGGCATCGACCTGGCCTACGTCGCCGACGGTGTCCTCGGCGGCTCCATCAGCTTCGGCGACCACGTCTGGGATCACGCCGCCGGCGTGGCCCTGGTGCGGGCCGCCGGCGGCATCGTCACCAATCTGGCCGGCGAACAGTGGACGCTCGATTCGCGTTCCGCACTGGCCGCCGCGCCCGGTGTGCACGGTCAACTGCTCGAAATGCTGCAAACCGTAGGCCGACCCGATGAGTACTGAAACCCCTACCGGCACAAGCCTTGCCACGCGGGTCATTCCCTGCCTGGACGTCGATGACGGTCGCGTTGTCAAAGGCGTCAACTTCGAAAACCTCAGAGACGCAGGCGATCCGGTAGAGCTTGCCGCCGCCTACGACGCCGAGGGCGCAGACGAACTGACCTTCCTCGACGTGACCGCCTCCTCATCGGGGCGTACCACCATGCTCGACGTGGTTCGCCGCACCGCCGAGCAGGTGTTCATCCCGCTCACCGTCGGCGGCGGAGTGCGCACGGTCGCCGATGTCGACGTGCTGTTGCGCGCCGGCGCGGACAAGGTGTCGATCAACACTGCCGCCATCGCCCGCCCGGAGTTGCTGGCCGAGATGGCCGCCCAGTTCGGTTCGCAATGCATCGTGCTCTCCGTCGACGCCCGCACGGTGCCCGCCGGTTCGACACCGACGCCGTCGGGCTGGGAAGTGACGACGCACGGCGGGCGGCGCGGCACCGGGATCGACGCCGTCCAGTGGGCGGCCCGTGGCGCCGAGTTGGGAGTGGGGGAGATCCTGCTCAATTCGATGGATGCCGACGGCACCCAAGCCGGGTTCGATCTGGCGATGCTGCGGGCGGTCCGCGCGGCCGTGACGGTGCCCGTGATCGCCAGTGGCGGCGCCGGGGCGGTCGAACACTTCGCGCCGGCCGTCACCGCTGGAGCCGATGCGGTGTTGGCGGCCAGCGTGTTTCACTTCCGGCAGCTGACCATCGGACAGGTCAAAGAGGCCATGGCGGCAGAAGGGATCACGGTTCGATGACACTCGATCCCGCCATCGCCGCGCGCCTGAAGCGCAACGCCGACGGGCTGTTCACTGCGATCGTCCAGGAGCGCGGAACCGGCGACGTGCTGATGGTCGCCTGGATGGACGACGAGGCACTGGCCCGCACGCTGGAAACCCGTGAAGGAACTTACTTTTCGCGGTCGCGCGGCGAGCAGTGGGTCAAAGGCGCCACATCCGGTCACACGCAACGGGTGCATTCGGTGCGACTGGACTGCGACGGCGACGCGGTGCTATTGGAGGTCGATCAGGTCGGCGGGGCGTGTCACACCGGCGATCACAGCTGCTTTGACGCCGACGTGCTGCTGGAATCGGACTAACTCCGGGATTTCAGCGTGGCCAACGCCTTGTCGGCGTGGGAATCCATGCTCGTCTCGCTGGAGATCACGTCGAGCACTGTGCGGTCGGTGTCGATGACGAAGGTCGTGCGCTTGACCGGAATCAACTTGCCCAAAAGCCCACGCTTGACCCCGAATTGGTTGGCGATCGCGCCGTCGGTGTCGGAGAGCAGCGGGTAGTCGAACTGTTGTTTGTCGGCGAACTCCGCTTGCTTGGCAACGGGATCGACGCTGATGCCGACCCGGTTCGCCCCGACGGCGGCGAACTCTTGGGCAAGGTCGCGGAAGTGGCAGGCTTCCTTGGTGCAGCCGTAGGTCATTGCGGCCGGGTAGAAGAACAGCACGACGGGGCCGTCGGCCAGCAGGGCGCTGAGCCTGCGCGGTGTGCCGGTCTGGTCAAGAAGTTCGAAGTCAGCCACGGTGTCACCGGTTTTCATGGTCGTCACGCTACGCCAGCGGCGGGCGAAGCGCCTCGGTCCATCTGGGAAGATGACTGCGTGCACACCAACCTCGCCGCCGCCACCACCTCGCGGGAGCATTTCCGCGCGCTGGCAGCCGAACATCGCGTGGTGCCGGTGACCCGCAAGATGCTGGCAGACGCCGAAACTCCGCTGTCCGCGTACCGCAAGTTGGCCGACAACCGGCCGGGCACCTTCCTGCTGGAGTCGGCGGAGAACGGACGGTCGTGGTCGCGCTGGTCGTTCATCGGGGCCGGCGCTCCCTCGGCGCTGACCGTGCGCGACGGGCAGGCGGTGTGGCTGGGCACGGTGCCCCACGACGCACCTACCGGCGGTGATCCTCTACAGGCGCTGCACGAGACGCTGGAGCTGCTGGCCACCGCCGTGCTGCCGGGATTGCCGCCGCTGTCCGGCGGCATGGTCGGCTTCTTCGCCTACGACCTGGTGCGGCGCCTCGAGCGGCTGCCCGAGCTCGCGGTCGACGACTTGAACCTGCCGGACATGCTGCTGCTGCTGGCTACCGATCTGGCCGCCGTCGATCACCACGAGGGCACCATCACACTGATCGCCAACGCGGTGAACTGGAACGGTACCGACGAGCGGGTGGACGAGGCTTACGACGATGCGATCGCGCGGCTGGACGTGATGACCGCCGCGCTCGAGCAGCCGCTGCCGTCGACCGTCGCGACGTTCACCCGGCCCGAGCCGCAGCACCGCGCGCAGCGCACGGTCGAGGAGTACGGCGCCATCGTCGAGCGACTGGTCGGTGAGATCGAGCGTGGCGAGGCGTTTCAGGTGGTGCCGTCGCAGCGTTTCGAGATGGACACCCACGTCGAGGCGATCGACGTCTACCGAATGCTGCGGGTGTCCAACCCGAGCCCGTATATGTACCTGCTGCACGTGCCCAATGACGAAGGCGGAACGGCATTTTCGATCGCCGGGTCCAGCCCGGAGGCATTGGTGACGGTGCAGGACGGATGCGCGACGACGCACCCGATCGCCGGCACTCGGTGGCGCGGCGAGACCGAAGACGAGGACCAACTGCTGGAAAAGGACCTGCTGGCCGACGAGAAGGAACGCGCCGAGCACCTGATGCTCGTCGACCTGGGCCGCAACGACCTGGGCAGGGTGTGTGTGCCGGGAAGTGTCCGCGTGGAGGACTACAGCCACATCGAGCGCTACAGCCATGTCATGCACCTGGTCTCGACCGTGACCGGGATGCTGGCCCACGGCCGTACCGCATTGGACGCCGTGACGGCCTGCTTCCCGGCCGGCACGTTGTCGGGGGCTCCGAAGGTCCGCGCGATGGAACTGATCGAAGAAGTGGAGAAGACCCGGCGCGGCCTATACGGCGGCGTGATCGGCTACCTCGACTTCGCCGGTAACGCCGACTTCGCCATCGCGATCCGCACCGCGTTGATGCGTGACGGCACCGCCTACGTACAGGCCGGCGGTGGGGTGGTGGCCGATTCCAACGGGCCCTACGAGTACACCGAGGCGAGCAACAAGGCGCGGGCGGTGCTCAACGCGATCGCGGCGGCGGAGACGCTGAGCGGTCCAGAGGCGCCTGTCGACGATGCGGGCCGAACGGGCCGAGGAGGAGACGGGCAATGAGCGCGGACCGGAATGGCTGATGCGCAACCCGCCGTCGGTGGCCGACGGACGATCCGTGTGGCGCAGGCTCTGCTGGTGCTCTCGGCCGCCGGGCTGTGGGCGGCCTCCCGGCTGACCTGGGTAGACCTGACCACCTTCGACGGCCTGGGCCCCCGGAAGCTGGTCACCCTGTCCGGGGCGGGGTGGTCGTCGGCTCTGCTGCCGTTGGCGCTGCTGCTGCTGGCCACCGCGCTGGCCACCCTGGCGGTGCGCGGCTGGGCGTTGCGGGTGCTGGCGGTGCTGGTGGCAGTCGCCAGCCTGGCGACCGGATACCTGGCGATCAGCACGCTGGAGACCCCCGACGTCGCTGTCCGGGGCGCCGCACTGGCGCGCGTGCCATTGCTGGAACTGGTAGGCAGCCAGCGGCATTCCCCGGGTCCGGTTACCACACTCGTGGTCGCGGTCGGCATCCTGATCGCCGCGGCCCTGTTGATGCGCGCTGCCTCCTCGGCCGGCGGTACGGCCACGAAATACCTGGCGCCCGCCGCACGCCGATCCGCGGCGCGGCACGACGATGAGGCCCCGTCGGAACGCACGATGTGGGACGAACTCGACGAGGGCCGTGACCCGACCGACCGACCAAACGATCCGCCACCTGACGCTGACACCGAGGGTCGGTGACGAACGCCACCGTGGCGCTCGCTACCCTCGAAGCACGCCGTCAATAATGTGGCGGCGGCCGGGGAGAGGAACCGACAGCATGAGTTCGGCAAGCGTGCTCGACTCCATTATCGAAGGGGTCCGCGCCGACGTTGCCGCTCGTGAAGCGGTCGTGAGCATGCCGGAGATCAAGTCAGCCGCCGAAGCGGCCCCGCCGCCTCGTGATGTATTGGCAGCGTTGCGCGAGCCCGGCATCGGCGTCATCGCCGAAGTGAAGCGGGCCAGCCCGTCGGCGGGCGAACTCGCATCGATCGCCGACCCGGCCGCGCTGGCCTGCGCCTACCAAGACGGTGGCGCCCGGATCATCAGTGTGCTGACCGAAGAGCGCCGCTTCCACGGCAGCCTGGCCGACCTCGACTCAGTCCGCGCTGCGGTGTCAATTCCCGTGCTGCGCAAGGACTTTGTGGTCGGGCCGTACCAGATTCACGAGGCTCGTGCACACGGCGCGGACATGCTGCTACTGATTGTCGCCGCGCTGGACCAGCCCGCGCTTGAGTCGATGCTGGAGCGCACCGAATCGCTGGGCATGACAGCGCTTGTCGAGGTGCACACCGAAGGCGAAGCCGACCGGGCCCTCAAGGCCGGAGCCCGCGTGATCGGCGTCAACGCCCGCGACCTACGCACACTGCGGGTGGACCGGGATTGCTTCGCGCGCATCGCGCCTGGCCTGCCGTCAGACGTCATCCGGATCGCCGAATCCGGTGTGCGAGGCCGGGCCGATCTACTGGCATATGCCGGCGCGGGCGCCGACGCCGTGCTGGTCGGTGAAGGTCTGGTCACCAGCGGAGACCCGCGCGCGGCCTGCGCCGACCTGGTCACGGCCGGCAAGCACCCGTCGTGCCCCAAGCCGGCCCGCTAACCCGTCTGAACCCGATGCGCCGCTTAACCGTTGAGCGTTCGTGATGGCAGACTTTTCGAGTCCGGAACTTCCCCGTTCCAGCGCGGCCATCGCTGAGCCGACTGCCCACGATCCTGACCCTCGCGGCCATTTCGGCGTTTACGGTGGCCGCTTCGTCCCCGAAGCTTTGATGGCCGTCATCGAGGAAGTCACGACGGCCTACGAGAAGGTGCGCACCGACCAGACGTACCTCGATGAGCTCGATCGCCTGCAGACGCACTACACCGGTCGGCCGTCGCCGCTGTACGCGGCGACCCGGCTCAGCGAGCACGCCGGCGGCGCGCGCATCTTCCTCAAACGAGAAGACCTGAACCACACCGGTTCTCACAAGATCAACAACGTTCTGGGGCAAGCCTTACTTGCCCGCCAGATGGGTAAGACCCGGGTGATCGCCGAGACCGGAGCCGGACAGCACGGCGTGGCCACCGCGACCGCCTGTGCGCTGCTCGGCCTCGAGTGTGTGATCTACATGGGCGCCGTCGACACCGCGCGGCAGGCACTCAACGTGGCCAGGATGCGACTGCTGGGCGCCGAAGTCGTTTCGGTCGAGTCCGGGTCGAAAACCCTCAAGGACGCCATCAACGACGCCTTCCGCGACTGGGTGACCAACGCCGACAACACCTATTACTGCTTCGGCACCGCCGCGGGGCCGCACCCGTTCCCGACGATGGTTCGCGACTTCCAGCGCGTGGTAGGACTCGAGACGCGGGCGCAGATCCAGGATCAGGCCGGCCGCCTTCCCGATGCCGTGACCGCCTGCGTGGGCGGAGGATCGAACGCGATCGGCATCTTCCACCCGTTCCTCGACGACCCCGGGGTCCGACTCGTCGGCTTCGAGGCCGCCGGCGATGGTGTCGAAACCGGCCGCCACGCGGCCACGTTCACCGGCGGATCCCCGGGCGCGTTTCAGGGGTCGTTCTCGTTCCTGTTGCAGGACGAGGATGGGCAGACGATCGAATCCCATTCGATCTCGGCGGGCCTGGACTACCCCGGCGTTGGCCCCGAGCACGCCTGGCTGAAAGACATCGGGCGGGCCGAGTATCGCCCGATCACCGACACCGAGGCAATGGACGCGTTCCGATTGCTGTGCCGCACCGAAGGAATCATTCCGGCGATCGAATCGGCCCACGCCGTCGCTGGCGCGGTCAAGCTGGGCGTCGAGATGGGCAGTGGCGCAATCATCGTCGTGAACCTGTCCGGCCGAGGAGACAAAGACGTGGAGACGGCCGCAAAGTGGTTCGGGCTGCTCGACGACGGGCGATCATGACCGTCGAACAGAGTCAAAAGAGCCGACTGCAAGCACTTTTCAGCGCGTGCCGAGAGGAGCAACGCGCCGCGCTGATCGGGTATCTACCGACCGGATATCCCGATGTCCCGACGTCGATCGACGCGATGAAGACGTTGACCGAATCCGGCTGCGACCTCATCGAAGTCGGTGTTCCGTACTCGGATCCGGGGATGGATGGCCCCGTGATCGCGAACGCCGCGGAGGTCGCGCTGCGCGGCGGCGTGCGGGTGCGCGACACATTGACAGCGGTCGAGGCGATCAGTGCCGCAGGCGGTCGTGCCGTCGTCATGACGTACTGGAACCCGGTGCTGCGCTACGGCGTTGACGCCTTCGCACGCGATTTGGCCGCGGCCGGTGGATATGGGCTGATCACCCCGGACCTGATCCCCGACGAGGCCGACGCCTGGCTCGCCGCATCCGAGCACCACCAACTCGACCGCATCTTCCTGGTCGCCCCGTCGTCGACGCCGCAACGCCTGGCGCACACCGTCGCGGCATCACGGGGTTTCGTCTACGCCGCCTCGACCATGGGTGTGACCGGTGCCCGGGACGCGGTGTCGAACGCCGCGCCGGAATTGGTCGGCAGGGTCAAGGAGATTTCCGACATCGCAGTCGGGGTCGGATTGGGTGTCAAGTCGCGCGAACAGGCAGCCGAGATCGCCGGCTACGCGGACGGTGTCATCGTGGGTTCGGCGCTGGTCTCCGCACTCTCCGAAGGGCTACCGACCGTGCGCGCTCTCAGTACAGAACTAGCTGCCGGTGTCCGCCAGAGGATTTCGACTCCATGACCACGACCGTCCTCGCGTATTTCCCCAGTCCGTCGCAGGGTGTATGGCATCTGGGCCCGATCCCCATCCGCGCCTACGCGCTGTTCATCATCGCCGGAATCATCGCGGCGTTGCTGATCGGCGACCGTCGTTGGGAAGCGCGCGGCGGCGAGCGCGGCGTGATCTACGACATCGCGCTGTGGGCGGTGCCGTTCGGGCTGATCGGCGGCCGGCTGTATCACCTGGCCACCGACTGGCGCACCTACTTCGGTGACGGTGGTGCCGGTCCCGTTGCCGCGCTGCGTATCTGGGACGGCGGGCTGGGAATCTGGGGTGCTGTCGCCCTCGGCGGGGTCGGCGCCTGGATCGCTTGTCGGCGTCGGGACATCCCGCTGCCGGCATTCGGCGACGCAATCGCACCGGGCATCGTTCTGGCGCAGGCGATCGGACGCCTCGGCAACTACTTCAACCAAGAGCTGTACGGCCACGAGACCACCATGCCGTGGGGCTTGGAGATCTTCTACCGCCGCGATCCGGCCGGATTCGTCGACGTGCATTCACTCGACGGCGTGTCGACCGGCCAGCTCGCGATGGTGGTCCAACCGACCTTTCTCTACGAATTACTTTGGAATCTACTGGTTTTCGTCGTTCTGATCATTATCGATCGGCGCTTCACGATCGGGCACGGTCGGCTGTTCGCGGCCTACGTCGCGGGTTATTGCATTGGGCGATTCTGGATCGAATTGCTGCGCGACGACACAGCCACCCATATCGCCGGCATCCGGATCAACTCCTTCACGTCGACGTTCGTGCTCATTGGAGCGGTGGTGTATCTGGTGCTGGCGCCGAAGGGCCGCGAAGACCCGGCAACGCTCAGCGGCTCGGCTGCTGAGTTGCTGGAGCCGGACTCGATCGAAGACGAGGACGGCGCCGCCGCTTCCGCGGCGGACCAGTCGGAGCCAGGAGAAACAACCCCGCCGGTCGTCGATGCCGAGGATGATGCGGAGCCCGCGGCGCTCGACGAGCCGGACGCCGAAGCCGAGGCCGTCGTCGCCGAGGCGGATGCCGCTGAAGTAGATCCCCCTGAGGTCGAGGTCGAACCGGTCGAGGAGACCGACGACGCGGCGGACGCCGACGACGGTGAAACCGAGGTACCGGAAGCTGACGACGCAGCGGAGGCAGCCGGCGCCGATTCCGACGCTAAGCCGGTCGACGACTGATGTCCGACCCAGCCGCGCACGGGGCCGACCGGCCGGCTGCTCGCTGGAATCGTTACGTGCTGCTCGGATCGGGCGCGCTGTTGGCGGGATCATTGGGCTACATCGGTCTGGTCGATCCGCACCGGCCGGGCTCGTTCTTTCCGATCTGCCCCTTCCGTCTGCTCACCGGTTGGAACTGCCCGGCATGCGGCGGGCTGAGGATGGTCCACGACGTCCTGCACGGCGACCTGGCAGCCGCGATCAACGACAACCTGGTGCTTCTGGTCGGGATCCCTCTGCTGCTCGGATGGGTACTCCTGCGTCGCCACAGGTGGAAGTGGACGTTGACACTCCCGGCGGGCGCAGCGGTGCTGATCACATTGTTGGCGTGGACGGTGGTGCGCAACCTGCCCGGATTCCCGTTGGTTCCGACGCTGCTCACCCGTTAGCCCGCTGCGCGAAGGGGAACTGACGCGAGATGATCAGATCGCACGACTATGCTTTTCATCGTGGCAAGACGCGGAAAGATCGTCTGTACTCTCGGTCCGGCCACGAGCTCCGACGAGTCGGTCAGAGCGCTGGTCGAAGCCGGTATGGATGTGGCCCGGCTCAACTTCAGCCACGGCGACTACAGCGACCATAAAACGTCTTACGACCGTGTGCGTGCCGCCTCCGACGCCACTGGCCGCGCCGTCGGCGTGCTGGCCGATCTGCAGGGCCCCAAGATCAGACTCGGGCGCTTCGCCGACGGACCGACCTACTGGGCCAACGACGAAACCGTGCGGATCACGGTGGCGGATTGCGAAGGAAACCACGACCGGGTTTCGACCACTTATAAGCAACTGGCCCAAGATGCGGTGCCCGGTGACCGGGTTCTGGTGGACGACGGCAACGTCGGTTTGGTGGTCGACCACATCGACGGCGACGACGTGGTGTGCACGGTCACCGAGGGCGGACCGGTCAGCAACAACAAGGGCATGTCGCTGCCCGGCATGAGTGTGTCGGCGCCGGCGCTCTCGGAGAAAGACGTCGACGATCTCGAGTTCGCGATGCACCTGGGTGTCGACATGGTGGCGCTGTCGTTCGTGCGCTCCCCGTCGGACGTCGAACTTGTCCACGAGGTGATGGACCGGGTGGGCCGGCGGGTACCGGTGATCGCGAAGCTGGAAAAGCCCGAAGCGATCGACAACCTCGAAGCGGTGGTGCTGGCCTTCGACGCGGTAATGGTCGCCCGCGGCGACCTCGGGGTCGAGTTGCCGCTGGAAGAGGTGCCGCTGGTTCAGAAGCGCGCCATCCAAATGGCAAGGGAGAACGCTAAGCCCGTGATCGTCGCGACCCAGATGCTGGAATCGATGATCGACCATTCGCGGCCGACGCGGGCCGAGGCCTCCGACGTCGCCAACGCCGTCCTCGACGGCGCCGACGCCGTGATGCTGTCCGGCGAGACGTCTGTCGGTAAGTATCCGTTGGCCGCTGTCCAGACGATGGCCCGCATCATCTGTGCGGTGGAGGAAAACTCGACGGCCGCACCACCCTTGACGCATGTGCCGAGGACCAAGCGCGGTGTGATCAGTTACGCCGCCCGCGATATCGGCGAGCGGCTCGACGCCAAGGCGTTGGTCGCCTTCACTCAGTCGGGCGATACCGTCCGCCGGCTAGCGCGACTGCATACACCGCTGCCGTTACTGGCGTTCACCCCGCTGCCCGAGGTACGCAGCCAGCTGGCCATGACGTGGGGCACCGAGACATTCATCGTCCCAATCATGCAGACCACCGACGGCATGATCCGCCAGGTCGACAAATCGCTGCTGTCGCTGGGCCGCTACAAGCGCGGCGACATGGTGGTGATCGTGGCCGGTGCTCCGCCGGGCACCGTCGGATCGACCAACCTGATTCATGTGCACCGCATCGGCGAAGAGGACGTCTAACGCCGCTGACTAGGCTGGCCCGGTGTCTGACTTCGACGAGCTGATAGAGGTGCTGGACCTGCACCACGAGGGCGACGACGTCTTCGTCGGATCGCATCCCAGCAAGAACCCGCCTCGGACGTTCGGCGGTCTGATGATGGCGCAGTCGTTCGTGGCGGCCAGCCGCACGCGCGCCCGCAATCTGCCACCCAACGCGCTGTCGGCACACTTCATCAACGGCGGCGACACCGCCAAGGACATGCAATTCACCGTCGTTCGGTTGCGTGACGAACGCCGCTTCGCGAACCGCCGCGTCGACGTGACGCAGGACGGAGTCTTGTTGGCGACGGTGATGATTTCCTATCTGGCTGGCGGAAGCGGTCTCGAACACAACGTCGAGGCGCCGGACGTCGCCGACCCGGAGAACGTGCCGAGTCTCACGGAGCGACTACGCGGCTACGAAGACCGGGTGCCCCTGTTCGTCAACGCGTTGCAACCGATCGAGTGGCGGTACACCAACGAACCGTCGTGGGTGATGCGGGAGAACGGGAACCAGCTGGATTACAACCGGGTCTGGGTCAAGGCCGACGGCGAGCTGCCCAGCGACCCGGTATTGCACACCGCCACGATGCTCTATTCGTCGGACACCACGGTGCTGGATTCGATCATTACGACGCACGGACTTTCGTGGGGATATGACCGCATCTTCGCGGCGACCGTCAATCACTCGGTCTGGTTCCACCGCCAAGTGAATTTCAACGAGTGGGTGTTGTACTCGACGTCGTCGCCGGTGGCCTCGGATTCGCGCGGGCTGGGTACCGGCTACTTCTTCGATCGTTCCCGGCGGCCGGTGGCCAGCGTGGTGCAGGAGGGTTTAGTCAAATACTTTCCGGGTTAGAGCTGACGCCGGCAAAACCATCGGACAATCGCCCATTCCGCTTGCGACGCTGGTAGCGACCTCAGGCGTATCGTCGAGGGGGGTTGGATAGTCGAGTCAACCGGGGGTACGCGTGAAAGAGTCACCGCTCGGTCTCGCGAGTCGAGTCCGGTCAGACGAGCAAGTCGCTCACGTCGATTCCCCGATCGCGCGTTGGTCAGGCCTGGTAGTCCTGCTGTGCGCGATGTGCTGGCCGATCGTGATCATCGTGCGCACCCATGTCCAAACGGGCTGGAACGCGCCGGGCCGACTTGAGTGGTCGGTCGCGGTACTGGGCGCGGTCGCTTTCATCGTGCGAGGGCTATTCCTCGGGCGTCCAGTCACCGCGCGGCATGCGGCCGTAGCGTCGCTCTTCCTGGTGGTTGGAATTGCCGCCCGACTGTTGACTTTTGATCTGCTCGGCGGCGTGCTGATCGCCGGTTCCGGTTTGGTGTTGATGTGGCCGATCGCCGCGCGACGACAGCCCGGGGACCTTTCCCGAGTGTGGGAGTTGATCGACTCCACTGACGGCGACCCGTTGGCGCCGTTCATGATGCAGGTCGGAAAATGCTATGCGTTCAGCGCCGATGGCAGGGCGGCTCTGGCGTATCGAACCCGAATCGGGTATGCCGTCGTGAGTGGCGATCCGGTAGGCGACGAGGCGCAGTTTCCCGAACTGGTTTCCGATTTCGCCGCGCATTGCAAAGCTCATGGCTGGCGAATCGCCGTGCTGGCGTGCAGTGAACGCCGCCTGCACTTGTGGAGCGATCCGAGCGTTGTCGGAAGGTCGTTGCGGGCCATACCGATCGGGCGGGATGTCGTCATCGACGTGGCGGACTTCACCCTGACCGGGCGTAAATTCCGGAATTTGCGACAGGCCGTGCAACGCACCCATAACTGCGGGATCACCACCGAGATCATCGCCGAGCAGGACCTCGACGAGCGTCAGATCGCCGAGCTGAGCGACGTGCTACGGGCATCTCCGAGTGGAGCACACAGCGACCGTGGATTCTGCATGGCGCTCGATGGTGTGCTCGAAGGCCGTTTTCCCGGAATACAACTGGTTGTCGCGAGGGACAAATCCGGACTCGCACAAGGATTTCACAGGTATGCCACGGCCGGCGATGGCCGTGAAGTCAGTCTCGAAGTTCCATGGCGGAGACGCGGCGCGCCGAACGGCATCGACGAACGGCTCAGCGTCGATATGATCGAGGCTGCGAAAGCTGCTGGTGCACAACGTGTATCGTTGTCCTTTGCCGCTTTCGGAGAGCTTTTCGACGAGAAGGACCGAGGTCGCGCGCACGCAATTTTCTACTGGCTTATCCATCGGCTCGACCCGCTGATCGCGTTGGAGTCGTTGTACCGATACCTGCGCAAATTTCATGCAATGGGCGAACAGCGTTACGCGCTGGTGTCTCTCACCCAGCTGGTGCCGTTGCTCTACGTGATGCTGTCGTTGGAGTTCATGCCGCGCAGGCGGAGGCTGTAGCGACCTAGGGCGCTGATGCGGGTGTCAACGTCACGCTCAGCCGGTCCTGAACGGTGCGCCGGAACTGGTCGGCGCAATGTTGTTCTGCGACTTGATTTTCCCCTGCCTTCTGTATGCAGTCGATGTAGTCGCCGCCCCGGACGTCTTTCCAGACCGTGTTCCAGATCGCGACGAACGCCAGCCCGACGACGACCGCCAAGGCGCCCAATACGATCCCCGCGATCGCGACACCGCCGTTGTCGGCGATCCCGCGTTTGGCCCGCGCGCGCCCGAGGATGCCGAGGATCACCGCGACAACGCCGAGCGCGATCGGGGCAAACACCGTCGCGACACTCAACAGGCCGATTACGGCCAGCACCAGTGCGGCGATTCCGAACCCGTTCCTCGGATTCAGCGGCCCGGTGTGCGGCGACATAGTGGCCAGAATACGCGCCGTCGTAGACAACCACGACGCCTTCCCGGCTTACCGCACAACCGAATTCGTCGTCTGTCGAGGATCAGGCCGCAGGCGGCGGTGCACCCGCCAGAGCCTTCTCCATCCGCCGGGAGGCACTACGGATGCCGAACGAGGAGACGATCTCAAAGACCCCGATAACGATCAGCCAGATCGCGACGACGAGCGTCAGTATTTCGATGCTCTCCAATGGGGATCCGAGCATCACGATGCCGGCCAGCAGGCTGACCAAACCGAGGAAAATCTGCCAGGCGCGGCCGGGCAGGTAAGGATCGCTGATAGCCGAGATCGATGTCGCCACACCGCGAAAAATGAAGCCGACGCCGATCCAGATGGCGAGCAGCAAAATTGCATAGCCCTGACCGAAGTGCCGAAAACACAACACCGCCAACACCAGCGACGCGGCCCCGCTGACGAACGACAACACGCGACCGCCTGCCGAGACGTGTAGCGCGAAGGCGAAGAACACCTGTGCGGCGCCGGTGACCAATAGATAGATGCCGAAGAGGGCAGCCGCGATCACGATCGAGTGTTCCGGCAGGACGTACACCAGAATCCCCAGGGTCAACGACAGGATCCCCGACAGCAGGGTCGACTTCCATAGATGCGGCAACAACCTTGGAGCAGCAGTGGTTTCCATGCCCGGATTTTCCCACAAACAGCCACCGAGGTGAAAGATTTGCGAGTCGTCAGACCCCAGCCGTTTGCGGCGCCTTGGTGAAGACGTCACCGGAACCAGCGTCGGGCCTGCGCCCGATCAGATACCAGGTGCGCATGCACCCCTTCCCCTTGATCGCGATGTCGCCGCGCTCTTGCAGCACAAAATCGTCTTTCAGCCGTCGATAAACATCCTCGGGCACCTGAATCCGGCCGACCGAGTCGGTGGATTCCATCCGGGACGCGACGTTGACCGCGTCGCCCCACACGTCGTAGAAGAATCGGCGCGACCCGACGACGCCGGCGACGACGGGCCCGCACGCCAAACCGATTCGCAGGGGCAGTGGATTGCCGTGCGAATCCTTCAGGACCCGTGCGACTTCGGCCATGTCGAGAGCGAAAGCCGCCAGCGCCTCGACATGGTCGGCCCGGGGATGCGGGACTCCGCTGACCACCATGTAGGAGTCGCCGCTGACTTTGATCTTCTCGAGACCGTGCTTGTCGACCAGGGCGTCGAAATCGCCATAAAGCTTGTCCAGGAACAGGATTAGTTGATCCGGTGGCATGTCGCTGGCCCGCTCTGTGAAGCCGGCGATGTCGGCGAACAGCACCGAGGCTTCCTCGTATTTATCGGCAATGATGTTGCGCCCCGGGTCTTTTAGACGTTCGGCGACGCTGATCGGCAGGATGTTCGCCAGCAGCGCTTCGGAGCGTTCGTACTCCACTTCCATCGCCGCTTCCGCCCGCACGATTTCCCGCACGGCGTACCAGACGGTCGTCACCACCATGACGCACGCCGAGATGGTCGTGATGATGAAGCTCAGCGACAGCGCCCACACTGGTTGGGCTCCGGTGTCCCGGGGGACCAGGAACTGGAGCGTGATCACCATGATCGCGGCGATCGCGGCCAGAATCGACGCGAGGAAAATGCGGTCGACGCCGAGTTGCAGCACGATCAGGCAGGCTGCGACCAAGAAGTAGAACTGCAACCCCGAGCCGGTGCCGACGAACCAGCAGATCGCGAAGATCGATAGGTACGCGGTGCAGATGAAGGTCAACGGCGGGATCAGCTCGCCGAAGCGATGCAACATCGGCACCGAGGCGTAGATCGCGGCGCCGACGATGTTGATTACTCCCGTCCACCACAACGTGGGCGTCGAGAAGACCTGGATGAAGCCGAAACCGGCGCTGATGAAGACCGCCATCGCCGCGGTGAGGTTCAGTATTCGCCGACGCCGTTCAATACGCTCGGCGTAAACCTGGCTGCGGGCGCGCGGTTGCTCGCGCACTGCTGCTACACAATCCGGTGTTCGCCGCGAACCTGCTGGTTGTTGGGCGGCGCACCGCTTAGCCACCACAGCAAAAGCCTAACGGGTGGAGCGAACCCTGTGGGGAAGGTTTGCGGTGCCCTCGGTGAGATTCGAACTCACACTGGACGGGTTTTGAATCCGTTTCCTCTGCCAGTTGGGATACGAGGGCCTGCGAACTTCGGCCTCCCACCATAGAGGATGGGCCGCTGCGAGCCGACTCACAGCCCCGCAGTCGAGGTTTCCAGCGGTTCACGAGAGAATGTCCGGCATGACCGACGACGACACTCGCACCGCGCACCGGGTCCTGATCGCCGAAGATGAGGCGCTGATCCGGCTCGACTTGTCCGAGATGCTGCGCGAAGAGGGTTACGAGATCGTCGGAGAGGCCGGTGACGGCCAGGAAGCCGTCGAGCTGGCCGAACAGTTGAAGCCCGATCTGGTGATCATGGACGTCAAGATGCCCCGCCGCGACGGCATCGACGCCGCATCGGAGATCGCCGGCAAGCGCATTGCGCCGATCGTCGTGCTGACCGCATTCAGCCAGCGCGACCTGGTGGAGAAGGCTCGTGACGCCGGCGCGATGGCGTACCTGGTGAAGCCGTTCACAATTTCCGACCTGATCCCGGCAATTGAGGTGGCGCTCAGTCGATTCAGCGAAATTCGGGCGTTGGAACGCGAAGTCGAGACGCTGTCCGACCGGCTGGAGACCCGCAAGCTCGTCGAGCGCGCCAAGGGTCTGCTACAGGCCAACCAGGGCATGACCGAGCCCGAGGCGTTCAAGTGGATTCAGCGGGCCGCCATGGACCGGCGCACCACGATGAAGCATGTCGCCGAGGTCGTCCTGGAAACCCTCGACGTGGCCAAGGATGCCAAGAGCTGACCTCAGTCCCGGTCGTGGTGGCAGACCGCCTCGAGCATGATGCCGAACGGATCCAGCCAGAACGTCGCGAAATACGGCGGCGGGTACTGCGGGAACGTCTGCGGCTCGTGGACGACGACGCCGCCGAGCTTGTCCACCCAGTCGTGTACGTCGCGGACAGCCGACCGCGTCTTCACCATGAAGGCCAGGTGCTGCAGTCCCGCCCGATGGCGCGAATACTCGCCCGATTCGATTGCCGGGTACACGAAGACATACGTTCCCGGTTTCCCGCCGACCGGTCGAAACGCAATCTGATCGTCAGCTTCCACGAACAATTCGAATCCGACGAGCGGCATCAGCTCGCCGTAGTACCGCTTGGCCGCGGCAAGGTCAGGCACGTTGATACCGAGGTGCCCCAGCATGGCTAGCGCGCGACGATCACCGAGGAGCCGTGGCCGAACAGGCCCTGATTGGCGGTGACGCCCACTTTGGCGTTCTCCACCTGTCGGCCGGTCGCCTGACCGCGCAGCTGCCAGGTCAACTCGCAGACCTGCGCGATCGCCTGGGCAGGGATCGCCTCGCCGAAGCAGGCCAACCCGCCAGACGGGTTGACCGGCACCTTGCCGCCGATCGCGGTGGCGCCGCTGCGCAGCAGCGCCTCGGCCTCACCCTTGGGGCACAGGCCCAAGTGCTCGTACCAGTCGAGTTCCAGTGCAGTCGACAGGTCGTAGACCTCGGCCAGGCTCACGTCTTCGGGTCCGATTCCGGCTTCGGCGTAGGCGGCATCGAGGATCTGGTCTTTGAACACCCGCTCCGGTGCGGGCGCGACCGCCGTGGAATCCGTTGCGATGTCGGGTAATTCGGGAAGATGCTGCGGATACTGTGGCGTCACCGTGCTCACCGCGCGCACCGACGGCACACCGTCGAGGGAGCCGAGGTGATTGCGGGTGAAGTCGGCGCTGGCCACGATCAGCGCGGCCGCGCCGTCGGAGGTGGCACAGATGTCGAGCTGCCGCAGCGGGTCGCTGACGACCGGGCTGGCCAGCACGTCCTCGACGGCGGATTCCTTGCGGTACCGGGCATTTGGGTTCTGCAGGCCGTGCCGGGAGTTCTTCACCTTGACCTGAGCGAAGTCCTCGGACGTCGCACCGTAGAGATCCATCCGGCGTCGCGCGAGGAACGCGAAGTACACCGGGTTCATCGCGCCGATCAGGTGGAAACGCTGCCAGTCCGGGTCGTTCTTGCGCTCCCCGCCGACCGGGGCAAACGCTCCTTTGGGGGTGGTGTCGGCGCCGATGACCAGCGCGACGTCGCAGAACCCGGCCAGAATGTGGGCGCGGGCGCTCTGCAGGGCCTGCGAACCGCTGGCGCACGCGGCGTAGCTGGAGCTGACCGGCACGCCGTTCCAGCCGAGCTTCTGCGCGAAGGTCGACCCGGCGATGAATCCCGGGTAGCCGTTGCGGATGGTGTCGGCACCGGCGACGAGCTGGATCTGCCGCCAATCCAGTCCGGCCTCGGCCAGCGCGGCCCGCGCGGCAACGACGCCGTATTCGGTGAAGTCGCGGCCCCACTTGCCCCACGGGTGCATGCCGGCGCCGAGGATGTACAGCGGTTCGGGAGTGCTCATGACGACGCAACTTTCCACGCGTGGACGAGGCGTTCGACGCCATCGTCGTCGGTGTACAGGGTCATGGTGGCCAGTTCCATCTCCATGCCGACTTTCAGGTCGGCGGCCAGCGTGCCCTCGACGACCTTGCCCAGGACGATGATGCCTTCGGCGGCCAGTTCCACCGCGGCGATTGCGAACGGCTCGAACGGATCCGGCGCGGGGTAGGGCTTTGGCGGCGGATACCGGTTCTCGGTGTAGCTCCACAGCTTTCCGCGACGCGACAACGCGACGGCCTCTAGTACGTCGCTGTCGCAGGCCGGGTTGGGGCAGTTGTTCTCCCGCGGCGGGAACACGTACGTCCCGCACTTCGGGCACTTACTGCCGATCAGATGGGGCTTCTCGGCGTCATCGGTGGAAAACCACCCATCGATCGCCGGTTCTGGGCTGGTGACCTCGGGCACCGGGCCAGCCTACCCAGGGTGGCCGCAAAACTGAAACGTGTTGCAGTTCGAGGCGAGCGGACGTCGCCGCTACTCGGCGTCGGACCCAGTGCCTAGAGTTGAGGCCGTGAGCCCAGCGAGGACCGCGACCAAGAAGACCGAAGCCGCCAAGGCCGCCGACGACAAGCCGACGTTGATGCTGCTGGACGGCAATTCGCTGGCCTACCGGGCCTTCTACGCGCTGCCCGCAGAGAACTTCAAGACCCAGGGCGGGTTGACCACTAACGCCGTCTACGGATTCACCGCGATGCTGATCAACCTGCTGCGCGACGAGGCGCCCACCCACGTGGCCGCGGCATTCGACGTCTCGCGGCAGACGTTCCGCTCCGACCGCTACCCGGAGTACAAGGCGAACCGCTCGACCACGCCGGACGAGTTTCGTGGACAGATCGACATCACCAAGGAAGTCCTTGCCGCCCTTGGCATTACGACGCTGGCCGAGCCGGGTTTCGAAGCCGACGACATCATCGCCACGCTGACCACGCAGGCCGGAAAGGAGGGCTACCGGGTGCTGGTCGTCACCGGCGACCGCGACTCGCTGCAGCTGGTCACCGACGACGTCACCGTGCTGTACCCCCGCAAGGGCGTCAGCGAGCTGACCCGGTTCACCCCCGAGGCCGTGCTCGAGAAATACGGCCTGACGCCCGCGCAATACCCCGACTTCGCCGCGCTGCGCGGCGACCCGAGCGACAATCTGCCCGGCATCCCCGGTGTCGGCGAGAAGACCGCGACCAAGTGGATCGCCGAATACGGGTCCCTGCAAGCGCTGGTGGACAACGTCGACTCGGTGCGCGGGAAGGTGGGCGACGCGCTGCGGGCGAACCTGTCCAGCGTGGTGCTCAACCGCGAGCTCACCGACCTGGTCCGCGACGTGCCGCTGGCCCAGACACCCGACACGCTGCGGATGCAACCGTGGGACCGCGACCAGATCCACACCCTGTTCGACCAGCTGGAGTTCCGCGTGCTGCGCGACCGGCTGTTCGAGACGCTGGCCGCCGTCGAACCCGAGGTCGACGAGGGTTTCGATGTTCGTGGGGGAGCCCTGGAGCCCGGCGAGGTCGCGCAATGGCTGGCCGACCACGTCTCCGACGGCCGGCGCGCCGGGCTAGCCGTGGTGGGCACGCATCTGCCCTACGACGGCGATGCGACCGCGCTGGCCATCGCCGCCGCCGACGGTGAGGGCGGATTCATCGACACCACGACGCTGACCGCCGAGGACGATAAGGCGCTGGCGGCCTGGCTCGCCGACGCTGAGCGGCCGAAGGCGCTGCACGAGGCCAAGCTGGCGATCCACGACCTGGCGGGCCGCGGCTGGACGTTGAACGGGGTCACCTCCGACACTGCGCTGGCCGCCTACCTGGTCCGCCCCGGCCAGCGCAGCTTCACCCTCGACGATCTGTCGCTGCGCTATCTTCGCCGCGAGCTGCGCGCGGAAACGTCTGAGCAGCAACAACTTTCGCTCCTGGATGACACCGACGGCGTCGACGAGCAGGCCGTGCAGACCGCGGTGCTGCGCGCCCGTGCCGTCGTCGACCTCGCCGACGCGCTGGACGTCGAGCTGGACCGCATCGACTCGACGAAACTGCTGGCCGAGATGGAACTGCCGGTGCAGCGAGTGCTGGCGGCCATGGAAGCGGTCGGTATCGCCGTCGACCTCGACCAATTGAGCTCGCTGCAAAGCCAATTCGGCGACCAGATCCGTGACGCCGCCGAAGCCGCTTACGCCGTGATCGGCAAACAGATCAACCTCGGCTCGCCAAAACAGTTGCAGGTGGTGCTGTTCGACGAGTTGGAGATGCCGAAGACCAAGCGGACCAAGACCGGGTACACCACAGACGCGGATGCGTTGCAGACGTTGTTCGACAAGACCGGACACCCATTTTTGCAGCATCTGCTGGCGCACCGCGACGTCACCCGGCTCAAGGTGACCGTCGACGGCCTCTTGAATTCCGTTGCGGGCGATGGCCGTATCCACACCACGTTCAACCAGACCATCGCGGCGACCGGACGGCTGTCGTCCACCGAGCCCAACCTGCAGAACATCCCGATCCGGACCGACGCCGGGCGACAGATCCGCGACGCCTTTGTCGTAGGGCGCGGGCACACCGAGCTGATGACCGCCGACTACAGCCAGATCGAGATGCGGATCATGGCGCACCTGTCCCGCGACGAAGGCCTGATCGAAGCCTTCAACACCGGGGAAGACCTGCACTCGTTTGTCGCGTCGCGGGCCTTCGGCGTGCCGATCGAGGAAGTGACCGGCGAACTGCGGCGCCGGGTCAAGGCGATGTCCTACGGTCTGGCCTACGGTCTGAGCGCCTACGGGTTGTCCGCCCAGCTCAAGATCTCCACCGAAGAGGCCAAGGACCAGATGGAGCAGTACTTCTCCCGGTTCGGCGGAGTGCGCGACTACCTGCACAACGTCGTCGAGCAGGCCCGCAAAGACGGCTACACCTCGACGGTGTTCGGCCGGCGGCGCTATCTGCCTGAGCTGGACAGCAGCAACCGGCAGGTCCGCGAGTCCGCCGAGCGGGCGGCGCTCAACGCGCCGATTCAGGGCAGCGCGGCCGACATCATCAAGGTGGCGATGATCGAGGTCGACAAGGCGCTCACCGATGCCGGGCTGACGTCGCGAATGCTGCTGCAGGTCCACGACGAGCTTCTATTCGAGGTCGCCGAGGGTGAACGCGAGCAGCTCGAGGCGCTGGTGCGGGATCAAATGGGCGGCGCATACCCGCTTGACGTGCCGTTGGAGGTCTCGGTGGGCTATGGGCCGAGTTGGGATACCGCCGCCCACTAGCGTCCGGATGCCGAACCGTCACCAGACCCCGGCGGGCCGAGTTTGGCCAGCGTAGGCCTAGTCGAGTAACCTCGACAGGTAGTCCGGCGGCATTTCAGAGCGTGCAGCGCGATGGGGAGCCGGGCGATCGAATTGAAACCAGCACTGTCCCTACGACCTCAACCTGTCCGGAGCAACCCAACAATATGCCGAGTCCCACCGTCACCTCGCCGCAAGTAGCCGTCAACGACATTGGCTCGAGCGAGGATTTTCTCGCCGCCATCGATAAAACAATCAAGTACTTCAACGATGGCGACATCGTCGAAGGGACCATCGTCAAGGTCGACCGGGACGAGGTTCTCCTCGACATCGGTTACAAGACCGAAGGTGTCATCCCCTCCCGCGAACTGTCCATCAAGCACGATGTCGACCCCAATGAGGTCGTTTCCGTAGGCGATGAAGTCGAAGCCCTGGTCCTCACCAAAGAGGACAAAGAAGGCCGTCTGATCCTGTCCAAGAAGCGCGCCCAGTACGAGCGCGCCTGGGGCACCATCGAGGCCCTCAAGGAGAAGGACGAGGCCGTCAAGGGCACCGTCATCGAGGTCGTCAAGGGTGGCCTGATCCTCGACATCGGCCTGCGCGGCTTCCTGCCCGCCTCGCTGGTCGAAATGCGTCGCGTGCGCGATCTGCAGCCGTACATCGGCAAGGAGATCGAGGCCAAGATCATCGAGCTGGACAAGAACCGCAACAATGTGGTGCTGTCCCGTCGCGCGTGGCTGGAGCAGACCCAGTCCGAGGTGCGCAGCGAGTTCCTCAACCAGCTGCAGAAGGGCGCCATCCGCAAGGGTGTGGTGTCCTCCATCGTCAACTTCGGCGCGTTCGTCGACCTCGGCGGTGTCGACGGTCTGGTGCACGTGTCCGAGCTGTCCTGGAAGCACATCGACCACCCGTCGGAGGTTGTCCAGGTCGGCGACGAAGTCACCGTCGAGGTGCTCGACGTGGACATGGACCGCGAGCGGGTTTCGTTGTCGCTCAAGGCAACTCAGGAAGACCCGTGGCGGCACTTCGCCCGCACCCATGCCATCGGCCAGATCGTGCCCGGCAAGGTCACCAAGCTGGTGCCCTTCGGTGCGTTCGTCCGCGTCGAAGAGGGCATCGAAGGTCTGGTGCACATCTCCGAGCTGGCTGAACGCCACGTCGAGGTGCCGGACCAGGTGGTCGCCGTCGGCGACGACGCGATGGTCAAGGTCATCGACATCGACCTCGAGCGTCGCCGGATCTCGCTGAGCCTCAAGCAGGCCAACGAGGACTACACCGAGGAATTCGACCCCGCCAAGTACGGCATGGCCGACAGCTACGACGACCAGGGCAACTACATCTTCCCCGAGGGTTTCGACGCCGACACCAACGAATGGCTCGACGGTTTCGACACCCAGCGCACCGAGTGGGAGGCCCGCTACGCCGAGGCCGAGCGGCGGCACAAGATGCACACCGCGCAGATGGAGAAGTTCGCCGCTGCCGAGGCCGAAGAGGCCGCCCGTCCGCAGTCCAGCAGCTCGTCGAGCGACGACGCGCCCACCGGTGGCTCGTTGGCCAGCGACGCGCAGCTCGCCGCCCTGCGGGAGAAGCTGGCAGGCAGCGCCTAACCAGTAAGACCCTCGCGAACGCCCCGGCTCAACCGAGTCGGGGCGTTCGTCATTGCGAGGCCCTGACAGACTGGTGCGGTGCTGCGCATTGGCCTGTCCGGCGGTATCGGCGCCGGAAAGTCGACGGTGTCCTCGACGTTCAGCGATCTCGGCGGAATCGTCGTCGACGGCGACGTGATATCCCGTGAGGTCGTCGAGCCGGGCACCGAGGGCCTGGCCAAGCTCGTCGAGGCGTTCGGCGAGCAGATCCTGTCCGACGACGGCTCGCTCAATCGGCCCGCGCTGGCCGCGATCGCGTTCAGTGACGAGGAGAAGCGTCAGACGCTCAACGGCATCGTGCATCCGCTGGTCGCGAAGCGCCGGTCGGAGCTGATCGCCGAGGCCGGCGAGGATGCGGTGATCGTCGAGGACATCCCGCTGCTGGTGGAATCCGGTATGGCGCCGATGTTCCCGTTGGTGATCATCGTGAACGCCGACGAGGATCTACGGGTCAAGCGGCTGATCGAATATCGCGGCTTCAGCGAAGAGGACGCCCGGGCGCGGATCGCGGCCCAGGCCACCGAGGAACAGCGTCGCGCAGTCGCCGACGTGTGGCTTGACAACACCGGCAGCGCAGACGAATTGGTCGAGCAGGCGCGGGCACTGTGGCACCAGCGGATCCTGCCGTTCGAGCAGAACCTCGACGCCGGCAGGCCGGCCCGCTCTCGGCCCGTCCTGGTGCCATACGACCCGTCCTGGCCGGATCAGGCCCGGCGCATCGCGGCTCGGCTCAACACGGCCTGTGGGCACCGTGCTGTCCGCATCGACCACGTCGGGTCGACGGCGGTGCCAGGGCTCGCCGCCAAGGACGTCATCGACATGCAGGTGACGGTCGCCTCGCTCGCCGACGCGGACGCGCTAGCCGAAGCGTTGACCAGCGCGGGATACGTGCGAATGCCGATCACCGCCGATCTGGGCAAGCCGGATGGTCGCAGCACCGTTGCCGAGTTCGACCACACCGACGATGAATCCTTGTGGCACAAGCGACTTCACTGCTCGGCCGATCCCGGTCGGCCAACGAACGTCCACCTCCGCGTCGACGGTTGGCCCGACCAGCAGTTCGCGTTGCTGTTCGTCGACTGGCTCGCCGCCAATTCCGATGTCCGGGAACAATATTCGGCCGTCAAGCGCGACGCGGAGCACGCTGCCGATGTCGCGGGCTATGCCGCTGCCAAAGAACCGTGGTTCGACAATGCGTACCGCGAGGCGTGGGGGTGGGCGGACTCCTCCGGTTGGCGCGCTAGGGAGCCGGGTTAGGAAGCGGGGCGCCGCAGGGCAGCACGCCGTTCATCGGATCGGTGCTGCCCGGAGCGGGGTGGACGACCTGGTCGACCTGGACGAAAACCTTGTCGTCGACGTCGATTTCGCAATGCACATTCGCCGCGTAGGGCCACTTGACCGCTACCTCCATGCCGGCGTGATGCGGGTCGGGTAGAACCGCGTTGGCCTGGAAAGAGCTGCCCGGCACCGCACCCAGCTGCGCCATGTTGGTCTGGTTGTCGGCCGTGATGAAGGTGGCGGTGCTACCGGGAGCCACGCCGTCGACTCGCGCGATGTAGGTGATGTTGTGCAAGTCGGCGTGCGCGGTCGCGGGAAGCAGTTGCGCGCCAGCAACCACTACGGCGATCGCCACGCATCTGTGCATAGTGCCCATGACCGCACAGATTACCGCTAGCCGTTGACGTGGTTCACCGGCTCGGCAACGTCATCGCGGCGTTTGACCAGCAACCACGTCTCGTCTTCACCCTCGCGGACCCGGGTCAACGCATAGCCGCCGTGCAATTTCTCGCCGTCCAGCAGGAACGACAAATGACCTCGGCCCAGGCAGGTCGTCATCTCGTGGTCGGTCTTGTTGGCGTATGTGCCGCAGTCCCAGACGAATACGTCCTCACCGGCGCCGTCGACCTTCGTGGCGATGTCTTCCAGGGGATGGTCTTCCGTCCGTCGTGCCATCCGCCGGTTCTGCGGGTTGACGGTCGGCCCACGGGGGATGGCCCACGAGACCAGGACGCCGTCGATCTCGAGACGGAAGTCGTAATAGTCGTCGCTCTGCTCGCGGTGCTGGATGACGAAAAATGGTCCTCGCTTGCTTGATCGCCGATGAGGCCGGTGATTGCTCAAAGCCATCCGTGCTCCATACCCGCCAGACCATGCCCGGGAAACTGACGATGCTCTGTGAGCGCGTTTGCACAGATGACAGGCGGGATATTCGACGCGGGTAGGGAAGGAGGCTGTGATGACCATTTGGGCATGGATTCTGATCGCGGCCATCGTCGTCGTCGCGATACCCGCTGTGGTCGTCGCCGGCGGCATACTGCGCAACCGCGGAAGGACGCAGCGGCTCAAACAGCACTACGGCCCTGAGTACCAGCGGCTGGTATCCAAGAGTGGCAGCGAGAAGGCCGCCAACCGTGAACTGACCGCGCGGGAACGACGACACGACAAGCTCGACCTTGTCCCGCTGTCGGCGGCCGCGATTGCGAATTTCACCACCGGGTGGCAGGAGGTACAGGCCAGCTTCGTCGACAACCCGGCAAGTGCGGTAGACGCCGCCGATCGGCTGGTGACCGAGGTGATGCGCGAACGTGGTTATCCCGTCGATGATTTCGACCGCAGGGCGGCCGACATCTCCGTGGACTACCCCGAGATCGTCGAGAGCTACCGCGCCGCGCACAGCGTCACCACCTCGCAGCGTGATGCTGTCAGCACAGACCACCAGCGCGACGCGTTCATGCACTACCGGACGCTGTTCGAGACGCTGCTCGAGAACGCGAAGGCCGACACCAGGTCGCAGGAGGCGAGCGCCTAGTCTCGCCAATCGAGCTGCATGCCTTCGCCGGCCAGCCAGGTGTTGAGGTCATAGTGGTTGCGGGCCAAGCCTTCCACGGCGTGTGTTGCTCGCCGGACGGCCAATTCGCCGACCTCGGGCGCCAACAGACCGTGCCGGACCGCGTCGAATAGTTCGTCCACGTCGGCGAGCTCGACGCCGGTGTGCGTGCGCACCTCCAGGTCGAGGTAGTGGTCTTCCGACGTCCACTGGTGCGGGCCCGGCGTGTACTCGCCGACGTCAAGATAGAAGTCGTGGTCGCGTTCGTGGCCGGGGTTGTAGTGAAAAACGGTGGCGCGCAACCCCAGCGACGGAAGCAGCCACGATTCGAGGAAATGGAACTGGGCCCGGCCGGGCGTCGGGCGGGCCAGATAGAGGCCCCACGGCCGCACGACGAACTCGTCGACGGCCCGCACGATCCCCTTGGGGTCGGTGTTGGTCCGGGCGCGCAGGTCGAACGTCTCGTGCTTGGGCGGATGCATCGCGTGGCCCTAGCGCCGCAGCCGGATTTTCCAGCGGACGAAGGAGGCGTAAAACAGCGTCAGCCCGGCGAGCATGCCCATGTCGAGCAACCAGAAGTGACGGGTGTGCTGCCAGAACTGATCCTGCGGCAGCAGGGTCGGCGGCACCAGGTGCCTCAGGTCGACCGTCGACGCCGCGGCCGCATAACCCCAGCGGGCCGGCATCAACCACGACAGCTGGTCGAGCCCCAGCCGACCGGTCACCGGGACCATGCCGCCGCACAGCACCAACTGCGCCATCACCGCGACCACGAACAGCGGCATGATCTGCTCGCTGGATCGGACCAATGACGAGATGGCCAGGCCCAGGACGGCCGAGGCGACGCACGCCGCCGCGACGGTGAGAAACAGCTCCCCGGTGGCGGCGGCCGTCGAATGACCCAGCAGCACTGCCCCTTGGCTCGGCGCACCCTTGCCGCCCACCACGATCGCGGTGACGATGGCCGCCTGCAGCACCGCGAACCCGCAGAACACCAGCGTCTTGGCCAGCAGATACGCCGTCGTGGACAGTCCGACCGCCTGCTCACGCTGGAATATGGCGCGTTCGCCCACCAGGTCGCGAATCGTCAGCGCCACGCCCATGAACGCCGCCGCCGGCAGAAGCAGCGCCAGGATCTGCGCGGACTCGTCGGGCGTGCCATGCGGTCCGGCGGGACGAAAGCCCGTGTTGCCCGGCACGGTCAGCGACAGAGCGCCGAGGATGAACGGCAGCAGCGCCAGGAACACGAAATACGCCCGATCGGCGACCACGAGCCGAACCTGGCGCCGGGCGATCGTCGAGATCTGTCGGGCGATGCTGGTGTGCACCGGCTCGCCCAGATCGGCCGGCTCGCCCGTCTTCGACGGCTGCTGTGGCTGTTCGCGTTCGCGGAAGCGGCGGTTGGCCTCGTCCGGATCGGCGCCGACCTGGCTGAAGATCTTGGCCCAGTTCGTCGTGCCCATCACCTCGCCGATGCCGTCCGGCGGCCCGCAGTAGGCGGTCTTGCCGCCCGGCGCGACCAGCAGCACTTGGTCGCACACGTCGAGGTAGGACAGCGAGTGCGTGACGACCAGCACCACGCGACCCGCGTCGGCCAATTGCCGCAGCATGGTCATGACCTGAAGGTCCAGCGCCGGGTCCAGACCCGAGGTGGGCTCGTCGAGCATCAACAGCGACGGTCCGGTGAGCAGCTCGAGGGCCACCGAGGCGCGTTTGCGCTGCCCTCCGGACAGCTTGTCGACCCGCGTGTGGGCGTGCTTGGTCAGGTCGAGCTCGTCGAGTACCTGCGCGACGATCTTGGTCCGGTCGGCCTTGCTGGTGTCGGGAGGTAGGCGCAGTTCGGCGGCGTAGCTCAACGCCTGGTTCACGGTCAGCTGGCGGTGCACGACGTCGTCCTGCGGAACCATGCCGATCCTGCTGCGCAGCGACGCGTACTCGGCGTGAATGTCGTGGCCCTCGAACGTGACCGAGCCGGAGCTTGGTGTGGTGTACCCGGCGATCAGCCGGGCCAGAGTGCTCTTTCCGGCTCCGGATCCGCCGATCACGGCGGTCAACGTGCCGGGGCGCGCGGTCAGCGAGATGTCGCTGAGCAGCTGTTTGCCGTTCTCGACCAGGTATTGGACGTTGCGGACTTCCAGGCCGCCGGTGCTGGTGGCGGCCTCGGTCTCGCTGCGACGGACCAGCAGGCCGCCGCTGACCACCAGGTCGATGTTGCCGACGGTGACGACGTCACCTTCGCGCAGGATCGCCGAGCCGACCCGGGTCCCGTTGACGAAGGTGCCGTTGACGCTGGTGTCACGGATCTCGGTGCCCAGCGGGGTCAGAGTCAGCGTTGCGTGATACCGCGAGGCCAGCACGTCGGGGACCACGATGTCGTTGTCGGATGCGCGACCGATCGTGACCGCCCCGGCGGGCTTGGCCGCCGGGGTCGCTCTCGGAGCGAGGCGTTTGACGAAGCGGGTCGCGAAGTTGGCCCCGTGTGGAGCCCGCGCGTCGAGTGTGGTGACTTCGGTGGGCGGGACGGCGTGCTGCACGGGTGCGGAACGCGCGTTGACGACCGTGGCCTGATCGGGCGGTGTTGCGGCCCGCCGCCCGCCCTGCACGGTCGTCGGATGCTCCGACGGCGGCAGAGGAGGGGCCGACGGGGGTCGCGTTGCCGACGGCATCGGACGGGGCGGGGTCGACCACGTCATCGTCTGCTGCGGGCGCTCAGGTGCGCCCGGCTCGGGCGTGCCGCCTCGGCCGCGGCGCCTTCCGATCTCGAACGTCAGCTTTGGGCCGCCCGCGTTACCGACGTTGATGCTTTGCCCGTCGTGGATGTCGACCACCGGTCGCCGGTAGCCGTTGACAAAAGTGCCGTTCACCGAACCGTTGTCGATGGCCACCCAGGTGCCGTGTTCGAAACGAAGGATCAGATGAGCGCGAGATATCCGCGGGTCGGCAATCCGGACGTCAGCCCTTAGGTCACGACCGATGATTACATCGTGACCAGGCAGAAAGGTGCTCTCGGACCCGTTATGCCAGATCGTCAGAACGGGTGGGGCTGGTCGGCTCACCACACCAGTATCGACTCTGCGACGGAGTGGTTTCCATGGGACGCACTGTGATTCAGCTATGTGTTGTGCAGGGTTCGATTCACAGTTGTTTCATAAGTGGCACAACAGGACAGCACCACATTTGGCGGCATGATCGGCAACGGTGCGCGAATTCTGCGCACTCGGCAGCGTCCACGGGGGATGTTGAAAAGGCTGGGCCCACATAGAGATTTCGCGGGTCAGCGGGAATGTGGTGAAGCACACGCCAATCGAGCGATGACAGGGGGAAACGGCGATGGATGAGGCGACCAGGGCTACCGAGCGCTGGGACGCCCAGTCACGGCCACCGGCGACGCCTCCAGAGCCGCCGCGCTCGCGCAGTCTGCTGCAGCGTGGCTATGCGTCACTTCCGGACCTGAGTATCACCCGGCTACTCACCCGTGTGCCGTTGATCGGATCGCGGCCGCAACGCGAACCGGTGAACGTCCACTCCGGCAGCGCGTTGGCTGCGCCGACGTCATTCGCCGGCTACACGATCCTGCGGCCATTGGGGTCCGGCGGGATGGCCGACGTCTACCTCGCCAAGCACCCGCGTCTGCCGCGTCGCGATGCGCTCAAGGTGCTGAGCGAGGGCACGACCGCCGATGACGAGTTCCGCGAACGCTTCAACCGCGAAGCCGATTTGGCTGCGACGCTGTGGCATCCACACATCGTCGCGGTGCACGACCGCGGCGAGTTCGACGGCCACCTGTGGATCGCAATGGATTACGTCGAGGGCACCGACGCCGCCCGTCTGATGCGGGAGCGATTCCGAGGCGGGATGCCCGAGGCGGACGTCTGCGCGATTGTCACCGCGGTCGCGGGGGCGCTGGACTACGCCCACGCCCGAGGCCTGCTGCACCGCGACGTCAAGCCCGCCAACATCCTGCTCACCCATCCCGACGAGGACGATCGTCGAATCTTGTTGGCGGACTTCGGAGTTGCCCGTCAACTCGCCGACATCAGCGGAATCACCGAGACCAACGTCGCGGTCGGCACCGTCGCCTACGCGGCTCCCGAGCAGCTGGTCGGGTCGAACATCGACGGCCGCGCCGACCAATACGCGTTGGCCGCCTCGGCATTCCACCTGCTCACCGGCGTGCCGCCGTTCCAGAGCTCCAACCCCGTCGCGGTGATCGGTCAGCACCTGCACGCGGCGCCGCCACGGCTCAGCGACTATCGGCCCGACCTGGCCGGCCTCGACGAGGTGTTCTGCAGGGCCCTGGCCAAGGAGCCCGCGGACCGATTCGAGCGGTGCCGCCAGTTCGCCGCGGCGTTCAGCGAGCAGGTTTCCGGCTGCATCGACAAGGACCGGCCGCGATCGTCGCTCCGGCGCACCCGGGTCATGCCGCGTCGGCGAAGGGTGTCGCTGAAAACCGGCCTCGCGGTGGCGGCGGTACTCGGGTTGCTCTCGCTGTCGGTGACGTGGGCGATCTCGTTCTTCTCCTGGGACGACGCCCCGCAAACCAACCCGGGCGCACCGCCGAAGGTGAGCAAGACGTCGTCGTCGGGATCGGCGCTCACGGCACCACCGCTGAACGGCAGCTACCGTCTCGATTACGACCGCGCAAAGCAGACTTCGAACGGTGTCATCCGCACCAACGGCGGCGCCACCAGCTGGTGGGCCTTTTCGTCGGCGTGCACCGCGACGGGGTGCGCGGCCACCGGAACCAAACTGGACGACACCAGCCACACGATGGCCAAGACCGCCAGCAGCGGCAGCGTCGGAGTCCTGCATTTCGTCGACGGCCGCTGGCAGAGCGAGCCCCGCCGGATTCAGGTGCAGTGTCGGACGTCGCGTGGCGGGCCGATGTCCTCGCAGTCGGAGACCGTGGTGTGGACGTTGACCCCGGAACCTGACGGCACGCTGCGCGGAGTGCAAACCCAGACCGTAGGGAGCAACGAGTGCGGATCGCAAGGAGCGATGCTGCGGATCCCGCTGGTCGCGTCACGGCTCGGCGACACCCCGCCGGATGTCACGATCGCCGACCCCGCGCGGGCCGCCAACAACACCGCGGCGGCGGTCGGCGCTTCGACGCCGACGGTTCTGGGGGGATCGTGCACCGACATCGACAAGGTCGCCTTCGACTCGACGGCCAATCAGCAGGTCGTCTGTGAAGGCAACACCTGGGACAAGGCTCCGGCGACCAACGGCGTGCATCCGGTGGGGACCTCGTGCACTGACACCCCGGTGTTCACCATGTCGAAGTCCGAGGACGGACACCTCATCGAATGCGACCCCGGAACCCGGGTGTGGAGCAGCCAGCACGGCTGACCGATTGTCAGCGGCTACGACGCTCGCGGCGCCAGCGGCAGCTGCGGTAGCCACAAAGCGGTCTGGGTCGCTGGGAACTCGGTGACCGGTCGGAAATCGGGAACCAGCCCGATCTCCTCGGCCCGCTCGACCCACTCCTCGACCAACACGCGTAACGCCTGCCGGACGATGTGGCCACCCCGGCAGCGCATCGACCCCGCACCCAAACTCCAATGCCGGTGCGCCCTAACACCAATCACAAGATCGTCCGTCGACATGGCGTCGCTGCCATCGCGTTGCACTGCGCCGATACACAGCATCACCACCACGCCGACCGGCAGCTCCACCTCACCGACGGTCGTGGGCCGGGTCGTGAAACGTTGACAAATCGGAACCATCGGCTCCAGCCGCAGAACCTCTTCGACGAAGCCGCGGATCAGCTCAGGCTGACGGCGAAGCGTGCCGCACACTTCGGGGCGGCGGGCCAACTCGAATATGTGCCAGCCGGCGTGTTTGGACAGGTTGCGGCACGCCTCCAAAAAAACATGCCCGGACTGCCCATTCAGGTGCTCGACAGGCAACAGCTGCAGACGCGACACGATGTCGAAGATGGCATTCGCCATCGGTGTGGTCACGTCGGCCACCGCGTCACCGCCACCAGCGGCGACGAAACGATGGATCAGTGCGGCGACGGTCGGACGAAACTCCGCTGCGATGTCATGAGCGGCTTTGGGTGCGAATAGCTGTCGGTGAGCCTCGAGATGGCGCTCGGGGAGCGCACGGGTGCCTTCCATCCTCGCGTCGTCGAGATTCGCCAACACCTCTTCGCGTCCGACGACAAAGACCCAGTTTGCAAACGCCGAGTTTCCCGCTGAATGGCGCAGGACGGGGCCGGCCTGTCGCGCCAGGCGCCAACCCGCGCCGCGGTCCGTGCTCAGCGTGGTTCCCGCCTCGTCGGGGAAGACCGGACACTCGGCAAGCTTCACGGCCTCATCCTCCTGCATCATCGCCGCGCGCCGCATGTCGGTGGTGCGTTCTACCCTGGTGAACATGGCGTTTGCTACCGAACATCCAGTGGTCGCGCACTCTGAGTACCGCCCGGTCGAGGAGATGGTGCGGGCCGGCGGCCGTTTCGAGGTCGTCAGCCAATACGCGCCCGCCGGCGACCAACCCGCAGCCATCGACGAGCTACAGCGCCGCATCGAAGCGGGGGAGCGCGACGTCGTGTTGCTGGGGGCCACCGGTACCGGTAAGTCGGCCACCACCGCATGGCTCATCGAGCGACTGCAGCGGCCGACGCTGGTGATGGCGCCGAACAAGACGCTGGCCGCTCAGTTGGCTAATGAATTACGAGAGATGTTGCCGTACAACGCTGTTGAATACTTCGTCTCGTACTACGACTACTACCAGCCCGAGGCGTACATCGCGCAGACCGACACCTACATCGAGAAGGACAGCTCGATCAACGACGACGTCGAGCGGCTGCGGCACTCCGCGACGTCGTCGCTGCTGTCGCGCCGTGACGTGGTGGTTGTCGCGTCGGTGTCCTGCATCTACGGGCTGGGCACGCCGCAGTCCTACCTGGACCGGTCGGTGGAACTGAAGGTCGGCACCGAGGTGCCGCGCGACGGGCTGCTGCGGCTACTGGTCGACGTGCAGTACACCCGCAACGACATGTCGTTCACTCGCGGGTCATTCCGAGTGCGCGGCGACACCGTCGAGATCATCCCGTCGTACGAGGAACTCGCGGTGCGCATCGAGTACTTCGGCGACGAGATCGAGGCGCTGTACTACCTGCACCCGCTCACGGGCGACGTTGTGCGCCAAGTCGATTCGCTGCGCATCTTTCCAGCGACTCACTACGTGGCGGGCCCGGAGCGGATGGCGCAGGCGATCTCGACCATCGAGCAGGAACTCGAGGAGCGGCTGGCCGAGCTCGAGGGCCAGGGCAAGCTGTTGGAGGCGCAACGGCTGCGGATGCGGACCAACTACGACGTCGAGATGATGCGTCAGGTCGGGTTCTGCTCGGGCATCGAGAACTATTCGCGGCACATCGACGCCCGCGGACCGGGCTCGCCACCCGCGACGCTGCTGGACTACTTCCCCGAAGACTTCCTGATGGTGATCGACGAGTCACACGTGACGGTGCCGCAGATCGGCGGCATGTACGAGGGCGACATGTCCCGCAAGCGGAACCTGGTCGAATACGGCTTCCGGCTGCCGTCGGCGTGTGACAACCGGCCGTTGACGTGGGAGGAGTTCGCCGACCGGATCGGGCAGACGGTGTACCTCTCGGCAACACCGGGCCCCTATGAGCTGAGTCAGGCCGGCGGGGAGTTCGTCGAGCAGGTGATTCGCCCCACCGGCCTGGTCGACCCGAAGGTCGTGGTCAAACCGACCAAGGGGCAGATCGACGACCTGATCGGCGAGATCCGCAAGCGCGCCGAGGCCGACCAGCGGGTCCTGGTGACGACGTTGACCAAGAAGATGGCCGAGGACCTCACCGATTACCTGCTGGAATTGGGTATCCGGGTGCGTTACCTGCACTCCGAGGTCGACACGCTGCGGCGTGTCGAGCTGCTGCGCCAATTGCGGCTGGGTGACTACGACGTGCTCATCGGCATCAACCTGCTCCGCGAGGGCCTCGACCTGCCCGAGGTGTCGCTGGTCGCGATCCTCGACGCCGACAAGGAGGGATTCCTGCGCTCGTCGCGCAGCCTGATCCAGACCATCGGCCGCGCGGCCCGCAACGTCTCCGGCGAGGTCCACATGTACGCCGACTCGATTACCGATTCGATGAAAGAGGCGATCGACGAGACCGAACGACGCCGCGCCAAGCAGGTTGCCTATAACGAGGCGAACGGCATCGACCCGCAGCCGCTGCGCAAGAAGATCGCCGACATCCTCGACCAGGTGTACCGCGAGGCCGACGACACGGCGGGCGTCGAGGTCGGCGGGTCGGGCCGCAATGCCTCGCGGGGCCGGCGCGCGCAGGGTGAGCCGGGCCGGGCGGTCAGCGCCGGGGTCATCGAGGGGCGTGACACCTCGAACATGCCGCGGGCCGAGCTGGCCGACCTGATCAAGGACCTCACCGAGCAGATGATGACCGCGGCTCGTGACCTGCAGTTCGAGCTGGCCGCTCGATTCCGCGACGAGATCGCTGATCTGAAGAAAGAGCTGCGCGGGATGGACGCCGCCGGTCTCAAGTGAGCGGGACAGACGACAGCTGGCGCTCTCTGCTAGGGCCAAAGCACCTGGGCACCGCGACCCTGCTGGCCGGCGGCGTGGCGTTGTATGCGACGAACGAGTTCTTGACGGTCAGCCTGTTGCCCAGCGCGATCGCCGAGATCGGCGGCGAGCGCCTCTTCGCCTGGGTGACCACGCTGTATCTGGTGGGGTCGGTGGTCGCGGCCGCGGCGGTCAACGCGATGCTGCTGCGGGTCGGGGCGCGATGGTCATTTTTGTTGGGGCTGATAGCGTTTGGGCTCGGCAGCGTGGTGTGCGCGGTAGCTCCGAGTATGGCTGTGATGCTGGCGGGCCGGACCCTGCAGGGTGCGGCCGGAGGATTGCTGGCCGGTCTGGGCTATGCCCTGATCACGACAACCCTGCCGCGAGCGCTGTGGACGCGGGCCTCGGCGTTGGTGTCGGCGATGTGGGGGGTCGCGACGGTGGTGGGCCCGGCGACCGGCGGCCTGTTCGCCCAGTTCGGGTTGTGGCGCTGGGCGTTTGGCGCCATGGCGATCTTTTCGGTTGCGATGGCGGTGCTGGTCCCGGTGGTGTTACCGGCCGGCCATGGCGACCCGGATCGCACCGGAGCGGTCTTGGGGGTGCCGGTGTGGTCGGTGTTGCTGTTGAGCTCGGCGGCGTTGACCGTCAGCATCGCCCAGGTTCCGACCAGCATCGCGCTGACCGCGGTCTTGCTCGTCGTCAGCGCGCTGCTGATCGTCGGTTTCGTGTTCGTGGACCGTCGTATGGCAGTAAAAGTGTTGCCCCCGAGCATGTTTGGCCCCGGCCCGTTGAAGTGGATTTACGTGGCCCTGGCGGTGCTGATGGTCTCGGCGATGATCGACATGTATGTGCCGCTGTTCGGTCAGCGGTTGGCCCACCTGGTGCCCGTGACTGCCGGATTTCTGGGGGCCGCGCTTGCGATCGGGTGGGCGGTAAGCGAACTGGTCAGCGCGTCGTTGACGAGCGGCAAAGCCGTCAACCGGGTGGTGGTCGCCGCGCCGCTGGTCATTGGGGTTGGTCTGATGCTGGCCGCGGTCACCCAGGTCGGCGACGCGCCATTCGGCCTGGTATTCACGTGGGCGGTGGCGTTGACGATCACCGGTGCCGGTATCGGCGCGGGCTGGCCGCATCTGTCGGCGTGGGCGATGCAGTGCGTCGACGAGAAGGAAGGGGCCGCGGCGGGGGCGGCGATCAACACCATCGAGGTGATCGCCGGGGCCTTCGGCGCCGGGCTGGCCGGAGTGGTGGTCAACAGTGCGGAAGGCAATGTGGTGATCGCCGCCCGGGCATTGTTCGCGGTATTCGCCGCGATCGGCCTGTCGGGCGCGCTTGCCTCTCGTCGCGCCGCCCGCAATGTGGCGCTGCCGCAATGACTTTCGAGCGGACGAAGTGACTAACGTGTCGACTTGATGACCTGAGTCCGGTGAAACTGCCACCGCTCGACGATGTGGAAACCCACGTTCTTGGGCACCAGGTAGGCGGGCGCGCGGACAAACTCTCGTCCGGCCGGCAGCGAATTCCCGGCTTGATGATTCGGCAGCTTCGTGTCGTGCGTGGTGATCGTCCATAACGTCGTGCACTTGTAGAGTCGACCGACGATCAGCCACACCGCGACGTGCCCGTCCCACAACGTCTCGCGCTTGGGAGCCGGGACGCCTCGCCCGATGTCCACCAAAGGCTGGAATGCGGCCGGCCGGGCCGCCAGCAGTGCCCGCACGGGCCCGGGCAGCCAGCCGACCGTGTTGTCGACCAGCAGGCAGTCGCCGGGTGCGGCCCGGGCGGTAATGAGATCGGCGACGTCGCTGTAGTCCCAGCCCTCCTTGGCGTACCGCTGCCGTTGCGACAGAAGGTAATTCGGGAAGGCCGCCACAGTGAACGCGACCAGCGCCAGCGCGATCCAGCGCGGCTGACGCGCGACCGCCACGATCGCGACGGCGATCACGATCGCCATCGCCGGCATGGTGAAGAACAGATACCGTGGGTAGTAGAACGGATCACTGAGCGCCGAATAGATCAGGCTGATCGCGGTCGGCAGCGCCATCCAGACCGCGCAGATGATCAGTATCCGGCGGGTATCGTCGGCGGCGGGCCGTCGCCCCGCGAGTCGAATCGTCAGCGCTGCAACGAAAACGAGCGCCGTCATGATCGCGAATGGGACGCTGTTGTCGAAATACTGGTGCAGCACGACGTCGAGAATTGTGTGCCAAGTCAACGAATGGATCCAGGCCACCTGGAAGCTCTGGCTGTGGGCGAACAGCATCAGCGGTGTCAGCGCGGCGACTGCCACCACCGAGGTGATCGCCCACCAGCACACGACAGATCGTTGCCGCCGCAGCAACGGTGTGACGACGGCGTATACCGGCACCAGCAACACCAGATAGACGTTCAACAAAACCGCGACCATCAGCGCAAGCGAGTAGAGCACCCACAGCCACCCTTTGTGGCGGCGTATCGCGGTGATCAACAGAACGGTCAGCCACACGGCCGCGACCGCTTGCAGCGCATACGAACGTGCTTCGACGGCCGCCCAGGTCACGCGCGGCAGGATCGCGAAGACGATGCCCGCGTAGATCGCGGTGCTCCGCGGCAGGAATTGCCTGGCCAGCACCACCACACCCGCGGCCGCCAGGCCGACCGCCAGACAGCTGGGCACACGAGACCAGAATTCGGTCGGCGGAAACAGGCAGAACCAGCCGTGCATCAGCAGGTAGAACAAGCCGTGCACGGCGTCGATGTGGCCCACCAGCTTCCACAGTTCGGGCACCGAACGGCTGAACGAGGCGGAAATCGTCGCGCTCTCGTCGAACCACAACGACGGTCGACCGGCAGCCACGCTGCCGAGCAGCGTGGCCAGCAACCCGGCCGCAAGGGGATCCAGCAGCCTGCCCGGGCTCCGCGGGGGCGTAACCGGTGCGAGGACCGCCTTGGCGGGTTCCTCGACTGTCGTGACAACCATGATGTGTGTCACTGTAGGGCCACCGTGGTGAACCTGCTTACCCGTACTGCCTGCTCACGGACCACTTTTCCCGGCGAATCCGATATCGACGGTTGGAACGGTCAACTGGATGTCTAGCGAAAGATGCTGTCCGACAAGGTTTTTCTCGCTCGTGCATCGCGATCGTGAATGAGACCAAAGTCTCAGAATGCGCGCGCCCCAGTGGTAGCCGATAATTCCGAACCAAATCGGCGTGTTTCGAATTCGACCATCTCTCTGCGGCAAACCGTTAGTGTCTGTGGTTGGCGTAGCAACCAACACCTGGGAGGGTAAATGAGCGCCTATCGGACCGTGGTGGTAGGAACCGACGGATCGGATTCGTCGCTGCGCGCGGTGGAGAAGGCAGGAAGCATCGCCGGGGCGGACGCGAAGCTGATCGTGGCTACTGCGTATCTGCCTCAGAATGAGGACGCACGCGCCGCCGACGCCCTGAAGGACGAAAGCTACAAGGTGTCGGGCAGCGCCCCGATCTACGCGATCCTGCGCGAGGCCAAAGAGCGTGCCATCGCCGGGGGAGCCAAAACCGTCGAGGAACGCTCGATCGTCGGCGCTCCGGTCGACGCGCTGGTCGGCCTTGCCGAGGAGGTCGGCGCCGACCTTCTGGTGGTCGGAAACGTGGGTTTGAGCACCATTGCCGGCCGACTACTGGGCTCGGTACCCGCCAACGTCTCGCGGCGGGCCAAGGTCGACGTTTTGATCGTCCACACCTCGTAGGGGCGGTTACACCCCGGCGAGCGCGCGACGCTCCAACCGAAACGTGCGGCTGACCCGTTCCGGGCGCGTGGTGAGCGTGACCTCGACGGCTCCGCCGTCGGTGATCACGTAGCGCTCTTCGACGTCTGGGCCGTCGTCGCGGCGAAGGACTGTGCGTTGCGGCAGATCCCGGTCGTCGTCGAGGGCCGGGTCGAACGGGAAGAACACCGGGTCGTAGGGGGTCACGTCGCCGTCGGGGCGACCGTCACGCAGTCGGCTGCATTCCACGAAGCGAAAGTGCCCGATGTTGTGGGCCGCGCGATAGGTCCGGGTGACGACGATCGGTGGCTGGCCCGTGGCCGGCACCTCGGCGCCCTTCGGCACGATCGGGTCGAAGTACACGTCCTCGCCCGCGCGGGCTTCCCGGAAGACGCCGAAGTGCCGCGAAAGGCGTTCAGAGAGAACGAATCCGGCCTCTTTGTCGAGGAACGCCGCCAGGCCGATCGCCGTCGCCGCGAACGGGTGCAGCGAGCGCTTGACCCGTTTCTCGTCGAACGCCGCGCGCAATGCGCGTGCAACCAGGGGGAAGCTGCCGGCCCCGCCGACCACGTAAATGCCCGCGATGTCGGACCAGTCGACGTCGGCGCCCGTCCGGTCGTACAGCACCAGGGGTAGCGCACCAATTGTCTTATCCACCAAGGGAGCACAGGCCGCATACACTTCATCGATCGGGCAAGTGAACGGCTCTTTGCCCAACGCCGCGAGGTCGACCAGGAATCGTCGGGTGTTGGGTCCGACGGATTCCTTGCGCGCCGTGCATTCCTCCAGCAGCTGCTCGCTGGCGTGGGCGGGCAGTGCCGCGCGGGTGCGAACGAGCTCGAGGATGGCCTCGTCGAAGTCGTCTCCGCCGAGGCGCTGGATGCCTTCGCTGCACACGACCTCGTTGAGCCGTCCCGTCATCTTCAGCAGCGACGCATCGAACGTGCCGCCGCCGAGGTCGTAGATCAGCACATACTCGCGCTTGGCGGTGATCGTCGAGCGGTACCGGTGGGCGTACTCGAAGCCGGCCGCCGACGGCTCGTTGAGCAGCGCGACTACCTCGAAGCCGGCCTGGGCGAACGCGTCCATGGTCAGGAAGCGCTGCGAACTGGACGCGTTGGCCGGCACGCTGATCGCGGCCTCGACCCGGTCACCGGGGGACAATTCGGCGTTGGAGCGGTGCAGCAGGTCGCTTTTCAGCTGCGCCAGGAACCCGGCGAATACGTCGGCCAGCCGGTGGCGGCGCCCCGCGAGCTCGACGGTGGTCGCGGGCCCGGCGTCGTTGAGCAGCCGCTTGAAGGAGCGCAGCACCGACCAGTCGGGCTCGCGGCGCACCGCGGCGGCGTCAAGACCGTAGCGCAGCTCCCCGGCCGGGTTGGCGGCGATGAGCGACGGCCACGTGTCGACGCCGTCGAACGACACCACGGGATAGTTGCCGCGATCGACGACCGCGACGACGGTGTGTGTTGTGCCGAAGTCGATCCCCACCCGCATCCGCTAAGCGTAGGCGCTGCACCGTGTTTCGCGGCGCAATTTACCCACCGCTTACCAGCCGCGTTCGCGCACTGCGTTTGTTGGAGGTCGCTCCCGCGGCTTACCAGCCGCGTTCGCGCACTGCGTTTGTTGGAGGTCGCTCCCGCGGCTTACCAGCCGCGTTCGCGCCACTCGGCGAGATGCGGCCGCTCGGCGCCGAGCGTGGTGTCATCGCCGTGGCCCGGATACACCACCGTGTCGTCGCCGAACCGATCGAACACCCGGGTGGCGACGTCGTCGATCAGCTGGTCGAAATCGCCGGGCTGCCACGTCTTGCCGACCCCGCCGGGAAACAGGCAGTCGCCGGTGAACAGCTGCGTGACGCCACCGGTCGCCGGACCGTCGAGCGCCAGCGCGACCGATCCCGGCGTGTGCCCACGCAGATGGATGACGTCGAAGGTCAACTCGCCGATCTCGATGGTGTCGCCGCCGGCCAGCAGCCGGTCCGGTGTGACCGGCAGCGGTTCGGCGTCGATCTCATGGGCGGCGGTCGGCGCACCCGTCGCGGTGGCGACGGCTTCCAACGCCTGCCAATGGTCGAAATGCTGGTGGCTGGTGACGATCAACGACACCTTAGGGGCGTGGGCGCGGATCAGGCCGACGAGGTTGTCGGCGTCGTTGGCGGCGTCGATCAGTAGCGTCTCGCCGGTTGCGGAACACGTGACCAGGTACGCGTTGTTGTCCATGGGGCCGACCGAGGTCTTCACGATGCTCGCGCCCGGCAATACTCGGCGGGCGGCGCTGCCCGGTTCGACGTGGCCGGTGTAGTTGTCGTCCAGGACGGTCATACCAGTCACGGTACTGGCCGGAAGTCGCTTGTCGGTATGGGCACATAGCATGGGAATGACACGTCCGGGTAGCGCCTGGAAATCGCCCAGAAAGGGATTGCGTGGCTGATCGCCTGATCGTTAAGGGTGCGCGTGAGCACAATCTGCGCAGTGTCGATCTTGATTTGCCACGCGATGCGTTGATCGTCTTCACCGGGTTGTCGGGCTCCGGAAAGTCGTCGCTGGCGTTCGACACGATCTTTGCTGAGGGACAGCGGCGTTACGTCGAGTCGCTGTCGGCCTACGCCCGTCAGTTCCTCGGCCAGATGGACAAGCCCGACGTCGATTTCATCGAGGGTCTGTCCCCGGCGGTCTCGATCGACCAGAAGTCGACCAACCGCAACCCGCGGTCCACAGTCGGGACCATCACCGAGGTCTACGACTATCTACGTCTGCTGTACGCCCGGGCCGGCACGCCGCACTGTCCGGTCTGCGGCGAGCGGATCGCCCGGCAGACCCCACAGCAGATCGTGGACCAGGTGCTGGTGATGCCGGAGGGCACCCGATTCCAGGTGCTCGCGCCCGTCGTGCGGACCCGCAAGGGCGAATTTGCCGACCTGTTCGAAAAGCTCAACGCGCAGGGCTACAGCCGAGTCCGCGTCGACGGTGTGGTGCATTCACTGACCGATCCGCCCAAGCTGAAGAAGCAGGAAAAGCACGACATCGAAGTCGTGGTCGACCGCCTGACCGTCAAGGCCAGCGCCAAGCAGCGGCTCACCGACTCGGTCGAGACCGCGCTGAACCTCGCAGACGGCATCGTGGTGCTGGAGTTCGTCGACCACGAACACGACGCCCACAACCGCGAGCAGCGGTTCTCCGAGAAACTGGCCTGCCCGAACGGGCACCCGCTGGCGGTCGACGACCTGGAGCCGCGGTCGTTCTCGTTCAACTCGCCGTACGGAGCCTGCCCGGAGTGTGTCGGTCTGGGCATCCGCAAAGAGGTCGACCCCGAATTGGTCGTGCCCGACCCGGATCGCACACTGGCCGAGGGCGCGGTGGCGCCGTGGTCGATGGGGCACACCTCGGAGTACTTCACCCGGATGCTGGCCAGCCTCGGCGAGGCGATGGGCTTCGACGTCGACACACCGTGGCGCAAGCTTCCAGCCAAGGCGCGCAAGGCAATCCTGGAAGGCTGCGACGAGCAGGTCCACGTCAAGTACCGCAACCGCTACGGCCGCACACGTTCCTACTACGCCGACTTCGAAGGCGTGCTGGCGTTCCTGGAGCGCAAGCTGGACCAGACCGAGTCCGAGCTGATGAAGGAACGCTACGAGGGCTTCATGCGGGACGTGCCGTGCCCGGAGTGCGATGGAACGCGGCTCAAGCCGGAGATCCTGGCCGTCACCTTGGCGGCCGGTGAGCACGGCGCGAAGTCGATCGCCGAGGTGTGCGAGCTGTCCATCTCCGACTGCGCCGACTTCCTCAACGGGCTCACGCTAGGTACCCGCGAGCAGGCGATCGCGGGTCAGGTGCTGAAGGAAATCCAATCGCGGCTGGGCTTTTTGCTCGACGTGGGGTTGGAGTACCTGTCATTGTCACGGGCGGCGGGCACGCTGTCGGGCGGTGAGGCGCAGCGCATCCGGCTAGCCACCCAGATCGGGTCCGGCCTCGTCGGCGTGCTTTACGTGCTGGACGAACCGTCCATCGGCCTGCACCAGCGCGACAACCGTCGACTCATCGAAACCCTCACCCGGCTGAGGAATCTGGGCAATACGCTGATCGTCGTCGAGCACGACGAGGACACCATCGCGCACGCCGACTGGATCGTCGATATCGGGCCCGGCGCCGGCGAGCACGGCGGCCACATCGTGCACAGCGGCACCTACGCCGACCTGTTGACCAACAAGGACTCGATCACCGGGGCGTTCCTCTCGGGCAAGGAAAGCATTGCGGCCCCGGCGATTCGGCGGCCGGTCGACAAGAAGCGCCATCTCACGGTGGTCGGCGCCAACGAGCACAACCTGCGCGGCATCGACGTGACGTTCCCGCTCGGCGTGCTGACCTCGGTCACGGGAGTGTCGGGCTCGGGCAAGTCGACATTGGTCAACGACATCCTGGCTTCGGTGCTGGCGAACCGACTCAACGGCGCCAGGCACGTCCCGGGGCGGCACACCCGCGTCACCGGGCTGGACAACGTCGACAAACTGGTCCGCGTCGACCAGTCACCGATCGGCCGCACCCCGCGATCGAACCCGGCCACCTACACCGGCGTCTTCGACAAGATCCGCACGCTGTTCGCGGCGACCACCGAAGCCAAGGTGCGCGGGTATCAGCCGGGCCGATTCTCGTTCAACGTCAAGGGCGGTCGCTGCGAAGCGTGCACCGGCGACGGCACCATCAAGATCGAGATGAACTTCTTGCCGGACGTGTATGTGCCCTGCGAGGTGTGTAACGGCGCGCGGTACAACCGCGAGACGCTCGAGGTGCACTACAAGGGCAAGACGATCTCCGAAGTGCTCGACATGTCGATCGAAGAGGCCGCGGAGTTCTTCGAGCCGATCACCGGCATCCATCGCTACCTGCGGACGCTGGTCGACGTCGGGCTGGGCTATGTGCGGCTGGGCCAGCCGGCGCCCACGCTGTCCGGCGGGGAAGCGCAGCGGGTGAAGTTGGCGTCGGAGCTGCAGAAGCGTTCGACCGGGCGCACCGTCTACATCCTCGACGAGCCCACCACCGGCTTGCACTTCGAAGACATCCGCAAGTTGCTCGACGTCATCAATGGCCTTGTCGACAAAGGTAATACGGTCATCGTCATCGAGCACAACCTCGACGTGATCAAGACCTCGGACTGGATAATCGACATGGGGCCAGAGGGCGGCGCCGGTGGCGGGACGATCGTCGCCGAGGGCACCCCGGAGGATGTGATGGCCGTGCCGGAGAGCTACACCGGCAAGTTCCTCGCCGAGGTGCTCACCGACACCAGTAAGCCCGCGGCCCGCCCGGCGAAGCGAGTGGCCAAGCGCCGCAAGGTGAGCGCCTAACCGGCGGTTTTCGACAGCGGCGAGGGGAATCGCGGTTTGATACGGACGCCGTCGAGCCACGACGTCAGCTCGGTCGCCCGCCGCGTCAACGCTCGCCGCCCGTCCCGGCCGGGGTCTTCGAGGAATTGCACGTGCACGCGCGCGGCGTCGTCTTGGTACCAACCGCCGACCACCCGTCCTTTCCACCAGGCGGTGGGTCCGGCATTGCCGTTGCGGTCGAAGACCTGATTGCGGTGCTCGCCGACGTACCAGTCACGGTCGAACCAGCCCATGCTCGTCACGTCGAGGCCGGGGAGCAGCGCGGCCATTGGCGCCACCTCGGGCTCGGGGTTTACGTCGTCGCCGAGCACATATCCCGGGCCGCTGGCCAGCTCGATCTCGACGGCGCCGATGTCGCTTAAGGCTTTTCGGGTCGCGGTCAGGGTGCTGCCGAACCACCATTTGACATCGACGGCGGTGGCAGGTCCGAAGGTTCGCAGCCAACGGCGTAACAGCACACGAAATGATTCGGCCGGTGCTGGGCCGCGGTCCAGCCAGTCCGCTGTCCGCACCCACCTGGGCCGCGACGTGGTCCAGCCGCCATGGTTGGGCCCGCGCACGATCTCACCGCGGGCCGAGAGCACCGTTAACACCCGTGGTGCCACCGGAACCGGCCCGCCCCACGGCTTTCCGGGTGCGGGATCGTAGCTTCCACTGATTTCGGGGAGCGCCGAACGTAGTTCGGTGCTGTTGCGCGGGCCGCGCCGATCCAGGTGGTCCAGCACTGCGGAACATGCTGTCGCCAGCCATGTTTCGCCGTCTTTGGTGATGCCCGCCTTCTGCAGATCGGCGACCAGTCTCCGATGCTCGTTATCGGCGACGCGATCGCTGGCCGCGGACTGGACGGCCGGCAGGTCGTCGGCGGCCACCACCCACAGCGTCCGCCGCATCGCCAAATGTCTGACCACCGAGCGGTTCCGGTACAGCTCGTCCTCGAGGTCGGCGGCGGCGAACCCGGGACAGCGTGCCCACAGCGACAGGAACGGCGTCGCCGGGTCGGTGGCGTGCAGGCCCACCAGTTCGGCGGTGGCCTGCGGCACGGTATCGGGTAGCGATAGAAGTTGTCGGCTTAGCAGCCGTCGTCGGCGTTCATCCGCGGTGAATTGGCGCATGCCGTGGCGCGGCCTCAGTGCCGGTCGTCGCGCATCGATTCGCGGATCTGCGCCAGCCGGTCGGCGGCGGCGCGCCGGCGTGCCTCGAACTGCTCCTCGACGTGTTGACCCTCGGGACTTTCGGCGTCCAATTCCCCTGAGCCAATGGATGTTTGGTAACGAGACTCGATCTTCTCACGAACCGAGTCGAACGTCGGCACCCCGGAACTCGTGTAGCCGGTATCGGATTCAGTCGGGGAGTTCTCCGGCTCGTCGGGCATGAACCCAGGTTACCGGTGGTTTTTGAGGTAGCGCACCATTTGCTGCCAATACACCAGGGTCAACCCCATCTGGGTGGCAACAGCTACCGCCGCCGGCACGACCCGATGCCGGCGCGCCGCCACGAGCGCTATGACCGCCACCAAAGACGTCATTACGCTCAGCACCATCGCACTGTCCCTGGGGCGCCGGGTGATCCAGAGTTCTTCACCGAGCATCGCGCGCGTCGCCCACGGATCCTCGTCGCTGATCTTGGGAAAGATCACCGGGTTGAGCAAGAACCAGATCGCAACCATCAGCGCATGGCTGCGCCGCCGCGTCCACACTGGCAACAGCACCAGCGGCGTGGTGACCCATCGGCTCCACGCGCTTAACGGGTGGGCATGACGCGCGAAGATCGCGCGGCGCACCCGCGCAATCACCATCGGCGGTTATCGACCGACACGGGCGGCGTGCGGAATGGGATCCGGTGCCGTCGATAAGGATGGTGGCGCAATCGTCGGTACCCCGGGAGTGCCTAGTTGGCCGGCCAGCCAGGGCAGCGCCGCGGCAAAAGCATTGCTGGCGAAGGGCCAGTCGTGGTTGCCGGGCCGCGCGACGATCGTGCAGTCGATACCGTGGGCGCGGCCGAGGTCGCACAGCGACTCCGCGGCGGCGGCCTGATCGTTCGGGTTGGCCACGGAATCCCGATCCAGGAGGGTGGTGTCGCCCGCACCGGTCACCGAGAGGCCGTGGTGACGCCTCGACGGGGTGCTCGACGACACGTCGAACCAACCCGAGACTCCGGTGTACAGCCCGTATTTGGCGATGACGGTGGAGGGATCGAAGGCGGCCCAGGCGGCCGCATTGCCGCCGAATAGCCGCGCGATGGTCTGGGCCTTGGTGCCGGCTTCTGGACCCATGTTGCCGGCGATGTCGACGAACGAGCTGAATAACTCCGGGTGCATGACGGTCAGGTCCAACGCGCACGTGCCGCCCATCGACCAGCCGACGATGCCCCAATTCACCGCTTCATGACTGACGCCGAACTTCGAAACCATGAATGGCACAACGTCTTTGGTGAGATGGTCGGCGGCGTTGCCGCGGCTGCCGTTGACGCACTCGGTGTCGTTGTTGAAGGCCCCGCCGGAGTCGACGAAGACGAACACCGGCGCGCTGCCGCCATGGGTGGCCGCCAGTTCATCGATGGTCTTCGCAGCGTTACCGGTCCGCAGCCAATCGGCGGGGGTGTTGAACTCGCCGCCGATCATCATCACCGTGGGCAACGGCGGTGGTGGACTGCTGGAGAACCACGCCGGCGGTAGGTAGACGAGCTCTCCGCGATGCTTGAAATGCGACGCGTCGTCGGGGATGGCCACCGGGACGACGACACCATGGGCGGGCTGCAGCTTGGCGGCTGACATCGCGGCCACCCCCGCCGCGTCGGTTTCATGTGGAAGTGGACCTGCGGTGAGCTGATCCCACGCGGTTTGCACGGTGGGGAAGTAGCCGACCCAGAGATTGAGCGTCAGCGCGGCGCTGAGCAGACACAGCGGCACGGCCATCAACGACGCACCCCGTCGCCACCAGCGCGCGCTGCCCCAGCCCAGAATCAGGATCGTGCCCGCGGCCCCGGTGCCCGCGATCCACCACCACAGCAGGTGGGGTGCGGGATCGTCCGCCAGACCGGCGCTGGCGATGTACCAGTTCGAACAGGTGGCCAACGCCGCGCCGAGCACCGCGGCCACCGGGAGATAGAACAACCGCCAAAGTCGCGTCCGCCACCCGACGGCCAGCAGCAGCAGGGTCACCGCGAGCGCCTGGACTACGCCGGGCACCCATCCGTGCATCAACGAGGTGTGGTTGTCGGCCAGCACCGCGAAGGCGAAGTTCGCCGCTGAACCCGTCACGGAGTCCATTGTGAACTCCTTGTTACGGATTAAGCACGACTTTTACGCATCGGATGCCGAGTGTCGCGGTGTTCGCTAGCGGGGCTTCGCCAGCGGGAAGGGCAACGTCTCGCGGATGCTGCGGCCGGTGACCAGCATGACCACCCGGTCGATGCCCATTCCGAGCCCGCCGGTGGGCGGCATCGCATACTCCATGGCCTGCAGGAAATCCTCGTCGAGTTCCATCGCCTCGGGGTCTCCGCCGGCGGCCAGGTAGGACTGTTCCTCCAGACGGCGTCGCTGCTCGACCGGATCGGTGAGCTCGCTGTAGGCCGTGCCCAATTCGACCCCCCACGCCACCAGATCCCAGCGCTCGGCGAGGCCGGGTTGGCTGCGGTGCGGCCGACTCAGCGGCGACACCGACGCGGGGAAGTCGATGTAAAAGGTCGGTTCCTCGGTGCGGTCTTCGACGAGGTGCTCGTAGAGTTCGAGCACCACGGCGCCGGCGTCCCAGCGCGCCAGGTAGGGGATCTTGACGGCGTCGGCCAAGCGGCGCAGCGTGGCCAGGTCGGTAGTCGCGTCGATGTGCTCTCCGAGCGCCTCGGAGACCGCGTCGTGAACGGTCTTCACCGGCCAGACGCCGGAGATGTCGACCGGTTCCAGCGTGTCGCCGGAACCGGGCCGCAACACCACCTGGGCGCCGTTGGCGGCCAGCGCGGCGTTCTGAATCAACTCTCGGCTGCCGTCGATCCACTCCTTGTAGTCGGCATGCGCCTGATAGGCCTCCAGCAGGGTGAACTCCGGGTTGTGGCTGAAGTCGACCCCTTCGTTGCGGAACGCCCGGCCCAGCTCGAAGACTCGCTCCATGCCGCCGACGCACAAGCGTTTGAGATAGAGCTCCGGCGCGATCCGCAGATACAGGTCGAGGTCGTAGCTGTTGATGTGAGTGATGAACGGGCGGGCGGTCGCGCCGCCGTGCACCTGCTGCAGGATCGGGGTTTCGACCTCCACGAACCCCTTGTCGTTCAACGTATCTCTGATCGCGCGGAGCACACTGCTGCGGGCCGCGATCAGCTCCCGTGACTCGGCGTTGACGGCCAGGTCGACATAGCGGCTGCGCACTCGCGCCTCGGGGTCGGTCAACCCCTTCCACTTGTTCGGCAGGGGGCGCAGGCACTTACCGATCAGCCGCCAGCGGCGCACGATCAGCGACTGGGTACCGGTCTTGCTGTATCCCATCTTTCCCGTGACCTCGATCAGGTCGCCCAGATCGATGGCCTTGGTGAAGTCGGCGGTGCGACAGTGCTCGAGGATCGAATTCTCCAGCAGCAGTTGCACTTCGGCGGACCAGTCGCGCAGTTCGGCGAACAGCACGCCGCCGAAATCTCGGATCCGCAATACCCGCCCCGACACCGAGAGATCGGTCTGGTCCGCCGTCTCCAAGGCCTGAGCGACGGTGTGGCTCGGGGCTTGCCCAACTGGGTAGGCGTCAATCCCGCTGTCCTGCAATGCCTTCAGTTTGGATAGCCGAACCCGCATCTGCTCGGGCAGCCGCCGACCGCGCTCGTCGGCGTCATGGGCGTCGTATTCCTGCAACGCCATGGCGTCGGGAGCCGAGCCGTCGTTATGCAGTAGCCCCGTCGCCAGCAGCGTGGGCGGGACCGACGGGTGGTGGCCGGTGTGGTGTTCGTCGCGTCGTGCGAAAGGCAGCACGAGAAAGCCCTCGGCGATCACCAGCGCCACACCCACCCGCGAAACCATTCGGGCGTCTTCATAACAGGCGTAGCGAGGCACCCAGTTGGGCTGGTACTTCACATTGGAGCGGTACAGCGTCTCCAGCTGCCACCACCTCGAGAAGAACACCAGGAATCCGCGCCACAGCCGCGCGACCGGGCCGGCGCCGAGTTGGGCGCCCTGCTCAAATGCGGACCGGAACACGGCGAAGTTCAACGAAATTCGGCTGATGCCGATGCGTTCGGCGTGCAAGGCGAGCTCGCTCACCATGAGCTCGATGGTGCCGTTGGGGGACTGCGGCGAACGACGCATCAGGTCGAGCGATACTCCGTTGCGGCCCCACGGCACCAGCGACAGCATCGCGACCACCGTGTCGTCGGGATCGACGGCCTCGACCAGCAGGCAATCGCCGTCGGCCGGATCGCCCAATCGGCCCAGCGCCATCGAGAATCCGCGCTCGTTGTCGGTGTCCCGCCAGGCATCTGCCCGCGACGTCACCTGTGTCATCTCGTCCGGCTCGAGGTCGTGGTGTCGGCGAATGCGCACCGTCAGCCCGGCACGGCGGGCCCGCGTCACCGCCTGACGTACTCCGCGCATGTCGCGTCCCGACAGCCCGAACTCGGCGGTGTGCAGAATCGCTTCATCGCCGATCTCGAGCGCATTGAGGCCCGCCTCGCGAAAAGCCTTGGCGCCAGCCGAACTCGCACCCATATTGCCCGGTGTCCAGCCGTAGGTCTGGCACAACGCCAACCACGCGTCGATCGCTTGCGGCCACGCCCGCGGGTCACCGATCGGGTCACCGCTGGCCAAGCAGACCCCCACTTCGACGCGATAGGTGATCGCGGCGCGCCCGCTCGGCGCGAAGACCACCGACTTGTCGCGCCGGGTGGCGAAGTAACCCAATGAGTCGTTCTTGCCCCACAATTCGAGCAGGCCACGGATGGCCGACTCGTCTTCACCGGTCAACGCGTTTTCGGCGCGCTGCGACTGGAACAGCACGATCGCGGCGGCGATCAGCGCCATCGCGCTGAACAACCCCATGAGCGCGTTGAGGAAGACCGGCGGCCGGCCGGTGAACTGCGCCGATTCGACCACAGCGAACCCGACCACCCGGTTCACCACGTAGAACAACCGGTCCTCAGCGGCCAGGGTGCGCGGGAACGTCTCGATCAGGCCCCACGACAGCACGATTCCGATGGCCCACCCGGTCAGCAGCACTCCGGCGGCCTTGTACAACGCACCGGCGCGGACCTTGGCCCAGAACTCGCGGTAGGCGAGGGTCACCACCACCACGGCCGCGAGGTGCAGACCGAGACCGAGCGTCTCGCCGAAGGTCGTTGCCGGGCTGGGATGGTCGGCGGTCAACCCGGCGACGTTCAATCCCGCGGCGAGAAACAGGTTGAGCTGCAGCACCCACCACGCGATGCGTTTGCGGGCGGTCAGCGCTCCAGCCAGCAGGGCAAGCACGAACGACCACGCGAAGCTGGTGTCCGGGAAGTTGAAGAGGTAGTCGTTGATGAATTCGCGCGGCACCCGGATGGCCCACCGAATCACCGGTGACACGCTGGCGATCAGCGACAGGGTGGCGATGACCCCGACGGTCCAGCCAGTGGCTGCCGGCACCCAGCGAAGCCGGGAATCCGACTCGCTTCGTGGGCGGGAGGCGGTGAGGGTCACAGACGGCGAGGATATTCGGAATTGCTATGGAATTTCTATGATCCAGCTGGCAGGAAATCGTCGTGTCGGCCCTCGGGCGCCGCCGAAGACAGCCGACCGGACAGCGACGTGACAGAGCAGGGCGTCGTGACTGGTAGACTCACCTGCGCGACCGTCTCCGGCTACGCCTGAGACAGCAAGTGGAGTCCCGCTCCCACCGTTGGCCAACCAGGCTCAGCGGTCCGGTCACCAGCACACCAGATGTGCTGGTTCTGCGTTTGGCAGGCGGCTTTTGCCGCGATCGGTCGGCACCGGGCCCTGCTTATGCAGGGCTTTTTTGCTGATGGTGTGGAATCCCAACCGCTGACTCTGCGCATGCGCAGGTGACGGTGGCAATTGACGAGAAGATCAATGAGGGAGGCCCCATCAGCACTGAGACCCGCGTCAACGAACGCATCCGCGTACCTGAAGTTCGACTGATCGGCCCGGGAGGGGAGCAGGTAGGCATTGTGCGTATCGAAGACGCCCTTCGCGTCGCCGCGGATGCCGATCTCGACCTTGTCGAAGTTGCGCCGGATGCCAGACCACCGGTCTGCAAGATCATGGACTACGGCAAGTTCAAGTACGAGGCGGCGCAAAAGGCGCGCGAGTCTCGCAAGAACCAGCAGCAGACCGTCGTCAAAGAACAGAAATTGCGGCCCAAGATCGACGACCACGACTACGAGACCAAAAAAGGTCACGTGATCCGGTTCTTGGAGGCCGGGGCGAAAGTCAAGGTGACCATCATGTTCCGTGGACGTGAGCAGTCGCGGCCCGAGTTGGGCTTCCGGCTGTTGCAGCGCCTCGGCGCCGACGTCGCGGACTACGGATTCGTGGAGACCTCGGCCAAGCAGGATGGCCGCAACATGACGATGGTGCTGGCACCGCACCGCGGCGCGAAGACCCGCGCCCGCGCAGCTGAAGATGCCGCTGGACCCAGCACCCGACCCGCGCCAAGCGGTGACACCGAACCGTCACCGAACTGACCCAACAAGACAGAGGACCTAGAAGAGATGCCCAAGGCCAAGACCCACAGCGGAGCGTCGAAGCGATTCCGGCGCACCGGCACCGGGAAGATCGTGCGTGAGAAGGCCGGCCGCCGGCACCTGCTCGAGCACAAGCCGACCAAGCGGACGCGACGCCTTGACGGGCGTACCGCGGTGGCGGCGAACGACACCAAGCGGGTCAACAGAATGCTGAACGGCTGACCGGCAGCCCAGCGCCGGAACAACCACTTCCCAACCAGATAGGAACACCCCCATGGCACGCGTGAAGCGGGCAGTCAATGCCCAAAAGAAGCGTCGCACCATCCTCAAGGCTTCCAAGGGTTACCGCGGTCAGCGGTCCCGCCTCTACCGCAAAGCCAAGGAGCAGCAGCTACATTCGCTGACCTACGCCTACCGCGACCGTCGGGCGCGCAAAGGCGAGTTCCGGAAGCTGTGGATCTCTCGGATCAACGCCGCGGCCCGCGCCAACGACATCACCTACAACCGGCTGATCCAGGGCCTCAAGGCGGCCGGCGTCGAGGTCGACCGCAAGAACCTTGCCGAGATCGCCGTCAGCGACGCCACGGCCTTCACCGCGCTGGTCGAGGTGGCTCGTAAGGCGTTGCCCGAGGACGTCAACGCGCCGTCCGGAGAGGCCGCCTAACCGCGCCCGGTGCTCACCGAACGATCGACCCGGGTGGTCGCTGCGGCCAAGCTGCACCGGCAGATAGCCCGTCGCCGTAGCGACCGCTTCCTGGTCGAGGGCGCCAACCTGGTCGAAGCCGCCTCGCGGCGTGGGCTGATCCGCGAACTCTTCGCCACCGAGACGGCGGCGCAGCGATACGCCGGTTTGCTGGAGCAGCAGGGCGCGGCCGTCCACGTCGTCACCGAGCGGGCCGCAAAGGCATTGTCGGACACCGTAACTCCGGCCGGCTTGGTCGCAGTGTGTGAGCATCCCGCTACCGGCTTGGCGGATGTGATCGCACACGAACCCCGGCTGATCGCCGTCGGTGTGGAGATCGGCGAACCCGGCAACGCCGGGACGTTGATCCGCATCGCCGACGCGATGGGCGCCGCCGCAGTCGTATTCGTCGGCCACAGCGTCGACCCGTACAACGGAAAGTGCCTGCGCGCCTCGGCCGGCAGCATCTTCTCGATCCCGGTCGTCGTCGCGGCGGAGATTGAGCCCGCGATCGCCGCGCTGCGGGGTGCCGGAATCCGACTCGTGGCCACCACAGTGAACGGTGAAACCTCGCTCGACGACGCCGATCTCACCGCACCGACCGCGTGGCTATTCGGATCCGAAGCCCATGGGTTGTCCGCGCACGTTGCCGAGCAGGCCGACAGCCGGGTGACCATTCCGATGGCCGGCACCGCTCAGAGTCTGAATGTTGCTGCGGCCGCGGCGATTTGCCTCTATCAGAGTGCCAGAGCGCAGCGCGACTAGCGGCTATGCGGCCTTGCCGCGCCCGCGCGCCGGACGCAAACCGGCCAGCGAGAACGTCGTGTGCATCAGCGTACCGGCACGCTCGATGATGGACTTGCGCGGCGGGAAGTAATGCATCGGCAAACCGCGACGGTCTGGCGGCGGTCCCATGAACCGCGGCGCCTCGACGAGTGGAGCATCGGCGGCGCCTCGACCCTCGGCTCTGCGGTAGGCGGCAAGCGCTCGCGGATGCAGCCGGATCTCATCGGGGACCGCCAGAAATGCGATCTCGACCAGCTTCCCGAACAGCCGCAGCACCACCTCGTCGCTCGGAGTCCAACGCATGCCGGCCTTTTCGCGCACCGACGGCTCGAACAAACCGGCGGCGATCCAACGCTGGCCGGCGATAAGCGGTTTGAACAGCTGATCCCAGACCGGTGTCGGCATCAGCACGAATTTGGGCTTGGGAATCCGGATTTGGAAGATATCCAAAGTGGCCTGGTTGATTTCCAGTTCGTCGCGGCACACCCGCTGCCAGTACTCCTGAAAGTCCTCCCACGACTTCGGTACCGGCCGCATGCTCATGCCGTACATCCGATACCACTGCACGTGTTCTTCGAAGAGCTGGCGCTTTTCGGCTTCGGTCAGGCCGCCGCAAAAGTACTCCGCCACCTTGATCACCAACATGAAGAAGGTGGCGTGCGCCCAATAGAATGTCTCCGGATTCAGCGCGTGGTAGCGGCGTCCGCTGGCGTCTACGCCCTTGATGGTGTGGTGGTACTGCTTGATCTGCTCGCCGGTCGCCGATGCCCGGCCGCCGTCGTAGACCACTCCCATGATGGGGTACACCGACCGCGCCACACGCTGCAGCGGCTCACGCAACAGGATCGAGTGCTCCTCGACGCCGGCGCCCAGTTCCGGATACATGTTCTGAATCGCGCCGATCCAGACGCCCAGCATGCCGGTGCGCAGATCGCCGAAGTATTTCCACGTCAGCGAATCCGGGCCCAGGGGAGACGCAGACGGCTTGGTCGCGTCGTCCGGTGGCATCGACGTCACTGTCATCACTGCCTCCTGTCCCGATCCGGCACTCACTTCACGATAATGTTGACAACATTCGTTGTCTACGATTTGGCGGGCGCGCCGCGCACAGCGTTACCGGGCCTCGACCGACGCGTCGCGGCGCCGTGATCAGGCCGTTCGACGCTGATCGTGGCGGACACCACCCTGACGGTCGTTGCCGGTCCTTCCGAACTGCACCTACCCTGAGCGTTGTGGAACTCGGGCCCCTACGGATGTCCGGCGAGCCCGAGCAAACGGCGACCGCGCCGGATTCCCCGTCATCGCGAGAACATTCGCCGACTCCTCTGCGAGGCGCGGCGAAGTGGCTACGCAGCACCAATCACAGCCCCGGTCTGATCGCACTGGTACGGCGGGCACGGCGGGGCTTGCCCGGTGATCCCGATTTTGGCGATCCCCTGTCGACGGCCGGCCAGGGCGGTCCACGCGCAGCCGCCCGCGCCGCCGGGCGGCTGCTGGGCGAGCGCGGCGGAGCATCCCGCGAAGTGAGCCTGGGTGCGCTGCAGGTGTGGCAGGCCCTCACCGAGGCCGTGTCGCGGCGGCCGGCGAATCAAGAGGTGACGATCGTCTTCACCGATTTAGTGGGCTTTTCCACCTGGTCGTTGCAGGCCGGGGATGAGGCAACGCTGAAGCTGCTGCGGCGGGTGGCGCGCGCGATCGAACCGCCACTGTTGGATGCCGGTGGGCACATCGTCAAGCGGATGGGTGACGGCGCCATGGCGGTGTTCGCGGACCCGCTCGTCGCGATAGCCGCCGTGCTGGAGGCCAAACGGGCGTTGAAGACCGTCGAGGTCGAGGGCTACACGCCGCGGATGCGGGTGGGGATTCATACCGGTCGCCCACGACGTCTGGCCGCCGACTGGCTGGGCGTCGACGTCAACGTCGCAGCGCGGGTGATGGAACGAGCCACCCGCGGCGGAGTAATGGTGTCTGGGGCAACTCTTGACCTGCTCGACGCCGACGACTTGGTCACACTCGGGGTGGTCGCCAAGCGGGTTCACTGGTCGGTTTTCGGGAGTAAACCTGCAGGTCTACCGGCTGATTTGGCGATCTATCGGCTCAAGCCGTCCAGGGAAACTGTTAGCGACTTATCAGGTTCTGACAATCCGGACGACGACGGTCCGCAGGCATAGTAGATGGCGATGATGGTGCAGTTATTGTCGCGGCTTTCGCGTGTGCGAATCACGCTCGGTTATGCCGTCGTGCTGATCGGTGTCAGCGTGGCACTGGTCGAGCTCGGTCCGCGGGTGCGGGCGCACGTGATCGCGCAGGCCAGCACGAATCTGCACAACCTGGCGCACGGCCACCTCACCACGCTGCTGGGCAGCGCGTTCGTCACCGACGCCGGTCCGATGTATTTCTGGCTGCCGTGCCTGGTCTGCCTGCTGGCCCTGGCTGAGCTCATCTGGCGCAGTGGGCAGCTGGCCGTCGTATTCATCACCGGTCATATCGGCACCACCTTGCTGGTCGCCGTCGGCCTGACGGCGGCGATCGAATTCCACTGGCTGCCGCTGTCGGTGTCGCGCGCCAGCGACGTCGGGGTGAGCTACGGTGCCGTGGCGGTGCTGGGCGCATTGACCTCGGCGATACCTCGACGGTGGCGACCGGCGTGGGTCGGATTCTGGATCCCGGTCGGGCTTGCCGCGGCCGCGCTGTGCGAAGACTTCACCGACGTCGGACACACCGTCGCGCTGATGCTGGGCATGCTGGTCTCTACCCGGCTGGACGGGCCGGCCCGCTGGACGCGGGTCCGCTACGCGCTGCTGGCCGTGGCCACCGCATTCGGCTTCCTGATGTTGGCCCACGGCACCTGGTCGATGCTGGGCGCCGGTGCTGCCGGTGTCATCGGCGCGGCGGTGGCAGTGTTGTTCACGCGCTCACGCGTCACGCGTAAGCCGGCGGCCGAGATCCTTCCCGAGCCGGCAGTCGCCGGCTGAGCCGCATCAGGGCACAGGCCGCGAATACAGCCAGCTCTCCCACAACGGCGTCAACGATTCGTCGCAGTACTCGGCGGCCAGGCTGGTGAAGTCGTTCGTGACCGCGGTGGCGTGGCGGTGACGGGTCGTCCAATCCTTCAGCAACGCAAAGAATTTCTGGTCGCCCAGCCGTCCGCGCAGCGCGTGGAGCGTCAACGCGCCGCGTTTGTACACGCGGTCGTCGAACATGTCGCGTGCGCCGGGATCGGCGAGCAGCAGATCCTGCGGCGAGTCACGCAGCTTCTGGTGGTAGTGGCGCGCCCAGTCATCGGCGCTGCGTCCGCCACTGTGCTCGGACCATAACCATTCGGCATAGCACGCGAAACCCTCGTGCAGCCAGATGTCGCGCCACTGGGCCGCGGTGACCGAGTTGCCGAACCACTGGTGGGCCAGCTCGTGGGCGATCAGCCGTTCGCTGGCCCGGGTGCCGTCGCAATGGTTGGCACCGAATATCGAAATCCCTTGAGCCTCAAGGGGTATCTCGAGATCATCGTCGGTCACGACGATCGTGTAGCCGTTCGCCAACGGATACGGACCAAACAGGTCGACAAACAATTCCATCATCCCCGGTTGGCGCGCGAAGTCTTCGTAGAAGTCACGCCGAAGCCGCCCGGGTAGTGCCGCCCGCATCGGCACCGGCGACGTGCCCTGCCGGATCAGCTCGTACGCCCCGATCTGCAGGGTGACCAGGTAGGTCGAGGTCGGTTCGGGCTGTTCGTAGGTCCACACGGTTTGGGCGGCGCGCCCTCGCCGCGACGCCAGCCGCCCGTTGGCGACCACCCGGTAGGGATTGTCGGCGCTGATCTGGATGCGGTAGGACGCTTTCGCGCTGGGGTGGTCGTCGCAGGGGAACCACGAGGCGGCGCCGTTGGGCTGCCCGGCGACCAGCGCGCCGTTGCTCAGTTCCTCGAAACCGACGTCGCCCCATAGCGATCGCAGTGGCCGCGGTGAACCGTGGTAGTGCACCGCGACCGACATCTGCGCACCGGGCGCCAGCGTCGACGTCAACCGGATACGCAATTTCCTTTCACGACAAGCGAAGTGGGCCACGCGCTTGCCGTTGACCAACACCTTGGTCACCGTCATCGAATCGGTGAAGTCGAGAGTGAATTCGTCCAGTTCGGTCAGCACCTCGGCGGTGATGGTCGCCGATCCGGAGAGCCGGTTGATCGCGACCTTGTACTCCAGGGCCAACTCGTAGTGCGACACCCGATAGCCGACGTTGCCGTTGTTGGGCAGGTAAGGATCGATGACCGCCGAAGCCTGACGCGCCGAAGGCTTTTTTGCGACACGTTTCACGCGGCGGCCTTCTTGCCGGTCTTCTCCCGGGCCGCATTCCACGGTCTGATTGGATTGCCTTGCCAACGCGTCGATTTCGGCACCGAATCACCGCGGACCACCAGCGACGCAGGGCCGACGGTGACCCCGGCGCCGAGCCGGGCCGATGGCAGCGCGACGCCGTGCGGGCCCAGTGTCGCTCCGTCCTCGAGTACGACTTCGTCCATCCGCATGATTCTGTCGTGGAACAGGTGAGTCTGCACGACGCAGCCGCGGTTGACGGTGCTGCCGCGGCCGAGCGTGACGAGGTCTGCCTCTGGCAGCCAATAGGTTTCACACCATGCACCTCGACCGACTTTGGCGCCGAGTGCCCGCAGCCAGATATTCATCACCGGTGTTCCGCTGGCCGCACGGGCGAACCACGGCGCGGCGACGGTCTCGACAAACGTGTCCGCGAGTTCGTTGCGCCACACGAACGACGACCACAGCGGAAACTCACCGGCCCGAATACGGCCAACCAGAAGCCATTTCGCGGCCACCGCCGCGAACGCCGCCAGCGCGCCCGCGGCCAACAACACCAGCCCACCGGCGAGCGCCGCCGTCCAGATGCCGAAGATCCGGGCCAGCGCCTGCAGCACGCCCAACACGGCCAACCCGATCGCCGCGGTCACCATCACCGGGACCGCCCGAAACGCCTCCACTCCCGACCGCATCGCCTTCAGCCGCCACGGCGGTTCGTACGTGCGAGCCGCGTCGGCCTCCGCGGGACGTCGGCGTAACCGCATCGGCGGGCTGCCCAGCCACGACGAACCGCGTTTCGCCTTGGCCGGCGCGGCAGACATAACCGCGACGAGCCCGTCGTCCGGCACCCGACGGCCGGGTTGGGTGATGCCCGAGTTCCCGAGAAATGCCCGCCTGCCGACCGTCGTCTCGGCCACGTAAATCCAGCCGCCCCCAAGCTCATACGAGGCGACCATGGTGTCGTCGGCCAGGAATGCCCCGTCTTCGATGACCGTGAACTTCGGCGTCAGCAACACCGTGGAGATCTCGGTGTCGCGGCCGACCCGTGCGCCCAGTATCCGCAGCCAGGTCGGCGTCGCCAAGCTGGCATACAGCGGGAACAGGTAGTTACGCGCGCCATCCATCAGCCGCTCGGTGGCCCACAGCTGCCACCCGCTGCGGCTGCGCACCGGGTGGTAGCCCTGCCGGAGGCCGATCGACAGCAACCGCACCGCGATCACCGTCATCGCCGCGTAGGCCGCGAGGCCAGCGAGGGCCGCGACCGGTGTCCAGTACAGGGCCGGCAGCACGGCTTGCGACAGCCGGTGCGTGTGACGAACGGCCACCACGATCACGGCCAGTCCAGCCGCAAGTGCGGTCAGCGGCATCGCCGCCAGCAGCACCGAGGTCAGCGCGTACACCGCCACCCACTGGGTTCGGCGCGACGGGCGGTCGTCGGGCCACGGGTGTTTCACCCGACCGGATTTCACCGCCGGGGAGCCCTTCCAGTACTGGCGGCTCTTCACCTTGCCGACCACTCCGGAGCCGGGCGCGACGTCGGCGTTCTTGCCGACGACGGCGCCGGGGAGCAGCGTGGTGCGGGCCCCGATCGTCGCGTCGTTGCCGATCGTGATCGCGCCGATGTGGAAGGTGTCACCGTCGATCCAGTGCCCACACAGATCCACCTCGGGCTCGACCGCGCTGCGGTGCCCGAGCGTCAGCAGACCGGTGACCGGCGGCACCGAGTGCAGGTCGACGCCCTTGCCGATGTCAGCGCCCAGCGCGCGGGCGTAGTACACCAGCCACGGCGCGCCGGCCAGATTCTCGGCGCCGCTGGCCTCGGCCAGCCGCTCGGCCAGCCACACCCGCAGGTGCAGCCACCCGCCGCGGGGATAGCTGCCGGGCCGCACGCGCGGCAGCAGCAGCCGCGCGGCCAACACGGCAATGCTCATCCGACCCAGCGGCGTCACGAACGTGACGAACGCCGCCGCTACCAGCCACCAGTTCACCGCGACCGTCCACGGCACCAGATGCAGCACGCGGGCGACGTTGTTGCCCAGCGCCAACCACGTCACCCATTGCAGCGCCGCCAGCGTGGCCAGCGGCACCGAGAGCACGATCTGCGCGAGCTGAGTCAGCCGTGGGGTCGGGCGGACCGACCGCTCGACGACGTCGGGTGGCTTCTCCTGCTCGTCGAGGAAGCCCGCCAGCGAGCCGAGCCGCGGATGGTCGTACAAATCGGCGACGGTGACCTGTGGATAGCGCTCCCGCAGCACGGCGACCAGCTGCGCCGCCGCGAGCGAGCCCCCGCCCAGGGCGAAGAAGTCGGCCTCCGGGCCGTCGACGGCCGTACTGAGCAGATCCCGCCATAATCCGGCCAGCCAGCCGGCCGTGCCGACGAGGTCGGCGGTGACCTCGGTGTCGCCGCCCGGCGGCGGCCAGGGCAGCGCGTCGCGGTCAACTTTGCCGGACGTGCGGGTGGGCAGCTCGTCGACCAGGACCAAGCGCGGCACCAGCGCGGCCGGCAGCTGCTCGGCGAGGCGAGCCCGGGCGGCGGCCATGTCGAAATTCGGGTCGGCGCTGGCGACGTAGCCGACCAGCACGGGTGTGCCCGCCGTCGTTCGGCGAACCGCGGCGGCGCCGCCGCTGACACCCGGTAGGTGCACCAATGCCGAGTCCACCTCGCCCAGCTCGATGCGGCGGCCACCGACCTTGACCTGGTCGTCGGCGCGCCCGCAGAAGACCAGGCCTTCGTTCTCCAGCCGCACCAGGTCGCCGCTGCGGTAGGCGCGCCGCCAGCCCAGCGTCGGCATCGCCGCGTACTTCTCGGCGTCCTTGCCCTCGTCGAGGTAGCGGGCCAGGCCGACGCCGCCGATCACCAGCTCGCCGATGTGCCCGTCGGCCACCGGCTCTCCGTCGCCGTCGACCACGGCCAGGTCCCAGCCCGGCAGCGGCAACCCGATCCGGACCGGCCCCTCGGCGGTCAGCCGGGCGGCACACGCCACTACGGTGGCCTCGGTCGGGCCGTAGGTGTTCCACACCTCGCGGCCGTCGACGGCCAGTCGCGCCGCCAAGTCCGGAGGGCATGCCTCGCCGCCGAAGATCAACAGCCGCACGGCTTCCAACGCCTCGGCGGGCCACAGCGCGGCCAGCGTCGGCACGGTCGACACCACGGTCACGTCACGGCTGACCAGCCACGGCCCGAGGTCCATCCCGCTGCGCACCAACGACCGCGGCGCGGGAACCAGGCAGGCGCCATGCCGCCACGCCAGCCACATCTCCTCGCACGAGGCGTCGAATGCCACCGACAATCCGGCCAGCACTCGGTCGCCCGGACCAATTGGGTTGTCCCGCAGGAACAGCTGCGCCTCGGCATCGACGAATGCGGCCGCGCTGCGGTGCGTGACCGCGACGCCTTTGGGTGTGCCGGTCGATCCTGACGTGAAAATGATCCAGGCGTCATCGCGGGGCAGCGGCGATCCCGCTCGCCAGCCCCGCGAACTGCCCGGGCCCCGGGACATGCCGGCCGCCGTGACGATCGCGGTGACGTTGGCCTCGCGGAACACCAACTCGGCGCGTTCGTCTGGGTCGTCGGCGTCGACTGGAACGTAGGCCGCACCGGTGGCCAGCGTCGCCAGGATCGCCTCGTAGAGCGCGAAGCTGCCGGACGGCATCCGGATGCCGATCCGGTCACCGCGCCCGATACCCCGGGCCGCCAGCCAGGCGACGCTGGCTTCGATGTCGCTGATCAGTTCGCTGTAGGTCAGTTGCACCGTGCCGTCGTCGATCGCCGCGGCCTCCGGGAAGCAGGCGGCGGTGTCGTAGAGGATGTCGATGAGCGTGCGCGGGTCCGCTGCGCGCGGCGACAACAGGTAGTGCGCCGGTACGCGTTCGGGAGCTGGGGGCGTCGCCACCCGTACGAAAATACTCAGGCCCGGCCGCTTCAACCGCTAGCGCGCCCACGGCGGGTTGGAAAAGTCGCTGACGTCACCACATATGATCGGCACTTGCGCGGCACGCAGTGCCGTCAGCCTGGAATGTTCAGCAAGAAGGAGAGTGTCGCCGCGTGGGTCCCCAGCCCCCGTCAACGGAAGCCCTGTCGCCGGACGCGTTGACCGCCGCGGTCGACGCAGCCCGCCGCGCGTTTGCGGCCGCAGCGAATCTCGATGAGTTGGCGCGTGCCAAGACAGAGCACCTCGGCGATCGGTCTCCGGTGGCGCTGGCGCGGCAGGCGCTGGCGACGCTGCCGAAGACCGACCGCGCCGACGCGGGCCGACTGGTCAACACCTCGCGCGCCGCAGTCCAGCAGGGCTACGACGACAGGTTGGCGGCACTGCGTACCGAGCGCGATGCCGCCGTGTTGCTTGCCGAACGCATCGATGTGACGTTGCCCTCGACTCGGCAGCCGGCCGGCGCCCGTCACCCGATCACGATCTTGGCCGAGCACGTCGCCGACACCTTCATCGCGATGGGCTGGGAATTGGTCGAAGGGCCCGAGGTCGAGACCGAGCAGTTCAACTTCGATGCCCTCAACTTTCCCGCCGACCATCCGGCGCGCAGCGAGCAGGACACTTTCTATATCGCGCCCGAGGGCTCGCGCCACTTGATGCGCACCCATACCTCGCCGGTGCAGGTGCGTGCGCTGCTGGAGCGCACGCTGCCGGTCTATGTGATCTCGATCGGCCGCACCTTCCGCACCGATGAACTCGACTCCACCCACACGCCGGTCTTCCATCAGGTCGAAGGTTTGGCGGTGGATCGCGGGCTGTCGATGGCCCATCTGCGCGGGACGCTCGACGCCTTCGCCCGAGCCGAGTTCGGACCGCAGGCGCGCACCAGGATCCGGCCGCACTTCTTCCCGTTCACCGAGCCGTCGGCCGAGGTCGACGTCTGGTTCGAGAACAAGAAGGGCGGCGCCGGCTGGGTCGAATGGGGCGGCTGCGGGATGGTCAACCCGAATGTGTTGCGCGCTGTCGGGATTGACCCGAACGAGTACTCGGGCTTCGCATTCGGCATGGGCCTGGAGCGCACCCTGCAGTTCCGCAACGGCATACCCGACATGCGCGACATGGTCGAAGGCGACGTCCGCTTCTCGCTGCCGTTCGGGGTGGGTGCCTGATGCGGATTCCGTATAGCTGGCTGCGGGACGTGGTCAGCGTCGGCGCTCCCGGATGGGACGTGACGCCCGAGGACCTCGAGCAGGCGCTGGTGCGCATCGGCCACGAGGTGGAGGACGTCATCACGCTCGGCCCGGTGCAGGGCCCACTGACCGTGGGGCGCGTCGCCGCGATCCAGGAACTCACCGAGTTCAAGAAGCCGATCCGGGCCTGCAAGGTCGAGGTGGGTGAACCCCAGCCTCGTGACATCGTCTGCGGTGCAACCAACTTCGTGGTCGGCGATCTGGTGGTGGTGGCGCTGCCGGGAACCACGCTGCCCGGCGGCTTCCACATCGGCTCACGCAAAACCTACGGACACATCTCCGACGGGATGATCTGCTCGTCGGCCGAACTCGGCTTGGCCGCAGACCATTCCGGCATCCTGGTGCTACCGCCGGGAACCGCCGAGCCGGGCGCGAGCGGGGTAGAGGTGCTCGGGCTCGACGACGTGGTCTTCGATCTGGCGATCACCCCGGACCGCGGCTACTGCATGTCGGTGCGCGGGCTGGCCCGTGAGATAGCTTGCGCGTACGATCTCGACTTCGTCGACCCGGCCGACGTTCCCGCACTGCCTCGCGAGGCCGAGGCCTGGCCGCTGATTATCCAGCCCGAGACGGGCGTCCGCCGTTTCGCGCTGCGCCCAGTTTCCGGCATCGACCCAAAGGCGGTGTCGCCGTGGTGGTTACAGCGCCGGCTGCTGCTCAGCGGGATCCGGTCGATCTCACCGGCCGTCGACGCGACGAACTATGTGATGCTCGAACTCGGGCATCCTATGCATGCGCACGACCTGAACCGGATCACCGGTGGCTTCGCCGTGCGGTTTGCCAGGCCGGGTGAGAAGGTCCAGACGCTCGACGACGTCGAACGCACCCTCGACCAGTCGGACGTGCTGATCGTCGACGACGTCGCCACCGCCGCGATCGGTGGGGTGATGGGCTCGGGCAGCACCGAGATGCGCGACGATTCCACCGATGTGCTGCTCGAGGCCGCAGTGTGGGAACCGGCCGCGGTATCACGCACGGCGCGGCGGCTGCACCTGCCCAGCGAGGCCGCCCGCCGATACGAGCGTGAAGTCGATGCGGCCATTTCCGTTGCGGCGCTGGACCGTTGCGCCACCCTGCTCGCCGAGATCGCTGGCGGGACGGTGGCACCGACCCTCACCGACTGGCGGGGCGATCCACCTCGCGATGACTGGGCGGGGTCGCCGATCCAACTGGCGACCGACCTGCCCGACCGGACGGCAGGGGTGAGTTACAGCGCGGGCACGACGGTGCGGCGGCTGACGCAGATCGGCGCCGAGGTCAAAGACGGCGGCGACAGCCTGACCGTCACCCCGCCGAGTTGGCGGCCGGATCTGTTGCAGCCGGCCGATCTGGTCGAAGAGGTGTTACGGCTGGAGGGGCTGGAGGTCATTCCGTCGGTGCTCCCGGCGGCACCGGCCGGGCGCGGGTTGTCCGCCGTCCAGCGCCGTCGCCGCGCCATCGGCAAGTCGTTGGCGCTGTCCGGTTACGTCGAGATCCTCCCGACGCCGTTCCTGCCCGCCGGCGTGTTCGACGCATGGGGCCTGCCCGCCGACGATGCCCGGCGGCACACCACCCAGGTGCTCAACCCTCTGGAGGCGGACCGACCGCATTTGGCCACCACACTGCTGCCTGGGCTGCTGGAAGCGTTGTCGCGCAACGTCTCTCGCGGCATCGTCGACGTGGCGCTGTTCGCGGTCGCGCAGGTGGTGCAACCGACCGAGCGCACCAAGGCCGTCGCGGTGATCCCGGTGGACCGCCGCCCCACCGACGACGAAATCGCCGCGCTTGATGCGTCGCTGCCGGTGCAACCGCAACACGTCGCGGTGGTGTTGACCGGTCTGCGCGAGCCGCGCGGCCCCTGGGGTGCCGGCCGGCCTGCCGATGCCGCCGATGCGTTCGAGGCCGTCCGGATCATCGCCCGCGCCAGTGGAATTGACGTGACACTACGGGCCGCGCAGCATCTGCCGTGGCATCCCGGCCGATGCGCCGAAGTGCTCGTCGGCGACACCGTCGTCGGACATGCCGGCCAGCTGCATCCGGCAGTGATCGAGCGAACCGGCCTGCCCAAGGGCACCTGCGCGGTCGAGTTGAACCTCGATGCCGTCCCGATCGTCGACGCGCTACCCGCGCCGCGGGTATCTCCGTTCCCGGCGGTCTTCCAGGATGTCAACCTCGTCGTGGACGCCGACGTGCCCGCACAGGCCGTCGCCGACGCGGTCCGCGACGGCGCGGGGGAGCTGCTGGAAGAGGCCCGGCTGTTCGACGTCTACACCGGCCCGCAGGTCGGCGAGAACCGGAAATCGCTGACGTTCGCGCTGCGGTTCCGAGCCACGGATCGCACCCTCACCGAAGACGAAGCCAGCGCCGCTCGAGACGCCGCGGTGAGTCGCGCGGCCGAGCGGGTCGGCGCGGTGCTACGCGGCTGAAATAGCGCTCAGAGAATGAGTTTGCACAGGCGTGCATAGTCATGCAACGATGGCGAGATGACAAGCGTGGCGATCGCCGGCGCCAGCGGCTACGCGGGCGGCGAGATCTTGCGGCTGCTCCTCGGCCATCCGGCCCATCACGACGGACGGCTGACGATCGGCGCACTGACCGCCGCCACCAGCGCGGGAAGTAGCCTTGCCGATCACCATCCGCATCTGCTGCCGCTAGCGCAGCGGGTGTTGGAACCCACCGAGCTCGAGGTCCTGAACGGCCACGATGTGGTATTTCTGGGACTGCCGCACGGCCACTCGGCGGCGCTGGCCGAGCAACTCGGCCCGCAGACGCTTGTGGTGGACTGCGGCGCCGATTTCCGGTTGACCGACGCGACCGCATGGGAGCGTTTCTACGGCTCGCCGCACGCCGGGAGTTGGCCGTACGGCCTACCCGAGCTACCGGGTAACCGAGACGCGCTGCGCGAGGCCCGCCGGATCGCCGTGCCCGGCTGTTATCCGACCGCCGCGGTGTTGGCGCTTTTCCCCGCGGTGGCGGCCGATCTCATCGACCCCGCCGTCACCGTCGTCGCGGTCAGCGGCACCTCGGGCGCGGGCCGCGCCGCTAAAGTCGACCTGCTCGGCGCCGAGGTCATCGGGTCGGCGCGCGCCTACAACGTCGGCGGCGCGCATCGGCACACGCCGGAAATCGTGCAGGGGCTTCGTCAGGTCACCGACCGCGAGGTCACGGTGTCGTTCACCCCGGTCCTGATCCCGACCGCCCGCGGCATCCTTGCCACCTGCACCGCGCGGACCACGGCACCGCTGTCACAGCTACGGGCGGCCTACGAAAAGGCCTATCACGAAGAGCCTTTCGTGCACCTGCTGCCCGAAGGGCAGTTGCCGCGCACCGGTTCGGTGGTCGGCAGCAACGCCGCACAGATCGCGATGAAGGT
>NZ_LZLV01000025.1 GCF_001673405.1 Mycobacterium sp. 1245111.1 | reverse complement strand
TCGGGAATCGTTGGCACTAAACGTGTTTCGAGGTGAACGTCGTTGCCGGTCAACGCCGCGCCCGGGCTCAGGTCGCGCACCGTGCAGGCCCGTCGTATCGCGGCCGGCGGACTGGTTTTGCTCGCCGGGGTCGCGGCGCTGCGGCCCGATCCCACCGACGGCCGCGCGCAGGTGGTGGTGGCCGCACGCGACCTGAGCCCGGGCGCGGCGTTGACCGGCAACGACGTTCACCTCGAAACACGTTTAGTGCCAACGATTCCCGACGGAGCGCAGTCAGACGTGAGCTCGGTCGTCGGCGCTACGCTGGCCGGGCCCGCGCGCCGCGGTGAGGTACTCACCGACGTGCGACTTTTGGGCCGCCGTCTCGCCGAGTCGGCGGCGGGGCCGGACGCCCGGATCGTACCGGTGCATCCGGCCGACAGCGCGCTGATCGACCTGGTGCGCCCAGGCGACGTCGTCGACGTGGTGGCCGCCACCGAAGGCAGCGCGCAGGCCACCCCGCGCGTGGTCGCCACCGACGCGATCGTGGTCTCGGTGTCGCCGAAGGGAAGGGCTCAGAGCGCAACCGGTGATCGGGTGGTGCTGGTCGCCCTGCCGCCCGCCTCCGCCGATGCGGTGGCCGGCGCGGCTTTGGTGGCGACCGTGACCCTCACGCTGCACTAGGCAGCCTCAGGCGGCCGCTTGCGTGCTGGCGCAGAACTTGCACTTGTGCGCGGCCTCGGGAATGTCGGAACAGCATTCCGAACACGCTTTGGTCGCGGGCGACTCGCCGAATACCTCGACACCACGGCGCTTCTGAATGTGCCGGTAGGGCACCACAATTGCGAAGTACACGGTGGACATGAAGACCAGGAAGTAGATGATGGCGCCGATGAAATCGCCGAGGTTGATGAAGGTCGCCTTATTGCCGGCGTCGCCGAGCTGATAGCCCAGCCCCAGAGCGGTATGAGGTTGGGCCGCAGCCACCAGCGGATTGATGACAGTTTCGGTGAACGCCTTGACCAAATTCGAAAAGGCCAGAGCCACAACCAAACCGACGGCGACGGTAATGACATCCTCGCGCATGACGAAATTCTTGAAACCCTTTAACACCCGAGCCAACCTCCCGTGAGCAGGAACGAAACGGGGCAGCACAAGATCACCCCGAATTGACGGTAAGACTGCCCATTGACATTCGCGCCATTTGCGGCGAATTAGTCATGCAAGGGTGTTCATGCCGTGACCTCGGCGGCCCGAACCGGGTTTGCTGTCAGCCGTGGTGTGGCGGCACGTTGTCGCGCAGCCATTGCTCACGTTCTTCGGCATCCCGACTGGCATCCGGATCACGCTCGTCGGCCGACGATTGCCACTCGCGGTCGTCACCGGCGGGGCCGGTCAACGTCAGATCTCCAGGCTGGAGAGCTGACCAATGATCTGCGCTGCCAAGGGATTCAGCGTCGCCATGCCGTCACGCACCGCATACCGCGAACCGGCGAGGTTGACCACCAGGGTGCTGCCGGAGATGCCCGCCAGACCGCGGGACAGCCCCGCCTCGATGATGCCCGCCGACAGGCCCGACGCGCGGATCGCTTCGGCGATCCCGAGCACCTCGCGGTCGAGGATGTCGACCGTCGCCTCGGGCGTCACGTCGCGTGGGGTCACCCCGGTGCCGCCGACCGAGACCACCAGGTCGACTCCGCCGATCACCGCCGTGTTGAGCGCGTTGCGGATCTCCACCTCATCGGCGGCGACGGCTACCACGCCGTCGACGACGAATCCGGCCTCGGTGAGAAGCTCGGTGACCAACGGCCCACTGTGGTCCTCGTCGCCGTGATCGTCCACCACAACGACGAGTGCCCTGCCGACCAAGTCCGCGCCCTGTTCCATGGTTGCAACCGTATATCTGGCGTCCGACCGCAGCGCGGCCACTCTGGTCACTGCTGGGCCTTGCCCAACGTGACCTGGACCTTCTTGGTCTCGCCAGAGGGGTCCTTGATGGTCAGCATCACTTTGTCGCCAGGCGCCTTCGAGCGCACTGCGGCGACCAACGCGTCAGCGCTGTTGACTGTCCGGTCGTCGACCTTGGTGACGACGACTCCGCCGGGCAGACCTGCTGCCGCGGCCGCGCCGTTGGGCACCACCTCGACGACCTTGGCCCCGGGCGTCTCCTTGTCGTTGGTGACCTGGACCCCCAGCGAGGCGTGCGACGCGGTACCGGAGCTGATCAGCTCGTCGGCGATGCGCTTGGCCTGGTCGACGGGAATCGCGAAGCCGAGGCCGATCGAGCCGCTCTGCGCATCCGGAGAGTCACCACCGAGGGTGGCGATCGCGGAGTTGACGCCGACCAGTTGACCGCTCATGTTGACCAGCGCGCCACCGGAGTTACCGGGGTTGATCGCGGCGTCGGTCTGGATCGCGTCCAGCACGGTGTTCTGGTTGCCCGTCTCACCGGTCGTGGAGACCGGCCGATTGAGGGCGCTGACGATGCCGGTGGTCACCGTGCCCGACAGGCCCAGCGGGGAACCGACCGCCATCACCGGCTGCCCGACGTGCAGGTTGGCCGACGAGCCGAGGCTGATCGGGGTCAGGCCTGACATGCCCTGCACGCGAACCACGGCGATGTCGGTCGTGGGGTCGGTGCCGACGACGGTGAACTCCGCGGTACGCCCGTCGGAGAACGTCACCGTGGTCTTCGGCTTGCCGTTACCCGGAGGCGGCGGACCCTGATCGGGATCCGGCGCCGCCGGCGCACCCGGGTCGTCGTCGGGGCCCTGGTGCTCGGGGTTCGGGCGCGCATGCGGCCCGGGTGCCTTGCCGGCCGCCGTGGCTACGACGTGGTTGTTGGTCAGGATCAGGCCGTCGGAGGACAGGATGATGCCCGAGCCCTCTTCGGAGGCCCGGCCGATGTTGGTCTCGAGCATGACGACGCTGGGCACCACCTTGGCGGCCACCTGCTCGACGCTGCCGAGCGGGGCGTTCGACGCCGGCATACCGGGAGTCGCGCCGCCCGGCATCGCGCCGTCGGCGACCGAGGACAGCGTTCCGTGGTGGGCGACCACCGATGCGGCCGCGCCTCCGATTCCGGCCGACACGACCGCGACGGCCACCGCACCGACAGTCAATGCGCCTGCGCGGGAACGCTTTCGCGGCATCGGCAGGTGCTGCGGCGGCGGGCCGCCCACCGGGTGCCCGGCCTGCCCGGCGAACGGACCGAACGGCTGCCGGTGCTGCTGGGCGGGCGGCTGCTGGCCGGGACGCCAGTCATAACCCTGGCCGTAGGTTTGCTGCTGCCCATAGCCGGAATGGCTTGCGGCCCCGCGCTGATCGGCGCCCGGACGGTATCCGTGCTGCTGCGGCTGTGGCGAATACCTCGGGTGATTCGTCATGTCGCTGGTCGCTCTTTCTTTTGCCGTGGTTACAGACCCAAACAGTAACCGGCTTACTACCTTGCCTGCGTGGTCTGAGATTCGACTGAGACAACGTTCGCCGGCCCTGCAGAGTTCCCTGGAATTGGCGGCTCGTCGACATTCGGCGCGCCATCGCCCTCGGACGGGTACTCCGCGACCGGTAGCGGCTGGCCGGGAAGCAGCACGTAGATCGAGGTCCCCGGGGGCTGGCCGCCCGGAACGGTCTCTTCGACATGCAGCGCACCCCCGTGCTTGAGCACCACCTGCTTGACGATCGCCAGGCCGAGCCCCGAGCCGGGCATGGAGCGCGACGTGGTCGATCGGTAGAACCGTTCGAAGACCAGTTCGCGCTCGTGTGCCGGAATACCCGGTCCGTGGTCGGACACCACCAGCTCGGCATGCGCGGCATTCAACTGCCGGAGCCGGACGCCGACGTGTGCGCCGGACGGGCTCCACTTGGCCGCGTTGTCCATCAGGTTCAGCACGGCGCGCGACAGGCCCGCCGAGTCGCCGTAGACCTCCCAGGGCGTGACCTCGACGTCGAACTCAACATCGTTGCGGCGCCGCCGAACTCGCTCCAGCGATCGCTCGATGACCTCGGTCATGTCGACCGGCTCGTGTACCACTTCGGCGGCGTCACCGCGGGTTAGGTCCACCAAATCGCCTACCAGAGTGGACAATTCCTCGATCTGGGCGATCACGTCGGTCCGCAGGTCAGCCATTTCCTGCTCGGGGATCGGCGGCGCGCCCGGGGCGCTGGACGCCATCAGCAGTTCGATGTTGGTGCGCAGCGAGGTCAGCGGGGTCCGCAGCTCGTGGCCGGCATCGGCGACCAGCCGCGTCTGGCGTTCTCGCGATTCGGCAAGCGCCCGCAGCATCATGTTGAAAGCCTCAGTGAGCCTTGCCAATTCGTCACTACCGTAGACCGGTATCGGCCGAAGGTCGTCGGTGCGCGCCACCCTTTCGGCCGCGCCGGTCAGTCGGCCCACCGGTCGCAGTCCGGCCTGGGTCACCATCCCACCGGCCACCGCGGCCACCGCCATGCCGACCCCACCGACGATGACCAGCACCCAGCGCAGCTTCGTCATCACCGCGTCGGTGGGCGCGAGGCTCTTGGAGATCAGCAGCGAACTGCCGTTCGGTAGGTGCACGGCCAGCACCCGCTGGTTGGCGGCCGTGCGCCGGGACATGAACAGGTCGCCGCGGATCACGGCCTTCTCCTGCTGCCCGACCGGCAACGTCTGGCCCTCCTGATTGGCGGTGAAGATCGACCGGCCAGGAGTCACCAGCATTGCGTTGACGTCCGAATACGCCGTTCCCTCAATGGCTTTCGCTGGATCGGCGGCCAGCGATCCGCTGGCGATCAGCAGCTGCGCCCTGCTTTGCAGCTGATTGTCGATGTCCTTGTACAGCGCGGCGGAAATCACCGCGTACACCGCAACGGCCATCAGGATGACCACCATCGCCACCATCGACATCGCCAGCAGCATCACCCGCCAGCGCAGTGACAGGGACGTGCTGGCCCGCAGCGGAATCCTGCTACGCCGACGGAACAGTCTCTTCAGCGGCATCAGGGAGGGGTTTCGCGAAGCACGTAACCCACACCACGAACGGTGTGGATGAGACGCGGCTCGCCGTTCGCCTCGGTCTTGCGACGCAGGTAACCGACATACACTTCGAGCGCATTACCCGAGGTGGGGAAATCGAAACCCCACACCTCTTCGAGAATGCGGCTGCGCGTCAATACCCGTCGCGGATTGGCGATCAACATCTCCAGCAAAGCGAATTCAGTGCGGGTCAGGCTGATCTGACGGTTCCCCCGAGTGACTTCACGAGTCACCGAATCCAGGGTGAGGTCGGCGAACGTCATCGCCACGGATTCGGAGGCGTCTTCGATTCTCGTTCGGCGCAGCAGCGCCCGCATCCGCGCCAAGAGCTCTTCGAGCGCGAACGGCTTGGGCAGGTAGTCGTCGGCGCCGGCGTCCAGGCCGGCGACCCGCTCGGAAATGGTGTCGCGGGCCGTCAGCACCAGGATCGGAAGGTCATCCCCGGTGCTGCGCAGCTGCCGGCACACCTCGAGGCCGTCCAGCCGGGGCATCATCACATCGAGTACGACCCCGTCGGGACGGTCGGCGCTGATCATCTCCAAGGCCTCGACGCCGTCTTCGGCCAGGGCAACCGAGTAACCATTGAAGGAAAGTGACCGACGCAGTGACTCACGCACGGCACGGTCGTCGTCAACGACAAGAATTCGCACGGGTACCAGTTTTATCTAATTGCCTGAGAACGCGCTGAGAGGTCGCCGAATAAGGTGGCCCGCAAAATGCGGTCGGTTTTGCCGGAGATAATGCTCACGGCAAAGAAGTTAGCGGCGGTCGAGGTCAATCAGACCGAGGCGCGCCGCCTTCAACAGACGCCGCGGCACCTTGTGCTGCCGTCCGGCAACCGTCACGCCGACCAATTCGGGCTTCTCAGCCTTCCATTGCGCGCGTCGGCTACGGGTGTTCGAGCGCGACATCCGCCGCTTTGGCACAGCCATGATCAGGCCTTACTCCTGGTAGGGGGGTCGCCGCGCAAGATGTCCCGGCAGCGACGGTTGGACCAATAGTAATGGCTGAGCTGCTGGGGGCAAAAATCGGCCGCGGGCAGCCTTGACGTGGCACCGATGGACTCGGCTAACCTACCGGTTGGTTGGTACGTCCCAATGGAGGGAGGCACGGGTGGCGTCAGCCCCGGTGCGGATCGGAAACTGCTCGGGTTTCTACGGGGATCGGCATTCCGCTATGCGCGAAATGCTGACCGGCGGCGGGCTGGACTATCTGACCGGCGACTACCTGGCCGAGCTGACCATGCTGATTCTCGGCCGCGACCGGATGAAACATCCCGAACGTGGCTACGCCAAGACCTTCCTGACCCAGCTCGAGGAATGCCTCGGCCTGGCCCAGGACCGCGGCGTGCGCATCGTCGCCAACGCCGGCGGCCTGAACCCCGCCGGGCTCGCCGACGCCGTGCGGGCCCTGGCCGATCGGCTGGGCGTGCCGGTCCGGGTGGCTCATGTCGACGGCGACGACCTTTCGGGTCGCGCCGAGGAACTCGGGCTGGGCAAGCCGCTGACGGCCAACGCCTACCTGGGCGCCTGGGGCATCGTCGACTGCCTCAACGAAGGAGCCGAGGTCGTCGTCACCGGGCGGGTGACCGACGCGTCGGTGACGGTCGGACCGGCGGCCGCCCACTTCGGCTGGCAACGGACCGACTACGACCGGCTGGCCGGCGCCGTGGTCGCCGGTCACGTCATCGAATGCGGCATCCAGGCCACCGGCGGCAACTTCTCGTTCTTCACGGAAATTCCGGATTTGACGTACGCCGGCTTCCCCCTGGCCGAGATTCATGCCGACGGCTCGTCGGTGATCACCAAGCATCCCGGCACCGGCGGGCTCGTCAGCGTCGACACGGTCACCGCGCAACTGCTGTACGAGATCACCGGCGCGCGCTACGCCAACCCGGACGTCACGGCCCGGATGGACACCATCTCGCTGGCCTCCGATGGCGCCGACCGGGTCCGGATCAGCGGCGTGACCGGTGAGGCGCCGCCGCCCACCCTGAAGGTGTCGCTCAACAGCATCGGCGGATTCCGCAACGCCACGACCTTCGTGTTGACCGGTCTGGACATCGACGCCAAGGCGGACCTGGTACGACGGCAGCTGGAGTCCGCGCTAAGCGTCAAGCCCGCCGAGTTGGAGTGGACGCTGGCTCGCACCGACCATGCCGACGCCGACACCGAACAGGCGGCCAGCGCGCTGCTGAGCTGCGTGGTCCGCGACCCGGACCCGGCCAACGTCGGACGCCAGTTCTCCTCGGCCGCAGTGGAATTGGCACTGGCCAGCTACCCTGGCTTCACGGTCACCGCGCCGCCGGGCGACGGCCAGGTCTACGGCGTCTACACCCCCGGCTACGTCGACGCCGCCGAGGTGCCGCACACCGCCGTGCACGCCGACGGCACCCGCGTGGAGATTGCTTGCGCCACCGACACTCTCGAGTTGCAGCCGGCGGCCGTGCCGCCGTTGCCGGATCCGTTGCCGGCCGGTCCGACGCAGCGGGTGCCGTTGGGCCGCATCGCCGGCGCACGCAGCGGCGACAAGGGCGGGTCGGCCAACGTCGGCGTGTGGGTGCGCACCGAGGAGCAGTGGCGTTGGCTGGCCAACACGTTGACCGTCGAGCTGCTTCGCGAGCTGCTGCCCGAGACCGCCAACCTGCCGGTGACCCGGCACCTGCTGCCCAACCTGCGCGCGGTGAACTTCGTGATCGAGGAGATCCTCGGCCAAGGCGTCGCGTACCAGGCGCGGTTCGATCCCCAGGCCAAAGGGCTCGGCGAGTGGCTGCGCAGCCGTCATGTCGACATTCCAGAAGGGTTGTTGTGAGCATTTGGACCACGCCGGAGCGTGATGCGCTCCGCAAGACCGTGCGGTCGTTCGCCGAACGGGAAATCCTGCCGCACATCGACGAGTGGGAACGCAGCGGCGAGCTGCCGCGCGAATTGCACCGCGCCGCAGGCGAAGCGGGCCTGCTCGGCGCGAATTTCCCCGAGGAGGTCGGCGGCGGTGGAGGTGACGGCGCCGACGCGGTGATCGTCTGCGAGGAGCTGCATCAGGCGGGTGTGCCGGGCGGGGTGTTCGCGTCGCTGTTCACCTGCGGCATCGCGGTGCCGCACATGATCGCGTCCGGGGATCAGCGACTCATCGACGAGTTCGTCCGGCCCACGCTGGCCGGGGACAAGATCGGCTCACTGGCGATCACCGAACCCGGCGGCGGCTCCGACGTCGGACACCTGCGCACGACCGCGACCCGCTCCGGTGACCAGTACATCGTCAACGGCGCCAAGACCTACATCACCTCGGCCGTGCGAGCCGACTACGTCGTCACCGCCGTGCGCACCGGCGGGCCTGGCGCGGCCGGGGTTTCGCTGCTGCTGGTCGAGAAGGGCACCCCCGGATTCGAAGTCAGCCGCAAGCTGGACAAGATGGGCTGGCGGTCCTCCGACACCGCCGAGCTGTCCTACGTCGACGCGGCCGTGCCGGTGGCCAATCTGGTGGGCGCCGAGAACACCGGCTTCGCCCAGATCGCCGAGGCGTTCGTCGCGGAGCGCATCGGGCTTGCCGCGCAAGCCTATTCGAGCGCCCAGCGCTGTCTGGACATCACCGTGCAGTGGTGCCGCGACCGGGAGACATTCGGGCGGCCGCTGATTTCGCGGCAATCGGTACAGAACACCCTGGCCGAGATGGCCCGCCGGATCGACGTCGCCCGCGTCTACGCCCACCACGTCGTCGAGCGGCAGCTGGCCGGCGAGACCAACCTGATCGCCGAGGTGTGCTTCGCGAAGAACACCGCCGTCGAGGCCGGTGAGTGGGTGGCCAACCAAGGTGTGCAACTGTTCGGCGGCATGGGCTACATGACCGAATCCGAGATCGAACGCCAATACCGCGACATGCGAATCCTGGGCATCGGCGGCGGCACCACCGAGATCCTGACCTCACTGGCCGCCAAGCTGTTGGGATTCCAGTCATGACCGCGTTGAAGTCGACGCTCGATCCCACGAGCGACACCTTTACCGCCGCGGCGTCGGCCGCGGAATCCCGGCTCGAGGAGATCGGCGCCGAGCTGGCCAAGGCGCTGGCCGGCGGCGGCGCGAAATACGTTGAACGCCATCATGATCGGGGCAAGCTGACCGCCCGCGAGCGCATCGAGCTGCTAGTTGACCCCGATTCGCCATTCCTGGAACTCAGCCCGCTGGCCGCCTACGGCAGCGCCTTCACCGTCGGCGCGAGCACGGTGGTAGGCATTGGCGTCATCGAGGGCGTCGAATGTCTGGTCGTCGCCAACGACCCGACGGTCAAGGGTGGCACCAGCAATCCCTGGACGCTGAAGAAAATCCTGCGGGCCAACCAGATCGCGTTCGAGAACCGGCTGCCGGTGATCTCGCTCGTCGAGTCCGGTGGCGCGGATCTGCCCACGCAGAAGGAGATCTTCGTCCCGGGCGGCCGGATGTTCCGCGACCTGACGCGGCTGTCCGCGGCCGGCATTCCGACCATCGCGCTGGTCTTCGGCAACTCGACGGCCGGCGGCGCCTACATCCCCGGCATGTCCGACCATGTGGTGATGATCAAGGAACGCTCCAAGGTGTTTCTCGCCGGTCCCCCGCTGGTGAAAATGGCCACCGGCGAAGAGTCCGACGACGAATCGCTCGGCGGCGCCGAAATGCATTCGCGGGTATCGGGTTTGGGCGACTACTTCGCGGTCGACGAACTCGACGCGATCCGGATCGGGCGCCGCATCGTCGCGAGGCTGAACTGGACCAAGCAGGGCCCCGCACCCGCGCCGGTAACCGAGCCGGTGTTCGACGCCGAGGAGCTGATCGGCATCGTCCCGGCGGATCTACGTATACCGTTCGACCCCCGCGAGGTGATCGCACGGATCGTCGACGGCTCCGAATTCGACGAGTTCAAGGCGATGTACGGCTCGTCGCTGGTCACCGGCTGGGCGCGCCTGCACGGCTACCCGCTGGGCATCCTGGCCAACGCCCGCGGCGTGCTGTTCAGCGAGGAGTCGCAGAAAGCCACCCAGTTCATCCAGCTGGCGAACCGCTCGAACACACCATTGTTGTTCCTGCACAACACAACCGGCTACATGGTCGGCAAGGACTACGAGGAAGGCGGGATGATCAAGCATGGCTCGATGATGATCAACGCCGTCTCGAACTCCACGGTCCCACACATCTCGCTGCTGATCGGCGCGTCCTACGGCGCCGGCCACTACGGCATGTGCGGCCGGGCCTACGACCCGCGCTTCCTGTTCGCGTGGCCGAGCGCCAAGTCCGCCGTAATGGGCGGCGCGCAACTGGCCGGGGTGTTGTCGATCGTGAGTCGCGCGGCCGCCGAGGCCCGCGGGCAGGCGGTCGACGAGGACGCCGACGCGGCCATGCGGGCCGCCGTCGAGGGTCAGATCGAAGCCGAGTCGCTGCCGATGGTGATGTCGGGCATGCTCTACGACGACGGCATCATCGACCCGCGGGATACCCGCACCGTGTTGGGAATGTGTTTGTCCGCCATAGCCAATGGCCCGATCAAGGGGACGTCGAGCTTCGGCGTCTTCCGGATGTGACGGAAATGGGAATCACTCGAGTTCTGGTGGCCAACCGCGGCGAGATCGCCCGGCGGGTGTTCGCCACCTGCCGCACTCTCGGCCTGGGCACCGTCGCGGTGTACACCGACCCGGACGCCAACGCCCCCCACGTGGCCGAGGCCGATGCCCGGGTGCGGCTACCGCAGACCAATGACTACCTCAACGGCGAGGCGATCATCGCGGCCGCGCGCGCGGCCGGCGCCGACGCGGTGCATCCTGGCTACGGATTCCTCTCTGAGAACGCGGATTTCGCCTCCGCGGTGCAGGCCGCCGGTCTGGTGTGGATCGGCCCGCCCGCCGACGCAGTGCGCGCGATGGGCTCCAAGATCGAGTCCAAGAAGATGATGGCCGCGGCCGGTGTTCCGGTGCTCGAGGAACTCGACCCCGACACCGTCACCGCCGCCCAGCTGCCCGTCCTGGTAAAGGCGTCCTCCGGTGGTGGTGGACGCGGCATGCGCGTCGTCGACCAATTGGACAGGTTGCCAAGCGAAGTCGCGGCGGCTCAGCGCGAGGCCCAGTCGGCGTTTGGTGACCCGACGGTGTTCTGCGAGCGCTACCTGCCCACCGGCCACCATGTGGAAGTGCAGGTGATGGCCGACTCCCACGGCACGGTGTGGGCCGTCGGCGAGCGGGAATGCTCGATCCAGCGCCGCCACCAGAAGATCATCGAAGAGGCGCCGTCACCGCTGGTCGAGCGGATTCCCGGCATGCGGGCCCGGCTGTTCGAAGCCGCCCGGCTGGCCGCCAGCGCGATCGGCTACACCGGCGCCGGGACGGTGGAGTTCCTGGCCGACGACCACGGCGAGTTCTTCTTCCTGGAGATGAACACCCGCCTGCAGGTCGAACACCCGGTCACCGAGGAGACCACCGGACTCGACCTGGTCGCGCTGCAGATCGCGGTCGCCGATGGCGGTCGTCTCGACGCCGAACCGCCTGCCGCGCATGGCTCTTCGATCGAGGCGCGGTTGTACGCCGAGGACCCCGCGCAGAACTGGCAGCCGCAGGCCGGCCTGGTCCGGCGCATCGACGTGCCCGCGGCCCGCACCGAATTCGGCACGCTCGGGGGCCGCGCCGGAATCCGGCTGGACTCCGGCATCGTCGACGGCTCGGTGGTCTCGATCCACTACGACCCGATGCTGGCCAAGGTCATCTCCTACGCACCGACCCGGCAGCAGGCGGCCCGGGTGCTCGCCGACGCGCTGGCCCGCGCACGAGTGCACGGGCTGCGCACCAACCGCGACCTGTTGGTGAATGTGCTGCGGCATCAGGCATTCCTGGAAGGCGCCACCGACACGGCGTTCTTCGAGACGCACGGCTTGGCGGCATTGTCGGCGCCGCTGGCCGGCGACGCCGTGGTCCGCCTGTCGGCGATCGCCGCCGCGCTGGCGGCCGCGGCCGAGAACCGGGACACCGCCACCGTGCTCAGGTCGCTGCCCAGCGGCTGGCGCAACCTGGCGTCGGGCTATCAGGTCAAGGCCTACCTCGACGACATCGGCAACGAGCATCGTGTCGAATACCGTTTCAGCCGAACCGGATTGACGATGCCTCACGACGAGGCGGTGCACCTGGTGTCCGCGTCGGCAGAGGAGGTAGTGCTGTCCGACGACCACGGGGTGGCCGTGAGCTTCGCGGTCCCACGGCACGGTCAGGATGTCTACGTCGACTCGGCGCAGGGGCCCGTCCACCTGGTCGCACAGCCACGCTTCCCCGAGCCGGGTTCCGCCGTCGAAAAGGGCTCGCTGGTTGCCCCCATGCCCGGCAACGTCATTCGACTCGGCGCCGCGCTCGGCGACCCGGTCACGGCTGGCCAGCCGCTGATCTGGCTGGAGGCAATGAAGATGGAGCACACCATCACCGCGCCGTCCGACGGCGTACTCGCAGAACTCAATGTCGATACAGGCCAACAAGTTGAGGTCGGCGCCGTTCTAGCGCGCGTCGATGCACCCGAAGCAGAAGGAGAAAACTCATGATCGACAGCAGCTTCATCGAAAACGATGATCGCAAGGCGCTGCGCAAGGCAGTGTCCGACTGGGCATCGAAGTACGGCAGCGAGTACTACCTGAAGAAGGCTCGCGCACAGGAGCACACAGACGAATTGTGGACCGAAGCAGGCCAACTCGGCTTCCTCGGGGTCAACCTGCCCGAGGAGTACGGCGGCGGTGGCGCCGGCATGTACGAGCTGTCGCTGGTGATGGAGGAGATGGCAGCCGCCGGTAGCGCGCTGCTACTGATGGTGGTCTCGCCCGCAATCAACGGCACGATCATCTCCAAGTTCGGCACCGACGAGCAGAAGAAGCGCTGGATTCCCGGCATCGCCGACGGCACGCTGACGATGGCGTTCGCGATCACCGAACCCGACGCCGGCTCCAACTCGCACAAGATCACCACCACCGCCCGCCGCGACGGCAGCGACTGGATCCTCAAGGGGCAGAAGGTCTACATCTCCGGCGTCGACCAGGCGCAGGCGGTGCTGGTGGTCGCCCGCAGCGAGGAAGCCAAGACCGGCAAGCTGCGCCCGGCGCTGTTCGTGGTTCCCACCGATGCGCCCGGCTTCACCTACACGCCGATCGACATGGAGATCATCAGCCCCGAGCGGCAGTTCCAAGTCTTCCTCGACGACGTACGGCTGCCCAGCGACGCGTTGGTCGGCGCCGAAGATGCCGCGATCGCACAGCTTTTCGCGGGCCTGAACCCCGAGCGCATCATGGGGGCGGCCAGCGCGGTGGGGATGGGCCGCTTTGCGCTGGACCGGGCCGCCGACTACGTCAAGACCCGTCAGGTGTGGGGCACCCCGATCGGCTCGCACCAGGGCCTCTCACATCCGTTGGCGCAGTGCCACATCGAGGTCGAGCTCGCCAAGCTGATGATGCAGAAGGCCGCCACGCTGTACGACAACGGCGACGACGGTGGCGCAGCCACAGCCGCCAACATGGCGAAATATGCTGCGGCAGAGGCGGCTAACCACTCGGTAGATCAGGCCGTTCAGTCGCTCGGCGGCAACGGCCTGACCAAGGAATACGGTCTGGCCGCGATGATGGCCGCGGCGCGGCTCGCCCGCATCGCGCCGGTCAGCCGCGAAATGGTGCTCAACTTCGTCGCGCAGACATCGCTCGGCCTGCCCCGCAGCTACTGATGGGCACCCTCGTCGAATACGCCGTCGACGGGCATACTGCACGGCTGACGCTGAACTCGCCGCACAACCGCAACGCGCTGTCCAGCACGCTGGTCAACCAGCTGCACCGGGGCTTGCGTGACGCGGCAGCCGATCCCGCGGTGCGGGTGGTCGTGCTCGGCCACACCGGCAACACCTTCTGCGCGGGGGCCGATCTCTCGGAAGGGTCGGCGGCCAACGCGGATCCCGCGGAGGCGACCGCGCAACGGTCACGGGAGATGGCGCAACTGCTGCGCGCGATCGTCGAGGCGCCGTTGCCGGTGATCGTCGCGGTCGACGGACACGTCCGGGCCGGCGGCATGGGCCTGGTCGCCGCATGCGACATCGCGGTTGCCGGACCGCGCAGCACCTTCGCGTTGACCGAGGCACGGATCGGCGTCGCGCCGGCGATCATCTCGCTGACGCTGCTGCCGAAACTGACCGCCCGCGCGGCCGCGCGCTACTACCTGACCGGCGAAACCTTCGACGCCGCCGTCGCCGAGACGATCGGGCTGATCACGGTGGCCGCTGACGACGTCGATGCCGCGGTCGGGTCGCTGGTCGCCGACATCGGCCGCGGTTCACCGCAGGGGCTGGCGGCCTCCAAGGCGTTGACCACCGCCGCTGTACTGCACGGATTCGACCGCGACGCCGAACGGCTCGCCGCCGAGTCGGCCCGGCTGTTCGTCTCCGACGAGGCCCGCGAGGGCATGACGGCGTTCCTGGAGAAACGACCGCCGAGCTGGGCCACCTGACACCCGCCCAGGTTCCTCCGCTATGCAAGACGGGTGGACGACCCGAAACCGGATGACTGGCGAAATGTCCTGCGCAGCCTGTTCACCGGCTGGCAACGGCCGACCGAGCACCCCGTCGACGAAGAAGGGGAGGGCGCCGAAAGCCTGATCGGGTTTATGGTGGCCGCCGCCCTGGTCGGGGTGCTCACCGGCGTCAGCGCCGCCAGCTTCAAGCTGCTGCTTGAGCGAGGCGCCCGGTTACGCGACACCCTGGCCCACTGGGCGCACGGCAGCTGGGCCGGATTGGGCGTGGTCGTCCTCGTCTGCATGGCCGCCGCCGCGGTCGCGGCCGCACTGGTGCACCGGATCGAACCCCACGCCGAGGGCAGCGGCATCCCGCGAGTCGAGGCGGTCGCCGACGGCCGCGTGCGACCCGACCGCTTCCGCATTCTGCCGATCAAATACGTCGGCGGGCTGCTTGCGATCGGCAGCGGCATGGCGCTCGGCCGGGAGGGACCCTCGGTCCAGATGGGCGGAAGCGCGGCGGTCATCGTCGCCACGCTGACCCGACGCAACCTGGCCGACCTGCGCGTGCTGGTCGCCGGCGGCGCCGCGGCCGGGCTGGCCACCGCGTTCAACGCACCGATCGCCGGCGGCGTGTTCGTGCTCGAAGAACTGGTCAAACGATTCGATCCGCGTACCACGATCGCCACCCTCGTCGCGTCCGCGTCAGGATTCGCCGCCGCCCATCTGGTGGTGCGATCCGGCACCGAGTTCCGCATGACGCCGTTGTCCGATCCGCGGCTCGTGGAGTCCGGCTGGGTCGTCGCCATTGGCATCGTGACCGGGCTACTCGGGGTGCTCTACAACGAGGCGGTGATGTTCGCCCTGCACCGTGCCGACGCCAGCCGACTGCCCAAGGAGGTTCGCGCCGCCGTGACCGGCGCGCTGGTCGGGTTGCTCGTCTGGGTGGCACCGGACCTGGTCGGCAGCGGCGACAACCTTACCCAGAACGCGCTGCTCGGCCGCGGCGCGCTGCTGGCGGTCAGCGGAGTCTTCGTGCTGCGGTTCGCACTCGGCGTCGTCTCATACGCCGCCGCCACGCCCGGTGGACTGTTCGCCCCGATGTTGGTTCTCGGATCGCAGTCCGGGTTGGTCGTCGGCCTCGTCGCGGTGCACTTCACGCCACACGCCGTGCCGAACCTGGCCGCCTGTGCCCTCATCGGGATGGCTGCGTTCTTCACCGCGTCGGTGCATGCCCCGGTGACCGGGCTCATCCTCGCCACCGAGATGACGGGAAACACCAACCAGTTGCCACCGATGCTCGGTGCGTGTGCCATCGCGATGCTCGTCGCCGTCGCGCTGCGATCCGAGCCCATCTACGATCGGCTCGCCCACCGGGCCGCACAACAGCCACGTGGCAGCGACCCTGACCACACCTGAGCGGAGTCTGAGGTTGGCACAACACTTTGGCGAAGATCCCTTGCCGGGAAAATTGTTCGTCGTAGGCTCGTCACTGATGAGCAAGTCAGCGCAACAAGGGGCGCGCGACCGGCCGGACGCACAGACGCGTGCCGCCGAGACCGACCGTATCCAGGTGGCGCAGTTGCTCACCGATGCCGCCGCCCAGGGCAAACTGCAGATGAGCGACTACGAGGACAGGCTCACCAGGGCCTACGCCGCGCAGACCTACGACGAACTCGACCAGTTGCGGTCGGATCTGCTCGGGTCGTCGGTCAGCCCGCAGCGCGGCGGCGCCACCAAACCCGCGCCGTCGATGCTGTTGTTGGCGATCATGAGCGCGTTCGAGCGCCGTGGCCGGTGGAACGTGCCCAAGAAGCTGACGACGTTCGCATTGTGGGGCGGTGGCGTGATCGATCTCCGCTACGCGGACTTCACCTCGACCGATGTCGAGATCAACGCCACCTCGATCATGGGCGGGCAGACCATCCTGTTGCCACCCGAAGTCAACGTCGAGATCAAGGGTCACGGCGTGATGGGCGGCTTCGACCACAATGTCGAAGGCCAGGGCACGCCGGGTGCGCCGACGGTGCGGATCCGCGGTTTCTCGCTGTGGGGCGGCGTCGGCATCCGGCGCAAGAACCGTAAGGCCCAGAGCTAGCGCTGCCGCGGATTAACCCGTCTTAACCTGTCCGCCGCAACAGGATGCCGGGACAGCTGAGGGCGAATGCACCGGATTCAAAGTCAACATCGACGGTGCCGTCATCGACGCTGTAGCTAAGCTCCAAAACCATCTTGAAGACGGCGGTGGCGTGCGGGGGAACAACGAACGTTTGGAAGCTGCAGCCGCGGCTGCCGAAGACGGGGATCGAAGCGGTGGCGTGACCCTGGTACCAGTGCGCTGACGCGAAGGCACTGGCCATCGGATTGAACTGGCTCGGTTGAAAGGGTTGTGGCTCGGTTGGCGGTTGTTGCCACCAACGTAACGGCTCTAAGTTGACGGTAAAAGTCACGAAGGAGGTACTGCCGTCCAAATGGCCGCCGGTAGCCCACACTGAAGCGCTCCCGTTGAATGTCAGCTCGCCGAACACATCGAGAATCGCGGGCGTGTCGCCATCGTTGGTCCACTGGAACCAGAACGACACCTCCTCGTTTCCGGAGCTGGATTCGTGGAATTTGAATTTGGCGGTGCTGTTGTTGGGCAACGCCTGTGGCTCGATTCGGTAATCGGGTTCACCCCAAATAAAGAACGGCGTGTCGAGGAAGGTGATCTCGCCCACCGGCAGCGCTGCAATGTCGGCTTGGCGCGCTTCGGCCGCCACATCCAGCGCGGCTTGGCGTTTGGCTGACATACGAACCATCTCTTCGTGCTTGCGCCGCACTTCGGCCTCGAGTTCCGCGGCATGCACCTGCCGGTCCTTTTCGATGCTCGCAATGGCCGACGAGCCCAGAGCGGTGGCGATCGCTTTCTCCAGCCCCGGCCAAGCACGGCCATGCGCCGACACCTCGCGCGGCTGCTTGTCCTGGCGGAATACGCCGGCTTTGATCGCAGCAATCATGCTGTGCGTTTGACTTTCCGTATCGGCAGCCACGGGCCTCAACTTTCGATCGAATAATTCCTGCCAGGGAATAGTCCCATATCGTGCGGCAAATAGAAGCAGATCGACATCGACCAGAATTCGACCCTGCCTATCGAGAGTTGGCGACTCTGTCCGGAGGTGCGCAAATCGCCTCGAATAGCCACAGCCACAGCGTATTTGACGATCAGGCCCGTCGCCGCTCTACCGGCGACGGCGCGATCGCAGGTAGTCGCCGACCACCGCGGCACCCAAGCCGTCGAGATCGGGATCGACCACCCGGCCCTCGACCCGGCGCGCGACCTGATCGATGAACCGGGCCAGCCCGGGATCGTTGCCCAGCCGGAAGATGGTGACCTGCGCCCCAAGTCGGGCCATCTCGTCGAAACCGCGCACGGTGTTGGCGATGGTCCGCGGATGCGGCGGGTAATCAAAAAACACCGACGTGCCGTCACCGTGGTCTTCGAGGTGCGCCGTCGGCTCACCGTCGGTGACCACGAGCAGCACGGGCTGCGCATTCGGGTGCCGGCGCAGATGCCGGCCGGCCAGCGCCAGCGCGTGATGCAGGTTGGTGCCCTGCTCGTAAACGCCTTCCAGGCCCATCAACTCGGCGCTCGTCATCGTTCGCGCGTAGCGGCCGAACGCGATGATCTGCAACGCATCCGACCGAAACCTAGTGCGTACCAAGTGATCCAGCGCCAACGCGGTCTGCTTCATCGGCAGCCAGCGGTTCTCCATCACCATCGAGAACGAGGTGTCCACCAACAGCGCGACCGCTGCCTGCGTGCGGGTCTCGGTCTCGGACACCTCGACGTCGTCGACCATGATCTTCAGCGGGTCGTCCAGCGTTCGGGTGCCGGCCTGCCGCAGCACCGCGTTGGTCAGTGTCCGGGTGACGTTCCACGGCTCGGTGTCGCCGAACTGCCAGGGCCGGGTGGCACCGGTGAGCTCACCCGCAGCGCCCGCGCGCCGCAACTCACGCTCGCCGTGACGGCTCGAAAGCTGTTGCGCCACATCGCGTAACGCCGTCTCGCCGAGCCGTCGCATGGCCTTCGGCGACAACCGCCACTGACCGTCCGAGCTGCGGTCCAGGAAGCCCTGATTGACCAGCGCGCGTTCGAGCTCGGACAGCGTCTTGGCGTCGATGGCGGCCTGGTCGCCGAGCTGGCGGGCCAGCGCGTCGAGGTCGACGTCGTCCATGGTCGCGCCCGGGTAGCTCTGCGACAGCTGCTCGGCGAGTTGCTCCAACTCGGCGATGTCCGAAAGCGCCTGCGCGCCTTCGCCCATGCCGAGCGGGTTGTCGCCGGTGAAGTCCGACGAGCCGTCCCAGTCCTCACCGGGCCGGGCCGCCTGCAGATGTGCATCCAGGCGGTCGAGCGCCTGCATCAACGCCGGTGACCCGAATGCCTGCTGCGCCAATGCATCCAGCTCGGCGCGCTGGTCCGGGCTCAGGCTGTTGCGGAACCGCTGCGCGGCCGCCGCCCGCTTGGCCAGCGAGTCCAGCAACTCCTCGACGTTCTGCGGGTTCTCCGGGAAGAACTCGCCGTGCTTGTCCATGAAGTCTTGGAAATCTTGCTGGGAGTCTTCGCCTTTGGCGTGCTTGTCCAGCAGATCGTTGAGGTCGTTCAGCATGTCGTTGACCCGCTGCCGATCCTCGTCGGTGGCCCCTTCCAGCGCCTCTTTCATGCCGGCGAAGCGCTGGTCGAGCATTTCGCGGCCGAGCAAATCCTTGATCTGGTCGTACTTTTGGCGGGCCTCGTCGCTGCGCCAGTCGTACTCGGAGAGTTCCTGCACGGCCTTGGCCGGGGATGGCGACAGCGAATCCAGCTGCAGCTCGCCGAACCGGGCATCGTCGTCGAGGGCACGGGCCAGCTCCTTGCGTTCGGCCAGCACCGCCTCGTCGAGCAGCTTCTTGATCTCCTGCAGCGTGCCGTCCAAGTTGTTCTCGCGCAACAACTCTCGACGTCGCCGGTTGGCCTCGGCGGCCAACCGGTCGGCCCCGGTCACACTCTTCGTGCCGCGGCGCAGCAACTCCGACAGCGCCCGGCGCGGCGAGGTGCCCGCCATCACGTCCTGCCCGATCTGTTCGAGCGCCTCGCGCAGATCCACCGGCGGGGCAAGCGGATCCGGCCCGCCGGTGTAGGCAGAGTAACGTGACGAGTGGCCTTTAGCCATAGACGGTTTCGCCTTCTCCGGAGGCCTTGTCGATGCGCTTGGCCAAATACAGTGCCTCCAAGGCTAATTCGAGCGCAGCGGCACGCTCGCCCTCGGATTCGGCGCCCAGGCGTTTGGCGATCGCGTCGATCACCGGCAGCTCGGGCAGCGCCGCCAGCACGTCCTTGGCCGACACCCGCTCACCGGTCGTCACCGCCGAGCCGCCCTCGACCGCGGCCACCAGCGGGCCCACGTCGATTCCGCCGAGCGCCCGCGATGCGGTATCGGCGGTGGCGCGACGCAACAGATGTTCTAAAACAGCCTGCTCGCGACCTTCTTCGCCGGACTCGAATTCGAGTTTGCCGCGCAGCACGTCGATCACCGTGCCCAGGTCGACCACGCGGGCCACCGGATCGGTCTCCCCCAGCACCGCGCCGCGGTGCCGGGCGGCGGCGGCGACGGTTTCGGCAGCGGCGATGGCGAACCGCGCCGACACCCCCGATCGCTGATCGACCGAGTTGGACTCCCGCAGGTAGCGGGCGAACCGGGCGATCACCTGGCTCAGGTACTCCGGCACTTGCGCGGACAGGTGGGCCTCCTGGGTGATGACCGCGACCTCCGCATCCAGTTCGAGGGGGTAGTGAGTACGGATCTCGGCACCGAAGCGGTCCTTGAGCGGGGTGATGATGCGGCCGCGGTTGGTGTAGTCCTCGGGGTTGGCGCTGGCGACGACCAGCACGTCCAGCGGCAGCCGCAGCGTGTAGCCGCGGACCTGGATGTCGCGCTCCTCCATGACGTTCAGCATCGACACCTGGATCCGCTCGGCCAGGTCGGGCAGCTCGTTGACGGCGACGATGCCGCGGTGCGCCCGCGGGATCAGGCCGTAGGCGATGGTCTCCGGGTCGCCCAGGCTGCGACCCTCGGCGACCTTGATCGGGTCGATGTCACCGACCAGGTCGGCGACGCTGGTGTCGGGCGTGGCCAGCTTCTCGGTGTAGCGCTCGCTGCGATGCCGCCACTCGATCGGAAGGTCGTCACCGAGGGTGGCGGCCTTGCGGATCGACTCCGGGGTGATCGGGGTGTAGGGGTGCTCGCCGAGTTCGGCGCCGGCGATCACCGGTGTCCACTCGTCGAGCAGCCCGATCAAGGCGCGCAGCAGACGGGTCTTGCCCTGGCCGCGTTCACCCAGCAGCACGAAGTCGTGACCGGCGATCAGCGCCCGCTCGAGTTGCGGCAACACGGTGTCGTCGAAGCCCAGAATGCCGGGCCAAATGGCCCCGCCGTCGGCCCCCTCCGCCAATCGAGCCAGCAGGTTTTCCCGAATTTCTTGCTTCACACCGCGTTCGCGGTGCCCGGAGGCACGGAGTTCACCAACGGTACGGGGCAGGTTGTTCGCAGCGGTCACCACTCCACGCTACTGACAAACGGAAAGGCCGGGCAATCGCAAGGATTACCCGGCCCTCCGAAGCGAAAGTGCGAGCGGGGACTAGCTGGTCGTCACCGTCGCGTGCTCGTCGCCTTCCTTCCAGGTGATGGTGCCGTGCTCGAACGTCGACTTGTAGGTGCCGTCCGGCTCCTTCGTCTCGTCGGCGGTCGGGTAGCCCAGCTTGCCCTGCGAGGCCTGGTTGTCGTTCCACGCGTCGCGGATCTTGCCCCACACGAGGTAGACGGGCCCGCCGTTCTTCATGATCAGCACGCCGCCGTCGAACTGCTGGTAGACACCGGTGTTGTCGGCGGTGTTCTTCTGGTTGTCGTACGGCGCGCCCAGGTCCTTCTTCTGCTCGTCGGTGAGGGTGTCGAACTTTGCGAGGATCGGTCCCTCGATTGTGTACATGGTGCCGTTCTTGCCGGCGATCTGCGTCGGGCTGGGCGTGGCCGCCGCGCTCGTCGACGGCTCCATGGCCATCGAGGTCGTCATCGCGGACGAGGAGGACGAGGACGCCGCCGAACTCGACGAGGAATTACTCGAGTTGTTGGACTGGTGGCATCCCGCACCGAGCAGAGCGAATGCTGCAAGGGCGACTGAGAACGACGCTGTTCTTTTTGTTATCGCGCGCATTATTTCCTCTCGAATACCTCTTGATCGCACCGGGCACGCCCCGGTTGACGTGCCCGAATTTCGACTGTAGGCCGATCCGATCTTGTTCGGAAGGGGGTTTGCGAGGCGCCCTCTCGGCAAATTGCGACGATTTGCACAACGGCCGGCATGCATTCAAAAACTCGCAATCGAGTGGCGCAGACAACTGTGTATCCGGACCGGTCCGAACCTCACATTCGTTAATGCACAGCTACCCGATACCCTGGGTACCGTGAATTCTCTCGAATGGTCTGAACGGCCCGAGACCGCACACTTCGGCCCCGCCTCGTGGCAGTCCAGCGTGCTCGCGCTGTTGACCGCGATCTTCGTCCGGCCGGTGCTGGCCGCGTTGACCGTGCTCGGCATGGTGGTCAATCGCGTCAGCCCCGCCACGCTGCAGCGGGTGCGCCTCGACGGCATCGACGGTGCGTTGAAGGTCATCAAACCGCTGCCCGGCACCGATGTCACGCGTGTCGACCTGGCGCACTGCCCGGCCGAATGGGTGGTCGCCCCTGAGGCGCGCGACTCGACGTCGCTGATCGTGTACTTCCACGGCTCGGCGCTGGTCACCCTCGGACTCAACTCGCATCGCCGCTTCGTCAGCCGACTCTCGCAGGCGACCGGCGCCAAGGTGCTCAACGTCGGCTACCGGCTGGCACCACAGGCCAGCATCGAGGAGGCTGTTGCCGACGGTTTGGACGGCTATCGCTTCGCGCTGGCGCAGGGGTTCGCACCCGACCGAATCGTGCTGGCCGGCGACTCGGCCGGCGGACTGATGGCCGCCGACGTCGCGCTGGCGGCCCGGGACGCCGGGTTGCCGGTGCCGGCCGGACAGGCGCTGATGTCGCCGCTGACGTCGTCCGACATGGAGCTGAAGTACCGGGCGCTGAAGGACCACCGCGACGTGATGTTCCCGTTCATGACGGTGAAGTTCATCTACGACGTGTTCGCCACCGTGAACGGCACCCGGCCGCCGCCGCTGATGCCACCCGAGGCCGACCTGCGCGGCCTGGGCCCGTTCCTGCTGCAGGCCGGCACCCACGAGATGCTTCTCAACGACACCATCGTGTTCGCCGAACGGCTACGCGCCCAGAATGTCGAAGTCTGGGTTCAGCAGTGGCACAAGGCAATGCACATGTTCCAGCTCAGCTTCGACGTGAACCCCGATGCCCGCCGAGCGGTCGACGAGGTTGCCGCGTTCATTCGCTACGCGACGACCGTGCAGGACGAAATCAGCGCGTAGTTTCTAGTGCGCGAAGTGGCGCGCCCCGGTCAGATACAGCGCGATGCCAAAGTTGGCCGCGGCGGCGGTGACTTCGTCGTCGCGGACCGAACCGCCCGGGTGCACGATCGCCTTCACGCCCGCAGCCGCCAGGGTCTCGAGGCCGTCCGGGAACGGGAAGAAGGCGTCGGACGCGGCGACCGCCCCGCGGACCCGATCTCCCCCGCGCTCGACCGCCAGCCGCGCGGCGTCGACGCGGTTCACCTGGCCCATACCGATACCGATGGTGGCGCCACCGCCGGCGATCACGATCGCGTTGGATTTCACCGCGCGACAGGTTCGCCAGGCGAAGGCCAGGTCGGCCAGCGTGGCCGGGTCGGCCGGCTCGCCGGTCGCCAACGCCCAGTTGTTCGGGTCGTCGCCCGGTGCGTTGATCTGGTCACGCTGCTGCACCAGCAGCCCGCCGCTGATCTGGCGCCGCTCGGTGTCGTCTCCGATCGGCTCGGCCGCGACCAGCACCCGGACGTTCTTCTTTTGCGCCAGCACGTCGACGGCACCCGGCGCATAGGCGGGTGCGACGATCACCTCGGTGAAGATCGTGCTGACGTACTCGGCCATCTCGACGCTGACCTCGGTGTTGGCCGCGATCACGCCGCCGAAGGCGCTGAGTGGGTCGCATTCGTGCGCCTTGCGGTGGGCGTCGGCCACCGATTCCGACGACACGGCGATGCCACATGGGTTGGCGTGCTTGATGATTGCGACGCAGATATCCTCGTGGTCGAACGCCGCCCGCCAGGCCGCGTCGGCGTCGGTGAAGTTGTTGTACGACATCTCTTTTCCGTGTAGCTGCTCGGCCTGCGCCAGGCCGGGCCACCCGCTGTCGTCGACGTAGAGCGCGGCCTGCTGATGCGGATTCTCGCCATAGCGCAGCTGGGTCGAGCGTCGCCAGGTCCCGGCGATCCACGCAGGGAAGGCCGCGGTCGGCTCCTCAGGCGCCAGCGTCGACTCCATCCAGCCGGCCACCGCGACGTCGTACTCGGCAGTATGCCGGAATGCCAACGACGCCAACTTCTTTCGTTCGGCGAGCGTAAAGCCGCCGCTACGCACCGCGGCCAGCACGCCGTCGTAGCCGAGCGGGTCGGTCACCACGGCCACGCTCGGGTGGTTCTTGGCCGACGCCCGCACCATCGACGGCCCGCCGATGTCGATCTGCTCGACGCATTCGTCCACGCCCGCACCGGATTCGACGGTCTCACTGAACGGATAAAGGTTGACCACCACCAACTCGAACGCGGCGATGCCGAGCTGTTCGAGGGCGTCCGCGTGCTCGGGCTTACGCAGGTCGGCCAGCAGGCCGGCGTGCACGCGCGGATGCAGGGTCTTGACCCGGCCGTCGAGCACCTCCGGGAAACCCGTCAGCTCCTCCACCGGTGTGACGGGAATGCCTTTGTCGGCAATGGTTTTCGCGGTCGATCCGGTCGACACGATCTCGACGCCGGCATCGGCCAGCCCCTTGGCGAGGTCGACCAGACCGGTCTTGTCGTAGACGCTGATCAACGCACGCCGAATCGGCCGCTTGCCTTCGTTGCTAGTCATCCGCGGCGCTCCTCCCCATCGCTGCGCTCTGCATCGTCGCTGCCGGTCATCCGATAGTCGCCTTTCGTCCGTTCCAGGTCACGCCGCCGGTCGCCACCGCGGCTATCACGTCCACCAACAGTCGCCGCTCGGTGACCTTGATGCGTTCGTGCAGGGTTGCTTCGTTGTCGTCGTCGAGCACCGGAATCGCCTGCTGGGCCAGTATCGGGCCGGTGTCGGTGCCGGCGTCGACCAGATGCACCGTGCAGCCGGTGACTTTGACACCGTGGGCCAGCGCATCGGCCACCCCGTGCGCGCCGGGAAATGCCGGCAGCAGCGCGGGATGAGTGTTGAGCGTCCGCCCTTCGAATTTCGAAAGAAAGTGTGGTCCAAGGATTTTCATGAAGCCTGCCGACACCACCAGGTCCGGTGCATACTCGGCGGTGGCTTCGGTGAGCGCGGCGTCCCACGCGTCGCGGCCGGGATAGTCGCCCAGCCGTACCCGAAACGACGGCAGCGACGCCGCGGCGGCGATGTCGACGGCCGCGCAGTCGCGGTCGACACCGACGGCCACCACCCGGGCCGGGTAGTCTCCGACGGCGGCGTCCAGCAGTGACGCCAGCAGCGATCCGGTGCCCGATGCCAGCACCACCACTCGTGCCGGTGCGCTGGGAGGCACGCGGAACGATTGCTGCACAGGTCAGAGCCTAGTCGGACCATCGGACTCGTCGTCAGGCAGATCGATGCCCGACGTGTCGTCGTCCTCGACGTCCGGCATCGGCGGCTCGGCCGGCGGCGCGGCGGGGACCGACGTGGGCCGCGGGCGGCGTCGGATTCCACCGGCCATCACCACGGTCAGCGCGCCGATCGCGGTGAACCACAGGAAGATCGCGAAACCGAAAGTGCCCTGGTCGATTCCGACTCCGCCGAAGTTGCCCAGCTGGCCGCTGCCCGCGTAACCGAGCAGCGCCAGGATCAGGGCCGCCAGCAGCGCCGCGATCCCGACCTTCGCCATCGCGTCGGACAGCGGCAGCGGCCGTCGCGCACACTGCTGCCCGAGCGCAACCGCCGACGATGCCCCGACGATGAGCAGCGCCACCCAGATCGGTCCCAGGGGCGGGTGCGGCGCCGCGGCCAGCACGGGCAGCGCCGGGATGTCCCCGCCGAACACCGTGAACGAACTGAACGTGGCAAAACCCAGGTGAGCGCTCGATCCCACCGCCATCGCAGCGGTCGCGACGATCACGTTGGGCACATAGAGCACCGACAGCACGGTCAGGCTGAACTGGCCGAAGATCGAATTGGTGATGCCGTAGAGGTCTTGCATCGTCGCCCAGTGCACGACCAGTGAGCAGGCCGTCACCATCCCCGAGAGCCCCAGCAGCGCCAGCACGCCGGCCACAGCCGCGCGCAGCGAATCGGCCAGCCAGTCAGGCAGCGGCGATGCCGCGAGCGCCCGGCGGCCGACGCGCGATCCGACCCCGATGGTCGCGCCGACGGCGTGCACCATCAGCACGCTCGTAAACGCGCGCAGCGCATTCGGCGTCTGCAATTCGGTGATCACCGACGCCGCGTCGTGGATGACGGCCAGCGCGACCGCGGTGAACAGCAGCGGGCCACCCAGCGCCGACGCGACGATCCACCGGGTGACGAACCACGAGGCCGTGGGCGCAGTGGCGTGCGCGGTGGTGCGCGCGGTCCCCCACACGATCAGCAGCACCGGGAGCAGCGGCAGCACGCCCAGCTCGCGGCCACCGATCGAGATCGGCACCTGGTGTACACCGAGCCAGATGCTGGCGATCGCACCCAGCGCGCCGGTCATGTCGCTGTTGGCAATCACCAACTGCAGCAACGTCACCGCGGCGATGACCACCAGCGCCACCACCGCCGGACCGAACGCGACCCGCAGCAGGTCGCGCGCCTGGTGGGCGCCCGGGGCTCGACTGTCCGGCGTCACGGTCTGAGGACGTTACCTACCCGCTGCGGCGTTAAGCGACCCGCCGCGCCAGACACCGCAGAGTCAGGACTGTGACGGACCCGACGGCGCCTGCGGCTGCTGGCCCGAGCCGAACTCGTGCTGGCCGGGGGCCGACCCGCCATGGTCGCCGGGGTTGCCCTGCCCAGCAGGGTTGGAGCCGGACGACGGCGGCGGGCTGAAGCTCGGGAAACCCGTTGGCGGGGTGGGCGATCCGTGGGACTGGGCCGAACTCGGCTGCGGTCCGGGCTGCGCGGCGAAGCCGCCTGTCGTCGGACCCGACGGGTATCCGCCGTACTGCGTTCCGTAGCCGGACTGCTGGTAAGGATTCTGCTGCTGGCCGTAGTAACCGCCGTACTGCCCGTAGTACTGGTCGTACTTGGGGCGGGGCGCCGGCGCGGTGATCACGCCCGCATCCAGCAGAAGAGCGCTGATGGCCAGCGCCGCCTGCACGACACCGGCGGTGACGGCGATCCACAGCCCCGCGCCGCGATCGGTCGCGTCGATGGTGTCCTGGATCAGCAGCAGCGTGCCCAGCACGGAAACCACGGTGACGGCGGCGAGGTAGTTCTTGGCCTTCGGCAACAGGTTCACCGCGGCCAGCACGCCGGCCAGCAGCACCAGGTCGACCGGCAGCGTGCTGCCCTTCTCGACGAGTTCGTCGCCGTTGGGCAGCAGGCGGGAGACCATCGGGAAGTAGCTCGCCAGATAAGTCAGCACACCCAGCACTGCGACCGCGATGGTCAGGTAGTGCTTGAGGTTGTTCTCGGCGTCCTCGGATTTCGCGAACGATGTCGATCCCGGAGCCCCATACGAGGCGGGCGACTGCGCGGGCGGATATCCGGCGTTGCCGGGCGGGTAAGTCATGGCTTCTCCTGTGCCTTCCGATGCGGTTGCGGCGCCATTGTCGTGCGGCGCTGGTTACTCCCGCGCGCCGCTCCTCGCGAGGCTACCTCCAAAGGCTGGATCGACGCGGTGGCGACGGCCTGCGCGGGCTTTGCGACGCGAGCCGATCAACCACGCTAGCGCACCTTCGGCGCCGCGTCGGTCGCCACTACCGACCCCCGTGGTTGCCCGCGAGATTGGAACACGTTCTAATTCATCCATGGACTACGGGCTTGTGCTGTTCACCAGTGATCGCGGAATCTCCCCGGCCTCGGCCGCGACTCTTGCCGATAATCACGGATTTCAGACGTTCTATGTACCCGAGCACACCCACATTCCGGTCAAGCGCCAGGCGGCGCATCCGACCACCGGCGACGAGTCGCTGCCCGACGACCGCTACATGCGCACGCTGGATCCGTGGGTCAGCCTCGGCGCGGCGTGTGCAGTCACGTCGCGGGTGCGGCTGTCCACCGCGGTGGCGCTTCCGGTCGAACACGACCCGATCACGCTGGCGAAATCGATCGCGACGCTCGACCACCTCTCGGGTGGGCGGGTCAGCCTCGGCGTCGGGTTCGGCTGGAACACCGACGAACTCACCGATCACGGGGTGCCGCCCGGTCGTCGCCGCACGATGCTGCGTGAGTACATCGAGGCGATGCGCGCCCTGTGGACCGAAGAAGAAGCCTCCTACGAAGGCGAATTCGTCAACTTCGGCCCCAGCTGGGCGTGGCCCAAGCCGGTGCAGTCGCACATCCCGGTGCTGGTCGGCGCCGCGGGCAACGAGAAGAACTTCAAGTGGATCGCCCGCAGCGCCGACGGCTGGATCACCACCCCGCGCGACTTCGACATCGACCAGCCGGTAAAGCTGCTGCAGGACACCTGGGCCGCCGCGGGCCGCGACGGCGCTCCGCAGATCGTCGCGCTGGACTTCAAGCCGGTGCCGGAGAAGTTGGCGCACTGGGCCGACATCGGGGTCACCGAAGTGTTGTTCGGACTGCCCGACAAGTCCGAAGATGAGGTGGCCGCCTACGTCGAGCGGTTGGCGGGCAAGCTTGCCGCGGCGGTCTAGCCGCTGACACCCGGGAGGCGCATCGTGACAGAGCAGGGTCGGCACTTCCCATACCGCTACGACGCCCGGCTGGCGCCGATGTGGCTGGCCTTTCGGGTATGGCCGAGCACGCAGGGCGTTACCGTCACCGACGACGGCCGGCTGATCGTCCGCTACGGGCCGTTCCGGGTCGAGGTGCCGCGGTCTCAGATCCAGGATGCGCATATCACCGGCCCGTACCGGTGGTGGACGGCGGTGGGTGCGCGGCTGTCGCTGGCCGACGACGGTTTGACGTTCGGCACCAACGCCGACCGGGGCGTGTGCATCCACTTCGAGCCGCGGATTCACCGGGTGATCGGGCTGCGGGATCACTCCGCACTCAACGTCTCCGTCGACGACTGCGAAGGCTTGGTCGCCGCGCTGAAGGGCTAGCCGAGCGACGCTTGGTTGATGCCCTCGTCGGTGGACCTCACCGTGATCGCGGCGCCCAGCGGGTCGCCCTCGGTCATCAGCGCCACCAGGTCGCGGTCCTCGGTGAGCGCCATGAACCGCGAGCCGTCAGCGTCGAGCCGGCCGATGATGACGCCGGTCGTCGTCGGCCAGTCATAGCGCACCGAGTAGGTCTCAATTGCGGCCGCGCCGTTGGGGTTTCGCGTGACTGGTACCCTCGGCAGCGCGGCGATGTCCTGCTGCAGCGCCTTGCTGCGATCGGCTGCCCACTCGCCGGGCTCGGTGGAGTAGATGCCCACCGAATACTTGCTCATCACACCGCCGTTGGCGCCGACGAGACCGAACGAGCCCGGCCTGTCACGCATGGCGGCCACGGTCTCGGCGATGCCGTGCAACGAATAGCTGTTGCCGGGCCCACCGAAATAGGGCAGGCCACCGGTGAGTGTCAAGCCCCGCGGATCGTCGGCGGTGAGCCCGAATTCATCGCAGACCGCGAACACCGGGAACGGGAAGCAGCTGTAAAGATCGAACGTCGCCACCTCGTCGATGCCGATGCCGGCACCCCGAAGCGCTTCTGCCACAGCCTGTTTGGCGGAGTAGCTGACGCTGACGTCGACCCGGTCCAACAGGTCCTGCTCGGTCTGATCGGCATGCCCGCGCAGATACACCCACGTGTCTTCGGACACCCCGAGCCGCCGGGCCGCCGCCACCGACATCACCAGCGCGGCCGCCCCTTGGTTGACGGTGTCGCGCGCTACCAGCAGCCGCGGATACGGGTCGCAGATCATCCGGTTCTCGTCGGTGACGGTCTCGATCTCCACCACCGACCGCTCCACCGGCGAGGACGAAAACGGGTTCTTGGCGGCCACTTTGGAGAATGGGGCGAAGAGCTCGGCCATCGAGTGCCGGTAGTCGGCCACGCTGAGCCTGAGGCGCGCCCGACGGGCGTTGTCGAGCAGCCCGTACTGCACCGGCGCCCCGGTCAGCCCGTGCTTGGCGGTGTACTCGCTCATGTACTGCTCGAAGCCGTAGCCACGGTCCTCGAGCTGGCCGCCGACGTGCTCGGTGAAGTCCGGCTTGTCGTCGCGATCGGCGAAGTACTTCGCGGTGGACCCGGGCTCGGACCCGAGGATCAACGCGACCTCGATCTCGCCCGCCGCGATCGCCCCGGCGAACTCTGTCATCAGCTTTTGCGGGCCGTTGCCGCCGATCGGCTCGAGCACCGCCCGCACCGGATCGGCGCCGACCCGGTGCGCCACCGATCGCACGTAGTTGTCCGAGCAGCCGAACGGCGGGGAGTTGAACGGGGTGCAGATCTCGAACTGGCGCAGGCCCGCGAACACCTCGATGGCCCGTGCCACCGCCGTCACGTCGGCGCCGGTGTCAGCCAGCGCGGCCCGCACTGCCTCGGTCGCCAGATCGACCGAGGACATGCCGCGGTAACCGGGGTCGCCGATGCGCTCGGTGAACTGGCCCACCCCGACCACGACGGGAGTACGCGGATCAACCGCCATTACAGGCCTCCTGACAAGTGTTAATTCGTCAGGCTAACCGAAACCTGTAACACGTTCCAATTTGGCCGCGGGGTCCGCTCGGCTTACAGGCTTTGCAAGATCTGACGTGCGAGCGCGGCGGTCTCCGACGGCGTCTTGCCGACCTTGACCCCGGCCGCCTCGAGCGCTTCCTTCTTGGCGGCGGCGGTGCCCGAGGAGCCGGACACGATGGCGCCGGCGTGGCCCATCGTCTTGCCTTCCGGCGCAGTGAATCCCGCGACGTAGCCGACGACCGGCTTGGACACGTTCGCCTTGATGTAGTCGGCCGCACGCTCTTCGGCGTCGCCACCGATCTCGCCGATCATCACGATCAGCTTGGTGTCGGGGTCCTTCTCGAAGGCTTCGATCGCGTCGATGTGCGTGGTGCCGATCACCGGGTCGCCGCCGATGCCGATCGACGTCGAGAAGCCGAAATCGCGCAGCTCGTACATCATCTGGTAGGTCAGCGTCCCGGACTTGGACACCAGCCCGACTGGACCCGGCCCGGAGATGTTGGCCGGGGTGATGCCGACCAGGGCCTGTCCCGGGGTGATGATGCCGGGGCAGTTCGGGCCGATGATCCGGGTCTTGTAGCCCTTGGATGCGTTGTAGGCCCACGCATATGCGCTGTCCTGCACCGGGATTCCCTCGGTGATGACCACCAGCAGCGGAATCTCGGCGTCGATCGCCTCGATGATCGCGTCCTTGGCGTAGACCGGCGGCACGAAGATGATCGAGACGTCGGCCCCGGTCTTTTCGATGGCCTCTTTGACGCTGCCGAACACCGGCAGTTCCACCGGCTCGTCGTTGACGTTCTTGTGCGCGACGGTGGTGCCGGCCTTGCGGGCGTTGACGCCACCGACGATGTGCGTGCCGGCCTTGAGCATTCGGGCGGTGTGCTTGGTGGCCTCGGCTCCGGTGATGCCCTGGACGACGACCTTGTTGTCTTTAGTCAGGAAAATTGCCATGAGGTCATGTCTCCTTATCAGGCGCTCGCCAGTTCGGCGGCCTTGTCGGCGGCCTCGTCCATCGTGGGCACCAGCGTCACCAGCGGGTGGTTGGCCTCGGTCAGAATCCGCCGGCCTTCGTCGACGTTGTTGCCGTCGAGCCGCACGACCAGCGGCTTGTTGGCCTCGTCACCCAAAATCTCCAGGGCCTTGACGATCCCGGCGGCGACCGCATCACACGAGGTGATGCCGCCGAAGACGTTGACGAACACGCTTTTGACTTGGTGGTCGTTCAGGATGACGTCCAGCCCCGCGGCCATCACCTCGGCCGAGGCGCCACCGCCGATGTCGAGGAAGTTGGCCGGCTTGACCCCGCCGTGCTTCTCACCGGCGTAGGCAACGACGTCCAGCGTCGACATGACCAGGCCCGCGCCGTTGCCGATGATGCCGACCTGGCCGTCGAGCTTGACGTAGTTGAGGTCGTGCTCCTTGGCCTTGAGCTCCAGCGGATCGGTGGCGTCGCGGTCCTCGAACTCGACGTGGCCGGGCTGACGGAAGTCGGCGTTGCCGTCGAGGGTGACCTTGCCGTCCAGCGCGAGGATCTGGTCGTCGGGCGTGCGGACCAGCGGGTTCACCTCGACCAGCGTGGCGTCCTCGCCGACGAAGACCTCCCACAGCTTGGCGATGGTCACCGCCGCGGCGTCGAGCACCTCGGCCGGCAGGTGGCCCTGCTCGGCGATCGAGCGGGCGAAAGCCTCGTCGACGCCCTTGACGGCGTCGACCGGGATCTTGGCCAGTCGCTCGGGCTTGGTGGCGGCGACCTCTTCGATCTCCATGCCGCCCTCGACCGAGCACATGGCCAGGTAGGTGCGGTTGGCGCGGTCGAGCAGGAAGGAGATGTAGTACTCCTCGGCGATGTCGCTGGCCTCGGCGACGAGCAGCTTCTTCACGACGTGGCCCTTGATGTCCAGGCCGAGGATGTTCTTCGCGTGGTTGTAAGCGTCGTCGGCGGTCGCGGCATACTTCACGCCACCGGCTTTGCCTCGTCCGCCGACCTTGACCTGCGCCTTGACCATGACCGGGTGCCCGATCTCTTCGGCGATGGCCTTGGCCCCTTCGGCGGTGTCTGTCACCCGGCCGGGTGTGGTTGGGACGTTGTGCTTGGCGAACAGCTCTTTTGCCTGGTACTCGAAAAGATCCATGGGCTCACTTCTGTGTGTCGGCCTTTTTGTGAGCGGACTAAGTTTTCGGTTGTCCGCTTGCGGGAACTGTAGCGAGACGGCCAGAGTGTTCCGCCATGGGCATCGACGGATGTGGCAGATCTCACCGGAGCGCGGCGAGTGATACGAGTCACAATGCCCGGCGGATTTCTGGCTTAACTTGCGACGCGTTGCGCCCGGCGGTTAACGTCTCAGAGTCCAGATAACGTTATGGTTACGGCTCGAAGGACAATCAGGTTGGCCCAGCAAATCCCGGCGTCGTCTCCTGTGCAAGGAGAACTTTCAGCGTCGCGCGAGCGCAGGCCGACCCTTCACCGCAACGAAGTCACGGACATCATCCCGTTTAACGAGTTCGGACAACTCGCCGATTCGGAGTTCAGCGACAACTCGGCTTTCGACAAGGAAGCGCAGGTCCTCGGCGCCCCGGAGCTCGACGACCTCGACGACACGGACAACCTTCGCGTCCTGGACCTGATCGGTCCCAGCGTCACCGAGCGTCGTCTCAGCCCGCTCGAGCGGGGCATGAACCGGGCCCGCAGCGCCTCCGAGCCGCTGTCCGGCCGAGCGCAGCACCGCAAACAACTCACCGGCCCCGCACGAGGCCGGGTTTTGATCGGCGCGATGGCCGCCGGAGCCGCCGCAGCGGCCGCGCATTCGGCCACCGAAGCCCCGCGACACTCCAAGACCGAGACCGTACTGGCCGCCCAATCCGCGGGAACCGGTCCGATCAGTACCTCCGGCGGCGGCATGCAGATGGTGACCGTCCAGCCGGCCGCCAACGTCGCCGTGCACAACGCCGAACTGGCCCACGGCGTGGCGTTCGCCCAGGAGCGGGCCCAGCGTGAGGCGCGGCTCCAGCAGCCACTTTTCGTGATGCCGACCAAGGGCATCTTCACCTCGGGCTTCGGCTACCGGTGGGGAGTCCTGCACGCCGGCATCGACCTGGCGAACTCGATCGGCACACCGATCCGTGCGGTTTCCGACGGCGTCGTCATCGACGCCGGCCCGACGGCCGGCTACGGCATGTGGGTCAAGCTGCGGCACGCCGACGGAACCGTCACGCTGTATGGCCACGTCAACACCACGATGGTCAGCGTCGGTCAGCGGGTGATGGCCGGCGACCAGATCGCCACCATGGGCAACCGCGGCAACTCCACCGGCCCGCACCTGCACTTCGAGGTGCTCCTGGGCGGCAGCCAGCGGATCGACCCGGTGCCGTGGCTGGCGAAGCGCGGCCTCTCCGTCGGTACTTTCGCCGGTTGAGCCGGTGACCGACCCGAGCAACCCCAACCCGGTCAACCCCGAAACGCGCATCATTCGGCGCGCGCCCACCGGTCCGCTGCCGCACTTGGACGACGCCCGGACCACCCACATTCCCCCGCCACCACCACAGCATCAGCAGTTTTCGCCCGCCCCCGCGGCCGCCCCTTTCGGTGAGCCCAGCAAGACGACCGCGGTCGCCGCCGCGGCCGTCAGCATCGTCAGCGGCTGGGCCACCTCCGTGGTGGCGACGGACCTGATCGCCGGCTGGTGGCACTCGGATCGGCTGTTCTGCGTCGCGGTGGCGTTCCTCGCGCTGGTCTTCGCCTCGGCCACGATCTCCGGGGTGATCCTGCTGTTGCTGCGCCAACCGCTGAGCCGCTACCTGATCGTGGCCGGCGCGGTCGTCGCGATCTTGACCTATCTCGGTGTGTTCATCGCCGGTGCACGAGTGGCCTGGGTGGTGCACACCCTGCCGGTTCTTCCGATCGCGAGCGCCGTGTTGACGCTGCTGCCGCGCACCCGCGATTGGCTGCTCGACGACTAGAACGTCACCACCGCCCTGGCGATGTGGATTCGGCTGACTCGCCCGCCCTCGACACCGATCTCCAGGGTCGCGAAAAGGCGGCCGCCCGGAGCGAGGACGTAGAGCGGCTTCCCGTCGACAACCATCGGCACACTGGCCCGGATTCGGTCGGCGAAGAGCGTCGTTTCCTCGGCGATCGCCCGGGCACCGGTCACCACCGCCGGGGTGCCGGGCGGCGCCAGCGCGGGGTCCACGACGCGCACGCAGTCGGCGGTCATCAGCGCGAGCATCCGATCGAAGTCAGCCCCGGCCGCGGCGGCCAGAAACGCGTCGGCGACCGACCGCGCGACGTCGTCCGCCGCATCCGGGGGTTGCGCGTTCTCGATGCGACGCCGCGCCCTGCTTGCATGCTTCTTGGCACTGTCGACACTGGTGTGCAGCGTCAGCGCGACCTCGTCAAAAGGAACGTCGAAGATGTCGTGAAGAACGTATGCGACGCGCTGCGGTGGAGTCAGGCAGTCGAGGACGACCATCAGGGCGCGCGAGATGTGTTCCCGCTGAAGATAATTCTCGTCCGCGAGCACGGCGTCGGCGGGAAGCATGTCTGCGTCCAGAGGCCGCTCACCGCGTCGGCCCCGCGCTCGCAACTGGTCCAGGCAGATCCGCGTGGTCGCGGTCGTCAGCCACGCGCCGACGTTACGAATCTCGCCGGCGTCGACGGCGGACAGCTTGAGCCAGGCCGTCTGGACCGCGTCCTCGGCGTCCTGGATCGAGCCGAGCAACCGGAACGCCACGGCGATCAACTGCGGCCGATTGTCCACAAAGTCCGCTTCACGTGTCACCAGATGTCACCTTTGCCGGGCGTGAGACGTCGGGGGGATGAGACCACCAATCTCGCCCTGAGTCCGCCGATATGAGGAGACGTCCACATGAGCCTAGTTCCCGCATTCGCCGTCACGGTCACCTGCATCGTTGCCACCGCGTTCGTCGCTGTCGCCGACTATCTCAAGGCAGGCTTTGTCCTGAAGAATTCCGCCGAAGTGCACGTCCCCGTCGGCGCGATCCCCTACCTCGCCACGTTGAAGCTGGCGGGCGCCGTGGGTCTGGTCGTCGGCCTGGTTGCGATGCCCTGGCTCGGCGTTGCGGCCGGCGTGGGACTGACGCTGTTCTTCGTCGGCGCGATCGCCGTCCACATCAAGGCCGGAGTCCTGTACAACATCGCGTTTCCCGCGGTATTTCTGCTTCTCGCAATGACTTCCGCGGGCTACCTGCTGCACCTCGCGCGGCGCTAGAGCTTGGCCACCGGCGCGTGGTTGTGCATCAGCTTGACGCGGCCCGAGCTGCCGAAGTCGATCAGTGACATCGCCGATTCGCCGATGCCCGACACTTCTTCCACGCGGCCCAGACCGTACTTGTCGTGGGTGACGCGGTCGCCGGGTTCCAGCACCAGCAGCGGGCGCTTGCTCGCCCCGCTGCGGGTGGGCGACGGCCGCGGCGTGCCGAACCGACCGGCTCCGCTCACCGGCGCGCTGAACGACGGGGTCGGGTCGGTGCGCCGCCAGTCGATCAGCTCCTGCGGAATCTCGCGCAGGAAGCGCGATTCCGGGTTGAGCATCGGCTGCCCCCACGACGACCGGACCTTCGCCCGGCTGACGAAGAGTCGCTGACGGGCTCGGGTGATCCCCACATACGCCAGCCGGCGCTCCTCGGATAGCTCGGTCGGATCGCCCAAGGCCCGCATGTGCGGGAACATGCCGTCTTCCCAGCCGGTGACGAACACCACCGGGAACTCCAGCCCCTTGGCGGTGTGCAGCGTCATCAGGGTCACCAAACCGGCTGTCTGCTCAGGGATTTCGTCGGTGTCGGCGACAAGCGACACCCGCTCCAGGAATTGCGCGAGCACGCCGGTGTCCGGCACGTCCTCGTCGTCGAGGTCGGCTCCCAAAGCTTCGGCGTTGGCCAGATCGGTCGCGAATTCGTGTGCGACGCTGACGAGTTCGTTGAGGTTGTCCAGTCGCGCCAGGTCCTGCGGATCGGACGACGACTCCAACTCGGCGCGGTATCCGGTGCGCTCCAGCACCGCCTCGACCAGCTCGCCGAGATCACCCTCGCACGACGCGAGCCGGGTGCGCAGTTCGTCCATCATCTCGACGAAGCCCGCAATTGCCTTGGCGGACCGGGTGTTCAACAACGGCACCTTGCCTTCGGCCGCGGCCTCCAGCGCGTCGGCGAAGCTCGACCCGGTGTTCTCGGCGTACACCGCGACGCACGCCTCGGCCCGGTCGCCGATGCCGCGTCGCGGCGTGTTCAAGATGCGTCGCAGGCTGACCGCGTCGCCGGGGTTGTCCAGCACCCTCAGATAGGCGACGATGTCGCGGATCTCCCTGCGCTCGTAAAACCGCACTCCCCCAACGACTTTGTACGGGATACCGGCGCGGATGAACACCTCTTCCAGCGACCGCGACGAGTTGTTGGTGCGGTAGAAGACTGCCACGTCGTTGTAGGTGATGCCGCCATTGGCGACCAGGGCGTCGATTTCCTCGGCGATGAAGCGTGCCTCGTCGTGCTCGTTGTCGGCGACGTAGCCGACGATCAGCTCACCCTCGCCCTCGTCGGTCCACAGCCGCTTGTCCCGACGGGCGGGGTTGCGCGAAATCACCGAGTTGGCCGCCGACAGGATGTTCTGCGTGGAGCGGTAGTTCTGCTCGAGCAGGATCGTCGTGGCGTTCGGGTAGTCGCGCTCGAAGTCCTCGATGTTGCGGATGGTGGCGCCACGGAACGCGTAGATCGACTGGTCAGCGTCGCCGACCACGCACAGCTCGCCGGGCGGCACGCCTTCTTCGCCGTCGTCCAGCTCGCGGCCGACCAACTCGCGCACCAGCACGTATTGCGCGTGGTTGGTGTCCTGATACTCGTCGACCAGGATGTGCCGGAAGCGCCGACGGTAGTGGTCGGCGATCTGCGGGAAGGCCTGCAGCACCGCGACGGTCTCGCCGATCAAGTCGTCGAAGTCGAGCGCGTTGGCCACCCGCAACCGCTGTTGGTATTCGGAGTAGACGGCGGCGACGGTGCGGGCCAGATCGTCGGCGAGGTCGTCGTCGGCCAGGTTGGCCAGCGCCTGCGGCGGATCGATCAGCTCGTTCTTCAAGTTGGAGATCGCGTTGGCCAGCAGTCGCGGTGAGTACCGCTTGATGTCAAGGCCCATGTCCTTGCCGATCATCTGCAGCAGCCGCCGCGAGTCGTCGGCGTCGTAGATCGAGAAGTTGGAGTTCAGGCCCGAGATCAGCGACGCCTGATTGCGCAGGATCCGCACGCAGGTCGAGTGGAACGTCGACACCCACATCGACCGCGCCCGCGGGCCGACCAGGGTGGCCACCCGCTCACGCATCTCCGCGGCGGCCTTGTTGGTGAAGGTGATCGCCAGCACCTGGCCCGGCGAAACGTCGCGCGCCGCCAGCAGGTAGGCGATCCGACGGGTCAGCACGGCCGTCTTGCCCGAGCCGGCACCGGCCACGATCAGCAACGGCGAACCCTCGTGCAGGACCGCCTGACGCTGTTGGGGGTTGAGTCCGTCGAGAAGGTGATCGGTCTCGGATTCGGTTACGTGCGCACTGGTGATGTCGCCGCTCCTCCTACCTCATTTCGATCGCACAGCTCGTCTATCGTCGCCGGCGGGGTCATGACGGACCCAATTTACCGCCGTTGGCCGACACCTTTGCGCCGGAACGCTTGCAAGTGGCACACTCATTTTGTGCTCAACGCGCAGTGGCGATTTTTCTCCGGGTACCGGCCAGCGGTGCCCGTGGTTTAGCTGCTTCCCAGAGCCCCGCGGTCCGCTTCCGGATCCGGGGCTCGTCTCTTGTGTGAGGCCCGAAATCGGATGACACCGCAACCACCTCCACACAACGAGAATTCGGAGTCCGAAATGACCATCGAAACAGAACACCCCGTTGACATCGACGAGCTGCGGCTCGAAATCGATCGACTCGACGCCGAGATCCTGGCCGCGGTCAAGCGCCGCGCCGAGGTATCCCGGGCGATCGGCAAGGCCCGGATGGCCTCCGGCGGTACCCGCCTGGTGCACAGCCGCGAGATGAAGGTCATCGAGCGCTACAGCGAACTCGGTCCGGAGGGCAAAGACCTGGCCATGCTGCTACTCAGGCTGGGCCGCGGCCGGCTCGGTCACTGACCCCGTCGCGTCCTCGTCGACACCGCTAGGGTCGAGGGATGACTGCGGTTGAACAGATTCCCGACATCTCAGCGACCCCGGCATGGAAGGCGTTGCAGCAGCATCACCGGCAGATCGGCGAGACGCATCTGCGGGAGTTTTTCGACGAAGACCCCGACCGCGGCCGCGAGTTCAACCTCACCGTCGGTGATCTGTACATCGACTACAGCAAGCACCGCATCAACCGCGACACGCTGAAGCTGCTGATCGACCTCGCCCACGCGGCTCACCTCGAGCGACACCGCGACGCGATGTTCGACGGGACGCACATCAACGTCTCCGAAGACCGCGCCGTGCTGCACACCGCGCTACGGCTACCGCGCGATGCGTCGTTGACCGTCGACGGACAGAACGTCGTCGCCGATGTGCACGAAGTACTGGACCGGATGGGCGATTTCACCGATCGGCTGCGCAGCGGCGAGTGGACCGGCGCCACCGGTAAGCGGATCAGCACCGTCGTCAACATCGGGATCGGCGGCTCGGACCTCGGACCGGTGATGGTGTACCAGGCGCTGCGGCACTACGCCGACGCCGGCATCTCGGCGCGCTTCGTCTCCAACGTCGACCCGGCCGACCTGATCGCCAAGCTGGCCGACTTAGACCCGGCCACAACGCTTTTCGTCATCGCGTCGAAGACCTTTACCACGCTGGAGACACTCACCAACGCGACCGCGGCGCGGCGCTGGCTGACCGACGCGCTCGGCGACGATGCGGTAGCCAAGCATTTCGTGGCGGTCTCCACCAACAAGAAGCTGGTCGACGAGTTCGGCATCGACACGGCCAACATGTTCGGGTTCTGGGACTGGGTCGGTGGACGATATTCGGTCGACTCGGCGATCGGCCTCTCGGTGATGGCCGTGATCGGCCGAGAAGCGTTCGCGGACTTCCTGTCCGGATTCCACATCGTCGACGAGCACTTCCGCACCGCGCCGCTGGGATCCAATGCGCCCGCGCTGCTCGGGCTGATCGGGCTGTGGTACTCCGACTTCTTCGACGCGCAGGCGCGCGCGGTGCTGCCGTACTCCAACGACCTGGCCCGCTTCGCCGCCTATCTGCAGCAGTTGACGATGGAGTCCAACGGCAAGTCGGTCCGCGCCGACGGCAGCCCGGTGACCACCGACACCGGCGAAATCTTCTGGGGCGAGCCGGGAACCAACGGCCAGCACGCGTTCTACCAACTTCTGCACCAGGGCACCCGGCTGGTACCGGCCGACTTCATCGGCTTCAGCCAGCCCACCGACGACCTGCCCACGATGGACGGCACCGGCAGCATGCATGACCTGCTGATGAGCAATTTCTTCGCCCAGACGCAGGTACTGGCCTTCGGCAAGACCGCCGACGAGATCGCCGCCGAGGGCACCGCGGCAGATGTGGTGCCGCACAAGGTGATGCCGGGCAACCGCCCGACGACCTCTATCCTGGCCACCCGGCTCACCCCATCGGTGGTCGGCCAGTTGATCGCGCTCTACGAGCATCAGGTCTTCACCGAGGGCGTGATCTGGGGCATCGACTCGTTCGACCAGTGGGGCGTCGAGTTGGGCAAGACGCAGGCCAAGGCGCTGCTGCCGGTGATCACCGAAGATGGCGCTCCGGCAGCACAATCCGACAGTTCGACCGACACTCTGATCCGGCGCTACCGCGCCGAGCGCGGCCGGGCCGGCTAGGTCGCCGGCTGCGAGAGTTCCGAACCGAATTTCCGGACAAAGGTGCGCAGACGTTCCGCGGTCGCGGACGTCGGCTCGCTGAGGTGTAGCTGCAGCAATTCGCGTCCGGCCGCGTGCAGCACCCGCGCGGTGTATTCCGGCTCATGCAGCTCAGGGTTGTGGCGCAGCAATTCACGGACGAAGAACTGCAGCACCACGTTCTGCGCCTGGGCGAGCCGCTCGTACAACTCCGGCGGAGCGCCTTGCGGCGGGAACAAGAACAGCCGCCACGTCGCCGGATGGGCGTCGACAGCGGCCAGCACACCGTCGAACGCGAGCACCAGTGACTGATCCTCGGCGCCCGCATCCAATCCGGAGATCGCCTCGGCGAACTGCGCGCCGGCCCGTGCGGCCTCACGGTCGATCAGTTCGACGAACAGACCGGCCAAGTCACCGAACTTCTGATAGATCAACGATCGGTCGATGCCGGCCGCTTCCGCGATGCGGTTGGGTGTCGCCGCGTGGAACCCTTCGGCGTCGACGATCGCATGCGTGACGTCGAGCATCTGTTCGCGGCGCCGCTCGGCGGTCATGCGCCGCTTCGTGATGTCCAGGGTGGTCACCCTTGACAGCATAACTAACAACTTGTGAGTATTACTCACTAACTGTTAGTTAGCCGGAGGTTGTGATGGTCTCGTATTACCCCGAACTTGCTCAGCGCGTCCGCAGCCAACGCGATCTGCAGCCCGACCTCTACGGCGACTTCGACTTCGAACGGCAGCCGAATCGGCTGGCCACGGAGCCCGACGTCGACTCGGCCCTGCCGACCTGGGTTGCTGACCGCGCCCCGATCCTCGAAGACGACCGCGTCCTCGAATTGATCAGCACGGCCACCATGCTCGGTGACGTTGTCGCCGATCCCTATGCGGCGCTGATGAATACACACAGCGTCGCGCAGCTGATCGACATGCTCAAGACCGCCTGCCGCGAGGGCATCGATGCCGTGCCCCACGCGCCTTCCGAGCTCGCGGCATTCATCGCCGCCATGGAGGCCACCCCGGAGTGGATCGACTTCGACCTGGTTCGCGAAGGCGCTCGGCAGGAGCGAATTCCCGCGGCGCTGCTGGCCCCCTTTATCACCCGGGGAGCCTTCATCGCGACATTCACCAACACCTACGCCGCGTTGCCGATGGCCCTGACCGGTGCGCTCTCGGGCAAGCGGGCCGCCCGTCGGGTCAACGAGACGGCCAGTTTCTTCGCCGTCACCACCCTGCCCGGCGCGCTCGACCGTTACGGCCCCGGCTTCGAAGCCGCCGCCATGGTCCGGTTGATGCACTCGATGGTCCGCTACAACGCCCTGAAGAAATCCGACAAGTGGGACACAGCTGTCTACGGGATGCCGGTGCCGCAGGTCGACCAGATGCCCGCCGGAATGATCGGCCAGTACCTGTTGGCCCGCAAGGCCCGCCAGCAGGGCCGGACGACGTTCACCAAAGAAGAGCGGGCCGTCGTCGAATTCGCTAGGTACCGCTGCTTTCTGCTCGGCCTGCCGCCGGAACTGCTGCCCTCGGAACCCACCGACATCATGCACGTCATGCACGCGCGCTCGGCACTGCTGCGCGACGGATTCGACGACATCTGCCGCGAACTCGTCAGCGGCACGATGGCGGCGTATCTGCGCCCCAACACCACTATGTTCGACCGGTGCGCCGAAGCCGTCGAAAGGAGTTTCAGCAAGCTCACGTTCGTCCGCACATTCTGCGGTGGTGACCGCGACGTCGCCGAGGCGATGGGCGTTTCACTCGGATCGACGGATCTCCTGTGGGTGGCCCTCACTGCACCCTTCATCATCGGGCGTTTCACCGCCGTTCAGCAGGCCAGTCGCATGCCGGTGCTGCGGGACATCACCGACGCCTACGTCATAGGGCTGCTCAAGCTTCGGCTAGCTACCTACGGAAAACCCGAATTCACCACTGACGCAGCACATTACACGTCAGCGGCGCATTGACGGCTAAGAGAACCGCTTGGCCAGCGACAGGGGCATCACCCGCAGCAGCCGGACCAGCGGGGCCCACGGCCACCACGGCACCGCCGCGCGACCGGGCTCACGTTCAATGGCCGCAACGAGGGACTTGACACCAGTTTCGTTGTCCACCATCAACATTGTGCTCTGCGATTTGGCCGTCATCTCCGACTCGATGTAGCCCGGCTCCATCACCGACACGGCGATCGGGCCCTTGGCGTATTCGGCACGCAGCGATTCGCCGAGCGAGCTCACGCCCGCCTTGCTTGCCGCGTAGGCCGCCTTCACGCCGGGCACACCCCGCGCCCCGAGCACCGACGAGATCAGCACCAGGTGCCCCGACCCCTGCGCCTTGAACATCTCCAGCGCGGTTTCGATCTGCACCAGCGCCGCAACCAAATTGGTTTCGATGGTCGCCTTATTGGCCCATAACTTGCCGGATCCCAGCTTCGCGCCCTTGCCGATGCCGGCGTTGACGATCACCCGGTCGATGCCGCCCAGAGCGTCGGACAGCTCCGCGAACACCTTGGGCACCTGGTCGTGGTCGTTGACATCCAGGGCCGCAATCGCCACCTTGGACCCCGGATACCGTTGCACGAGTTCGTCTTTGAGCTCCTCGAGCCGTTCGGTGCGACGGGCGCACAGCGCCAGGTCGCGACCCTTGGCGGCGAAGGCGCGGGCCATCCCGGCGCCCAGGCCCGAACTGGCCCCGGTGATGAGGATCTTCTGCCGAGTCATCCGCTTATTTCAGCAGACGCGACATCCGCCGGTCGGCCAGCACCTTGCCACCGGTCTGACACGTCGGGCAGTACTGAAACGACTTGTCGGCAAACGACACTTCGCGAACCGTGTCACCGCAGACCGGGCACGGTAGGCCGGTGCGGGCGTGTACCCGCATGCCGGAGCGCTTCTCGCCCTTCAACGTCGCGGCCTGCTGGCCCACCGATCGCGACACCGCGTCCGAGAGCACCGACACCATGGCGTCGTAGAGCGCCGCGAGTTGGGCCTCGGTGAGTTTCCCGGCGGTGGCGAACGGCGACAGCTTGGCGACGTGCAGGATCTCGTCGCTGTAGGCGTTGCCGATGCCGGCGATGACCTTCTGGTCGGTGATCACGCCCTTGATCCGGCCGGTGTTGCCGGCCAACAGCGCGGCGAGGTCTTCGACGGACAGCTGCAACGCGTCGGGTCCCAGGCCGGCGATGCCGGGGACCTTCTGCGGGTCGTCGACGAGCCACACCGCCAGCCGCTTCTGGGTGCCCGCCTCGGTGAGGTCGAAGCCCGGGGCTTCGCCGGGAGGGCCCAGGTGGACGCGCAGCGCGATCGGGCCCTTTCCGGGTTTGAGCGGTGCCGGCGCCAGCTTGTCCGACCAGCGCAGCCAGCCGGCTCGGGACAGATGGGTGATCAGGATCAGCTCGCCGGCCCGCATGCCGAGGTATTTGCCCCACCGGTCTGCGCCGGTGACGGTCAGGCCGTGCAGGGCGTTGATCGGCGGGTCGAAGGTCTTGAGCACCGACAGCGCGGAGACGTCGACGCGGCCGACGGTCTTGCCTACGGCGTGCTGGCGGAGGTAGTCGGCCAGCGCCTCGACTTCGGGAAGCTCAGGCATGTGTCCAGTGTGCCGGTCAGCGCCGCGCGCCGCGTACCACCAGCGACAGCACCCAGCTGACGATCGACAGGACGATCGCCGCCTTGATCGCCGTCCACCAGAACTGGTCGATGACCAGGCCCCAATGCGTGGTGTTCTCGGTGATCCACGCCGTGATCCACAACATCAGCGCATTGACGACGATGTGGAACAGACCGAGCGTGAGGATGTAGAGGGGGATCGACAGGATCTGCACGACGGGCTTGATGAAGGCGTTGACCAGCCCGAAAACCACCGCGACGACGAAGATGATGCCGACCCGCTGCAGGCGGGTGTCGCCGCCGACGAAGTACAGCCCGTGGACGACCTTGGTGACCACCCACAGCGCGAATCCGGTGAGCCCTGCCCGGATGACGAATGCTCCCATGCGGGTGAACCTACTCGGCCCCGGCGTCCCGAACGGGTGTACCACAGGTATCCGGTACCGCCGGTATTGACTTCTTTTCACGCACTCTTTACCGTCTGAGTAACGCCGACGAAGGGATGTCAACGGTGACAACTGCGGTGCAGCCGGCAGGTCGCGATCGCGAGGACTTCGCCGATCGACTGCTCAAGGGATCGGTGAAGAAGTCCTACGCGCCGGTCGTCGACATCGACTGGGACGCCCCCCTGGACCCGGACAAGTTCTTCCTGCCGCCTCAGATCGTGTCCCTATACGGAACACCCATGTGGGACAACATGACTCGCGCTCAACAGATCGAGTTGTCCCGCCAAGAGCTAGTGAACACGCTGTCGGCCGGAATCTGGTTCGAGAACATCCTCAACCAAGCGCTGCTGCGCAAGATCATGCACAAGGACCCCACCAGCCGGTCCACCCATTACGCGCTGACCGAACTCGGCGACGAAACCCGCCACATGGTGATGTTCGGCAAGGCCATCGAGCGGGTCGGCGCCAAGCCGGTGCGCCCGCGGCTGTATCACCGGATGATCATCAACACACTGCCGTTCTTCTTTCAGGGCTCGGTGCTCTGGGTCGCCGCGCTGATCGGCGAGGAGATCTTCGACTCGTTGCAGCGGCAGATGATGGACGACCCCGAGTTGCAGCCGATTGTGCAGCGGCTCATGCGAATTCACGTCACCGAAGAGGCCCGCCACATCCAGTTCGCCCGCGACGGATTGCGCAAGAGGGCACCGCAGATGCGGCGGCTGGAGCGATGGTTCGTCGGCAACGTCAACGGGTTCGGCGGCTGGTTCTTCCGCTACCTGTTCACCAACAAGGTCCAGTACGCGCGGGCGGGCATGAACGCCCGCGAAGCCCGCGGGATCGCCCGCAACAGTCCGCACCGCCGTGACGTTCAGGTGGCCGGCTTCGCTCCACTGGCGGCATTTCTGTCCGAGGTCGGGTTGATGGGCCCGCTGGCGCGCCGCGGCTGGACGCGTACCCGATTCCTGTGACCGACCACGTCCACGACGTCGTCCTGATCGGCGACGGCGACACCGCCACCGAGTTGGTGGCGGCCGGCGTCCACGACTTCGTCATCTTCGACCGCGAGGTGGTCAGCTCGGTGTTCGACGACGACACCGACACCTGGACACTCGCCACCGAAGACGGTGAGGTCTGGCGCGCCCGCGTCGTGGTCGCCTGCGAGTCGCCATTCGTGCCGATGCTTCCCGACCTGCTGGGCCGCAGGGACTTTCGTGGCACCGCCATGCACGCCGCGATGCCCGCCAATTTTTTCGACCCGGCGGGAAAGCGGGTCGCGGTCATCGGCGCCGACTCCAGCGCCGGCGGGCTGATCGATCAGATGTCCGGTGCGGGAGCGCGCATCGAGGTTTTCCCGCTCGCACCGAGACGCGCGGTCCAACGCCTGCGGCGTATCCCGCCGCTGGCCCGGCGGCGTCGCGTCGAGGTGATCACGTCGCCGATCGAGGAGGTCACCGCGGTCGGCGTGCGCACCGTCGACGGCATCCACCACGACGCCGACGCGATCGTCTACGGCACCGGGTTCGCCGTCCGTGCCGGACTGCCGCACGACACACTGCTCGGCGCCCACGGCATCGGCATCCAGCAGGCGTGGGTCGACGGCTCCGAGCCCTACCTCGGGGTGGCGGTGCACGGCTTCCCGAACTACTTCACGGTCGGCGGGCCGCAGTTCGCCGCGGCGATGCGCTACGTCGTCGAATGCCTGCGCCTCCTCGGCAAGAACACCCGCATCGAGGTTCGCCGCAGCGCACAAGGCGTCTTCAACGAGCGGGTTCACCTCCATCGACCGACGTTGCGCGTCGAAGTCTCTGCATTCGATCTTTCGACGTCCGGCGGGCGCGGGGACGGCTACGAGGGTCCGGCAACCCTGACCGTCGACGACAGCTCCGTGCACTTGCGCGTTCAGCTGGCCGGCCACATCGAACCGATCGACGGTCAATATCATTGGCAGGGGACCGTTTTCGGCGAGATGCCGAACGAGTTCAGACACGCCCGGTCGGTGACTGTGAAGGTCGGCGAGCGCAGCGCCACGGCCCGCATCACCGAGCGGACGCCACAGGGGGCACATTCGATCGCCGGAGCCGGCGATCCGCCGTTCCCCCTGCCGACCCTGCAGCTCACCTAGCCAAACGCAAGTAGCCTATTGCTGTGCCGCGATAACGGGATTGCCATCCCAGCCCGTTGGGTATGCACCGCACGGGGACGAGCGCCATGGCAATCGACAACAGCGAACTCAACGTCGTAGCGGTAGGCGCCTCAGCGGGTGGCGTGGAGGCGCTCAAAGAATTCGCTGCGGGCCTTCCATCTGGGCTGCCCTACGCGATCCTGGTGGTCCTGCACGTCCCCGCGCAGGCACCAAGCGTGCTGGCCCGCATCCTGGCCCGCGAATCCGTTCTACCGACCGCGGAGGCGACGGACGGCGAGCCTCTGCTGCCTGGCACAATTCGCGTCGCGATGCCGAATCGGCATCTTCTGGTCGACGACCATCGAATTGTGTTGTCCGAGGGCCCAACCGAGAACGGTCACCGACCGGCGATCAATGCGCTGTTTCGTTCGGTGGCACTGACGTTTCGCCAGCGTGCGGTCAGCGTTCTGTTGTCCGGGGTGCTCGACGACGGCACGCTGGGCTCGGCGGCAATTCGGTCCCAAGGCGGCACCACCATCGCCCAGTCGCCCGAGGACGCGATGTTTCCGGCGATGCCCGTCAACGCGATTGAAGCCGGCGTCATAGACCATCAGGCCAGTGCCGCTGAGGTAGGTCACCTGCTCAAGCAACTGGCCGACCGAGACTTCGAGGAACACGAGATGGAACCAGATCCACGCATGGAACTGGAGAACCGCATGGCGATGGCACGACGGTTCTCGACCGATATCGACGCCGACGGTCTCGGGCCGCCGTCGGGATACATCTGCCCTGACTGCAATGGGTCGCTGATGGCGGTGAGCGACGGTAACTTCCGCTGCCGGGTCGGGCACGCGTGGACCGCCGACGCCTTGCTTCGAGCGCGCGACAACGAGATCGAGAACGCGCTGTGGATCGCGATCCGCAGTCTGCAGGAAAAAGCGAAACTCGCCCGGCGACTCTCCGAGCAGGTCGGTCCCGGCATGATGAGCGACCGGTACGACATGTTGGCCGACGAAGCGGAACACGCGAGGGAGGTGCTGGGCGCCCGATTGTCCGAGGCCTACTCCGCGCGCGAGGTCACCGGTGAGTAAGGCGACCAGCCCCTTGACGATCGTCACCGACAGTGCCGGAGACGCCTGCCTGCTCACCGCCGACGGTGTCCTGGACAGCAGCACCTACCTGCAGTTGCGGGATTGCATCGTCAAGGCCGCGCTCGACGAACCGCAGGCCGTGCTGATCGACGTCAACAAGCTCGACGTTCCGGCGCCGTCGGCGTGGGCGGTGTTCACCAGCGCGCGCTGGCTGGTCGACACCTGGCCGTGCATCCCGATCCGCCTGGTGTGCGGACATTCCGCCATCCGCCGCACGATCGCATTGAACGGCGTCACCCGCTACGTGCGAGTGCACGCGACAGTGGGCGAGGCCTTGTCCGCGCTCACCGACACCCAACGCCCCAGGATTCGGGCAAGGACCGAACTGCCGGCGTCGCTTGCCAGCCTTCGAACCGCCCGCGAGTTCGTCGCACAGCGGCTCGCGGAGTGGTCGTTCGACGACCTGGTCGCCTCTGCGACCGTCGTCGTCAACGTCTTCGTGGAGAACGTCCTACAGCACACGCTCGGGGGGCCGGTGCTGGTGCTGGAGACCGACGGCAAAACAGTCACCATCTCGGTGCAGGACGGCAGCTCGACACCCGCCGCCCGCCACGAGGACCCCGTGCACGGCGGCGAGCAGGTCTCGGGGCTGGCGATCGTCGCGTCGATGTGCCGCGCCTGGGGCAGCGCGCCGACCCCGTCGGGAAAGACGGTGTGGGCCGTCATCGGGCCGGAGAACCGGCTGTAGCCGCGAGTAGTGTTCAGTTCGCGACCTGTCGCCGGCGAACAGGATGAGATGGACACTGAGACAGACGAATCGTTCGAGGCATTGCTGCGGTACATGCGTGACTCGCGCGGCTTCGACTTCACCGGTTACAAACGCACCAGCCTGATGCGACGGGTTCGCCATCGCATGGCGCTCGCCCGCTACGAAACCTTCGAGGAATACCTCGACGTCCTGCAGGCCAGCTCCGATGAGTTCGCCGCCCTGTTCAACACGATCCTGATCAACGTCACCGCGTTTTTCCGAGATCCCGACGCGTGGGATTACATCGCGTCCGACATCGTTCCGCGGATGCTGGCCGAGCGCGGCCCAGACTCCCCGATCCGAATCTGGAGTGCCGGTTGCGCTTCCGGCCAGGAGGCGTACACGCTGGCTATGTTGCTGGCCGAGGCACTGGGCCCCGACGCGTTCCGGCAGCGCGTCAAGATCTATGCGACAGACGTCGACGAGGACGCGCTCACCGAAGCGCGGGCGGCTAGCTACGACGCCAAGGCCGTCGAGTCGGTGCTGCCCGACTTGCTGACCAAATATTTCGAACAGCAGAACGGGCGCTACATCTTTCACAAAGACTTGCGCCGCGCGGTCATTTTCGGACGCAACGACTTGGTGAAAGACGCGCCGATCTCGCGGGTCGACCTGCTGGTATGCCGCAACACGCTGATGTACATGAATGCCGAAACGCAACGAAATACGCTGGGCCGCTTACATTTTGCATTGGCTCCACAGGGCACTCTGTTTCTCGGGCACGCCGAGATGCTGCTCAGCCACGGCGACCGGTTCGCGCCGCTGAACCTCAAACACCGCATCTTCCGCAAAGCCGCTGGCTCGCACGGCGGATCGGAGCGCTACGACCCCGCCGCGACGATGTACGACCGCCACGGCGACCTGCCTGGCTTGACTAACGTGCGGGACTTGGCGTTTCGCGCCAACCCGGTGGCCCAGATTGTGGTGACCGGTGACGACACGGTGGCGATGATCAACCAACAGGCCGAGAACATGTTCGGCCTGTCTGCCCGCGACATCGGCCGACTGTTACGCGACCTGGAGGTGTCCTACCGACCCGTCGAGCTGCGCGCCTATCTCGAGCAGGCCAAGGTCGATCGCCGGTCAGCTCGCATCCCGGACGTCAAATGGCAACGGGCGGGCGCGGAGACCGTCTGGTTCGAGATTCACGTCAACCCGTTGATCGACAGTGAGAACGGCCTGCTCGGCGTCTCGATCGTCTTCTTCGACGTCACCGCGACTCGCGCGTTGCTGGACAAGGTCGTCGCCACCAATCACCAACTCGAGGCCGCCTACGAAGAACTGCAGTCCACCAACGAAGAGCTCGAGACCACCAACGAGGAACTGCAGTCGACGGTCGAGGAACTCGAGACCACCAACGAAGAGCTGCAGTCCACCAACGAAGAGCTCGAGACGATGAACGAGGAGCTGCAGTCCACCAACGACGAGCTGCACACCATCAACCACACCTTGCGTGAGCGCAGCGTCGAACTCGACGAAGCCCGGACTTTCCTCGATTCGCTGGTGAACTCGGTGCGCTTCGGCTTGGTCGTCGTCGATCGCGAGATGCGCGTGGTGGTGTGGAACCGGGGTTGTGAAGAGCTGTGGGGCTTGCGCGCCGACGAGACCGCCGGCGAGACCTTGACGAGTTTGGACATCGGCCTACCGATGGACACCGTCCGGCCGCTGATCGGAAATGCCTTCGTGGATCCGGACAATCCCGGTGAGACCGTGGTCGAGGCAGTCAACCGCCGCGGTCGCGCTACTCAGGTCCGGGTGATCTGCACGAGCTTTCAGCCTCCCGACGGCGGCGTCTCGGGCGCCTTGCTGTTGATGGACGCCCAAGCCTGAGCGGCGTGTTCGTCCTCTAACACGGCGGCGGCGTCGTGAACCGCGGCCTCGGCCCGGTGCACGGCCGCCGCATCCTGATGCGTGGCGCTGGCGCTGTCGCGCGCCCGCAGGGCGGCCTGCTCGTGGGAGGCCGCCGCGCGACGATGCGCGGCGCCGGCATCCAGGTGCCGTGCCGCGGCGTCGCGGTGCGCTTTTCTCACTCGCTCCAGCGACTCGCGCGCGTGTTCTCTCGCGCGCTGCACGGTCTCTGCATTTGACGGCATTCCCGCCGCCAGCTCGGCCCGACGCTGTTGCAGCTCACTGATCCGGCGCCGCGCGACTTCACCACGCGACGTGGCGGCTCGCTGTCCGGCTGCCCCCGATTCGGCCGTCGTCATGTGCCGTGCTGTTCGGACTCGACGAGTTGGCGCGCGACGGCGGCCAGCGGCGTGTTCGCACTCTGCGATAGGCGCTTGAGCAGCTCGAACGCCTGCACCGCGTCGATTTTGAACCGCTCCATGATCATCCCTTTGGCCTGCCCGATGATGTCCCGGGACGCCAGCGCGCTGCGGAACTGTTCATCGCGACGCAGCATGTTCCAGACGATCGCGGTGTGGCCGGCCAGGATACCGCCCATCTCGGTCGCCTCTACGTCGAACACGCCGGGCTGCTCGGCGTAGAAGTTCAGCGCGCCCATGTGATTGTGATCAGCGAACAGCTGGAACGAGATCACCGAGCGGATCGGCGTTTCGAGCAGGGCATCCGCGCAGTAATAGGGCCAACGCTTTTCGGACCTCATATCGTCGATCCGAGTCACGTGCTGTTCCCACGCCGCCGACAGACAGGGTCCTTGCCCGTGGCGTTGCTGGATCTCGTCGAGCAACGCCGGGTACCGGTGCGTCGCCGACGGAGTCTGCACTTTGCCGTCACGCGAGGCCAGGGTGATCCCGGCATATTCCGCGCCCGGCATGGCGCCGACCGAGCTGGCAGTCAGTTCGCCCAGGACCGCCTCGAGTTGGACGTGCTGGTGTCCCTGCAGCGTGCTAACCAGGTCCGCGACTTCGCGAATCAGCCCATGGGATGTTTCGGTAATCACGATGATTCTCCGATCGTCTCCTTCGATCGCTTCAGCCATTCTCCGACTATCTGAGTTACCCGGCAACGTTGAATTCACCGCCATCGGCGGGCAGGTCTCCCTATCATTCGTTAGTCGAAGCAACCGAGGTGAGGAGACGGCGTGCGGTTCAGCTATGCGGAGGCGATGACGGACCCGACGTTCTACATCCCGCTGGCAAAGGCCGCCGAGGCCGCCGGCTACTCCAGCATGACCATTCCGGACAGCGTGGCCTACCCGTTCGAGTCGGACTCCAAATATCCCTATACACCGGACGGCAACCGCGAATTCCTGGACGGCAAAGCCTTCATCGAAACCTTCGTGCTGACCGCAGCTTTGGGTGCGGTGACGTCGACACTGCGGTTCAACTTCTTCGTCCTCAAGCTTCCGATCCGTCCGCCCGCACTGGTGGCCAAGCAGGCCGGCTCGCTGGCCGCGCTGATCGGCAACCGGGTCGGCCTCGGCGTCGGAACCAGCCCGTGGCCGGAGGATTACGAGCTGATGGGTGTCCCATTCGCCAAGCGAGGCAAGCGCATTGACGAATGCATCGAGATCATCCGCGGTCTGACCACCGGCGATTACTTCGAATTCCACGGCGAGTTCTACGACATCCCCAAGACCAAGATGACGCCCGCTCCGACGCAACCGATTCCGATTCTGATCGGTGGCCACGCCGACGCCGCCTTGCGACGCGCAGCACGTGCCGACGGCTGGATGCACGGCGGCGGCGACCCCGACGAACTCGACCGACTTATCAAGCGGGTCAAGCAACTTCGCGAAGAGGAAGGCAAGGCCGGTCCGTTCGAGATCCACGTGATCTCAGTCGACGGCTTTACTCTTGACGGTGTCAAGCGGCTGGAAGACAAAGGCGTCACCGACGTGATCGTCGGTTTCCGGGTCCCCTACATCATGGGGCCGGACACCGAACCGCTGGACACCAAGATTCGCAACCTGGAGCGGTTCGCGGAGCACGTAATCGCGAAAGCCTAACGGCTACAGTGGATCCCACACCGGCGGGCGCTTCTCCATATGGGCCCGGGCCGCTTCGACCGGGTTGTTGGTGAACCCGGTCAAAATCTGCGTGCGGTTCTCGATCTCGATCGCGTGCCGCAGGCTGGGCGCATCCAGCGCCGTGTTGAGCCCGATCTTCGTCTGCCACACCCCAAAAGCGTTGTTCTCGACGATCGAGCGGGCCACCTTCAACGCGGCCGCCATCAGCTCGTCGGGCGGCACCACCTCGTGCACCAGCTTGATCCGGTAGGCCTCGTCGGCGTCGATTATCCGACCGGTCAGCATCAGCTCCCGGGCAACGCCGGCCCCGACGATCTTCGGCAACAGGTAGCTGGTACCCATGTCCATCGACGAGAACCCCGCCTTGATGAACACCGATCCGAATCGGGCGTTCTCCGACGCGATCCGGATGTCGGAGTGCAGCGCGAACGCCAGCCCGCCGCCGACCGCGACGCCGTTGACCGCGGCGACGACAGGGATCGACAGCTCGTAGAGCCGGGTGTACAGGTTTGCCAGCCGAACCTGCGCGTCGTAGTTGACCTTGAACGCCGGGGTGTTCGGCGCGTTCTTCGTCCACGCCTCACCGGTACCGCTCAGGTCGGCGCCCGCGCAGAAACCGCGACCCGCGCCGGTCAGGATCGCGGCCCGGAACTCGCCGCTGCCGAGCGCATCCAGTGCCTTGTCGAACTCGTTGATCAGCGAGCCGTCGATGGCGTTCAGCCGATCCGGCCGGTTCAGCGTCACGCCGGCGATGTTGTCTTCGAGTGTTTCCAACTCCACGGAATTCATTGGGCAACCGTAGGCGTTTCAGCGCTCACATCGTGGGAATCCTGTCGCTATTACCACGTCGGTCGAATGGAGGTGCACTATGCCGAACTCGTCGATCAAGAACGAGAAGATGTACGAGGACCTGCGAAAAGAAGGCAATTCCAAGGAGAAGGCGGCCCGGATCTCCAATGCCGCGGCGTCGCGCGGCAAGAAGTCGGTAGGCCGTAAAGGCGGGAAGTCGGGCTCGTACGACGACTGGTCAGTCGCCGACCTGAAAAAGCGTGCCAAAGAGCTTGGCGTGACGGGCTACTCGGGCCTCACCAAGGACAAGTTGATCAGCAAAATTCGCCATCACTGATCGCTAGCCGTGCTTGGCCAGCCAGTCGGCCTGCATCGCCAGCAGGCCCATCGCGGGTAATTGCGGTGTGCCGGGATCCAATTCGCGATAGTGCGTGTAGACGTTGATAACCACACGTTCCGCGTCCAGCCAATTCGCATACTCGCCGAGATCGATGGTGTCGGCCGCCTCCACGAACGACAGGCCCTCGCGATAGGCGGCCTCGGCCTGCTCAGCGACATTCGCGAGATAACCGCGCACCGCACGGATTCCGTCCGGGTCGGTCACCGGCCCGTGGCCCGGGACCACCGTCGGAGCATCCAGCGCGATCATCGCGTCGCACGCTTTGATCCAGTTGGCGATCGGACCGGCCCACACGATCGGCGTGCAGCCGATGAACAGCAGGTCCCCCGCGAACAACACACCGGCGTCCGGCACGTGCACCACCGAGTCGGCGGCGGTATGCGCCGGGCCGAGGTTCAGCAGTTCCACGATCCTGCCGCCGACCTCGATCGTCAGCCGGTCGTCGAAAGTCTGGTCGGCGTTACGCAGCGTGATGCCGCCGAAATCGAAGGGCCCGAATCGTTCTCGTAAATATGGTGTCGCGACCGGGCCGAGGTCGGTGTTCTTGGCCATCACCAGCATTTCGGGCGCCATGCCGTGCGCGATCTCCTCGGCGGTACCCGTCGCGGCAATTATCCGCACGCCCATGTCGAGCAGTTGGTTGCCGTGGGTGTGATCGCCGTTGGAGTGGGTGATCAACGCGTCGGTGATCGGGGCACGATCGGTGATGGGCGCCATCGCGGCCAGCATCTCGCGGGTCAGCGGTAAGTCGAACAACGTGTCCACCAGTAGCGACGCCCCGTCACCGGCGACCAGGCCTGCGTTGCTCCAGCCGAATCCACCGTCCGGCAACATCCAGGCCCACACCCGCTGGGCGACCTCGTGCAGCCCGCGGGTGTACGGAATTTTCGCCGGCGCCGGGTTGACCCGCGGTTTGGCGGGCTTCGCGTCCGGATTGGGCCGAGGCGGCAGTGGTTGCGGCGCAGGGGTTTTCCGTACAGTTTGACGCGTCTCGCCGAGGCCCTCCACTCGCAGGGTGACGACGTCGCCGTCGTGCAACCAGCCGCGGAAGGTCTCGGGCGCTGACGGGTCGAGGTGCTCGACCAGCGTGCAAGTGGGCACCGTGCCGGACCCGAATACGTCGCCGGGGGTGAGCATCACGCCGCGCGAGGCGTAGGAGATGACTTCGGCGAAGCTCCAGTCCATCTGTCCGGTCGACCCGGACCCGACCACCTCGTCGTTGACCAACGCGGTGACGTCCAGGTGCAGCTTGCCGTCCCGGCGGTACGGCTCGAGTTCGTCGGGCGTCACGAGATACGGCCCCAGCGTGACACCGCTGTCCTTGCCCTTGGCCTGACCGATCGCCAGCTGACCTTCCAGTTGCTGCAGGTCGCGAGCCGACCAGTCGTTGAAGATCGTGTAGCCGACGATCGCCTGGTCGGCTTCGGCGACGGACAGGTCTTGACCCGCGGTGCCGATCACCGCGGCGATCTCCAACTCGAAGTCCTGCCAGACACTTCCGGGCGCCATCGGAGCATCGTCGTAGGGGCCGAGAACCGTTGTCGGGCAGGCGAAGTAGAACGCCGGAATGCGGTACCAGGTGTCTTTGAGCACCCGGCCGCCACCCATGGCCGCTTGGCAGTTTCGCATGTGGTCGAGAAAGCAGAGGCTGTCCCGGATCGACGGCGGGCGCGGTATCGGCGCCATCAGCGTCACCTCGTCCAGCGGCACCGTCGCCGCCGAACGCAAGGCCTCCTCGCCCGCTTCGGCCAACGTCCCGTTCGCGATCAGCTCAAGCAGGCTCACGCCCGGCCGCAGCGGATGGATGACGTCGTCGGCCAGCACGCCCGTCCGCTGACCGCTGTCGTCTCGAAAAGTCAGCCACCGCATCGACTTACCGTACTACCCGCTCGGCATGTCGGTCCGTACAACGCTGGTCTCGGCACCTATTCTCGGCGGGGTGAGCGAGTCCGCCGACGACGTGGTGATCATCCATACCGACGGCGGATGCCGACCGAACCCAGGGCCCGGCGGTTGGGGGGCGGTGTTGCGCCAACGTCACCACGTCCGCGAGATGTGCGGGGGCGACGCCGGCGCGACCAGTAACAATCGGATGGAGTTGACGGCGCCGATCATGGCGCTGGAGGCACTTACCCGATCCGTCACCGTGCACCTCTACACCGACAGCACCTATGTCCGGAACGGCATCACCAAGTGGGTGCTCGGCTGGGAGCGCAACGGATGGCAGACGGCGGCGAAGCAGCCGGTGAAGAACGTCGATCTGTGGAAGCGGCTGCAACTGGCCTGCGCGCGACACCGGGTCGAGTGGTTCTGGGTGAAGGGGCACTCGGGCATCGCCGACAACGAGTTGGCCGACGAGCTGGCGACGCGGGGGTTGCAGGAAGCCATCGGCTCCTACTCCCGGACCACGTCCCCCGGCTCCTTGTCGGGCCGCAGTCCCCTCCAGCTGGGTTGACGCAGCCGGCCGTCCGACGTCCATTCGCTGTAGCGGACCTCGCCCACAAGTGTCGGCTTCACGAACGTCACGCCCTTGGCGTCCTGCGTGGGAAGTCTTGCCTCGAACGGTGATTCGTCGGTGTGCAACGGCTGCAACGTCTTCTTGAGGCTGGCCAGGTCGCGCTCGGTGAAGCCGGTGCCGACCCGCCCGGCGAAATGCAGGCCACCCGTACCCGGGATTCCCATCAGCAGTGAGCCGATGCCACTGCTGCGTCCACCTTCGCCGGCGCGCCAGCCGCCGATCACGACTTCCTGGGTGTTCCAGTACTTGTCCTTCACCCAGGACGCCGAACGCCGGCCCGGCTGATACGTCGAGTCACGTTTCTTGGCGATCACACCCTCCCACCGACGCTTACGGGAGTACTCCAGCGCCTCGGCGCCGTCGCCGGTAAGTAGGTCGGGGACGTTCAGGCCGCCCGCGGAAGCCAACGTTTCCAACAGCTTTCGCCGGTCGCGGTACTTGGCCCGCAGCAGCGAGCGGCCATCCAGAAACAGCAGGTCGAACGCCCAGAACTCGATGCGGGTGGCGCGCGCCCGGTTCTGCATCTCGGAGAAGCTGGGCACACCGGACGAATCGAGCGCGACCACTTCCCCGTCGAGCACCGCGTGGTGGTCGCCGAGATCGGTTGCCAGTGAGCGTAGTTGGGGGAATTCCTTGGTGATGTCGCGCCCGCTGCGCGACCGCAGTCGCACCGCGCCGTGGTCGGCATCGACCAGTAGCCGGTAGCCGTCCCACTTGGCCTCGAACGCCCACTGCGCCGCGGTGAGCTTTTCCACAGAGCCGTGGGTGGCCAGCATCGGCTTCAGCCAGTCGAAGTCGAAGACCTGCTGGTCTTTCATCCGATGCGCGAGCCATTGGTTGCCGTTGGTCTGAATCAGCGCGTAACGGCCTGAGATTCGCTGCCCGTGCAGCGTGACGATGACTTCACCCTTCTCCCCGTCGTCGCCGCCGTCGCGGAACTTCTCGGTGTCGTAGGTGCCGGAATCCCAGATGACGACCTTCCCGCCGCCGTACTCCCCCTTCGGGATCGTCCCCTCAAAGCTGCCGTACTCCAGCGGGTGGTCTTCGGTGTGCACGGCCAAATGATTGACCGCGGTGGTCTCCGGCAGGTTCTTCGGCACCGCCCACGACACCAGCACGCCGTCACGCTCGAGCCGGAAGTCGTAGTGCAGCCGGCGGGCGTGGTGCTCCTGGATGACGAACGTATTACCCCGCCCAGCAGCTGGTTTCGTGTTGGGCACCGGCTCGGGCGTCTTTGCGGCATCGCGCATGCTGCGGTACTTGGTCAGCCGGTCGGCGACTCGGACACCGGTGTCCAGCGGCGCGAGCAGATCGCCGTCGCGTTCGACCCGCTCGAGCACCTCGTCGTAGCGCAGTTGGCGAAGCTTGTTGTCGTCGAGTTCGTCCCAACTGCGTGGCGCCGCCACGGTCGGGTATTCGCGTCCCCGCAACGAATACGGCGCGATGGTGGTTTTCGAGCCGTTGTTCTGACTCCAGTCCACGAATACCTTGCCCGCCCGCACGCTCTTGGTCATCGTGGCCGTGACGAGCTTCGGCATCGACGTTTCGAGTTGTTGCGCAACACGTTTCGCCAGCACGGAAGCACCGCGGCTGCTCACCGGCTTGTCCAGCGGGCAGTAGAGGTGCATGCCTTTGCTTCCACTTGTCAGGGGGAAAGTGGTCAGCCCGATGTCGGTCAGCAGATCGCGCACCGCGTGGGCTACCTCGGCGAGCTTGGCCATCGTCACGCCCTCACCAGGATCGAGGTCGAACACCACGCGGGTGGCCGGACCAGGCTTGAGCTCTTCGCCTTTACGCGTCCATTCGGCCTCGAAACGCCATTGCGGGACATGGACTTCGAGCGCGGCCTGCTGGGCGATCCAGGCCAAACCGTCGACGCTGTCGATGATCGGATAGGTGGTCGTGCCGGATCGATGCGTGATGCTGCCGCGCGGCAACCACTCTGGCGCCGAGGCGGCCAACTGCTTTTCGAAAAACGACGACTGCTCAACGCCATTGGGCCAGCGTTTGCGCGTCGCCGGCCGGCCCGCGACATGCGGCAGCATCGCGTCGGAAACACGGACGTAATAGTCGAAGATGTCGCCCTTGGTGGTACCCGTGGCCGGGTACAACACCTTGTCGGCGTTCGTCAACTTGACCCGTGGCGCCATGCTTGTCAACCTACGCCGCCGATTACCCCGCTCACCACGAGCGATGCTGATTCGCCGCAACATTCGTGTCGCAGGCCACCGTGACAAGACCCACTAATACGTTTAAGTCAGAGCCAACCTTGGCCACAGTGGCAAGATGCGAAAAGTAATTCCATGGCGGCCAAGCGCCGGAGTTCCGCTCAGTAACGACACTCTCGACACCATTCCCATGCGCGCTCAGGGAATCGATATACCGACTTACGACCGGTCTACCCTGCAGCGCGGCGTCGTACACATCGGCGCCGGCAACTTCCACCGCGCCCACCAAGCCGTCTATTTCGACGACCTGGCCTGTTCGGGCGTCTCCCATCAGTGGGGAGTCACCGGCGTCAGCCTTCGCTCCCGCGACGTCAAAGACGTGCTGTCCGCCCAGGACGGGCTGTACACCGTCGTCGAACGCGGCCATGAGGGCGAGACGGCCCGCGTGGTCGGTTCGATCGGATCGGTCCACTACGCACCCAACGACGGGGCGGCGGTGCGCGCCGCGCTGGCCGATCCGCGCACCCGCGTGGTCAGCCTGACGATCACCGGCAACGGCTATTTCCTCGATCCGGTGACCCGAGAATTCGACGCCACCAACCCCGACGTGCAGGCCGACCTGGTCCACTCGGGCAGCTATGTCACGGCCTGGGGCTACTTGACCGAGGCACTCGAGTTGCGTCGCCGCGCCGGCACCGCCCCCTTCACGGTGCTGTGCTGCGACAACATTCCCGACAACACCCAGGCGGCCCGCACCGCGCTGGTCTCGTTCGCCGCGCTGAAGGATCCCGACCTTGCGCGCTGGATCGACACCCATGTCGCGTTTCCGTCGACCATGGTCGACCGGATCACTCCCCAAACCTCCGAAGACGAGGTCGAGTTCGTCCGGGACACCTTCGGGATCGCCGACAAGTGGCCGGTGGTCACCGAGCCGTACTGCCAATGGGTCATCGAGGACGACTTCTGCGCCGGCCGCCCGCCGTTGGACGAGGTAGGCGCGCAGTTCGTCTCGAACGTCAAAGACCACAAGCTGGTCAAGACCCGCATGCTCAACGGGACGCACATCGCGATGTCGTGCCTGGCCAGGCTGGCCGGCTACCAGCGCACCGACGAGGCCATGCGCAACCAGGCCATCTACGCCTTCGTCGAGCAGCTGATGCGCGACGAGGTCCAGCCGCTGCTGCCACCGGTGCCCGGCATGAACACCGCCGAGTATCGGAATTCGTTGCTCTCGCGCCTCAGCAATCCGCAGATGAGCGATCAGCTGTCGCGGCTGGCGCGGCGAGGGTCGGAGAAGATCGCGTCGTTCCTGCTGCCGTCGCTGCACGAGGCAATCGAGCAGAACCGCCCCCACACCCTGCTGATGGTGGCCCTGGCCGGGTGGATTCGCTATCTGCGCGGTTACGACCTCAAGGGATGCAAGATCCGCGTCGACGACCCGGAGAAGGAGTTGTTGACCAAGCTGGCGACAATGGGTGGCAACAACCCCGAGCCGGTGCTGCGACACGAGATATTCGCCGAACTTCGGACGATCCCTGGTTTTACCGACCGTCTGCGCGCGATGATCATCGACATCGACGAGCATGGCGTTGTTCCCACGCTGCGCCGGGCGCTGCGCGACGAGGCGCGGGAGTTGGTGTCGTAAATGAGCCGGCCCCTGGAATTCGTGCGCGCATTCGACCCGGCGGCGATCACCACGTTGCTGTTGGACGCCGATGACAACCTCTTCGGGTCGGAGTCACCGGCTTTCGACGCCTCGGCCCAGGTGACCACCCGGTTCCTGGCCAGGTTCGGCGTCGACTCACCGCTCAGCGGCGACCAGCTGCGTAAGAAGGCGGTGGGCAAGAACTTTCGCAGCACCGCCACCGATCTGGCTGTGCTGAGCGGAGTTCCGTTCGAGAAGGCACTGGCCGATGGCCGTCCTGACGCGCAGGTGGCTTCGGACGCCGACCTCGCCGGGGGCCGCGCGCTGACCGCCGACGAGCTCGAAGAGTGGGTGCGCGAGGAGCGCGAGCAGGTTACCGCGCACCTGGCCGTCACGTTGAAGCCCGACACGGAAGTGCTTGGGCCACTTCATGACCTGGCACAGCGCTTCGCCTTGGCCGCCGTCAGCTCCAGCGCTCTCGTGCGACTGAAGGCATCTTTTACCGCCAGCGGCCTCGACGATCTCATTCCCGAGGCGGTGCGCTTCAGCGCCGAAGACTCGCTGCCGGTCCCGACGAGCAAGCCGGACCCAGCCGTGTATCTGGAGGCCGGCCGGGTGCTGGGAGTTGATGGTCCGCACGGGCTGGCCGTCGAGGATTCGGTGCCCGGTGTCACGTCGGCTGTCGCGGCCGGCTACTACGCCGTCGGTAACGTGATGTTTGTACCCGCCGCCGAACGTCAAAGCAGGACCAGGGAATTGATCGATGCCGGCGCGGTCGCGGTCACCGACTCGTGGCGTGCGCTCGCCGACGCCCTGATCGTGTCAGCCGTGACGAGTGGAGGTCCCGTTACATAGTGTCTAACGCAGTGGCCCTGAGCAATTCGGCGCTCAAGGACTTACCGATCGACGCGCCGAAGTATGACCGCGGTGACGTCCGCGTCGGTATCGCGCACATCGGTGCCGGCCACTTCCACCGCGCCCATCAGGCTGCGTACATCAATCTGCTACTGCAGCAGGGCCTGGCCAAGGAGTGGGGCATTTGCGGAGTAGGCGTGATGCCCGCCGACTGGACCATGCGCGACGTGCTGACCGACCAGGACGGGCTCTACACGCTGATCCTGGAGCATCCCGACGGCACCCGCGGAGCTCAGGTGATCGGCTCGATCGTCGACTACCGCTATGCGCCCGACGATCCGGAAGCGGCGCTGGCGGTGCTTGCCGCCCCGTCCACCCGGATCATCTCCTTGACGATCACCGAGGGCGGCTACCGCGATCCCGACGGACCGGCGTTCGCGTTGATCACCGAGGCACTGGCGAGACGCCGCAGGCAGGGGATCCCCGCGCCGACCATCGTCTCCTGCGACAACATCGAAAACAACGGTGAGGTCGCCAAGCGAACAGTGCTGACCAGCGCCGAACGCGTAGATCCCGAATTGGCCGAGTGGGTGGGCGAACACGCGCGCTTTCCCAACTCGATGGTCGACCGCATCACTCCGGCAACGACCTTGGAGATGGCCGCGGAAGTGCGGCGCGACTTCGGCGTCGACGACCGGTGGCCGGTGGTCGCCGAGCCGTTCAGCGCCTGGGTGATCGAAGACGACTTCGCGGATGGCCGGCCCCCACTGGAACGGGCGGGTGTACTGGTGGTCGACGACGTCCGTCCCTACGAGCTGATGAAGCTGCGAATGCTGAACGCGGGACATCAGTGCCTGTGCTACTTCGCCCACTTGTGCGGCTTCGAGTTCGTCCACGACGCGGCGCAAGATCCCTTGTTCGCCAAGTACTTACAGACCTACTTCGACACCGAGGCGATCCCGACCCTGCCGCCGGTGCCGGGCATCGATCTGCACGAGTTCGGTAACACGCTGATCGAGCGGTTCGCCAACCCCGCGGTTCGCGATACCGTCGCACGGATCTGCGCGTATTCCTCGGACCGCATCCCGAAGTGGCTCTTTCCGGTCATCTGCGACAACCTGGCCAACGACGGGCCGGTTGCCATGGCGTCGGCCGCGGTGGCCAGTTGGGCCCGCTACGCCGAGGGCATCGACGAATGGGGCGAGCCCTACGAGGTGCTCGACCAATTGGCGGATTCGCTCGTACCGATCGCCCGCTCGCAGCACCAAAACCCCAACGCCTTCATCGAGATCACCGCGGTGTTCGCGGATCTCGCTCACCAGCACCGGTTCGTCGAGTCGTATCGCTGGGCGCTGGATTCCTTGCACAGCAAGGGGGCTCGCGCAACATTGGAGGCATTGCTGCGATGAGCCGTGGGCTGGTGATCGGCGAAGCGCTGATCGACATCGTCCAGGACGGCCATCGAGTGGTGGCCGAGCACGTCGGTGGGAGCCCACTCAACGTCGCCGTCGGGCTGGCCCGGCTGGGCCGCGACGTCGACTTCCTCACGCACATCGGCCGCGACGCCTATGGACGGCGGATCGCCGAGTACGTCACAACATCTGGGGCACAACTTGTTTCGGGTAGCGACAATGCGGCCCGGACGACCACGGCACGAGCAACCGTGGCCGCTGATGGCTCAGCAAGCTACGAATTCGACCTCGACTGGCAGCTGTCCGGCCCGCCGCCGGTGGAGCCGCCGCTGTTCGTGCACACCGGATCGATTGCCGCGGTGCATGATCCGGGATGTCTGGCCGTCGCTGCACTCGTCGACGCCTACCGCGTGTCGGCCACCGTCAGCTTCGATCCCAATGTCCGCCCGTCGCTGATCGGCGATCGCGACCTGGCCCGCTACCGCATCGAGCACCTCGTCGAGCGCAGCGACATCGTCAAGGTCAGCGAGGAGGACCTGCGCTGGCTGGACCCAGCCCGCGCACCGGAAGACATCGCGCAGACCTGGCAGTCGCTCGGGCCCGCTATCGTCGCGGTGACGATGGCGGACCAAGGAGCCGAGGCCGTCTGCGCGGCTGGCATGGTGCGCGTGCCGGCGCGATCGGCACAGGTGGTCGACACCGTGGGCGCCGGCGATTCCTTCATGGTCGGCCTGCTCGATGCGCTGTGGGCGCAGGGCCTGCTCGGGGCCGACCGGCGCGCGGAGCTGGGCGGTCTCGATCTCGAGACGCTGACCGAGGCGCTGGAGGCCGGCAGCGCCGCGGCTGCGGTCACCGTCAGCCGAGCGGGCGCTGACCTGCCAGATCGGGATGCGCTGGTCGCCGCGGCGCAACAGCGATAGACGCGTATCCGCCCAGCAGTATGGGCATACTGACAGCATGCGTTCGATCTGGAAGGGCTCGATCTCTTTCGGGCTGGTGAACGTCCCGGTCAAGGTGTACAGCGCGACCGAGGACCACGACATCAAGTTCCACCAGGTGCATGCCAAGGACAACGGCCGCATCCGGTACAAGCGGGTGTGCGAGATCGACGGCGAAGTCGTCGAGTACCGCGACATCGCGCGGGCCTACGAGTCCGATGACGGGCAGATGGTGATCATCACCGACGACGACATCGCGACGCTGCCCGAAGAACGCAGCCGCGAAATCGAGGTGCTCGAGTTCGTCCCGGCCAGCGAGCTCGACCCGATGATGTACGACCGCAGCTACTTCCTCGAGCCAGACGGCAAGTCGACGAAATCCTATGTGCTGCTGGCCAAGACGCTGGCCGAGACCGACCGGGTGGCGATCGTACATTTCGCGTTGCGTAACAAGACCCGGCTTGCGGCGTTGCGGGTCAAGGACTTCAGCAAGCGCGAGGTGATGGTGATCCACACGCTGCTGTGGCCTGACGAGATCCGCGATCCCGACTTTCCGGTGCTGGACAAGAAGGTCGAGGTCAAACCCGCGGAACTCAAGATGGCCGGGCAGGTGGTCGAGTCGATGGCCGACGACTTCAACCCCGACCGCTATCACGACGACTACCAGGAGCAACTGCAGGAGTTGGTGACGGCGAAACTCGAAGGTGGCGAGGCCTTTACCACCGAAGAGCAGCCCAAGGAGCTCGACGAGACCGAAGATGTCTCGGATCTGCTCGCCAAGCTGGAAGCCAGCGTGAAGGCGCGTTCCGGTAAGGCTCCGGCAAAGAAAGCGCCCGCGAAAAAGACCGCGACCAAGAAGACACCCGCCAAGAAGACACCCGCTAAGAAGACTGCCGCGAAGAAAACACCCGCCAAGAAGGCTGCATCTAAGAGCTAGAACGCTTTACGGGCACATGAACGCGATCGGCGGGCACGTAGTTGGTGCCGCAGAAGGTGCGGCAGATGTTCCAGTCCCACACCACGTCTCCCGGCCCGGTGGGCGGAGTGGTGTCCGCTTGTGCAGCCGGCGTAGATCCCGCAGTCGTTAGGCCGCCGAACATCAACCCTGCGGCCGCGATTGCGAGGATGCGATGTTTGCTCATGCGGATAGTTTTGTCCGCCGAACGGCGGTCACACATGGGGATATCTCCCCACTTTTACAGCGTGCGCCCACCGGCCGGGGGTATCTTCCGGTCATGCGTCGTATTCAGACAGCCGCAGCAGGGCTCGCGATCGCGGCGGCCGCCGCGGCGTACGGCTTGAGTGGCGCGGTGGCACCGGCCGCCCACGCCGATCCACCGATCTGCGGTGCCCCCGAGAAGCCGTGCGCCGGGCCGAGCCCGCTCACCCCGGAGCAGCAGTGCGCGTTCACCGCGTGGCGCACGATGATGCCCTGCAACTGGCTGGGCCAGCAGGTGCCGCAAGGCACGCCTGGAAGCTGGGGCTGACCGGCGCCGCTCCGGCCTCCGCCGATGCCACCGGCTCGACAAGGGACACACTGAGCCGTCATCGGTGCATGACGAAAGTAATCGCGACGAAATATCCGATCGAGAACACCCAGCCGAGGGCGAGGATCGACAACAGCACCCGCTGGAAAATCCTTATGCCCTTTGGCAATTGCGGAGACGTGAACCACCCTTCCGGCGGGGGCTCGGATGATCGCCCGAAGATCGGTGACTTCTCGTTAGGCATGAGGGCAGAACATCCCGAGTATTTGTTGGCAGTTGTCGCGATTGATCAGCCCCGGCGGCCCAGGAGGCGGCGGCGGTGGCGGGGCGTCGCCTTCGAAGACATTCTGGGCGACATTGCCCTGACCGAACCACACCATCCAGTAGTTGTGGCAGACGCTTTCGTCCCAGCGGACCGGGTTGGTGACATGGTTGCCGGTCGCCACCGGGGGATCGCCCGGGCACCAGCGACACGGCGGGTCCGGCTGCGGGCCGCCGTTTGAACAGCGGCCCGGATCCGAGAGGGCAGTACCAGCGGTCGCGTACATCCCCGCGGCCAGGCCGAATGAAAGCAGCCCTGCCACAGCGATGTTCTTCAGAGTGGTCATGCAATAAGCATCTGCTGCCCCACCGTGTCAATGCATGGGGAGATCTCCCTAATTTTCCGCTAGAACGGCGGGTCGTCCGACGAGGCGCGGGCGTATCCGAAGGCCCTTTGCCGTGCCAGGCGGTCGTTGCGATTGTGGTTGCGCTCGGCGGTGATTCGCTGCGATCGCTGCTGAGCCCGCGTCCGCTGCCGCAGCGGCATCATCACCGACCGGTCGCCGCACCGGACCTCGAACGCTGAGGGCAGGTTAGGCACATCTCCGGTGGACACCGTCAGCGCGGGAAACAGGATCGCGCTCCCGGGGCTGGTCACATAGGTCTGCCCCGACGGCAGCGTCCAGATCACCGTGCCATCGGCCAGCTGCATGTCCCGCCAGCCCCAGAAAGTCTTGAGCAGGTGATGTTTTCGGCATAGACATTTCAAGTTGGACGGATGCGTCGCGCCGCCGTCGGCATGGGGAACCGTGTGGTCGATGTCGCAACGGACCGCCGGCATGTCGCATCCTGGCGCGCGGCAAGTCAGGTCGCGGCATCGGACGAAGTCTGCCAGGCCGGACGACGGCGTGTATCGCGGCTCGGTGTCCGACGGAAAAGTCAACGGCCGCAACGTCGCCGACTTGGCCAGCTCGGCGATCACCTGCGGCGGGATCAGCTCGTCTGCCCCGGCCATGAAACCCGGCGTGGTCCCGGTGCCGTCAACGCTGGCCTCCTCGGCGACAATGTGGATGACGATATTGCGGTCGCGCAGCCGTCCGCGCGACTGGACGCAATCCGCGTCGCCGCACGTGCAGGCCATCCGGTCGGCGCCGGCAACCAAGGCGGTCAACGCATCAGCCCGGCGCTGGGCTTTGGTCCTCGGATCGGCCTCGCATACCGTGCCGGCAAGCGCATCCAACCGCCGATCCAGGGCCTGGGCGGTGCTGGCGAACACGTTGCCGTACACCTCGGCGATACCCGACATCGACTTGGACACATTGAGGTAGCGGTCTTTGATCTCTTTGTTGGCCCGGCGAATCGCATCGCGATCCACCCGCAGCACGATGGCGTCGACCTTCATCGCCAGCCGGCCGCGTGTCAGTGACGGCCAGCGCGGCGCGCGCAGCGCCACCTGCTCGTCGACCGCCGCGAGCGCGTTCTCGTCGGTGATCAGCGCGGTGCGTGTCGCGATGACGCTGAACATCGCGTAGTCGATGTCGCCGGCAGCCAGGCATTCCCCGACCTTGGGCAGCCGTTCGCGCAACACCTCCGCGTCGCTCATGTATCTCGACGCCAACGCACGGCTAATGCGAAGGGCCGCAGCGAGTTCGGCGGAGATCGCGTCCCATGCGTCGGCGACCCACTCCGCACGGTCACCGTGCTGGCGGTATCGCAGTTGCATCAGGTCGGCGACGGCATTCAGTCGGCGCGCTGTCGCTTGCGCTTCCGCGCGCGCCGAGGCGCAGACCAACTCCGTCAGATCGAACATATGTTCGATTATACGAAGGGCTCCGACAAGTTACGGCGTTCCGGAACACATGAATGGAAACCCGCACCACGGCTTCTGCGTGGCCTCGGGCGGCGGGGGGTCGGGGCCATCCCACGTACTGGGTCCGACGTTGCCGTGCCCGTAGTAGGTGGTCCACCACGTGTGGCAGATCCCTCGGTCCCAGTTAACTTCCGTACCCCCAAACGGGCACCCCGGACCGGGGCCTTGGGGATGTCCTTCTTTCTGCCCCGGGCAGCATGTCCACGGCCCGAAGTAGGGCTCGGCCTGGGCGGCCGGGGCTCCCACGCCCAACAGGGCCGCGGCTACACCCCCTGACAGCAGCGCTGCGCCGTACATCCTCTTCACTCTCTGGTAGTGCGTCATAGCCGCAACGTAGGCGCAGCCGCTTGGCAGATTCTTAACGACGGGCCAACTAGAACGTGTTTCAGAAATGGGGTTACGCGGCAGCCAACGCCTTGCTACGGTGACGCCCGTGATCCTCGACAAATTCAGACTCGACGACCAAGTCGCCATCGTCACCGGTGGCGGGCGGGGTCTTGGCGCCGCCATCGCGGTGGCATTCGCCGAAGTCGGCGCCGACGTCGTCATCGCCTCCCGCACCCAATCCGAACTAGAGGCCGTCGCCAAACAGGTCGAAGCTGTTGGCCGACGGGCCCACATCGTCACCGCCGACCTGGCCCAGCCCGAGGCCACCGCGGAGCTTGCCGGCCAGGCCGTCGAGGCGTTCGGACGACTGGACATCGTCGTCAACAACGTCGGCGGCACCATGCCCAACGGGCTGCTGACCACGTCGACGAAGGACCTCAAGAGCGCGTTCACCTTCAACGTCGCGACCGCCCACGCGCTGACCATTGCGGCGGTGCCGTTGATGCTGGAGCACTCCGGGGCGGGAAGCATCATCAACATCACCTCGACGATGGGACGAGTGGCCGGTCGCGGATTCGCCGCCTACGGCACCGCGAAGGCCGCGCTCGCGCACTACACCCGACTCGCCGCGCTGGATCTGTGCCCGCGGGTCCGGGTCAACGCGATCGCCCCGGGTTCGATCGCCACCTCCGCGCTCGACATCGTCGCCTCCAACGACCAGCTCAGAGAGCCGATGGAAAAGGCGACCCCGATGCGCCGGCTCGGGGAGCCCGACGAGATCGCCGCCGCTGCAGTGTATTTGGCGTCGCCTGCCGGTGCGTACTTGACCGGCAAGGTGATCGAGGTCGACGGCGGTATCACCTTCCCGAACCTCGACCTACCGATCCCGGACCTGTGACCATGGCCATCAGAGTCGCCGCGATCGGCACCGGCAACGTCGGCATTCACGCGCTGCGAGCGCTCATCACCAACCCCGACTACGAGCTCACCGGGGTGTGGGTGTCGTCGGATTCCAAAGCCGGCAAAGACGCCGGAGAGCTTGCCGGACTTGATATTTCGACTGGGATCAAAGCGTCCACCGACCTGGACGCGGTGCTGGCCACCGGTCCGCAATGTGCGGTGTACACCGCGATGGCCGACAACCGGCTGCCCGACGCGTTGGAGGATTACCGCCGCATCCTGGCCGCCGGTGTCAACGTGGTCGGCAGCAGCGCCGTCTTCCTGCAGTACCCCTGGCAGACGCTGCCGGACAACATGCTCAAGCCCATCGAAGATGCTGCGCGAGAAGGTAATTCGAGCCTATTCGTCAATGGCATAGATCCCGGCTTCGCCAACGACCTGATTCCGCTGGCGCTGGCCGGCACCTGCCAGAGCGTCCAGCAGATCCGCTGCATGGAGATCGTCGACTACGCCACCTACGACAGCGCGACCGTGATGTTCGACGTGATGGGCTTCGGCAAGCCGCTCGACGAGATCCCGATGCTGCTGCAGCCGGGCGTGCTGAGCCTGGCATGGGGCTCGGTAGTGCGCCAGCTCGCCGCGGGCCTGGGCATCGAACTCGACTCGGTGTCTGAACAACAGGAGCGGGTTCCCGCGCCCGAGGACTTCGAGATCGCGTCCGGGCACATCCCCAAGGGCAGTGCGGCGGCGCTGCGCTTCGAGGTGCAGGGCATCAAGGACGGTCACCCCGTCGTTGTGGTCGAGCACGTCACCCGGCTACGCGAAGACCTCTGCCCGGACTGGCCGCAGCCGGCCCAACCCGGCGGCTGCTACCGGATCGAGATCACCGGCGAACCGTCGTACGTCGTCGACGTCTGCCTGAGTAGCCCCAACGGTGACCACAACCACGCCGGCCTGGTGGCGACCGCGATGCGCGTCGTCAATGCCATCCCCGCGGTCGTCGCGGCGCCGGCCGGTATCCGCACCACCCTGGACCTGCCGCTAGTCACCGGTCGCGGCCTCTACGCGCCCGCCTAGAGGTTTCGGCTAACCTAACTTTCTTATTCGCTGACGGAAAGTGAGTTAGGTGGCCTCGGTTGCCCGTACCCGGCTGAAGACGGGCTGGTATCTGCTCGGCCCCGCCTTCGTCGCCGCGATCGCGTACGTCGACCCGGGCAACGTCGCCGCGAATATCAGCGCGGGCTCGCAGTTCGGTTTCTCGCTGCTGTGGGTCATCGTGCTGGCGAACGTGATGGCCGGCCTGGTGCAGTACCTGTCGGCGAAGCTCGGCCTGGTGACCGGACGCTCGCTGCCCGAGTCGATCGGCGCACAACTGAATCGCCCAGTGCGGCTGGCGTTTTGGTTGCAGGCCGAGCTCGTCGCGATGGCCACCGACGTGGCCGAGGTGATCGGCGGGGCGATCGCACTGCACATCTTGTTCAGGCTGCCGCTGCTGGTCGGTGGCGTGATCACCGGTGTGGTGTCGCTGCTACTGCTGCGGGTGCAGGATCAGCGCGGCCAGCGGATCTTCGAGCGCGTCATCACCGGGCTGCTGCTGCTGATCGCCATCGGCTTCACCGCCAGCTTCTTCGTGGCGACCCCGCCACCCGGTGACGTGGTCGGTGGCCTGGTCCCGCGATTCCTCGGCAAGGAAAGCGTGCTGCTCGCCGCGGCCATCCTCGGCGCGACGGTGATGCCGCATGCGGTGTATCTGCACTCCGGGCTGGCCCGCGACCGGCACGGCCATCCCGAGGCCGGCCCGGAGCGACGGCGGTTGCTGCGGGTCACCCGGCTGGACGTCGGGCTGGCGATGGTCGTCGCGGGCGGCGTGAACGCCGCCATGCTGCTGGTCGCCGCGCTGAACATGCATGGCCGCGGCAACATCAGTTCGATCGAGGTGGCTTACGCCGCCGTGCGCGACACCGTGAGCCCGGTGATCGCCGCGCTTTTCGCGGTCGGCCTGCTGGCATCGGGCCTGGCCTCGGCGTCGGTGGGTGCCTATGCAGGCGCGATGATCATGCAGGGCCTGCTGCACCGATCGATCCCGATGGTGTGGCGGCGGCTGGCGACGTTGGCACCGGCGCT
>NZ_LZLV01000024.1 GCF_001673405.1 Mycobacterium sp. 1245111.1 | reverse complement strand
GGGCCGAAGAGGTGATTGTGGTCGGCTACCTGCTCACCCGATTGGGTCAGTTGGGCGTCGGGCCGCGCGCGGCGCTGGTCTGGTCGAGCCTGCTGCGCGGTGCGTATCACCTCTACCAGGGCTTCGGTGCGGGACTGGGCAACATCGCGATGGGCTTGGTGTTCGGGTATGCCTGGCAGCGCACCGGCCGGCTGTGGCCGCTGGTGATCGCGCACGGTTTGATCGACACCGTGGCGTTCGTCGGGTATGCGCTGCTGGCCGGTCACCTGCGGTGGCTGTATTGACGACGGACGATCAGCGCCGCGGTAAGCGGCCGCCGCCGCCCGGCACACCCCCGCCGCGGCCGGTGTCGCCCAATCGCCGAGCCGCCGGCCCGCGGCAGTCACCGCCTCCGTCGCGGCGCACAGTGCGCCCCAAACGGGCTTGGCTGCAAGTGGTTTCGTTGAGCCTGGTGATCGCCGTACTGCTGGGCTGCGCCGCGATCCTGGGCGGCGCGCTGTGGTTGGAGACCGCATTGCACCGCCAGTCGGCGTTGACGGACTATTCCGGCCGGCCGCCAGTCGCCCACGGCAGCACGTGGCTGCTGGTCGGCTCCGACAGCCGTCAGGGCTTGACCGCCGAGCAGCAGCAGGCGCTGGCGACCGGCGGCGACACCGGCAACGGACGAACCGACACGATCATGTTGGTGCACGTGCCCGCGATCGGGTCGAGCACCCCGACCACGATGGTGTCCATCCCCCGCGACTCGTTTGTGCCGATCCCCGGGTACGGCCGCGACAAGATCAACGCGGCGTACTCGATGGGCGGGGCGGCGCTGTTGGCGGAGACGGTCCAACAGGCCACCGGCCTTCGGATCGACCACTACGCCGAGATCGGCTTCAGCGGGTTCGCCGGCCTAGTAGACGGGCTGGGCGGGGTCACGGTGTGCCCGAAGGCGCCGATCGACGACCCGCTGGCGGGCATCAATCTGCCCGCCGGATGCCAGCGTCTGGAGGGCCGCGTCGCGCTCGGCTACGTCCGCAGCCGCGCCACCCCACGGGCCGACCTGGACCGCATGGTCGAGCAGCGGGAGTTCATGTCGGCGCTGCTGCATCGGGCGGTCAGCCCGACCGTCTGGCTCAACCCGTGGCGGTGGTACGCGGTCCCGCACGCGGCGGTCGACGCCCTGACCGTCGACCGCGGCGATCACGTCTGGGACCTGGCGCGGCTGGCCTGGGCACTGCAGGGCTCGCCGGCCGAATTGACCGTGCCCATCGGGCAATTCACCAGCACCAACTCGGGGTCGGTCGTGGTGTGGGACCACGAGAAGGCGGCCGCACTTTTCGACGCCTTGGCCGCCGACGAACCCCTTCCCGCGAGCGTGCTCGATAAACAGCCCTGACTAGTACGGGTCGGCGCCGGCCAGGCCGTCCTCCAGCCACGCCTTGGCGCGGCCCGGGTGATTGGTGGCCAGCCACGCGACTCCGATGTCGCGGCAGAAGTTGACGTCGGCGTAGTCGTCGACCGTCCAGCAGTACAACGCCCGGCCCTGCGCCGCGGACCGGTCGACGAGCTCGGGGTGTTCCCGCAGGGTCCCGATCGACGGGCCCACGGCCGTGGCACCGATCGTGCTGGGCGCACTGCTGCCCAGGTACCGGTGGCTGCGGCCGAGCAACACCGTCGGCAACAGCGGCGCCGCCCGCCGCACCCGCCACAGCGCCGCCGAGGAAAACGACATCACCACCGCGCGGGAGCGGTCGGCGGAGGCGGGTGAGGCGATACCGAACCGATGCAGCAGAGCCAGCAGCTTGCTTTCGACCAGCGCGCCGTAGCGCACGGGATGCTTGGTCTCGATGAAGATTTTCACCGGCCGCTTCCAATCCAGCACCAGTGCGACCAGAGCGTCCAATGTCAGCAGACCGGTGTCGCCGTGGGTGCCGTCGGCCCGCCAACTCCCGTGCCAGGAACCGAATTCCAGCTCACGAAGCTGCGCAAGCGTCATCATGCTGACCAGGCCGGCGCCGCTGGACGTCCGGTCGAGCTTGCGGTCGTGCACGCAGACCAGATGCCCGTCGCGGGTGAGCCTCACGTCGCATTCCACGCCGTCGGCACCCTCACGAAGCGCGAGATCGTAAGCGGCCAGCGTGTGTTCGGGGCGTGACCCCGAGGCGCCGCGGTGCGCGACTACAAATGGGTGCCGAGAGTCCACGTCCTCGGCGTGCGCCATAGCCCTATGCTGCCGGTTCTTCACCCGGCAGCTCAACCGCTGCAGCGGATTCCGTGGTGGCGACCTCGTCATCGGGGACAATCAGCCAGCGATGGGCGGGGCGCTCGACCGGCTTACGCTCGAATACCTCGAACAGCCGCGCCGTTGCCAGCACCGCCGCCAGCGCGATCACGTAGGCGACGATCATCGCGACGGTGTTGTTGGCGATGCCCTGGGAATCCTGCGCCCCGCTGGTGATCGACGCGAACACCGACGTCACGCTGCTGAGCAGCCACAACAGCCACCAGCTCCAGATCACCTGACGGAACTGGTTGTAGTGGTCCTCGGTCTTGGCCAGCTCGACGACGTAGACCAGCGCCCAGACCGAGCCCAGCAGCGGCAGACAACAGAACGTCACGGACGCGGCCATCAACGCCCAACTGGCCGCGTGCCCCGTCGTCGCCGCGACCACGGCGAAAATGACGGCCAGCACCATCGCGGCGGACGGAGGCACCAGAGTGCCCGCCCACAACGCGCGCCGGCTGCGGGATTCCGACTGGCCCGCATGCTCGAACGCCGCTTCCCGTCGGGCGATCAACCATCGCGTCGAGAGAAACGCGCACGTCATCACCGCCGCGACCGCGGCCAGGCTGGCCAGCACGCTGAGCAGTCCCGCCGCGTCGGCGACCAACCAATTCAGCAAGGTATTGCGGTTGATGATCAGCAGCAGATAGCGCAGCAGATGCACCAGTGCGGCCGCACCCAACGCCGCCGCTGCCACGAAGAATGCGCTGCGGATCCGCTCGGGGGTCGGCGGATCCCGCCGGACGCGTCCGGGGCCGGTGTCATGGTCGACGCGGTCCACCAGCCCCCAGCGCGGAATCCCGAGATAGCGCGGGGTGGGTCCGAGCGGCTTGCGGCGACGACGTGGTGGCGGAGGCGGGCCGGGACGCACGGCGATCCAGCGATACCCCGGTGGCAGCCGCGGACCACTGCGCGGGCCGGGCCGCCACGCGTTGGGACCCGGCAGCACAGGGGGCGCCGTCGCCTCGGGCGCCAACAGCGTCCCGCTGCAGCGTGGACACCACGAACGCTGCTTGTCACGGACATTCCAGCGTGTGCCGCACTGGGAGCACACTTGAATCATTGGCGCCGCTCCTCCTCAATCGCCCCGCTGCTGCGGGGCACGGACGGGTCGCCGGCGCGAATCACCGGACCAGCCTAGCCGTGCAGTCGAGGGGAGCCTGGTCAGATGCTTCCCGGGCCACCGTCGTCGGTGACCACTGACCGGCCGGCCGCGGCCCAGGCGAGCATGCCGCCGTCGACGTTGATCGGTTCGAAGCCGTCGCTCGCCAAGAACTCGGCGACCTTCGCGGATCGGCCGCCCGCCTTGCAGATGACGTACAGCGTCGCCGACCGGTCGATCTCGTTCACCCGGGCGGGCACCTGACCCATCGGGATGTGCTGCGCGGCCGCCGCGTGGCCGCGCTTCCACTCGTCGTCCTCGCGCACATCCAGCAACACTGTGTTCGGCCCGAATTCAACGGGCAGTTCCCCAACGGTGGTCTGGGCGATCGGCGGTTCTGAACTCACGCCATCGATCTTGGCACGCCCGGGCCGGCTCGGCGAAGATCGGCATCCAGCTAAACCCGGCTATACACAGTTTCCACAGGTTTATCCACAAGCGGCACCGACCGTCATTTCCGCATTTCGCCACGGTTACGCGACCGCGCGGGCGCTTCCCCTGTGGATAACCCCGGACCGTAACCGGATCGTGATCGACAGCCCGACCCGGCCCTCAGCGAATTCTTAGACCACATAACCGTCTTCGACCGCGCGGCGGTATGGGGGAAGTCACAGCGCCCGCGGCCGTGTCGCTGCGCGGTGACCGCGGAAGCGCCCCACTTATTTGGCGCGCGAAAAACAACACCCCCAGCAACAATCCGCTGGTCAGCGCGCCGCAATCGACTCAATTTTTCAGGCGGTACATGAGGGGTTATGATCGCGATCACCGAGATCATTTGTGACTCATCTCACTGGGGGAGCAGTTGGACAAGCAGGCCGGAGCCACCCGATGACGACGCAACCGTTTGGACCGCAGTCCGCGGCCTCGTCGTCCCACTGGTACACGACGTCGTCGACGTGCAATCGCTCCTACTTGCTCGCCGGGCTCCGCGCCGGCCTGATCGCCCTGGTTTTGCTGGCGGTGCTCGCCGTCATCGTCTGGTTCTGACATACACCTTCCGGGTACTCCCGCCCCGCGGCCGTTCTTGCGGTGCGCGCGGCGATGGAGCAGGGTTACTAACGCCAGAGTCGCCGCTTCGCCAACAGCCTGCAGGCGAAGCGTCAGAGAGTAGATCGGTAACGATCGCGAAGGAAGGAAACCCGTGGCTGAATACACCTTGCCCGACCTGGATTGGGACTATGGGGCTCTGGAGCCCCACATTTCGGGTCAGATCAACGAGCTTCACCACGACAAGCACCACGCGACATACGTCAAAGGGGCAAACGACGCTGTCGCCAAACTCGAAGAGGCGCGCGCAAAGGATGACCAGTCGGCGATCCTGCTGAACGAGAAGAATCTGGCATTCAACCTGGCAGGCCACGTCAATCACAGCTTGTGGTGGAAGAACCTGTCTCCGGATGGCGGTGACAAGCCGACCGGCGAACTCGCGGCCGCCATCGACGAAGCATTCGGGTCGTTCGACAAATTCCGCGCGCAATTCACCGCGGCCGCCACCACGGTTCAAGGTTCCGGTTGGGCGGCGCTGGGTTGGGACAGCCTCGGCCAGAAGCTGTTGATCTTCCAGGTCTACGACCACCAGACCAACTTCCCCCTCGGCATCGTTCCGCTGCTGGTCCTCGACATGTGGGAGCACGCCTTCTACTTGCAGTACAAGAACGTCAAAGCCGACTTCGCAAAGGCATTTTGGAACATCGTGAATTGGGCAGACGTCCAGTCGCGCTACGCGGGCGCGACCACGAAGACCCAGGGTCTGATCGCCGGCTGATCTCGGCTACCTCGTTCGGGGCGTCGCGCTACGTGCGCGGCGCCCCGAATGGCGTTTCGGCCGGATTTCTTTTCGACTTCGGTGCCGTTCCCGCTCGTGTCCACTTGCGAGGGTGGCCGGGCTGTCGCATGCTGAGCGGATCGACCCACCGGCGTATCGCTGGATACCCGAATCGAGTGTGGCGGAGGGCGAAATGGAAAGTGGTGCAGGCCGGGCCGTCGAAGTGGCCCCCTTCCATTCTCATGGTGCCCTGAAAGGCTTTGTGATTTCCGGCCGCTGGCCCGATTCCACCAAAGAATGGGCGCAGCTGTTGATGGTGGCGGTCCGCGTGGCGTCGCTGCCCGGATTGCTGGACACCACAACGGTATTCGGCGTCCGAGAGGAACTGCCGGAATTGCCCGTGCCAGGCACGGTCGGCCTGGTGCTCGCCGAAGGCCCCGTCGTCGGCGAATCGGCGATCCAGCCGGGTTATTTCGGCGACCACCAGCCGCCGGCGTTGTTGATGCTGCACCCACCCTCGGAGACGATGCCGTCGTTGCCGGAGTGCAACGGCGCCGCCTCGGGGTGCGTGTTGTTGCCTGGTTTGCCGCATCTGGGGCTGGAGCACCGCGCGGCCTGGGTGGAGGCAGAGGCCGACGGGACCATCACGTCGATGGTCAGCCGGGTCGGGGTCGACCCGATCAGCCACCCCGACACAGCAATCTTGGCAATGCTGCTTGCCGCATAGGCATTCCGTTATCCGGAAATCGCGGGCGGGGGCTTAGGCCGGGTTTTCTGAGGCCTCGACCGCGTCGGCCGGGGTTCTGGACTCCTCGTCCAACATGCGCCTAATATCGCGTTGACAGGCGTTTGGAAACGAGGGATCGCAGCGACGTTTAGGATGCACTTCAGCAAATGGAGTTGCGGTCGGGGATCCGCACCGTACAGGTAGCCATAGGACCCGTAGGTCGCGGCGAGTATTCCTCCAATAGTCCTCCAAGCGATGAAAGCTCACACAATCTCCTTAGAATTTCATGTGTATACCCTGGACAACGCCCCTAGTTCATCTGGCGATATGCGTCGCCGCTCACAAATACCGCTACCGTCAATTTTATGCCGCTTTTGCACTTGGTTGCGGCGATAAGTCTGGCTACGATAGTCAGCAAATACTTTGAAGCAGTTTTGCGATCTACCTACGTCGGTGGAGGTCCTATCGATGAGCACGACGTTTTCCGCCCGCCTGAACCGCCTGTTCGACACGGTGTACCCGCCCGGGCGCGGGCCGCATACCTCGGCGGAAGTTATCGCGGCGCTCAAGGCGGAGGGAGTCACGATGTCGGCTCCGTATTTGTCGCAGCTACGTTCTGGCAACCGGACCAACCCATCGTCGGCGACGATGGCCGCCCTGGCGAATTTCTTCCGGATCAAACCCGCCTACTTCACCGACGACGAGTACTACGAGAAGCTCGACAAGGAACTGTCGTGGTTGCTGGTCATGCGCGATGAGGGAGTTCGGCGAATCGCGATGCGCGCCAGCGAGCTGTCTCGGGAGTCGCAAGAGGACGTCGCTCATCGCGTCGACGAACTTCGCCGCAAGGAGCACCTGGACGCCTGACGGCGGTCTGGCCCAGGCACATGGTTAGGGTTGGCCCATCGATGCCGCACCGGCACCGCGATAGTCGACGAGATTCCGGGGAGGTAGTGCGCGAATGGGCCTGTTCGGCAAGCGAAAAACCCGCGCGACCCGTCGCGCCGAGGCTCGCGCGATCAAGGCCAAAGCCAAGCTCGAGGCCAAGCTGTCAGCCAAGAACGAGGTCCGCCGGTTCAAAGCCGCGCAACGGGCCGAGACCAAAGCACTTCGCGAGCAGTTGAAGTCACAGCGCGAGAGCGACCGAACCGCCCTGAAGGTTGCCGAAGCCAACTTGAAGGCGGCACGCGAGGGCGCGCTGCTGTCGCCGACGCGGATTCGCCGGCTGTTGACGGTGTCCCGACTGCTGGCGCCGATCCTGGTGCCCGTGGCCTACCGCGTGGCGATCGCCGCGCGCGGCGTGATCGACCAGCGGCGCGCCGACCAGCTCGGGGTTCCCCTGGCCCAAATCGGCCGGTTTTCCGGCAGCGGCGGCCGGCTCTCGGCCCGCATCGCCGGGGCCGAACGGTCGCTGCGGTCGGTGCAGGACAACAAGCCCAAAGACCCCGAGACCAAGCAGTTCGTCGCGGCGATCTCCGAACGGCTCGCCGACCTGGCGGCCGCCGTGACCGCCGCCGAGAACATGCCCGCCGTCCGGCGGCGCGGGGCGCATGCAGCGATCACCCGCCAACTCGACGAGGTTGACGCCGACCTGATGGCTCGCCTCGGCTTGACCTGAGACCCGGCCCTTCCCAGACAGGAGCTGCAACCCGATGCTCTCTCCCCGCAGGATGATTCGCCGCAGCCTGATCGGATCGGCCGCTGCCGCGCTGCTGTGCCTCGGCCCGGCCGCCGCCGCCTCGGCGCACATTCAGGCCAGCAGCGACGACGCCAGCCGTGGTGGCTATGCGACGGTCAGCTTCCAGGTGCCCAACGAGTCGACCACGGGTGCCGCCACCACGACGCTGACGATCGAGCTGCCCAATGTCAGCGCGGTGCGGACCGAAGCGAAACCCGGCTGGGCCGTCAGAATCGACCGCGACGGCGACAAGGTCCGTTCGGTGACATGGACCGCGGCGCCCGACGGCGGAATTCCGGTCGACCAGTTCGATGTCTTCCGGATCACGGCGAAGCTTCCCGACGCCGACTCGGTCAGCTTCCCGGCGACCCAGACCTACGCCGACGGCGCCGTGGTCAACTGGGACCAGGCGACCTCGCCCGGCGGCGCCGAACCCGAGCATCCCGCGCCGACGCTCACGCTGTCCGGCGGCTCGACCCCGAAGGCCGCCCATCACGGCGCCCCGACCTCGGCCGCTCCCACCGCCACCGCCGCCCCGGCGGAGCCGCAGCCGCGCAAGGTGGTCGACAACACCAGCCGCGTCCTGGCGGGCGCAGCCCTACTCGTCGGCGCGCTCGGCGTCGGACTCGCGCTGGTCGTGCGGCGGCCGTGAGCCTTCGGGCCCACCTCGTCGGCATCGCGCTGCTACTTGCCGCAGCCGCGTTGACGGCGACGCTGACGGCCGGCACGGCCGGCGCCCACGCGGCCCGGGTGTCGGCCGATCCGGCCGACCACGCGACCATCAACGCTGGGCCAGCCCGAGTCAGCGCGACCTTCAACGAGGACCTGCAAACGACGTTCGCGGCCATGACGGTGGTCGGTCCGGACGGCAACCTGTGGGCGGTCGGTGAGCCGCAGGTGCGCGGCACGGTGGTCAGCGTCGGCGTCCGCCCGCTCGGCCCGGTCGGCACCTACACGGTCAACTACCGGGTCACGTCGGCCGACGGCCATGTCGTCGCGGGGTCTTGGTCGTTCCGCTTGACGGTGCCGGGAACCGGCACGCCCGGCCCGGCGGCGCAGGCGCCCCGCGGTTCGCCCGACGATCTTCCGATCTGGCCGTTCGTTCTGGGCGCCGTGATCCTGGTCGGCGGCGGCGCGCTGTGGGCCCTACGAAACAAACCCTGACAAGGCCGAATGGTCGACCCCGAACCCATTCAGCGGCGCTGGCATGATGGATTCGAGACCTCCGGCGTACGCGACGAGAAACGGCAAAGGAGCCCCCGGATGGCACACCCGCAGGATCGACCGCACGAGACGCCCGACCCCGCGCCTGACCCACCGCTGAGCACACCCGTACCGTCGGAGCCCCCGCAGCCCGTCGCGGACACGGCCCCCCCGGCGCCGGCTGCCAAGGCCGAGCAGCCGACGGAACAGCCCCCGCACAAAGCCCCGGCGAAGAAGGCCGCCGCCAAAAAGGCCGCCAAGAAAGCCGGGCCGGCGAAGGCGGCCAAGAAGCAGCCCGCCGCCAAAAAGGCGGCCGCGAAGAAGGCTCCCGCCAAGAAAGCCCCTGCCAAGAAGGCTCCGGCGAAGAAGGCCGCCGCCAAGAAGGTCGCTCCCGCACCCGAGTCCAACGGGCAGCTGGCGGCCGCGGCCAAAGATGCTGCGGCACATGCGAAGTCGACGGTAGAAGCGGCGAGCAACCCGTTGCCCGCTCAACCCGCCGCAGCGGTGGCAGGACGATCTCCGGTGCCGTTCGCGGTAGCCATCGCGATCAGCATTTTGGCGGTTTTACTGGTGCGCCGCCTCCGCCAACAAGACGAGTGACGATGACTAGCATGGCCCGGTGACTTTGATATTCCGTCCCACCGCCGACCTCGTCGACGAGATCGGGCCCGACGTCCGCAGCTGCGATCTTCAATTTCGGCAGTTCGGCGGCCGCAGCCAGTTCGCCGGGCCGATCAGCACCGTGCGCTGCAACCAGGACAACGCGCTGCTGAAGTCGGTGCTGTCGGAGGCCGGCGATGGTGGCGTGCTGGTGATCGACGGCGGCGGCTCACTGCACACGGCGCTGGTGGGCGACCTGATCGCCGACCTGGCCCGGTCCAACGGCTGGGCCGGTCTGATCATCAACGGCGCGGTGCGCGACGCCGCGGCCCTGCGCGGGCTCGAGCTCGGCATCAAGGCCCTGGGCACCAATCCGCGCAAGAGCAGCAAGACCGGCTCCGGTCAGCGTGACGTGACGGTGAGCCTTGGCGGAGTGGAGTTCGTCCCGGGCGACATCGCCTACAGCGACGACGACGGAATCGTCGTCGTCGCCGCTGCGGATCCTAGCTAAACCTTAAGGGCCGCAGGCTTTTTGGCGAAGCTCAGCGCCTCGTCGTCGACCTTGCCGCGACGGATGAGCTGCAGGTCCATGAAGTAGTTCTGCTTGAGCCGCCACGGCGAGACGTGACCGGCTTTCGGCAGGTAGTCCAGGGCCCGCAGCACATAACCGGGCGTGAAGTCCATCAACGGACGCTCGTCGACCGAGTCACCGGGGTGCTGCGGCACCACGGTGGCGTAGCCGTTCTCGTCCATGTAATTGATGACGCGACAGACGAATTCGGATACCAGGTCGGCCTTCAGCGTCCACGACGCGTTGGTGTAGCCGATCGTGAACGCCATGTTCGGCAGGCCGGTCAGCATCATGCCCTTGAACGCCATCGTGTCGTTGAGGTCGACGGTCTCACCGTTGCGCCGGATTTGCGCGCCACCGAACAGCTGAAGGTTCAAACCCGTTGCGGTGATGATGATGTCGGCGTCGAGTTCCTTACCGGAGCCCAGCTTGATGCCGGTCTTGGTGAACCGGTCGATGGTGTCGGTGACGACGTCGGCCTGGCCCTTGCGGATCGTCTTGAACAGGTCGCCGTTGGGGGCCAGGCACAGCCGCTGGTCCCACGGGTTGTAGCTCGGGCCGAAGTGCTTCTCGACGTCGTAGTCCTTGGGCAGGCGGCGCTTGGCCATCGTCAGCAGCGTCTTGCGCATCTGCTTCGGGAACTTCCGCGAGAACTGGTACTGGAACGTGCTGAACGCGATCCACTTCCACCGGTTGACGGTGTGGGCGGCACGCCTCGGCAGCAGCTTGTTGGCGCGCTCGGCGAACGGGTCGGTGAGCGGCAACGACCCGATGTAGCTCGGCGACCGCTGCAGCATGGTCACGTGCCCGGCGCCCGACTTCACCAGCGACGGAATCAGCGTGATCGCCGTGGCGCCGGAGCCGATGACCACGATCTTCTTCCCGGCGTAGTCGAGGTCCTCCGGCCAGTGCTGCGGGTGGATCGTGGTGCCCTCGAAGTCGTCGTAGCCCTCGAACTTCGGCAGGTAGCCCTCGTCGTAGTTGTAGTAGCCGCTGCACGCGAGCAGGAACGAGCAGGTGATCTCCTCGTTCTGGCCGTCGTTCTCGACGGTCAGCGTCCAGCGGTCGTCGGCATCCGACCACTCGGCGGCCAGCACGCGGTGGCGATACCGGATGTTCTTGTCGATGCCGTTCTCGGCGGCGGTTTCCTTGATGTAGGCCTTGATCGATGCGCCGTCGGCGATGGAGGTCGACGACTCCCAGGGCTTGAACCGGAAGCCCAAGGTGAACATGTCGGAGTCAGAGCGAATCCCGGGGTACTTGAACAGATCCCAGGTGCCGCCGAGGTCGTCGCGCCGCTCGAGGATCGCGTAGCTCTTGGTGGGGCAGCGGTCCTGCAGGTGCCAGGCCGCGCTGATGCCGGAGATACCGGCGCCGACGATCACAACATCGAGATGTTCAGTCATGGCCGCCACGCTATCAACGGTGTGTTGATTCAGTCAACACTCTGTTGAATATGTCGACACCGTGTAAGGTAACGCGGGTGGCAACCATCAGCTCGAGCCGTTCCCCCCGGGGTCGCCGTTCGGCACGCCCGTCGGGCGACGACCGTGAGCTCGCCATCCTGACCACCGCCGAGCACCTGCTCGAGCACCGGTCGCTGGCCGACATCTCGGTCGACGACCTGGCCAAGGGGGCCGGTATCTCCCGCCCGACGTTCTACTTCTATTTCAAGTCCAAAGAGGCGGTGCTGTTGTCGCTGCTCGAGCCGATGATCGCCCGCGCCGACGCGGAGTACAACGGCGCGGCGGCGCGGCTACCCGCGGATCCCCGTCGAGTGTGGCGGGCCGGTATCAAGGCGTTCTTCGTGGCGTTCGACTCGCATCGCGCGGTAGCCCGGGCCGGCGCGGAGGCCATCTCCAGCAGCGCTGAGGTCAGGGCGGTCTGGGCGAGCTTCATGCAGAAATGGATCGACCAAACGGCGGCGCTGATCGTCGCCGAGCGGGAGCGCGGCGCCGCCCCCGACACCATCCCGGCGATCGACTTGGCCACTTCGCTGAACCAGATGAACGAACGCACGATGATGGCCGCGCTTTCCGCCGAGCAACCGGCCGTCCACCACGACCGGGTCGTCGACACCCTCGCCCACATCTGGGTGACCAGCATCTACGGCGAACAGATCTAGCACTCGTCACACCGGGATGCGAACATATGTTCATGTTCGGTGAGGCCACCATCCTGCACGCAGACCTCGACTCGTTCTATGCGTCGGTCGAGCAGCGCGACGACCCGGGGCTGCGCGGCCGGCCCGTGATCGTCGGCGGTGGGGTGGTGCTGGCGGCCAGCTACGAGGCCAAGGCTTACGGCGTCCGCACCGCGATGGGCGGGGCTCAGGCGCGGCGACTGTGCCCTCAGGCCGTGGTGATTCCGCCCCGGATGTCGGCCTATAGCCGGGCCAGCGATGCGGTGTTCGAAGTCTTCCGCGATACCTCTCCGCTAGTGGAGGCGTTGTCGGTGGACGAAGCGTTCATCGATGTCGGCGGGTTGCGACGGGTCGCAGGGGACCCGGTGCAGATCGCGGCCCGGCTGCGCAGCGAGGTCCGCGACCGGGTCGGGCTGCCGATCACGGTCGGCATCGCCCGGACGAAGTTCCTCGCCAAGGTGGCCAGCCAGGAAGCCAAGCCGGACGGCCTGCTGCTGGTCCCGCCCGGCCGCGAGCTGGCTTTCCTGCATCCGCTGCCGGTGCGGCGGCTGTGGGGCGTCGGCGCGGTGACCGCCGACAAGCTGCGGTCGCACGGCATCGAGACAGTTGCCGACGTGGCCGAGCTCGGCGAGCCGATGCTGGCCTCGATGGTCGGCGCTGCGATGGGCCGCCAGCTGTACGCGTTGTCGCGCAACATCGACCGCCGCCGCGTGACGACGGGCGTGCGACGACGCTCGGTGGGCGCCCAGCGGGCCCTCGGCCGCGCAGGCAACAGCATGTCGGCGGCCGAAGTCGACGCGGTGGTGATCGGGTTGATCGACCGGATCGCCAGCCGAATGCGGGCGGCCGGGCGAACTGGGCGAACCGTCACATTGCGGTTGCGGTTCAACGACTTTGGCCGAGCCACCCGATCGCATACCCTGCCGCGCGCGACCTGCTCGACGCCCGCGCTGCTCGACACAGCGCGAGCACTGGTCGCGGCCGCCGCGCCGCTGATCGCCGAACGCGGGCTGACGTTGGTCGGCTTCGCGGTTTCCGAAATCGACCGCGACGGCGCCGAGCAGTTGGTGCTGCCGTTCACCACGTCGGGGCGGCAGCCCGTGGACGCCGGAGCCGTCGACGCGGCAGTGGACAGCGTGCGTCGGCGTTACGGCAAGGCGGCGCTGACCCGCGGCGTGTTGGTCGGCCGGGACGCCGGGCTCGAGATGCCCCACCTGCCGGACTGACGCTGGTCGAGTGGCCAGTTATTGCGCGAAAATCGCCAAAAGCTCTGTCACAACTGGCCACTGGGCCGTCAAGGGTGGGTGCGGGCCAGGAGTTTCTCGACGGGCCAGGTGTTGACGATCCGGTCGACGGGGACACCGCCGTCCAGTGCGCGCTGCGCGCCGTAGCCGAGGAAATCGAGCTGTCCCGGCGCGTGGGCATCGGTGTCGATGCTGAAATCACAGCCGATTTCCAGCGCCAGGCTCAACAACCGGGAGGGTGGATCACGGCGCTCGGGACGGGAATTGATCTCGACGGCGGTGCCATGCTCGAGGCACGCGGTGAACACCGCCTCAGCGTCGAACGTCGACTCCTTGCGGATGCCACGGTTGCCGGCGACCAGGCGTCCGGTGCAGTGTCCGAGCACGTCGGCGTGCGGATTGCTGACGGCGCGAACCATCCGGCGGGTCATCGCCGCGGAATCCATCGACAGCTTGGAGTGCACGCTGGCCACCACGATGTCGAGCCGTTCCAACAGCTCGGGCTCCTGATCGAGTGCGCCGTCGTCGAGGATGTCCACTTCGATGCCGGTCAGAATTCGCATGGGCGCGAAGCGATCCCGCAGCCCGTCGATGACGTCGAGCTGCTTGCGCAGCCGCTCGGGCGAGAGCCCGTTGGCGATCGTCAACCTTGGCGAGTGGTCGGTCAGCGCGCAGTATTCGTGGCCCAGCGCCGCGGCGGTCTCCATCATCTCCTCGATCGGTGCCGACCCGTCGGACCAGTTCGAATGCAGATGCAGGTCGCCCCGTAGGGCCGAGCGGATTTCTCCGCCGCCGAGATCTTGGGCCGCCGAACGCAATTCGACCAGGGCGTCGGGTTCGCGGCCGGACCAGGCCTGCGCGATCACCTTGGCGGTCTTGGGCCCGATGCCGGGCAGCGACTGCCAGCTGTTGGCCTGGCCGTGCCGTTCGCGCTGCGCCTCGTCGAGGCCCTCGACGATGTCGGCGGCGTTGCGGTAGGCCATCACCCGCCGGGAGTCTTCGCGCGCGCGGTCTTTGTAGTAGGCGATCTGACGCAGAGCGGCTACCGGGTCCATCGCTCCAGTGTGCCTCGCCGGCTAGAACTGCCCGACGATAAATCCGGCCAGCAGCACTCCGAAACCGCCGACCTCCCCGATGACGAGGGCGACCATACCCACCCGCAGCGCCCGGTCGGGATTGGCGAATTGGTTCTCGGTGTCTCGCTTCACGCCGTGGGCGATGTAGCTCAGGATCGCGCCGACGAAGAAGACCACCAGCACCATCGCCGCGGTCAGGTTGACCCACATCGGCCACCCACTCAGTTGGACGAACACCGCGACCAGCAGCGTTGCGAATGAATACAGCAACGCCGCGCGGTGCGCGATGTCCACGTAGGGGTGAGCTCGGTGCTCCTCGGAGGTCAGCACCTGCCGGTACTTCCAGATCCCGAGCACCAACGCGAGCAGGAAGATCAATCCGGCCGACAGCACGGTGATCTTGACGTCGACGGGCACACCGGCACTCACCGTTGGGTCGGCGTACTCGCGGGCGTCACGCCACGACTGCGCAACCTCCGCTACGTTCGAAACCATGCGATTCGCGTTCAAAACCTCACCTCAAAACACCACCTGGCCGGACATGCTGGCCGTCTGGAAGGCTGCCGACGAGATCGACGTCTACGAGTCCGGATGGACCTTCGACCACTTCTATCCGATTTTCAGCGACAGTACCGGGCCCTGTCTGGAGGGCTGGACCACGCTGACCGCGCTGGCCCAGGCCACCGAGCGACTGCGGCTGGGCACGCTGGTGACGGGCGTCCATTATCGTCACCCGGCGGTGCTGGCCAATATGGTTGCCGCACTTGACATCATCTCCAACGGGCGGCTGGAACTGGGTATCGGCGCCGGGTGGAACGAGGAGGAATCGGGTGCGTACGGCATCGAATTGGGCAGCATCAAGGAACGATTCGACCGGTTCGAAGAGGCGTGCGCGGTGCTGACCAGTCTGCTTCGCGACGACACGACGAACTTCGACGGGAAGTTCTACCAACTCAAGGACGCCCGCAACGAACCGAAAGGCCCCCAGCGCCCGCATCCTCCGATCTGCATCGGCGGCAGCGGCGAGAAGCGCACCCTGCGAATCACCGCGCAATACGCACAGCACTGGAACTTCGCCGGCGGCCCACCGGAGATGTTCGCGCACAAGCGCGACGTGCTGGCGTCGCACTGCGCCGATATCGGGCGGGACCCGACGGAGATCACCACGTCCGCGCACCTGCGCCTGGAACCTGACCTCGACTACGCGAAGGTTATCGAGGACGCCGCTGCCCTGGCCGAGGTCGGATTGGATGTGGGCATCGTGTACCTCCCGCCGCCGCATACGCCGGCCGTGCTCGAACCATTGGCTGAAGCGATCCGGGACTCGGGGCTGGCCGACTAGGAACTACGGCCTGGGGCGCCATGTGTTCGGTGTCGTTCGTCGCTTTCAGCTGAGGGGTAGGCAGATCGTGGTCATGATCTTGTCGGCGATCGTCTGCCGCTTGGCATCCCACAGCGGAAACAGATACCCCACGTAGCAGATCGCGCCGTCGATGGCGTGGGCAAGCTGACGCACGAGCGACATGCCGAATCCGATTGGCTGACCGGTCGTCTCGCTGACCACCTTGAATTTCAGGACCGACTTGCCGATGGTGGAGCCGGTAGTGCCCTGCTTGTAGCCGTAGTTCCAGACTCCGTACACCAGTCCGAGAAGCCCCGCGACGAGGACTGCCGCCACACCCAGCGTCGAGTTTCCGGTCGCACACACGTCCCCGATGTTGAGGCCCGAAGTGTCGGTGATGCAGACGGTTTCCTGGGTCGCCGCCTCGATGCCGTAGCCGATTCCGAAGATGACGGCCATCGGCACCAGATCGACGAGGGCCGCAAGTACCCGCGTGAGCCAGGGTGTGTATGCCTCGGTGGGCAGCGGAGCCGGCGCGCCGCCGACAGGAGGTGGGTAACCGTCCGGAGGCGGGTAGTTGCCTGGAGCCGATGGAATGGTCATGGATGCCTTTCTGCCAGGGCTCAGTGGTATGCCAGTAACCCCGAGCTGATACGAAGTCGGCGCACGCTAACAACGGTCAGTTGGAATTTGCTTGGAGCACATTGCGATGCGCTTGACGTCGCCGATCCGGCAGGACGGATATCGCGGCTCAGTGGCGTTTCGCGATCAGTCGCAGCCGCGAGCGCAAGAAGTCCTCAGCAATAAAGTCGTTTGCCACAGGACTCAAATCGGTCGGACCATGTGCAGAAGAACGCCACCCGGCGCCAGCTCGATCGGTAGGTGTAGTGCCTACTGCGACGGGCGGTGCTCGCGAAAAATCACGACGAGGTGACTTTTAGCAAACGCTCGCCGTTACCGGCGGGCGGCCCAACGGGCCGCTAGACGCCGAAGCGAAGCAACTCGTCGGCGGTTACCAGGCGTTCATGCTTGGCGGGGAATTCACGGCTCTTGACCGGGTGACGGAACCATGACCAGGCGATTCGGCTGACCCGGGATCGGGTCATGGGGTTCAGGTACACGCTGCTTACTCCTGCGGTCGATTAGCTCAACCAGGCTCCACACCCCGCGGGGCCTATGTCGAACTATTAGACACCCATTAGCTGGCAAACAGTGTAGGACGCGCCGCGCGGTTTATCAAATGTTTCTGATGTGACAAATGTGACTAGCGTTGCGGCACCGCGGTCGGGGTGATCGGCGCCGGCAGAGCGGTCTGACCCATCAGGAACCGGTCCACGCCCGCGGCGGCCGCCCGGCCCTCGGCGATCGCCCAGACGATAAGTGACTGCCCCCGACCTGCATCGCCGGCGACGAAAACGCCCGGCACCGAGGTCTCGAAGTTGGCGCCACGGGCGACGTTGCCACGCTCGGTCAGCTCGACACCGAGGTCGGCCAGCAGACCCTCACGCTCCGGACCGACGAAGCCCATCGCCAGCAACACCAAGTCGGCCTCGATTTCGAAGTCGCTGCCCTCGGTCTTGACGAACTTGCCGTCCTGCATCGTCACCTCGTGCACTTTCAGTGCTGCGACGTGACCGTCCTTGCCGATGAATTCCTCGGTGTTGACCGAGAAGACCCGCTCGCCGCCCTCTTCGTGCGCGGAGGAAACCCGGAACATCATCGCGTAGGTCGGCCACGGCGTCGACGGAGCGCGGGTCTCGGGCGGTCGGGGCATGATCTCGAACTGGTGGATGCTCTTCGCGAGCTGCCGGTGCGCGGTGCCCAGGCAGTCGGCGCCGGTGTCGCCGCCGCCGATGATGATGACCTTCTTGCCCTTGGCAGTGATCGGCGGCTGGCCATCGGCGTCGAGCACGTCGTCGCCCTGCTGCACCCGGTTGCCCCACGGCAGATACTCCATCGCCTGGTGGATGCCGTCGAGTTCGCGGCCGGGGATCGGCAGGTCGCGCCACGCGGTCGCGCCCCCGGCCAGCACTACCGCGTCGAAGTCCGACTTCAACTGCTGCGGTGTGATGTCGATGCCGACGTTGACGTTTGTGCGGAATTCGGTTCCCTCGGCGCGCATCTGGTCCAGGCGGCGGTCCAGGTGCCGTTTCTCCATCTTGAACTCGGGGATGCCGTAGCGCAGCAGGCCGCCGATGCGGTCCGCGCGCTCGAACACCGTCACCGCGTGCCCGGCCCGGGTCAGCTGCTGCGCGGCGGCCAGGCCGGCCGGCCCGGAGCCCACCACGGCGACCTTCTTGCCGGTCTTCACGTCGGGCGGCAACGGAACCACCCAGCCTTCGTCGAAGGCGTTGTCGATGATCTCGACTTCGATCTGCTTGATCGTCACCGCGTCCTGGTTGATGCCCAGCACACAGGACGATTCGCACGGCGCCGGGCACAGCCGGCCGGTGAACTCGGGGAAGTTGTTGGTGGCGTGCAGCCGTTCGATGGCGTCGCGCCACCGGTCGGTGCGAACCAGGTCGTTCCACTCGGGGATCAGGTTTCCCAGCGGGCAACCGTTGTGGCAGAACGGAATTCCACAATCCATGCAGCGGCTCGCCTGCTGCTGCAGGGTCTCGTGCGGGAAGTCTTCGTAGACCTCGTTCCAGTCGCGCAGGCGCAGATCCACCGGTCGCCGCTTGGGCGTCTCGCGGTGGGTGTACTTGAGGAAACCCTTGGGATCAGGCACTGGCGGCCGCCATGATCGCTTCGTCGGGATCGGTGCCGTCACGCTCGGCCTCGGCGATCGCCGTCAGCACGCGCTTGTAGTCACGCGGCATCACCTTGGCGAAGCGCTTCTGCTCGGCCTCCCAGTCAGCCAGAATGCGCTGGCCCACAGCGGAATCCGTGGCGTCGACGTGCGCCTGCAGCATCCCGTGCAGCCATTCGAGGTCTTCGGAGTCCAGCGTCTCGAGCTCGACCATCTCGGAGTTGAGGTTGGCTTCCAATGCGTCCTCGGGATCGTAGACGTAGGCGATGCCACCTGACATGCCCGCCGCGAAGTTGCGGCCGGTGCTGCCCAGAATCGCCACCTTGCCGCCGGTCATGTACTCGCAGCCGTGGTCGCCGACGCCTTCGACCACCGCATGTGCACCGGAGTTACGCACGGCGAACCGCTCGCCCACCGCGCCGCGCAGGAACGCCTGGCCGCTGGTGGCGCCGAACAGGATCACGTTGCCGCCGATGATGTTGTCTTCGGCGACGTAGTCCGCCGGCGCGTTGTCCGAAGGCCGGACCACGACGCGGCCGCCCGACAACCCCTTGCCGACGTAGTCGTTGGCGTCACCGTAGACCCGCAGCGTGATACCGCTGGGCAGGAACGCGCCGAAGCTGTTACCGGCCGACCCGGTGAAGGTGATGTCGATGGTGCCATCCGGCAAGCCCTGGCCGCCATAGGCTTTCGTCACCTCGTGGCCGAGCATCGTGCCCACCGTCCGGTTGACGTTGGCAATCGTGGTGGAGAAGCTCACCGGCTTCTTGGAGTCGAGCGCCTCGCGGCTCATCACGATCAACTGCTGGTCCAACGCCTTGTCCAAGCCGTGGTCCTGCTTGGAGCTGTTGTACAGATCCTGGTTCATGAAAGCCGACTCGGGCTCGTGCAACACCGGCGACAGGTCGAGCTTGTGCGCCTTCCAGTGCGCGCGGGCCAGCGTGGTGTCCAGCGACCCGACCTGGCCGACCGCCTCGTTGACCGTGCGGAAACCCAACTGTGCCAGGTATTCGCGGACCTCTTCGGCGATGAACAGGAAGAAGTTCTCCACGAATTCCGGCTTTCCGGCGAACCGCTCGCGCAGCACCGGGTTCTGGGTGGCCACCCCGACGGGACAGGTGTCTAAGTGGCAGACCCGCATCATGATGCAGCCCGACACCACCAAAGGTGCTGTGGCAAAACCGAATTCCTCGGCGCCGAGCAGCGCCGCGATCATCACGTCGCGACCGGTCTTGAGCTGACCGTCGACCTGGACGACGATGCGGTCTCGTAACCCGTTGAGCAGCAACGTCTGCTGGGTTTCAGCCAGACCGAGTTCCCAGGGGGCACCGGCGTGCTTCATCGACGTCAGCGGGGTTGCCCCGGTGCCGCCGTCGTGACCGGAGATCAACACCACGTCGGCATGTGCCTTGGAGACACCGGCCGCGACGGTGCCGACGCCGTTCTCCGACACCAGTTTCACGTGAATACGTGCCTGCGGGTTGGCGTTCTTGAGGTCGTGGATCAGCTGCGCTAGATCCTCGATCGAGTAGATGTCGTGGTGCGGCGGCGGCGAGATCAGACCCACGCCGGGGGTGGAGTGCCGTACCTCGGCGATCCACGGATAGACCTTGCCGGCCGGAAGCTGGCCGCCCTCACCGGGTTTGGCGCCCTGCGCCATCTTGATCTGGATGTCGGAGCAGTTGCTCAGGTAGTGCGAGGTGACGCCGAAGCGGGCCGAGGCGACTTGCTTGATCGCACTGCGACGCCAGTCGCCGTTGGTTTCGCGTTCGAAGCGGGTGACGCTCTCGCCGCCCTCGCCGGAGTTCGACCGGCCGCCGAGCCGGTTCATCGCGATGGCCAGCGTCTCGTGCGCCTCGGCGGAGATCGAGCCGTAGCTCATGGCGCCGGTCGAGAACCGCTTGACGATCTCGCTTGCCGGCTCGACCTCGTCGAGCGGCACCGGGGGGCGCAGCCCCTCGCGGAACTTCAGCAGACCGCGCAGCGACGCCATCCGCTCGCTCTGGTTGTCGACCAGCTCGCTGTATTCCTTGAAGATCTTGTATTGGCCGGTCCGGGTGGAGTGCTGCAGCTTGAACACCGTGTCCGGGTTGAACAGGTGGTACTCGCCCTCGCGGCGCCACTGGTACTCCCCGCCCACCTCGAGTTCGCGGTGCGCACGCTCGTCCGGCCGGTCGAGAAATGCGAGGCCATGCCGGGTCGCGACGTCGGCGGCGATGTCGGACAGGTTTATTCCCCCGGTGGGGCAGGTCAATCCGGTGAAGTATTCGCCGAGCACGTCTTCGTCGACTCCGACGGCCTGGAACAGCTGGGCGCCGGTGTAGGAGGCCAGCGTCGAGATGCCCATCTTGGACATCACTTTCAGCACACCCTTGCTCGCGGCCTTGATGTAGTTGTTCAGCGCCGTCTCGCGGTCGAGACCCTCGAAGTCGCCGCGGTCGAGCATGACCTCGATCGACTCGAACGCCATGTAGGGGTTGATCGCCGCGGCACCGAAACCGATCAGCGCGGCCAGGTGGTGCACCTCGCGGGCGTCACCGGTCTCCACCACCAGGCCGACCTTGGTGCGGCTGCGTTCGCGGACCAGGTGGTGGTGCACAGCCGAGACGGCCAGCAGGGACGGGATCGGCGCCAGCTTCTCATCGGATTCCCGGTCGGAGAGAATGATGATCCGCGCCCCGTCGGCGATCGCGGCCGACGCCTGGTCCCGCACGTCGTCCAGCGCGGCCTTGAGCCCGGCGCCATTCTCGGCGACCGGGTAGAGACAGCGAATCACCTTGGACCGCAACCCATGACGACGTCCGTTGACTTCCACGTCGGGGTCGAGGTTGATCAGCTTGGCCAGCTCGTGGTTACGCAGCACCGGCTGCGGCAGGTGGATCTGCCGGCAGGAGTCGGCGTTCGGGTTGAGCAGGTCGCCCTCCGGGCCGACCGTCCCCTGCACGCTGGTCACCACCTCTTCACGGATGGCGTCCAGCGGCGGGTTGGTCACCTGTGCGAACAACTGCTGGAAGTAGTCGTAGAGCATCCGCGGGCGCTGCGAGAGCACCGCGACGGGGGTGTCGGTTCCCATCGAACCGATCGGCTCGGCGCCAGTCCGCGCCATGGGCGCGACCAGCAGGTTGAGCTCCTCGTACGTATAGCCGAACACCAACTGGCGCAACACAACCCGGTGTTCGAGCATCCGCTCGTAGTCGCCCTGCGGCAGGTCGGCCAGTGGAATCAAACCCCGGTCGAGCCACTCCTGGTAGGGCTGCTCAGCGGCCAGCTCGGCCTTGATCTCCTCGTCGGAGACGATGCGGCCTTCGGTCATGTTGACCAAGAACATCCGGCCGGGTTGCAGCCGCATCCGGCGCACCACCTTGGACGGGTCCAGGTCGAGCACGCCCGCCTCGGACGCCATCACGACGAGGCCGTCGTCGGTGACCCAGATTCGTGACGGGCGTAGGCCGTTGCGGTCCAGCACCGCGCCGACGACCGTGCCGTCGGTGAAGGTCATCGACGCCGGGCCGTCCCACGGCTCCATCAACGAAGCGTGGTACTCGTAGAACGCCCGTCGCGCGGGGTCCATCGACGGGTGGCGCTCCCAGGCCTCGGGGATCATCATCAGCACGGCATGCGGCAGGCTGCGCCCGCCCAGGTGCAGTAGTTCGAGCGCTTCGTCGAAACGCGCGGTGTCCGAGGCGCCCGGTGTACAGATCGGGAACAGCTTGTCGACGTCGTCGCGCGAGCCGAAAATGTCGGTGTCAATCAGCGCCTCGCGGGCCCGCATCCAGTTCTCGTTGCCGGTGACGGTGTTGATCTCACCGTTGTGCGCGATGCGGCGGAACGGATGGGCCAGCGGCCACGACGGGAACGTGTTGGTGGAAAAGCGCGAGTGCACGATGCCCAGCGCGCTGGTCAGCCGCTGGTCTTGCAGGTCGAGGTAGAACGCCTTGAGCTGAGGTGTGGTCAGCATGCCCTTGTAGACGAAGGTCTGACCGGAAAGGCTTGGGAAGTATACGGTTTCGCGTCCGGGGCCATCCTGGCCGGGGCCCTTGGTACCCAGCTCGTGCTCGGCGCGCTTACGCACCACATAGGCACGGCGCTCCAGGTGCATGCCCTCGGCGCCGGCGATGAAGATCTGGCGGAAGGTGGGCATCGCATCGCGGGCCAGCGCACCCAGCGAGGAATCGTCGGTCGGCACGTTGCGCCAGCCCAGCACCTGAAGGCCCTCGGCCTCGACGATCTTCTCGACCGCCGCACACGCGGCCGCGGCGTCCTTCGAGGACTGCGGCAGGAACGCCATGCCGGTCGCATAGCTACCGGCCTCGGGCAGGTCGAAGTCCACGACCTGACGGAAGAACTCATCGGGGACCTGGATCAGGATCCCGGCGCCGTCACCGCTGTGCGGCTCGGCGCCCTGGGCACCGCGGTGCTCGAGGTTGACCAGGGCCGTGATGGCCTTGTCGACGATGTCGCGACTGCGGCGGCCGTGCATGTCGACGACCATGGCCACCCCGCATGAGTCATGCTCGAACGCGGGGTTGTAGAGCCCGACGCGGTTGGGCGCCATTCGCACCTGCCCCTTCACGAAAATTTCTGCCGCAGCATTGACGAATCGTTCCGATGGATGCCGCGCCCTGAAGGCTGAGGGTTGGGCCCCTTCGGTCTTGTCGAGGTGCTGCTCGCCGGATAACGACGATCCCGGTTGGGAGTATCCGTACGGCGCTGAACGGTGGCCCGGTTACCGGTTTTCGACAAGTCGTAAAACGATATGACAAAACCCGCCTGACATGCCAACTTGGTCCATCTTAACGCCTCGACCGGCCATGCCGCGCCGATGTGACGCGGCACATATACTTCCGAGCCCGGTCCCGTTGTGCCGCACGGTATTTGAAGGGGTCGGGGACGACGGGGACGAGCTCGACCAACGTGCGGTTTCCGGACGCCGCGACGGGACAGTTTGCTGTGATTGCGGTCGTCGCAGGTCCGACAGGGCCGCCCGGCTCACAACGGGCCCCCGTGGCCGGTGATCCAGGTCACCAAAAGCCGTGGCAGCGCGGCTGTACCAGCGGATCCTGGCGTTCGTGCAAACGCCTCGACCCACCCCGCCCGCCCGCCCGCCGTCCTGGCACAAAAGTTGCCCGGGGTTTTTTCCGTCACACCCGAACGCGAGCGGCCTGACCTGCGCAATTAGTGATCGCAACCTTGCGCCACAGCCGACGGCTCTACCATGCATCCATGAGCTTGAGAGGGCCCGACATCTCGATTTCGACGAGTTCATGACCGAGCCGGACGACTTCCTCAGAGACCGCCGGCGCCCCGTTCCGCAGAGCGGCCCGCCAGGACCACCTCCGCGGCCGCTGGCCGGCGCTCCCCGTCCGGCGCCACCACCACGGCCCGCTCCACCGCCCCCTGCACCGCCGGCCCAGCCATCGTGGAGCAACGTCGACTTCTCGCCGGCCGCCCCCGCGCCACGCGGCCCGGGGCCGAAATACGGCTGGCAGCGCATCGTCTTCAAGGCCACCTTCGGGCTGGTCAACCCCGGGCCATCGGCCGCAGAGAAACAGGATGCCGCCTACGAGGCCGCCATCGCCTCGACCCTGCGGGGCAACTACAAAGTCGGGGTGCTGGGCAAGGGCGGGGTCGGCAAGACCACCGTGGCCGCGAGCGTCGGGTCGATCTTCGCCGAGCTCCGTCGTCAGGACCGGGTGGTCGCGATTGACGCCGACACCGCGTTCGGCCGGCTCGGTAGCCGGATCGACCCGCGGACCAACGGCTCATACTGGGAGATCGCCGCCGACCAAAACCTTCGGTCGTTCGCCGATGTCAGTAGCCGGGTCGGTAGCAATTCGGCGGGGCTGTACGTGCTGGCCGGGGAGCCGACGGCCGGGCCACGCCGGGTACTCGATCCTGCGCTGTATCGCGAGGCGACCTCGCGGCTGGATCGCCATTTCACGATTGCGATCATCGACTGCGGTTCCACGATGGACGCCCCGGTGACGCAGGAGGCGCTGAGCGATCTCGACGCGCTGATCGTGGTGTCGTCGCCGTGGGCCGACGGCGCGGGGGCCGCGGCGCAGACGATGGAATGGCTGTCCGCACACGGGCGTACCGGTCTGCTGCACCGGACCGTGGTGGTGCTCAACGACTCCGACGGCCATTCGGACAAGCGGCACCGATCAGCGCTGGCTCACCAGTTCCTCGAGCGTGGCCAGACGGTGGTCGAAGTGCCATTCGATCCGCACCTGCGGCCCGGCGGCGTCATCGACGTGCAAACCGAGCTGGGCCGCAAGACCCGCCGCAAGTTCTTGGAGATCGCCGCGACGATCGCCGGGTTCTTCGCGAACCGGCCGGAGCCCTCGCGGGGCTAGACCCGCGCCGACGGGTCGGCGGTGGCCTCGATCTTTGTCACCAGGGATTCGCCGATCGTCAGCACGATGACCGCGAACAGGCGCCGCTCCGCGAACGCCAGCAGCACCGGTTGACCCGCCGGGCCGCTCACCAGCGTCGCGCCCGGGCCCAGGTAACGCAGCAGGTTGACCGCGACGTCGTGCGGCCCATGATTGATCTGCAACGGCGGGGCGGGATCGGCCAGGACCGTGCCCGCACCCCACACCGTCGGGTCGAGCACCTCGACCAGCGCCTGCAAATCGCCGTTCGCGCAGGCCGTGATGAATTTCTCGGTGACCAGCTGATGCTCGGCAGTCGACACCTCGGCCGGTTTCGGCTGTGCCAGAGCGAATTTCGACCGCGCTCGGCGGGCCAGCTGTCGACAGGTTCCGACGGGCCGGCCCACGGTCTCCGCGATCGCGTCGAACGGAACAGCGAACACGTCGTGCAGGACGAACGACACCCGCTCGCCGGGACTCAGCCGGTGCAGCACCTCCAGCAGCGCCGTGCGAACCTCGTCGTCCAGCGTCACCCGCTCGGCCGGGTCCAGCCGGGCGGGCTGGTTGACCGCGACCGCCTCTTGTCCGATGTCGTCGGGCCGTTCGTAGCGGGCCCTAGCCGACCGCGCCTGATCCAGGCATAACCTGCCGGCGACCACCGTGAGCCAGGCGCGTACGTCGTCGATCTCGTCGACGTCGGCTCGCGAGAGCCGCAGAAACGCTTCCTGCGCAACGTCTTCGGCATCACCGACGTCGCCGAGCATCTGGTAGGCGAGGTTGACCAGGTACGGGCGATGGAGTCGCCAAGCCTCGGCGACGTCCTCGACGGAATTGCTCATGTACTCACGACGATCCGGCGGCTTGAAAAGTTACAACGTTCAGCTCGCCTCGCGGTCTTCCGGCTCGATGCGCTGACCGCTTAAAGCTGCACCGGCACATGCTTCTCCGCGCAGGCGTCGGTCACCGCCGCGACGATGTCCTGGGTGCGCAGCGTCTCGAGGTCTTCGACGGTCACCGAGCCCTTGTCGATGCGGTGCTGGGCCGCCACCCGGGAATCCCGTAGCCGCTCCGCACGTTCGACGACGTTGCGGGCGAAACGTCCGTTCTGCATCACGTCGATCCCGTGCGTGCCGTCCGGAGCCAGGTAGGCGCGCAACGTCTTGCACGCCATGTTCAGCGCCTCGCGCGCGGCCGGCTCGATCACCGTCGCCCGCGGTTGGCCGTAGCGCACGGCGATCTCGACCAACTCGTCGGGAGCGTAGGAGGCGAACCGCAGCTTGCGGTTGAACCGGCCCGCCAAACCCGGATTGACCGTGAGGAATTCGTCGACTTCCTTCTCGTAACCGGCGCCGATGAAGCAGAAGTCGAACCGGTGCACCTCGAGCGCCACCAGCAGCTGGTTGACCGCTTCCATGCCGATCATGTCCGGCCGGCCGTCGTGGTGACGCTCGACCAGGCTGTAGAACTCGTCCATGAACAGGATCCGGCCGAGTGAACGGGCAATCAGCTCATTGGTTTTCGGGCCGGACGCACCGATGTGCTCGCCGCAGAAGTCGGCGCGTTTGACTTCGATGATCTCGGGATGCCGCACGATGCCTAGCCCGGCGTAGATCTTGCCCAGCGCCTCGGCCGTCGTGGTCTTACCGGTACCCGGCGGGCCGACGAGGAGCATGTGGTTGGTCTGGTTGGTGACCGGCAGCCCGGCCGCCATCCGCAGCGCGCGGACCTCGATCTGGTCTTCCAGTTCCGCCACCGCTTGTTTGACCTCGCTCAGCCCCACCTGGTTGTTGAGCAGCGCTCGGCCCTCGTTCAGCAGTTCCTCGCGACGTTCCTCGTTCTGCTCGTCGCGGCGGTCCGACGCCGAACGTTCGGTGCTGACGTCCCACTTGTTGCTGCGGGTGTTGATGGTCTCCTCGTCGGTGATCACCAGCTGCAGCTGGTGATCGGCGAGTGCGTCCTTGGCCGCTTCGATCAGCGCGCCGTTGATCGTCGCCTTGGACAGCCAGATCTGAGCCTTGTCCTCCTCGCCGAGCTGGCGGTGTGCCATCCCGCGGACGTAGGCGAGATCGGCTGCGATCAAAGGGAACTCGTTGGGATCGATCGCCGTCACCGCGGTGTCGGTCAACTGGGAGCGACGTGCCTCGGCCGACCCGCCGGCCCGCAGATCGACCCGGTCAGCCCAGTCCAGCGCCACCCGCGCCTGCCCGAGGTGGGCGGCTGCGTGCGCGGCGAGCGCATTGGTGGCCGCGGTGACCGCCGACATGATGATCGCCTGCGGCGGCAGGACGGTCGCCGCTATCGAGATCACGTCGGGCCAGCGCTGGGTGGCGAACATCAGGTAGCCCCGGATGTACTGCTGCCACTGGTGGTTCTCCCAAGTGTCCAGCAGGGCTGGATCTTTCAGCAGCGCTTCGGCTTTCTCGTACTGGCCATCATCGATCAGCGCGCTGGCCAGCGCCAGGCCGGCGTGCGAAGACTCGGTCACCGAGATCGACAGGAACGGCCCGGCCTTGATCGCCGCCGAGAGTCGCACACCGAGTCGGTTGGTCTCGCGATGCAGCCGGGCTCCATAGGCGTACAGCTGCTGCAACGTGGACAGCTCCTCGTCGCCGGCCGCGATTCGGCCCAGCCATGCATCGGCCATCGACTGGTCCAACTCGCTGGCCTCGCGAAATCGCGTCTGCGCGGTCGACACATCGGTGTCGAAGACCGCCATCGCCTGATCGAACCGCTTGCGCGCGGCGACCGTGTCGGTACTGCTCGTCAAGCGCCGCTCCCCTAGTCCACCGGTTCGAGCTCAGAGCTGCCGATAGTCGTCGGTTCCAAGGATATGTACCGATTCTCGGCCCGAAACAGCTCGACCTCAACCGTATGCAATTGGCCGGCCGCCGTCACATCGATCGTCGCGGGACCGATCTGCGTGATGACGACGTCAGCGGACCCGCGATAGGGCGTGCCCGGCTCCCCGATGGAGATCAACGTGTTGGGCCGCGGCGCCGGGGTGACGGTTCCGTCGACCACGCTGACCGTCGTGCCGGCGATCGGCCGGACCTGGGTGCCCACCGCGATCTCGGGCATCCGCACACTGGCCCACCTCTGCAAGTCGCGGGTGTGCACCGTGATGCGCTCACCGGCGCCCGCCAGCCGCACCACGATGCGTTTGGCCAGCACGTCTTGTGCCGCGATGTGCACGCGGCTGAACTCCCCCGGATCGTCGAGCGGCAGCATCAACCGGTTACCGGCATCCACCTTGCCCAGCAGCACACCGGAGGGCCCGATCGGAATGACCAGCGGCCGGTCGAGCACGCCGCGCCGAACACCCCGCAGTGTGGGCATCGGCCCGCAGAGGTTGGCGGCAATCGCGCGGGCCTGCTCGCCGGGCAGGATCCGGAACATGACGCTGGGCGGCGCCGTCGGCGGCTGCGCGCTCCGCACGGTCACCGTCGCCCACATGCTGCCATCACCGAAAACGGTGATGTTCTGGATGATTCCGTCTTCGCGCAGCGCCCACGCATGTGCCAGATTGTCGGCGTTGATATCGCCCGGCCGATACCAGTAGGTGGTGAGCCAGCCACCCTCGCCGCGGGTGGTGCGCCAGCGTTGGTGGTGCGCGTTCAGCCCGACACTGCCCAGCCGTCGCTCCAACTCCACGATGTCGGTGGCGGTCGCGACCTTCGCGCGAATACCGTTCTGCCGCAACGCCGCTGCGATTCGCTGGGATGCAGCCAGCGTCGCGGTCCCGATCGAAGTGCGCCACTGCAGCGCCTCGGCGTTGCGCAGGGCGCTGATCCGCACGATCAGCCACGTCTCGCGCTGCCCGGCGTAGGGGGGCGTGCCGATCAGCGTGTCGTAGACGCGTGGATAGTCGCCGGTGCTGCGCCGGCGCGACCCGACGCTGACCACGCTCAAAGAGTCGAGAGCGAGCCCCAGGCTCTGTTGCAGCAGCGGCCGCAGCTCGGCGACGTCGATCGTGTTCTCGGTGTACGTGGCCGTCGACCCGGTGAACAGCGTCGGCCGGTGCGCCTTGCCGAGCAACTGCACCGCGACCACAGCGACACCGTCCTGGTAACGCACGCCACCACCGGAGCGGTCGTTGGCGACCGTGATGGGTTCACTCAGCGTGATCGCGCGGCCACGCTGCCGCAGCAGGATCAGCCACGACCACAGCTGATGCCGGCGCCACGGGACCGCGCCGACGAGGATGCCCAGTACCAAACCTGCTGCGGCGCCGGGATATCCGCCGAAGATCCAGCCGATCAGGCCGGCGGCCAGTACGCCGACGATCACGAGAAG
>NZ_LZLV01000023.1 GCF_001673405.1 Mycobacterium sp. 1245111.1 | reverse complement strand
CGAGCGAGCGCGGCCCGGTGGGTCGCAGCATCGCGCTGGCCGGCCGTGGTCGCACCTTGATCGGCCACCAGAACCAGCGCCCCAGAAGCGAGGCGATGGACGGCGTCATGAACGAGCGCACCACCAACGTGTCGAACAGCAGGCCGAGACCGATGGTGGTGCCCACCTGGCCGATGATGCGCAGGTCGCTGACCACCATTGAGGCCATCGTGAACGCGAACACCAGACCGGCGTTGGTCACCACCTTGCCGGTGCTGCCCATCGCGCGGATGATCCCGGTCTTCAGCCCGGCGGGTATCTCCTCTTTCAAGCGGGATATCAACAACAGGTTGTAGTCCGAACCGACGGCAAGCAGCACGATCACCGACATCGCGAGCACCATCCAGTGCAGGTTCATGCCGAGGATGTACTGCCAGAGCAGTACCGAGAGCCCGAACGACGCGCCCAGCGAGAGCAGCACCGTGCCGACAATCACGACGGCCGCCACCACGCTTCGGGTGATCACCAGCATGATGACGAAAATCAAGGTGGCCGCCGCAATCCCGGCGATCAACAGGTCGATGTTGGAGCCGTCGTGCATGTCCTTATAGGTCGCGGCTGTGCCGCCGAGATAGACCTT
>NZ_LZLV01000022.1 GCF_001673405.1 Mycobacterium sp. 1245111.1 | reverse complement strand
CCACCCGAATCGGCGACGAAATCGTGCACTACGACGAATGGGTCGCCCGCGGCCACTAACCGCCGTCGAGCACCCTGCGCTTTTCGGCCTGGAATTCCTTCTCGGTCAGTGCCCCGGAATCCCGCAGTGCTGCAAGGGTTTTCAGCTGCTCGATCTTCACCGCCTCGTCGAAGGGGATCACCACAGGGTGGTCGACGGCCGGTGGGGTTGCCTGCCACGGCGGGGAATCGGACGCCGCGGGCTTGGCGCGGGACCGCCAGACCGACGTAAAGACCGTGCCGGCCAGTCCGATGACGAAAACGCCGGCGCAGATGCCCGGCCACGCATGGTTCGAGCCGCTGTCACGACCGAAAGCCATTCGGGGACTGATGAACCCATTGACCTCGCCGCTGGTCGTGATGATGTAGTCACCGTCGACCGGGATCTGCGCCACCCAGACCCGACGGTGGATGTCGTTGTTGACCGAGGTTGAGCCGCCGACGCTTTCGGTGACCTTCGGGTTGGCCACACCCGCGGGCGGATCGATGTCCAGCACGAGGTGTGGCACGGGCAGGCCGCCGCCGGACGAGTTTCCGACGGTCACCGTGTGGAAGTTGACCGTTACCCGGCCGGCGGGCAGATGCAGCTTTGCCGTGCCCGGGATCGGCACTTCGCCGTAAGCGTTGTATTTGTCGAGCACGAAGGCGCCGAGCACCAGGCTCACGATGAAACCGATTGCCGATCCGACCATCAGCAGGATCGCGGCCATCCGGACAATTCCTGCGATCCGCCCGCTGCGCATGCTCCGAAGTGTGGCAGACACCGGGCACGGTCGCGCCGTTTGGACCTCACGGCATCGGGTAGCCCTGGCTAAGCGCCAAGAAATGGTCGCAACGAGGACGGAGAGCCATGAGCGCGGAAGAAGCGGAAGAAAAGGGCCAGGAGGACACGCCTGAGCTAAGCGACGAGGGCGACAAAGACCAGGAATCCACCGGCGAGGAGCAGCACAAACCCGGTCCGGAGGACCTGAGTGACGAAGGTAGAGAAAAGGTCGAGCAGATGACTCGGGCCTACGACGACAACCGGGAGACGGCGATCCTGCCCGGCACCGACAACACGATCACCGGAGTCGCGGTCAACGAGTGGCTTGACGACGACGGTAATCCGAAGTTCGGCAAGGAAGAGCAGAAGAAAAAGGACGACGAGCAGCACAAGGCTGACGCCCAGAAGGAAGACGCGAGCTAGCGTCCGCCCGGTTGGGGGAAAAGCCGACCGCCGGGACGCCGCGGGAATAACGGTCGATCCGTCGTCGTCGCCTGCGAGGGCGCGGTCGTCGTCGGCGCCTGCGAGGTCGTCGTCGTTGTCGTCGGAGCCTCGGTCGTCGTTGTCGTTGTCGGCGTTGGTGTTTCGCTGGTCGTCGAGGCGGGCGGGCTCGTGGTGGGCTCGCTGGACGATGGCGGGTTTGTGGTCGGCTCCTGGCTCGCGGTGGTTTCGCTCGATGTCGGCATCGACGGCGCGGGCGTCGTGATCACGCTGGGTGACGGCGTGCTCGGGGCGCTGCCCGATGTGTGCCGCAGCGTGAGGAAAAGACCCCCGGCGATCACGAGCAGTGCCAGCGCCGTGCCGACCGCCACCACCAGCGGACGGCGATACCAGGGATCGCCGGTAGCCCCGACCACGTCCGGTTCGGCGAATTCTTCCCGCGCCCGAGGCACGGGCACCGCACGGCCGCCGGTGCGAGGTTCGTCGTACTCGCCAGGTCGTAGCGGCAAGATGCCGGAGTCGTCGTCGGCTTCCGACCACGCCAGGGCCGGAGCGGCCGCGGGCTCGACCGGCATCGCGGACATAGTCGTCGCTTCGTTCACCGGTCCGAGCGCCGTCGGTGCCAGCGCCGTCGCTTCGCTCACCGGTCCGAGCGCCGTCGGCGCCAGCCCCGTTGCGCCGTCGTCCGGCCCGCGCGCCGCGCGCAGGGCCGCGCCGACGGCAGCGGTCAGGTGCGGCCGGGGCGCGGAGATGACGAGGGCACCGGACTCCTGCGACAGCGTCCTGGTCAGCAACGGGATGCTGGCACCACCGCCGATCGACGCCACCGCAGCCAAGTCGCTGGGCTGAATTCCGTTGCGCCGCAACACGTCGTGGAAGAAGCCAATGAAACCGTCCAACGGTTGACGGATAGCGTCGTCGAGATCGCTTCGGGTGACCTGGATTTCGCCGTGGTAGCCCGGCACCTCGGCGGTGAGCTGGGTTTCGGTCGCCGATGAAAGCCGTTCCTTGGCGTCACGGCACGCGGTCCGCAACTGGGTGAGCGACCCGATCGCCGATGTTGCCGACGTGTCGAATGAACCCTCCGTCGAGAGATTCCCGATCACGTGGGTCAGCAGCGCCTGATCGATCCGGCTGCCGGAGAATTCGGTGTGGCGGGCAGGTTGAGTGATGGCTTGATAGCCATTTGCGGCGTCCACCAGGCTGACAGTCGTGCCGGACCCCCCGAAGTCGCACACGGCGATAATTCCGGTGCTCGGCACGCCGGGGTTGGCGTACAACGCGAACAACGCCGCCGCCGAGTCCGGCAGCAGGACCAGCGGTCCGCGCGACCATTCCGGCACGCGCCCCAGCGCTAGCCGCACGGAGTTCACCACGGCCGCGTCCCAGTGCGCCGGATGGGTGACGGCGACCGCGTCCGGCAGGGCGCGCCCGTCGGTCGCGGTGTAAGCCAGCGCCCGCAAGGCGTCGGCGATCAGCGTCTCGGCACGATGCGTGGTGTTGTCGGCGGCGGTGATGCCGCCCGGATCGCCCACCCGGTCAACGAAATCGGTGATCACCAGGCCGGGCTCGGTGAGCTTGGGATTTTCCGACGGTACGCCGACCTCGGGCGGCCGCTGCCGGTACAGCGTGAGCACCGGCTTGCGGGTCACCGCCCGGTCGGCGGTAACCGCCGCCAGGTTGGTGGCTCCAATTGAAAGGCCTAACGCCGGCCGTTCGCCGTCAGCCATGTTGTCTCATCGCGCGCATCAGACACCAACCTATCGGCTGCCCTGGTTCGGCCTGGCAGCCACGTCGTCTAGCGGATCGTGCCGACCCCGGCAATCAGAGGTAGGTCCAGGGCGGTGACCCAGCCGGGTGGCAGGTCGTTGACGGCCGGAACCGCGTTCAGCGCGCGCAGTCCGGTCGACAAGCAACCCGCGGCGGCCGCGTCTCGTCCGGATCCGTCGGTGAACCGGAAGGCGGTCTCCTGCGAGATGCTCGGTGTGCCTTCGATGTCGACGCGGTAGACGTCGTCCTTGGTACCGGCCGGCCAGTCCGGCGCCGCGTCCAGCCCGATGCGGTTGACGTGTTCGAGCTGAATCCTGGTCTCGCCCTTGTAAATACCGTTGATGGTGAAGCGGACCGCGGCGACGTGTCCGGCCGGGATGACGCCCTTGGCGGTCTTGCGTTCGTTGGGCGTGATCCACTTGTCCCACGTTGTGGTGATCTCGTCGAGCATGATGCCGGCGGCGTGGGCGATCATCGGGACGGTGGCGCCCCACGCGAAGATCAGCACGTCCCGGTTTTCCAGCATCGGCCGGAATTCGGGCTCGCGGCCGATGCCCATCTCGATCTCGTAGTCGCCCTCGTAGTTGGTGTAGTCCAGCAGTTCGGAGGCGCGAACCGTGCGTACCTCCGAACACAGCCCCATCAGCGTCATCGGAAACAGGTCGTTTGCGAACCCGGGGTCGATGCCGGTGGTGAAGCACGACGACTGACCCAGCTCGCACGCCTCGGTGATCGGCTGAATCCAGTTCGGCGGGTTGAGGTGCATCGTCGGCCATACCCACGGCGTCATTGCCGTCGAGCAGACGTCGACGCCCGCGCGTAGAAAACGCGTCATCAGCGCGATGTTGGCGTCGGCGTGCGCGGCGGTCGGCCCGTAGTGCACCAACGCGTCGGGTTGCAGCGCGATCAGCGCATCGACGTCGTCGGTGGCGGTCACGCCGACCGGTGCACCGAGCCCGCAGATTTCACCGACGTCCTGGCCGACCTTCTGCGGATTGCTGACCCCGACGCCGACGAGCTCGAACTCCGGATGCTTGACGATTTCGGCGATCACCATCTTGCCGACGAAGCCGGTACCCCACACCACAACCCGTTTAGCCATGCGCCATGCGCCACCTTCTGAATCGAGGACCCTCGATCACCCTAGGCGCGGCTGCGGTCGACCTTTGTCCGAAATCGGAAAGTCATCCGTTCGATCAGTCGGTCGCGCAGCGTCAGCGTGTGCAGCAGCACCGCCGAGATGTGTGCGGCGATCACGGCCATCAGTGTGTATGCAATCACCGAATGAGCTTGGCGCAGAACCCAATACAGCTGCGCGTCGAAAGGCGCGATCCGGGGTAGGTGAACGATGCCGAAAACGACAATCGGGCCGCCGGCCGCGGACAGCATCGCCCAACCGACCAGTGGCTGCAGCAGCAGCAGCGTATACAACAGCTTTTCGGACAGCCCCACGAGGCGGCCCTCCAGCGCACCGATCGTCGGCGGCCAGGCCGGCGGGTGGTGAGTCCAGCGATTGACAATCCGCACCACCATCACCAGCAGGATGAGCGCACCCAGCGCCTTGTGCACAACGATCAGCTGGGCATAGGAGCCCACCGAATTGACCATCACGAACCCGACGAATAGCGCACTGAACACCAAAGCGGCCGTCAGCCAATGCAAAAGCCTGCTCAACCCCGTGAACTTAGCCGGCTCGGTCATAGGTTCTCCCCTGTTCGGCGACGGTAGGACGCGGCGTAGACGGCGGACCGCGCACTCAACAGCGGATCGTCGGACGGCTCGATGCCCGGCGGCAGCACCAGCGGATCGAAGTTGATGTCCCGCGCGTTGCCCTTCGCGTCGTTGGCGACCGAGTCAAGGGTGAGCACCCCCGCGTCGATGCTGCGGCGGTCGTCCGGCCACGGCAGCGTGGCGTCGTTGGTGGGATCCGACGGTTTGCCGACCGTCAGCATCAACCGCCAGCGCAGGGGTTCGGCCCGCAGTTGCGCGACGAGCGGACCGAACAGTGCGTCGGGACCCGTCGACGGTGGCAGCGCCTGCTGCAGCGGCGTCAGCGACCACCGCACCGGTATCCGCTGACCCGATGCGTTGACGAAGTAGAAAGCGCTCAGGCTGCTGAAGGTGCTGTCGGCGAAGCCAGGTGTGGGCTTGTGCTCCTTGAGGATCGACATGGCCCGCTGGGCCGGCGGGTGAGCTGCGTAGAACCGCGTCATCGCGGTCGGGTCGGGCTTGCCGGTGGCCGGCACGATCGCCGAGGCCACCAGCCGGTCATACATGCTTTGCGGCGAAGGGTCTGGAAAGACAGGAAGATTCAGCATCGCCGTGCGCCACTGCTGGGTGCCCGGAAAGCCGAAGGCCAGGCCCAGTCCGCGCCCCGCTGCGGCCGCATCTGCGGTGTGCGGGTTGCCGCCGGCCGCGGAGAATCGACCGATCACCGGGGTGCGGACGGGCGCAAACACCGCTGCCGTCGTCAACTCCGCGCCGTTGCCGTTGCTGTCGAACCAGCCCGTGACGGACACACCTTTGGCGTGGTTGGTGCGGTATCCGTGATGGCGGCCGAACGCATTGTTGAACACGTCGAGGAAGGCGTGCGGCGTCAACCGCTTCGGGCCGATCCAGTTGAATGCCGTCAGCAACGCGGCGGCATCGACCGCGAGGAAAGCACTCACCGCCGCGGCGCCCCGCAGAATCTCGCGTCGCCCGGGACGCGCGGTCCCCGGTGGCCCGGTCGGTTCCGTCATCGATCATCTCCTTCGCCGCGGCGTTCTCTTCGATGTCACGACAATTGTTGGGCATCGGTTCGGTGGCGGCACGCCGCAACTCGGCATTTGGGAAAGAACCCGGAAAACCGACCCACGCGGCCGGCCTGCGGGACACGATGTATGACCATGACCAGCAAGTCGATCTTCGTGGCGACCCTGACCGTGTTCGCGGCCACGGTTGGCCTGGGCGGAACGGCGCAGGCGGACCCGCCCACCAAGGTGACCTACCAGTTGAGTGGCAGCGCCCCGGTCGCCGACTACGTCTCCTACCAGGTGGAGAGCGGCCAGCGGCAAGAGGCGCACGTGACGCTGCCGTGGAAGACAGACTTCACCGTCATCGCCAGCAGGGTGTTCGTGATCAGCGCCCAGAGCCCGGGGTCGATCACGTGCACGATCCTGGTCGACGGCAAGGTCGTCAATCAGGCGACGGCGAATGGCGCGCCGGCCCGTACCGTCTGCTCGACGTAACCGGACGGCCGCATGAGTCTTGCGACCCGAGTGAACGGCACGGCGCCGCCGGAGATCCCGCTCGGCGACATCGATCTCGGCGAATGGAAGTTCTGGGGGCTCGACGACGATCAGCGTGACGGTGCGTTCGCCACGCTTCGACGCGAGGCGCCGATCTCGTTCTGGTCCGAACCCGTGCAGGAAGGCTTCGAGCAGGGCGACGGGCACTGGGCCATCACCGGGCTCGACGACGTCTACTTCGCCAGCCGTCACCCCGACATCTTCAGCTCCAGCCCCAACATCACGATCAACGAGCAGACGCCGGAGGTGTCGGAGTATTTCGGCTCGATGATCGTGCTCGACGACCCACGGCACCAACGGCTGCGCTCGATCGTCAGCCGGGCGTTCACGCCGAAAGTGGTGGCGCGCATAGAGACATCGGTGCGCGAGCGGGCCCGGCGCCTGGTCGCCGACATGGTCGCCAAGCATCCCGACGGCAACGGCGAGGCCGTCGCGGAGCTGGCCGGTCCGCTGCCGCTGCAAGTCATCTGCGACATGATGGGCATCCCCGAGGAAGACCATCAGCAGATATTCCATTGGACCAACGTCATTCTCGGCTTCGGCGACCCCGATCTGACCACCGACTTCGACGACTTCCTGAAGGTGTCGGCGGACATCGGTGCTTATGCCAGCGCGTTGGCCGAGGACCGTCGCGTCAACCACCACGACGATCTGACGACCAGCCTGGTGCAGGCCGAGGTCGACGGCGAGCGGCTGACCTCAGCCGAGGTGGCGTCGTTTTTCATCCTGCTCGCGGTGGCCGGCAACGAGACGACACGCAACGCGATCAGCCATGGACTGGTCGCGTTGACCCGCTACCCGGAGCAGCGCGAGGCGTGGTGGTCCGACTTCGACGCGGTGTCGCACACGGCCGTCGAAGAGGTGGTGCGGTGGGCCTCGCCGGTGGTCTACATGCGGCGCACGCTCACCCGTGATTTCGAGATGCACGGGATCCAGATGGCCGCCGGCGACAAGGCCACCCTGTGGTACTGCTCGGCCAACCGCGACGAGGCTAAGTTCGCCGACCCGTGGAAGTTCGACGTGACCCGCGACCCGAATCCGCATGTCGGCTTCGGCGGCGGCGGCGCGCACTTCTGCCTCGGCGCCAACCTGGCCCGTCGCGAAATCCGGGTGATGTTCCAGGAATTGCATCGCGAGATACCCGACATCGTCGCCACGGACGAGCCGTCGCGGTTGTTGTCGCCGTTCATCCACGGCATCAAGACCCTGCCGATCTCGTGGACGCCGCCGCGCTGATTCCGGTGCGCTGACGACACTCGTCCGTCGCGTACAGCATGATGTGCTGATGTTCGGGCTCGTCGTCATCGTTGTGCTGACCGCCGTCGTCATCGTGGGGACGGTGGTCGGCCGGCGCTACCGGGTGGGCCCCCCGGTGCTGCTGATCGGCCTCGGTGCGCTGCTCGGCTTGATCCCGCGGTTCGGTCACGTCCGGCTCGACGGCGAAATTGTGCTGCTGCTGTTCCTGCCCGCGATTCTCTACTGGGAGAGTCTGAACACCAGCTTTCGCGAAATCCGCGCAAACGCACGCGTCATCCTGCTGCTCAGCGTCGGCTTGGTGATCGCCAACGCGATCGCGGTGTCGTGGACGGCACGGGCTTTCGGGATGGAGTCCCATGCCGCGGCGGTGCTGGGCGCCGTGCTCTCCCCGACCGACGCCTCCGCTGTCGCCGGTCTGGCGAAGCGGCTTCCGCGCCGCACGCTGACCGTGCTCAAGGCGGAGAGCATCATCAACGACGGCACGGCGCTCGTGTTGTTCGGTGTCGCGGTTTCGGTCGCCATGGGCGGCGCACAAGTCGGCCCGCTCGACCTGACCATCCGATTCGTCGAGTCCTACCTCGGCGGGATCGCCGCGGGCCTGATGGTCGGCGGCGTCGTGACGGTCGCCCGAACGAGACTCGATGCACCGCAGGAAGAAGCGGCGCTCAGTCTGCTTACGCCATTCGCCGCGTTCCTGCTTGCCAACGAATTCGACTGCAGCGGCGTGGTCGCCGTCCTGGTGAGCGCCCTGATGCTCGCCTACGCCTCGCCGCGGGTCATTCGGGCCCGCTCCCGGCTGGTGTCGTTCGCATTTTGGGACATCGCAACGTTTCTCATCAACGGCTCGCTGTGGGTGTTCGTCGGCGTGCAGCTGCCCGGCGCGGTGCGCGGCGTCGCACGGGTGGACGGCGGCATCCACCACGCGGTCGTGATGGCCGTCGCCATCACCATCGTCGTCGTGGGACTGCGGCTGGTCTGGACCGAGACCACCACGTGGCTGATCCGCGCCGTCGATCGTCGCGAAGCGCAGCGTGCGCGCCGCATCGATTGGCGCCAACGCATGGTCTCCGGCTGGGCCGGTTTCCGCGGAGCGGTATCGCTTGCCGCCGCGATCGCGGTCCCGCTGACCACCCGTAGCGGCGCGCCGTTTCCGGATCGCAACCTGATCATCTTCGTGGTCTCGTTCGTGATCTTGACGACGGTGATCGTCCAGGGCAGCACGCTGCCCAGCGTTGTGCGTTGGGCCAAAATCCCCGAAGACGAGGCCCATGCCGACGAGTTGCGATTGGCTCGCTGCGCCAGCGCGCAGGCCGCGCTCGATGCGCTGCCGGTGGTGGCCGCGGAGCTCGGAGTCAGCGACGCGCTGCAAGATCGGCTGCACGCCGAGTTCAAACAGCACGCGGCGCTCGTCAGAGCCAGCGACGACGGCTCGACCCGCAGCGAGGCCGAGGCGAAAAGCGATCTGATCCGGCAAGTGCGCCTCGGCGTCCTCGAACACAAGCGCCGCGCCATCACCGAGCTGCGCGACCAACGTCGCATCGACGACATCGTCCTACTCGAACTACAGGCCTCGATGGATCTCGAAGAAGCGAGGCTGCTGGGGCCCTCGTCGCCGGACTAGCGGGATCGGTTACCGCGAAACAACTTTCGCGACGATCTGATTGGCGATGTCGACCGCGGAGCTTGCGGGGTTGGCGCTGCACGTGTTGACGTCGACGACGACGTTGTTTTTGACGGCCAGCGCGCGACCGCAGGCCCACCCGCCGGCTTTCGCGTCTTCCTGCGTCGAGACGGCGCTCAGGTCGTCGTTGTCGGTTGATATCGGCCCGACGTCCCACTGCGTCCGGCTCTGCGTGTGCATGTAGTGATGGCATTGCGGCCAGCGCAGACCCGACGCGACGAAGAAGACGTGGGCCTGCTTGACGGTCGGAAACAGCACCACCGCCTGCTCGGCGTAGTGAGTGAAGGCATCGCCGTCGTTGAGTTCCTGATCGCGCACGCCGGTGAAGCCACTGTCGGCGTAGACCTTGGCCTGCGCCGAACCGTCGATGGCCAGGCATTCCGGCGGCGTCATCGTGGCGCTGTCGTCGGACATGGCGTTGCGGCGGCGAACCACCGCCATCCCCGTCGCGCCCATTAGAGGGTTGATCTGCGCTGGCGTGAGCAACAACGACTCGAGTTCGCGTTCGACCACCGGCCGCGGGATCAACGAGGTGATGGTCGTGGTCGCCGCGTGGTTGGGCTGAGTGCCGGCGCCGCAACCCGCGACGAGTACCCCCACACCGGCCGCGACAGACCTGGTCGCGAAATGGCGCATCTCCTCTTCCCTATCCCCGTCGTCGTTCGGACCGGTCGCGCTGCCACCCCTCGGCGTTGCCGGTCAGAACCCGCACGTCCAACCCTACCGGGTGCCGCGGCCGCAAACCCCAGGACAGCGGACCAATATCGCATCCGTTGAGCGAATATGGAGCGGCACACCGGTGTTTGCGGAAAACGGTTGTGACGCCGCCTGCTTCGAGGCACGATCTTCGGTGTTCACGCCGTGTTCAGCCGATCGTCAGTGTGAGATCGTTGACCGCACACGAGCGCCAGCTGAGCTGGGCAGTATGCGTGTTGTTCAGGTTGCCAACTTCTACGGGCCTCGTTCCGGTGGCCTGCGTACGGCCGTCGATCGGTTGGGCGCGGAGTACTGCGCAGCGGGTCACGAAGTCTTCCTGATCGTGCCGGGGCGCCATGCCGAACACGCGCATCTGTCGACCGGCGTCGAGCGAATCACCGTGCCCGCCAGACTGATTCCGTTCACCGGTGGATACCGCGCGGTGCTGCCCGGGCCGGTGCGGACGCTGCTGACGTCCTTGCGACCCGACACTCTCGAGGTGTCCGACCGGCTGACGTTGAGGTCGCTCGGCCGCTGGGGTCGCGACCACGGTTCGACGACCGTCATGATCTCCCATGAGCGTCTCGATCGCCTTGCCGGCCAAGTACTTCCGCGTCGCGTCGCACGCCGATTCGCCGACTTCGCCAACCGTCGCACCGCGGCCGACTACGACACCGTGGTGTGCACTACGGGGTTTGCGCGCGAGGAATTCGATCGCATCGGCGCGACCAACACCGTCACGATTCCGCTCGGCGTTGACTTGGAGACGTTCCACCCGTCGCGCCGTTCCCTGCAGGTGCGTCAGCGCTGGGCCAAACCCGGCCAGATACTGCTGGTGCACTGCGGCCGGTTGTCGGTGGAGAAACGGGCCGACCGCAGCATCGACGCGGTGGCCGCCTTGTGCGACGCCGGCGTCGAGGCGCGGCTGGTCGTAGTGGGCGACGGTCCACTGCGGGCCAGACTGCAGCGCCAGGCCGCCCGACTGCCGATAGATTTCACCGGCTTCATCTCCGACCGGCACAGTGTCGCCGAGTTGCTGGCCTCCGCCGACGTCGCGCTCGCGCCCGGGCCCCACGAAACCTTCGGGCTGGCCGCGCTGGAAGCACTGGCCTGTGGCACGCCGGCCGTGGTGTCGCGCACGTCGGCGCTGGGCGAGATCATCACCGCCGACAGCGGTGCGTTGGCCGACAACAACCCGGAGGCCATCGCCGAAGCGGTCGCCAACGTGGTCAGCCGTCCCGAAGAACATCGCCGCGCCTGCGCCCGGCAACGCGCCGAGATGTTCACGTGGCAGCGGGCCGCCGTGGGCATGCTGACCACCCTCGGCGCCGTTTCACTCGACGACGACCCCGGCGACAGTCAGCACACCGCCTAGGCGGAGTTGGCCGGTCCGACCTGGCCGGTCAGCGGGTTGACCTGAACGGTCATCGGTCCGCTGGCCACCTGCTTGCCCTGCGCCGCCGCCGCCCGCTGCTGTGCCGCCGCGAGCGCGTTGATCACCGGGTTGTTCTTGGCCATTTCGCGGCGGTCTTCTTCGGACAACTCGTAGAACGACCACAGTCCCCACGCGGAGGGCCGGACGTAGATCGTCACCTTCTGATGCCGGCGCTTGTTCGCCGACAGCACCGCTGGAACAGCCACAACCCGGTCCAGGGTTGCCGAACTGAGCATTTCCTGGGCGATCTTGTCCACGTCCACCCCCTCTTGGAGTTCGTAGACCATCGACTGGTGGGGTGTGTGGTGTGGGCCTTGCAGGGCCATGAACCACGCCATCCGCGTCTCCTTCGCTCGTGACTGTCAGCGCAACTGTAGAGGACGCGCGATGGCGGCAGTGCCGATTGGCTTTGCGGCTTGGGCTAATTGGTGTCCGGAAACGCGACCTGGGCCGCCGGCGCGCCCCGGGCCACTACCACCGGCATCGACGTCGAGGAATTGGTCTGCAGGATGGTCTGCACCACCTCGATGAGGTCTTCGACGGGCATCAGCTTGCCAGGCATGCAGCCGCCGGACACCCACAGCGGGTAGGCCTTCATCGCCAAGTCCATATCCCAGCCGGCGTTCATCCCGGTTGCCGCATCGCCTTCTCCCCCGGCGCATTCGCCGACGATCAGCGAGGTGAAGCCGACGTCGGGGTGTTCGGCCCGCCAGGCTTCGACGAGTCGTTCCAGCGCGGCTTTGCTGACGCCGTAGGCGCCGAGGCCGGGCCAGGGCGGTCCGAAGCTGCCGGCGTCCGAGGAGAGGTAGACGGCCTTGCCCGCCGAGGCGGTCAGGTGCGGGATCGCAGCAGCGGTCGCCAGGGAGGCGCCGATGACGTTGGTGTCGAAGATGCGCCGCCACGTGTCGGCTCCGGTGTCGACCATCCGCACCAGCGGGCTGATCGCGGGCGTGTAGATGAGGTTGTCAATGCCGCCCATCGACTCGGCGGCTTGGTCGAACGCCGAACGGCACGACTGTTCGTCGGTGACGTCGCATTCGATGGCGGTCGCACCGGGACCTGCTTCCTCGGCGGCGGCCTCGATCCGGGCGCGACGACGCGCCAGCAGTGCGATCTGTCCGCCTCGTTGCGCAAGTCCGATCGCGATACAACGCCCGAGGCCACTCGACGCCCCGACCACCACTGTCCGTGACATTTTTGCCCTTTCTTGTAACGCTATCGCCGCAGGCTTAGCGTAATCGCAGCCATTCGGGCTTCCGTAGTCGCGGTCGATTTCCGAGGCCTTAGACGAGGGCTCCGGATAGTTGGCGGGGTGCGAAATCGTGAGTTTAGACACGTTGACAACCGGCTAATCGCTGCGCATTACAGCGATCCGGTGCGCGCAAGGGGCACCCTGGACACAGGAGCGTGACCGTCATGAGCTTGGCCTATTTCCCGGCAGCGGAGATTGGGTACGACGAGCGTGACTACGACAATTGGCTGACGACGCTGACCGAGGCGTCGGAGCGGCTCGACACCTTGCAAACCGTCGTCGACGAGCTGCGTGAGCTTTGCCAGCACGAGGACGTTGTTCACAGCAGTGACGTCCTCGAGGTGCTCGAGAAGCACCACGCCGTCGCTTGAGCGCCGTGCCGCCGCGGTCAGTACCGTGAGCTAGATGAAGTATCTGGACGTCGACGGTATCGGCAGAGTCAGCCGGATCGGGCTCGGCACTTGGCAGTTCGGATCCCGTGAATGGGGCTACGGCGACAGTTACGCCTCTGGCCCGGCACGCGACATCGTCCGTCGCGCACGCGCTTTGGGCGTTACCTTCTTCGACACCGCGGAGGTATACGGGCTCGGGAAGAGCGAGCGAATCCTCGGCGACGCGCTCGGCGACGAGCGCGACCAGGTCGCGGTGGCCAGCAAGATCTTCCCGGTCGCGCCGTTTCCGGCGGTGGTGAAACAACGCGAGCGCGCCAGCGCGCGGCGGCTGCAGCTGGACCGGATTCCGCTGTACCAGATCCACCAGCCCAACCCGGTGGTCCCCGACTCGGTGATCATGCCCGGCATGCGTGACCTGCTCGACAGCGGTGCCATCGGCGCGGCCGGGGTTTCGAACTACTCGCTCTCGCGGTGGAAGCAGGCCGACGCGGCGCTCGGGCGACCGGTGATCAGCAACCAGGTCCACTTCTCGCTAGCTCATCCGCAAGCACTCAAGGATCTGGTTCCGTTTGCCGACCGGGAGAACCGGGTGGTAATCGCCTACAGCCCGCTGGCGCAGGGGCTACTTGGTGGCAAGTACGGCGTGGACAACCGGCCCGGTGGTGTGCGCGCGATCAACTCGTTATTCGGCACCGAGAACCTGCGGCGCATCGAACCGCTGTTGCAGACGCTGCGCGAGGTCGCCAAGGACGTCGACGCCAAACCGGCACAAGTGGCATTGGCCTGGCTGATCAACCTCCCCGGGGTGGTCGCCATCCCCGGGGCATCCAGCGTCGAGCAACTCGAATTCAACGTTGCCGCAGCCGATATCGAGCTCAGCGCGGAGTCCCACGCGGCCCTGACCGATGCGGCCCGCAACTTCCGGCCGGTGTCCACCACACGTTTTCTCGCCGACGCGCTGCGGGAGCGGCTGCACATGCGCTAGCGCAGGCTGACTAGATTATCGATCGAGTCGAACGGCAGCTCGCCGTCGACGTAAGCGGTTACGGTCATGCCCGTCAACGTGATTGAGCCGGCGTGGTTGTCCAGGAACGCGGTGTCTGCGGCGTCGCGGCCGGTGGCGATCCGCACCATCGACTGCCGTGGGGCCAGACAGGTCGCGTCGACGACGCGCCACTCCCCGTCCACGTACGCCTCGGCGACGGCGTGAAAATCCATCGGGTCGCAACCCGGCGCGTACACCGCCGCCAGGCGGGCCGGCATGTGCAGTGCCCGCAGCAGCGCGATCACCAGATGCGCGTAGTCGCGGCACACACCGGCGCCCGCCAGTAGTGTGTCCGCGGCGCCGTCGATCGGATCACTGGATCCCGGAACGTAATCGAGCCGCGTGCCTACCCAGGACGAGACTTTCTCGAGCAGCGTCACGGAATCGGCGAATTGCCCGAACTCGGTCGCGGCGAACCCGAAGAACTTGTCCGACTCGGCGTAACGGCTCGGACGCAGATAGGTGATCAGGTCGATGTCGCGGATTGGCGCCGGCTCCGCTTCACCGGACACGGTCGCCTGATACGACAGGCTCACCGCTCCTTCGCCGACCTCGATCGAGTGGATCCGAGTGTTGTGCGGCCCGATGATCTCGCGAGGCTGAACTAGCTTGCCATTGAACGTGATCGCCAGCGATTCGCGAACGTCGAGGCCGGGCTCGCGTGCGACAGCAACTTGAAACTCCAGGGTGGTGGGAGCGGTGACGTCGACGTCGATCTGCGCGCCGACTTCGCGATTGGCCAGCGTGGTCGCTGTCGCCTCACTGCCGTCGATATCGTGCCCGAAGGGCATGGTTGTACCGCCCTTCCCAGGGTATATCTAGCACTACCCGATCGGCTGTGGGCTCAACCAGGGCACGGACTTCGAGTCCAGCCTATAGGGCGATCCGAGTCAAGCATCAGAGGATGAACAGCATCTCCTGATAGGTGGGCAGCGGCCACAGGTCGTCGGCCACAACAGCTTCCAGCGCATCGGCGGCGACTCGGATGGCGGCCATTGCGGGCAGCAATTCTTCCTGCGCGTGCTTGGCCTCGTCCAGCGCCGTCTCCGCCGAGTGGTCGCCCAGTGCCGCCTTGAGCTCCTGCAGTCCGGACTCCAGGTCTGCGATCTGAGCCGAAACCGCTTCCAACGCAGTCGTGCTGGCGGTCATGCCGGCGGCCTTGAGCGCCAGGACATTCTGCGCGAGCTCGGTCTGGTAGCGGATCGCGGCGGGCAGGATGATCGTGGCGCCGATCTCCAGCGCCAGCTTGGCCTCGACACCGATGGTCAGCGCGTACTGCTCCAGGCGGACTTCGTAGCGGCTGTGCAGCTCGCGCTCGTTGAAGACGCCGTATTTTTCGAACAGTTCGATCGCATCTGGCTTGATCAGCTCGGGTATCGCGTCCAATGTCGTCTTGAGGTTCGGTAGCCCACGTTCGGCGGCCTCGATCTGCCAGTTGTCCGAGTACCCGTCGCCGTTGAACACCACCGCGCCGTGTTCGGTGATCACCTCGGTGAGCAGTTTCTGCACGGCCGCATCGAAGTCTTCGCCGTCGGCGACAGCCTGCTCCAGGATCGTGGCCATGTAGTCGAAAGAGTCGGCCATGATCGTGTTCAAGACGATCATCGGGACGGCGACGGTCTGGCCGGATCCGGGTGCCCGGAATTCGAACCGGTTGCCGGTGAACGCGAACGGGCTGGTCCGGTTGCGGTCACCGGCGTCCGTGGGCAGATGCGGCAGCGTGTCGACACCAATGATCATGGTGCCCTTGCCCTTTGAGGACGTCGCCGAGCCCTTGGCGATCTGCTCGAACACGTCGGCGAGCTGCTCACCGAGGAAGATCGAAATGATCGCCGGGGGCGCCTCGTTGGCGCCGAGCCGGTGGTCGTTGGTCGCCGAGGCAACCGACACGCGCAGCAGCCCGCCGAACTTGTGCACGGCGCGGATCACCGCGGCGCAGAACACCAGGAACTGGGCGTTCTCGTGCGGGGTGTCGCCGGGAACCAGCAGCGATCCCAACTCGGCGTTGCCCATCGAGAAGTTGACGTGCTTACCCGACCCGTTCACGCCGGCGAACGGCTTCTCGTGGAATAGGCATTCCATACCGTGCTTTTTGGCGATCGTCTTGAACACCGTCATCAACAACTGCTGGTGGTCGGAGGCGATGTTGGCGCGCTCGAACATCGGCGCGATCTCGAACTGGCCGGGTGCCACCTCGTTGTGCCGAGTCTTCGCCGGGATGCCGAGTTTGAACAGCTCCCGTTCGGTGTCCATCATGAAGCCGAGCACTCGCTCCGGGACCGCACCGAAGTAGTGGTCGTCGAACTCCTGACCCTTGGGCGGCTTCGCGCCGAACAGGGTGCGGCCGGCGTTGATCAGGTCGGGACGCGAGAGGAAGAAGTGCCGGTCGACCAGGAAGTACTCCTGCTCGGGGCCGCAGAACGAAACCACGTGGTTGAGATCCTTGTGCCCGAACAACTTCAAGATGCGTTCGGCCTGTGCGCCCATCGCCTGTTGGCTGCGCAGCAGCGGCGTCTTGTAGTCCAGCGCCTCACCCGTCATCGAGACGAAAACGGTTGGGATGCAAAGGGTCTTGCCATTCGGGTTGTCGAGAATGTAGGCCGGGCTGGTCACGTCCCAGCCGGTGTAACCACGGGCTTCGAAGGTGCTGCGCAGACCGCCGGACGGAAAGCTGGATGCGTCGGGCTCACCTTGGATCAGGGTCTTGCCGGCGAACTCGGCGAGGGTCTGGCCGTCGGAGACCGGTTCGAGGAAGCTGTCGTGCTTTTCGGCGGTCAGCCCGGTCATCGGGTAGAAGACATGCGCGTAGTGGGTGGCGCCCTTCTCCAGTGCCCAGTCCTTCATCGCCACCGCGACGGCGTCGGCGACAGCCGGATCGAGCTTGGCGCCCTTGTCGATCGTGGCCACGACGGACTTGTACGTCGCCTTCGGCAGCCGGGCCTGCATCTCCGCTTTCGTGAACACGTTCGACCCGAATACCTCGCCCGGCTGTTCGCCCGGGTCAAAACTGATCGCGGGAGGCACATACGCCTCGACATTGTTAATTGCCTGCAGGCGCACAGCATTGCCGCTCAATTGAGTCCCCATCGCCTTAGTTGGTCAGCTGTCGTGGGCTGACATTAGGGACGATCGGTTCCGGGAATGTTACGTCGCTGTCACACTCTGCGTTTGCGGCGTAAATATGCCGTTCGAGGAGCGGTGCCTATCGCTTGAAGCGCCCGGCGAATCCGCGTAACGGCAGGTCGGCGCTCGTCATCAATCCCGGAGGCGCGGCGACGACACCGGCGATGGCCGCCAGCGCTGGCATGCCGGTGACCGTCATCCCGATGGACGCGAAGTTCGCCGGATCGGACAGATCCACTCCTTGCTTGGGGAAGATCATGTGTTTGTTGTAAACACACGGGTCACCCATGATCTGGGTGATGTAACACCCCTTGATGTGCCAGCTGGGGTCGGTGTGCGGCGTCATCTGCCATTCCAGGTGCGTCTCCACCCGCGGGACGCCGTCTACCATGCCTTGGTACTTGATGTAGTTGCCGCCCAGCGATCCCTTGGGCAACATGTACCAACCCAAATCCACATCTTTGGTGCAGGCGCCCAACTCGTAGCTGAATTTCACCTCGTCCAGAGTCAGGTCGAAGCAGTCGGCCATCATCAACACCGAATCGGCGAACACGCGGGTGTACTTCTCGAGCTTGGCCGGGATCTCCGGGTCGTCGACGGGCAGTCCGTAGCCCACCTCGATCCAGGTGTCCTTCGAGTGGTGGCAGGACACGTCGACCGATTCGATCGTGGTGACGTTCTCGATCTCGGCGACGTCGGCCGAACACACCACGCCCAGAATCTGATTCAGCCCCGGGTTCATTCCGGTGCCGTAGAACGTCGCGCCGCCTTTCTCGCAGGCCTCGGCCAGCAGTTGACTCACCGGCTTGCCGGAGGGATGCGGGTGGTTGGTGTCGCGGTGCCACCCGGTGATCCAGTCGGCGGTCGTGACGATATTGATTCCCGCCTCGAGCACTTTCACGTAGAGGTCCTCGTCGGGAAACACGCCGTGGAACGTCAGCACGTCCGGGTTGGCCGCGATGATCTCGTCGATGCTGCCGGTCGCCTTGACTCCGTTCGGCGCCGTACCGGCCAGCTCGCCGGAGTCCTTGCCGACCTTGTCGGGCGAATAGCAGTGCACGCCAATCAATTCCAGGTCGGGTCGCAACGCGATGCGTTTGATCATCTCGGAACCGACATTGCCGGTGGCCACTTGGAATACGCGTAGCGGTGCCTTCATGCGGTCGAGCCTTTCTGGGAGGCGGCATAGACTTCGGCGGCGCTGCCGCCAATGCCATCGGGATAGAACTGTTTGGCCCATGTGCGGATCGCGGTGAAGCCCTCGTGTTCTGCGGTCGCCAGTGCGGGCGGGTCCGAATACCGTTGGTGTCGCCATATTTCGATGTCCTGCTGGAACTGGCGGATGACTTCGTCCCCGAATTCGCGGGCCCGGGTTTCGGCGCGCTCGGAGTCCTTGCCCGGGGTGCGGCCGATGTGGACCATGAATCGGACATCGGAGGTGGACTCGTCGACCGGGGTGACCGCGGAGATGGTGCGATTGTCGATCATGCCGTAGCTCTTGGTCACCGCGATGCCCAGACCACCGTTGATCGCCTCGACGCGGCTGTCGATGTCCTCGATCTTCTGGTTGTCGTCACCTTCGAACGTGATGGTGAAGTCGACGAACGAGACCGGCGCGGCGAAGTCGTGCCGGGTGAACACCGGCACGATCGGCGTGTTGTGCACATACTTGAAATGGGCGAAATCGACGCCGTTTTCGAGCACATACTGCGGATGCATCTCCAAGCGCTGACGGAACAACCGCTGCTGCGGGTAGTAGTCGGCGGCACTGCTGCCGTCGTTGAAGCCGGCGAAGATATCCGGGGCATCGAAGAACGGTTCACGGCCCTGCACGTCGTGCCAGATGTACACCGACTCGTTGCGTTCCACGACCGGATAGGTCTTGATCCGCCGGCCGCGGTTGGGGCGGTCCTGATACGGGATGCAGACGTTGCGACCCTCGCGGCTCCACTGCCATCCGTGGAACGGGCACTGCAGGACTTCGCCCACGACCCTGCCGCCGAAGCCCAGATGCGCGCCGAGGTGCTCGCAGTACGCGTTCATCACCGTGAGTTCGCCGGACTCCGCGCGCCAGGCGACCATCTCCTGGCCGAAGTACGTCATCGTGTGGACGTCGCCCACCCCGATCTCGTCGGACCAGGCGACCTGGAACCAACCGGTCGGCTTCATCGACAGTGGCGGCTTAGCCATGCCACGGATAGTAACGAGCTTTCGGATTTTTTCATAGTGGGCGCTATGAAACTTTGGACATCAATCGGGCGGCTCGACGCCTTCCGCCTCGGTCTCGGTAGGGACGACATTTTCCCGCTCGGCGGCGTTGCCGGGCACGCCCTCTGCCTCGTGTTCGTTGGCCACCTTCTCGTCAAGCCCGTCGACGAGGCGTTCGAGCTTTTGCGAGCGACCCAATGGGTCTTCGTTCAATTCGGGCACATCGCCTCCACGGCACGCGTCGTAACACATCGCTTCAGGCGCTCGGGTGCCCGAGTTGCGAGTCGTCGAAACAGCACCAGACAGGGCTACGATCCGGGACATGGCATCGGCGGACGTGCAGCAGCGACGCAGCAACAAACGCGGGCTGGCCACCCGCGAGGCGATGCTGGACGCGGCGGTGCGCTCGCTGGCCACTGGCGATCCGGGCGCCGTGTCGGCCAGCCGCATCGCGAAGGAAAGCGGCGCCACGTGGGGCGCGGTGCAATATCAGTTCGGCGATGTCGACGGGTTCTGGGCCGCGGTGTTGCATCGCACCGCCGAGCGACGCGACGCGACGATATCGTCGTTCACCAGCGCCGAACCCGACGCTCCCCTGCGCGATCGGGTCGCTGCAATCATCGACACCCTGTATCACGGTCTGGCGTCGCAAGATTCGCGGGCGATCGAAAATCTGCGAGCGACCCTCCCCCGTGAGCCCGACGAGTTGGAACGGCTCTTTCCGCGTACCGCAGCCGAGCTGTTCTCGTGGGGTAAGAGCTGGCAGGAAACCTGCCAAAGCGCATTCGCGGGTCTGGGAGTCGACCCGCAGCGCGTCCGCGAGGTGGCGGCCCTGATTCCCGGCGCGATGCGTGGCCTGGTGTCCGAACGTCAACTCGGCTCGTATGCCGACCTCGACGAGGCGCGCCAGGGGTTAACCAATGCGCTGGCAACCTATTTGGAGCAGTCGCGAACTAAGTGACCCAGTCGGGCTGCTGCTCGGTGTCGACCGCCGCGAAGTCCTTGTGCCCTCGAGGATGCGCTGCCACACCGCGAGCTCGTACTCCTCGAACGGGTGACGTCAGTGTCACCTCGCGAGGCAGCCTATCGACAGGGCCGTCTAGAAAAGGATGCTGTCGGCGATCTGGAGTTGAGTCCAAAGCGCTTCGAGGCTGTTGACCATGGAGTCCTGGATGGTGAAGTACTCGGTCGCAAAGGGACCCACACCGTCGATGACGGGCGCACCCGCACTAGCGATTTCCTGCGACGTCAGACCGAGATATTCGAGATGGTCAGCGAACAGCCCGGCGTTGTTCATGCCATTGTCATAGATCGACCAGCCATCACCGGAAAGCGAATACACGTCTGTGGCGTAAAGACCCGTCGGGGTCGTCTGCCCCAACACCTCGTCGGCGCCAAAAGCTTTGAACCAGTCGATGATGTACGGCTGCCAGGATGTCGGGAACGAATCGAGGAAGGTGTTCAGAAATCCGCCTTCGGCGGACGCGCTGTCGCCCACCAGGACGAAGTGCAGATCTTCTGAGGGAATTCCGTAGTTGTAGAGCTGCTGCTCAGCCATACCGGCAACGACGGAACTTTGCGAGTATCCGAAGATGTACAGCGGATTGTCGGCGCTGAGTTCGCTTGCGTCGTACTTATCCTCGATTGCGCTAACGAGTTGTTTGACGCCGTCGTCGACGGCTCCGTTCAGCCCGACGCCCTGCACAACCTCCGGCATGTTCAACGTACCGACGTTGGCGTAGTCGGAATCGACGTTCATACCCGCCGCTTTGAGGTACAGATCCGCGGCGGCATCCGCATACGCGGGATTGTCGACCGGGATGATGACCAGCGCTTCGTCAACCAATTTGTAGTCGAGGTGCCGAACGGTGTGGGTTGGAGTGAGAAAGATTGACGTTGCGAGGATTGACGGGGCCGCAAGAAGGGTGCTGACGGCGATTCTGGGCATGAAGTTGTTCTCCGGGCGGGCGGACGCAAGATCGCGCCGTATGAACTTATGTGTGTCCCCTCGTGCGCGGGACGCTCGTTTCGCGGTCGCGCAGTGCCTTGCCGATAAAGCGCTGCGTTGGCGATCCGGGTAGACACGCGTCGCATTGATTTGCCGTGCAGCAGCGATCTCCCGACCTCGGCATCGAGGTCAAGGGCACGGTAATTCATCGCCAAGGCCGCAGCGACAAATTTGCCCTGAATACCGCCGTTAAGTTAGAAAGATCGGCCGATCGGTGGATGCGGCTCCCTGGTTTTGGCCGTGTGAATCCGACATGGGTTCCACCCATTACGGCGCCGCGCGCGTCGTTCGCGTACCTAGACTCCGCCGGACGTCATCCCGATCAACGATAGGAGTCCTCATGCCGCGCACCGTATTTGCCGTCGCGCCCCTCATCGTCGCCGCCGGACTTTTCGGCGCGCCGGCCGCACTGGCCGACCCGCCGTACCGCAACTGCACAGAAGCGCACGCCGACGGCCGATACAACATCCCGTCGGACGACCCGGCATACCGGTCCGCATTGGACCGCGACGGCGACGGCTACGCCTGCGAGCCCTACAAAGGTCGGTAGTTTGCTCGCCGGGCTTGAGAAGCGTCCGCCTCGGGGCGCCTTTACCCGACCTTGACCGTGCGTTGAATTTCGTCCCCGACGATTAATGCGTGAGTACGCTTCAAGCGGTGGAGCTGCGGGTTTTGGGGCCGCTTCAGGTCCGGAGAGGCGGCGCACCGGTTTTGATACCGGGCGCGAAACCTCGTGCGGTCCTCATCATGCTCGGCCTACACGCCGGTTCTGTGGTGTCGGCCGACATGTTGCTCGAACTGCTCTGGGGTGACGAGCCGCCGCGCACCGCCGCCAAGGCCCTTCAAACCCACATTTCCTCGTTGCGCCGCGTGCTCGGTGACGGCTACGTCCTCACCGAGGGAACCGGCTGGATCCTCAACCCGCCCGAGACCGATGCATCCCGCTTCAAACAAGTCACCAGAATGGGCCGCGATGCCGCGTCCGCCGGTGACACCGCAGAGGCCGTGGCCCGCTTCGAGGAAGCGCTCAGCCTCTGGCGCGGAACCCCGGAGCTCCCCGACAACCGACGGGGAATCTCTGAAAAGACTCGCTGGATCGAAAGCCACGCCGCGCTGGTCGAAGATCGGGCCGATGCGTTGCTTGCCACGGGTCGGGCCGCGGAAATCATCGGCGAACTCGAGGCCGCGGTAGCCGACGCCCCGCTGCGCGAGAGACGTTGGGGCCAGCTGATGCTCGCCCTTTACCGGGCCGGACGACAAGGCGAGGCCCTTGCCGCTTTCCGGCGGGCACGGTCGCTGCTTGCCGACGAACTTGGCGTCGACCCTGGGACAGAGCTGCGGCGCCTCGAAGCCGCGATTGTCGCGCAAGATGCCGCGTTGGATACCCCTGTACTGCAACACGTTTCGGCGGTAACGCGCGCGGTTACCTTCCTGCTCACCGACATCGAGGGATCGACCGCCGCCTGGGAAGCCGATTCCGATGCGATGGCGGTCGCGCTCGCGCGCCACGACGAGCTTGTCGAACAAGTGGTGACATCGCGTGGTGGACGGTTGATCAAGACACGCGGTGAAGGCGACGCCACGTTTTCGGTGTTCGACCGGCCGTCGGGCGCGGCCGCAGCCGCCCTGGAGCTTCAAGATGCAATCCTGCATGAACCATGGGCATTACGCATGCCTCTGCGTGTTCGCATGGCGTTGCATACCGGCGAAGCCGAGCTTCGCGACGGCGACTACTTCGGTCGGGCGGTCAACCGTGCCGCCCGTCTGCGGTCGCTGGCAGAGGGTGCCCAGATCCTGTGTTCGGGCGCAACCGCCGAACTCGTCATCGACTCATTGCCCGAGGACGTCGTACTCGCCGACCTGGGGATGCGGAACCTCAAAAACCTTGCGCGCCCAGAGCATGTCTTTGAGCTTAGGCTGGACGTCACCGAGGCTGCCCCGCCGACGGAAGCTGATGCTGGCGGCTTTGAAAGACCAGCTCTGCCAGCGGTGTTGACCGGCCCGGGACCTTTCGTCGGACGTGTCGCGGAGTTGGAGCGGCTGCTATCCGGTTGGCAGTCCGCGCTCGCGGGCGGCACCCGCGCAGTGCTGATCGCCGGTGAACCCGGGGTGGGCAAGACACGCTTGGCCGGCGAATGGTCGCAGCAGGCCTATGAGCAAGGCGCGGTCGTGCTCTACGGCCGCTGCGATGAGGATCTCGGTGCGCCGTATCAGCCGTTCGCAGAGGCACTGCGTTCGCTGGTGCCGTGCATCGGCGCCAAACGGCTGCGCGCGTTGCGCGGTGTCGAAGCGCTACTCTCGCTGGTTCCCGCGCTGACCGAGGTGCTCCCTGACCTCGCGGCGCCGACTCGCGCGGACCCAGACACCGAACGTTACGCACTTTTCGACGCCGTCGTCGCGGTGTTTGAAGCCGCTTCCGTGAGTGCGCCCGTCGTGCTGATCCTCGACGACCTGCACTGGGCGGCCAAGCCCACGCTGTTGTTGTTGCGGCATCTGCTGCGGTTCGGTGATCACGCCCGGGTGCAGGTCGTCGGGACGTACCGCAGCACCGATTTGGACCGTTCCCATCCACTGGCTGCGATGCTCGCCGACCTGCACCGCGACGGTACCGCCGAACGCATCAACCTCAGCGGGCTCGACGGGCGAGACGTGACGGCGTACGTCGCCGAATCCGGCTACGACGACGAGGATCTCGCCAATGCATTGGCCTCGGTAACGGGTGGTAATCCGTTCTTCCTCATCGAGGCTTTGCGTCACGTAGAGGAAAGCGGCGGCACCTGGGATCAGAGCACGCTGCCGCAGGGCGTACGAGAAGCGGTGAGCCGCCGGTTGTCTCGGCTGCCGGCGGAAACCAACAAGGCCCTCGCCGCTGCCGCGGTCGTTGGCAGCCGATTCGCGGTCGACTTCGTGGAGCAAGTTGTCGAAGACGATCTGGTTGACGCGTTTGACGAGGCGTGCAAGGCCGGCATCATCATCGAAGAACCCGGTGGCCGATACCGGTTCAACCACGCGATCGTCCGGCAGTCACTGCTTGCCGAGCTGGCCTCTGTCCGTCGCATGCGGTTGCACCAGCGCATCGCGACGACGCTGGAGGCGCAGTCCGGAGCCGAGGACGACGAACTACTTGGTGAGTTGGCTCACCACTATTTCGAGTGCGCGTGGGCGGGTAACGCGGCCAAGGCTGTTGAGTATTGCCGGCGCGCCGCAGACCAGGCGATGGCGCGACTCGCCTACGAGGGTGCCGCCGAGCTCTACGACCGCGCTCTGCATGCTATGGAGGAACTCGACGACGAGCTGCCCGATCGCGAGGATCAGACCGCCGAGCTGCTTGTGGCCCGTTGCGAGGCTCTGCTCGCCGCGGGTGATGTGACATCAGCGCCCGACGCAGTCTCGCAATTACGAACCGCGACAGTCGATTCAGCTCGTCTGGCCGCATGGGCGACATGTTTCGACGGTCAGCTGTCGATGCTGATCCACCCCGAGCGATTGGACGAGGTCGAATCCGAGTTGGGCGCGGCCGCGGAAGAGCTGGCCGGTTTAGATGATGCCGCGGGGGAAGCCACGGCGCACACCGTGCGAGCCGGTTGCCTCGCGAGGCTCGGGCGGATCGGTGACTGCGAAATCGCACTGGACGAAGCTCTGACCGCCGCGCGGCGGGCACGGGAACATCGCCGCGTCAACGCCGTGCTCGCGGGTGCACCGCTCGCCGCGCTGTGGGGCCCCAATCCCGTTCCGCGGGCCGGCGGCAGATGCCTCGACGTGGTTCGGCTGCTGAGGATCACGACGGATTCGCCTGCGGTCGAGGCGACGTCGACGCGATGCCAGGCGGTGTTGGAAGCCTTCCGCGGTAGGGCCGCCGCGGCCCGGCGGATGATCGACTCGGCTCGCCGTACCGTCACCGAACTCGGTCTGCGCCATGCCCTCATGGAAGTCGAGCAGTTCGCCGGCATCGTCGAGTTGATCGCCGACGATCCGGGCGCGGCCGAACCGCATCTACGCAAGGCCTACAACGGTTTCCGCCGGATGCGTCTCGACGCCGACACCGCCGAGACCGCCGCGCTGCTGGGCCGGGCATGCCTAGTCCTAGACCGAGTTGGCGAGGCAGACGAATTATGTTCGGAGAGTCAGCGACTCGCGGGGAACGCGCTGAAGCCGTCGATCGCCTGGCGTGTGCTTCGGGCACACCTGCTGTCGCGTAGTGAAAACCACGACGAGGCTCGGCTGGTCGCCGAGGCCGCGGTCGAGCTCGCCGAGCGTACCGACGCCTTGGTGGATCACGGTGATGCGTGTTTGTCGCTGGCAATCGTGTTGGGCGCTGCCGGCGATGCAGTGCGGGCACGCGCCGCTGCAGAACAGGCAGCCGACTTGTACGAGCGCAAAGGCGCTGTGGGGCTTGCCGAGAGGGCTCGCGGTGTTCTCGGCGCGCAGGCCCAGGCCGTTGTCCCGGCTTCCGACGAACCGCCCGCCGCCGAGTCCGAGAATGCATGCGTGCGCACGTGCCAACGCCTGATAGCCGCTATTCATAGTGGCGCCTGGGACGTGGTCGAGGAGCTTTATGCATCCGACGGCATCACCGAGAGTCGCCGGAAAATCGTCGGATTCACGCAGATCCCGGCCGCCGACTGGGTACCCCAAATCAGGCGCGCTGTCGAGGCGGGCGCCATGCGATTCAACCGAGTCGTTATCGCGGTGCGGGGCGAACGCCTGTCTCTCGCTCGATTGGTGGTAGGCAGCACCGACGAGAGCCCTGGAGCGCCGCGCGACGAGTTTCTCTCCCTAGACGGTATCGACTCGGACGGTCGAATCTTGCTAACAGTATGGTTCGACCTCGACAACATGGACGCTGCAATGGCAGAGCTCGATAGCGTCCATGCCAAGTTCGAGGAGGCACACCGTCAGGAACGAAGGCTCGAGAACGCGGCTACGCGCATCTTCACGCGGTTCTGGTCGTGTTCCGCAGCCCGCGAATGGGGTAGCGTGGCCGAGCTTGTGGCCGAAGGGTTTTCCGGCATCGATCACCGCCGAGTCGTGAATGGCGGAAACCAACACGGCCGCGATCTAGTCATCGAAAGCCTGCGAGTGTCTGGCGACATCGGTTTCACGTTGCAGATGGTGGGTGTCACAGCACTCCGCGGCGAGCGTCTCGCGCTAACCCGCGTGCGAGGCTCGGGCCGCGATACAGATGCAATACAAGAGGATGCCCTGAATATCGTCGAGATAGATGCCGATGAGCGCATCATATCGATCGCGGTGTTCGACCTCGACGACTTCGACTCTGCCATCGCGGAACTCGACTGCCGCTACCTCGCCGGCGAGGCGGCCGCGCACGCGCACACCTGGTCGATGGTCGCGGAGTCCTTCGCCGCGCTTCGTCGGCAGGAGGTTCCGGCGCTCAGCCCAAACGCAATGTTTGTCGACCACCGCCGATCAGCAGCGTTCGGGTCGATGGACCTAACGACCTATATCCACGCCGTGTTTGACCTCGGCGAACACATCCGGCCTTACGTCGCGGCGGTGCACCGGCTGACCGATCTCGGAGCGGTGTGCAGCTATGCCGCGCAAGGTGTTTCGGATCAGGGCTTCGTCGCCGAGTGGCAAGGGGTCGACGTCACAACGGTCGACGGGGACATGCTCAATCGCTGCGAATTCTTCGACGAGGCGGATCTCGACAAGGCTCTTCGCCGGTTTGACGAACTCAATCGGCCGACGCCACGGCTGGAAAATGCGGCAAGCCAAGTGGCCGACAGCTTCCGGGCCCACCTCGCGGCGGGCGATTGGGACGCCGTAACCGAGCTCGTGGCCGACGATATGTGCACTGACGATCGCCGATGTCTAGTGAGCTCGGGTGTCTTGGAAGGCCGAGACGCCTACATGGCCAACACACGGGCAATCGCCGAGCTCTGGTCAACGAACATAACCCGGACGGTCATAGCGACCCGCGGGAAGAGCCTTGCCCTCGCGCGAACCACCTTCTCCGGTCGCGACGAAGGAGCCGGAGCCTTTCTCACCGACGCGCTCATCGTGCTGGAGATCAACGCCGATGAGCGGATCGACTCGGTCGTGGTGTTCGACGCCGAGGACTTCGACTCCGCCATCGCCGAACTCGATGCGCGTTACGCCGCCGGCGAGGCAGCCGCCTATTCGCATACGTGGTCGGTAGTCAGCAGCCTGGTAGTCGCGCACAATCGACGTGAAATCGCCCCGCCGACACCAGATATGGTCAGTATCGATCACCGCCGAGCGGCCGCTTTTGCACCCGGTGAATTCATCGATTACCTCCGTGCCGGCTGGGAAATCGGACAGAACCTCAATCTCTACATCGAGGCTGTGCACCGGGTGAATGACCTCGGCGCGGTCTACACATGGGCGGGTTACGGAAGCTCGCATGAGGGCTTCGACGCCGAATGGCGGGGCGTTTCCCTGACAGGAATCGAAGGCAGCAGGTGTAGTCGCATGGAGGTCTTTGACGACACGGATCTCGATTCCGCGCTCGCGCGATTCGACGAAGTGTGTTGTCCCACAACGCGGCGACTGGACAACGCGGCAAGCCAAACGGCTGCGCGCATCTATGCGTGGTTCGCAGCGCGCGATTGGGACGCCATGGCGCAGGGCTTTGCCGAGGATTATTCTTTCGAAGATCGCCGGCGGGTGGTGAACGCCGGGACCTACCGCGGTCGAGATGCCGGGATCGAAGATCTGCGGACGTTCGCCGACCTCGGCTTCACGTTAACGACGTTGGGGGTCATCGCGACTCGCGGTGGGCGGCTCGCCCTCATTCGTGCGACTGCCGCCGGCCCCGACCCCGGTGCGGTTCAAATGGTTGGCCTCAACCTCTTCGAGATCGACGCCGACGAACGGATCACAGCCGCCCTCATATTCGAGCCTGACGACCTCGACGCCGCTCTCGAGGAACTCGACGCCCGCTACCTCGCCGGCGAAGCGGCCCCCTACGCGAGTACGTGGTCAGACGTTGCGAAGGCCTACACCACACTCAACCAACAAAAGCTGCCCCCCACGACGCCGGACTGGATCAACCTCGACCAACGACGACTCGCGTCGGTCGAGGCGGGTCATCTGGCCGCATACGTCCGGGACGCACTGGTGTCCATACCTGGCACCATTTACATCGAGGCCGTGCACCGACTGAGCGACACGGGAGCAATCGTCAGCCGGGCGGTTAACGGCACCTCGCAACACGGCTTCGAAGCCGAATGGCGCGAGATCGACGTTCTGATGTTCGACGACCATCGGATCAATCGATTGGAGGTATTCGACGAAGCAGACCTCGATGCCGCCCTCGCGAGGTTCGATCAGCTCAGCCGACCTGCGCCGCGGCGCTTGGAAAACGCCGCAAGCCAAGTGTGGGAGCACATCTACGCTTGGTTCGCGGCCCGCGACTGGGACGCCTTGGGTGAGATCGCGGCGGACAACTTTCGAATCGAAGACCGCCGGCGGGTGGTGAACGCCGGAATCCGACACGGTCGGGATGCCGCACTTGCAGATATGCGGGTGATGGCTGACGTCGGCTTTGAACTGACAATGGTGGACGTCACAGCGACCCGGGGCTCTCGTCTCGCCCTCGTCCGTGTCCGCGCCTCGGGGAACGATCCCGATGTGGTTCAGAACGATGCCTATAACCTCGCTGAGATCGACTCTGGCGGGCGGATTTCGGCGGCGGTCGTGTTCGACCTCGAAGACTTCGACGCCGCCATAGCGGAGCTCGATGAGCGCTATAGTGCCGGCGAAGCGGCGCCGTACGCGCGGACCTGGTCGGCGATCGCGGAGGTGTACTCGGCCCTCAATCGCGGCGAACTCCCAACGCCGAGCGCCGACTTCACCGATGTCGACCATCGTCGGCTCGCCGCGATCGGGTCTGGCGACTTTATGGCATACCTGGGTGCCCAGCCTCAAGATGCGACGCATGCCGGCATTTACGTCGAGACCGTTCATCGGCTGACAAAGTTGGGTGCAGTCACCACCCATGTGGCGAAGGAAACGACGCAGGACGGGTTTGACGCCGAATGGCGCATAACTAGCTTCTTCATCGTCGACGGTGACAAAGTCAGTCGCTACGAGATTTTCGATGAAGAAGACCTCGACGCCGCGCTCGCTCGCTTTGACGAACTACAACCGCAAGCGCGGCAGCTCGAAAACGCGGCGAGCCGAGTACACGAGCTCCTCAAGGCGCGCGTTGTGGCCCGTGACTGGGACGCGGTAAGCGATTTCTTCGCCGACGACGTTGCAATCGACGATCGCCGTCGGGTCGTGAACTCCGGCATTCAATATGGTCGAGAGGCCGCTGTCGCGGACATGCGCAGCGCCGCCGAGGTGGGACTTTCGAGCATTTCATTGAGCGTCATTGCGACCCGCGGTGAGCGCCTTGAGCTCTGTCGTACTTGTATCCAGTACCAAGACAGAGCATTCCGCATGGAGTTCATTGCGGTCGTAGAGATAGACGCCGACGAGCGGATTGTGGCACGCGTTGCGTTCGACGCTGACGACGTCGACGCCGCAATCACTGAACTCGACGCCCGGTACCTTGCCGGCGAAGCGGCGCCGTATTCGACTGTGTGGTCAACACTTTCGCGCGGCTACGCTGCACTCAACCGGCACGAGATGCCGCCGTTGACATCGAACGCGCGCAACGTCGATCACCGACGAGCCCGAGGCTTTGCGCCCGGCCACCTTGCTGTGTGGCTCGGCGCCTCATGGGACCTCATGCCCGATGCGTCGATGTACGTCGATACCGTGCACCGGCTGAGCGCCGCTGGAGCTGTCGTCACCCAGGTGGTCCGCGGGACGACGCCCGAAGGCTTCCGTGCCGAGTGGCGCGAGCTGGTCGTGTTGACGTCGGCCGGTGATCAGATGAGTGGTGTCGAACTGTTCGATGAGGAAGATTTCGACGCGGCGCTAGCACGCTTCAACGAACTGCACCCACCGAAAGCCGTTGGTCCGACTAACGCGGCAAGCCAAGTGGAGCAACGCTTCATGAACTCTTTCGCCGCGCGTGACTGGGACGCCATCGCGGAATTTATTGCTGACGACTTTGCCATGGATGATCGGCGCCACACCGTCAACTCCGGCGTCAGTCGGGGTCGCCAGCGTGAAATCGCAGCCCTCAAAGCGATCGCCGACGTCGGGGTCGCGAGCATGACCCCAACGGTTGTTGCGGTCCGTGGGGATCGGCTAGCGCTCGGTAGTTATCTCGTCTCTGACGGCTGGGGTGGTACCCGCGCATTAAGCGTCGTCGAGATCAACGCAGAAAATCGGATAGTGGCCCGCGTAGGGTTCGACGCCGAGGACTTCGATGCAGCCATCGCCGAACTCGACGCTCGGTACCTCGCGGATGAAGCGGCACCTTACGCACAGACGTGGTCGGTGGTTACACGTGCCCACGCCGCGGTCAATCGGCGCGAAATTCCCGCGACGACTACTGATTCGGTGTACATCGATCATCGACCGCTCGTGTCGATCGAGGGTGTTGATCTCGCCGCATCGCTTCGCGCCATGTTCGACCTCACTTCGGCCTTCAGCGTCTACATCGAAGCAGTGAACCGGCTGGATGAACTCGGGGCCGTCGTCACCCAGGTGGTGAACGCGACCACGCACGAGGGCGTGGAAACCGAATTGCGGATCATTGAAATGGCCACAGTCGAAGGCGACCTTATCAGCCGCGCCGAAGTCTTCGATGAAGCCGACGTCGACAAAGCGCTCGCCCGCTTTGACGAGCTGCACCCGCAGACGCCACGGCTCCAAAACGCGGCAAGCCGGCTGTACGACCGCTCCAACACCTACCTTGCGGCTCGCGACATGGACGCCATTGCGGACTTGCTCGCCGACGACCTTTACAGTGACGATCGTCGTCGGCTAGTGGGCAACGGTATCCAACGCGGCCGGGATGCCCAGATTGCGAATTTGCGGGCCATCGTTAATGTCGGGGTCAAGAACCTCGAGTCAGTCGTCGTCGCGACCCGGGGGGAACGCCTTGCGCTCATTCGTACCCGCGGATCGGGCGGCGACCAACGCCCAGAGGCGTTCAGCGTCGAGATGCTCAACGTCGTCGAGCTCGATGCCGACAACCGGTTCGCGGCGACGATCCAGTTTGATCTCGACGACTTCGGCGCTGCCATGGCCGAACTCGACTCTCGCTACATCGCCGGCGAAGCGGCCGCCCACGCGCATACCTGGTCACTCACCGAAGAGGCGTATGCGGCATACAACCGGCGCGAGATATCGCCACTGACGTCAGACTGGGTCAACATCGACCACCGCCGCGGGATAGGCTTTGCACCTGGCGAAATGATCCCCTACATCCAGGCTGCATGGAATGTCACCCCGAATGTCGAAGTCTGCATCGAAGCTGTACATCGGGTGACCGACGTCGGATCGCTCATCACCGCCGTCGGCCGGGGCGCGTCGTTAGACGGATTCGACGGCGAGTGGCGATACCTCCACCTCATGACGTTCAAGGGGGACATGGTCAGCCGCGGAGAATTCTTCGACGAGGCCGACCTCGATGCCGCGCTCGCAAGATTCGACGAGCTCACTCAGTCGACACCGCTCGACAACGCTGCGACGCGGACTTGGGCACGCTTGGCTGAGGCCGGCAACCGCCGCGATTTGGAAGAATATCTGGCCCTTAGCAATTCGAACGTACGCTATGAAGACCGACGACGCGGCCTGCGTGATGAATTCCAGGGTCTGACAGCACAGCGGAACGCCGTGCTCGCAGTGTTTGAGGCGGTCCCGCGCAGCGTGCAGATGACGTCCGAGCCGATTGCCGTGAGGGGGTCTCGCCTGGCGCTCATGCACGTCTGTTACCGCGACACCGATTACGACGAGCGACCAATCACCGTCGAGATGATGCAAATCGTCGAGGTCGACACCGACGGCTTTCTCGGCTACAGCGTGAGCTTCGATCCCGAAGACATCGATGCGGCATTCGCCGAGCTCGACTCTCGCTACATCGCCGGCGAAGCGGCGGCCCACGCGCATACCTGGTCGGTCATCGCAGAAATCCAAGCAGCGGTCAACCGGCTTGAACTTCCCGCCATGACTCCGAATCCGGGTTACGTCGATCATCGCCCGCTCGTCGCGGTCGAGGGTGCTGATCTGGCCGCATCAGTTCGCGCAATCTTTGAGATCCATTCGGCCTACCGCGTTTACGTCGAGGCAGTTCATCGGCTAGACGACCTCGGGGCCGTCTACACGCAAGTGCACCACGGCACCTCGCACGATGGCGTTGAAGCTGAGTGGCGGGTGGTCGAAGTACAGACGGTCGAGGGTGACCTACTCAGCCGCGCCGAAGTCTTCGATGAAACAGACCTAGACGAGGCGATCGCTCGCTTCGACGAACTGCACCCGCAGACACCGCGATTGGAAAACGCGGCAAGCCAAGTGTACGAACGCTTCCGAAGGTCCTTCGCCGCACGCGACTGGGACGCCGTAACGCAGATGGTGGGCGACGACATTTTCAACGACGATCGTCGTCGAGTGGTAAACGCGGGGGTGCGACTCGGTCGAGATGCCACGCTCGAAAGCATGCGAGCGACAGCCGCGCTCGGGCTCTCGACGAACACGACAACGGTCGTCGCGACCCGTGGGGAGCGCCTTGTCCTGGGTCGTGAACGCTTCTACATCGGCGACGAGCGGTCCGAGGCATTTGCCGCCGAGGTGCTCGGGCTCAACGAGATCGACACCGACGGACGAATTGTGGCGCGCGTCGTGTTCAGCCTCGAAGACTTCGATTCCGCCATGGCAGAACTCGACGCTCGCTACATCGCCGGCGAAGCGGCCGCCCACCCGGACATGTGGTCGGTCATGATGCAGGTGTGTGCAGCGACCAACCGGCGCGAACTTTTTGCCACAACTGAAGACTTTATCGACATCGACCATCGGTCGGTTGCCACGGTTGGGTCTGGTGACCTGATGGCATACGTCCATACGGCGATAAACGATGGCGACTATTCCATCTATATCGAGGCCGTGCATCGGCTGAGTGATCGTGGAGCAGTCGCTACCCTCGTGGCGAGCGGTACCTCACACGACGGTTTCGACGGCGAGTGGCGGATGACGAACATCTTCACCGTCGAAGGCAACCGGATCAACCGCCTCGAAATGTTCGACGAAACAGACCTCGACGCAGCGCTCGCCCGCTTCGACGAGCTCAGTCGAACCGGAAACGACTGCGACAGAGGTGATGACCGCGGTGCAAGCAATCGTCGCGCGTGACCGCGAGGCAGGTGTCCGTGGGCTTTCGTTGGCCGAGCTGCCCTACCCGCACGCCGCGGAAAACGACGTCATCGTCGAAGTCCGTGCCGCCGGATTCACTCCGGGCGAACTCGACTGGCCGACGACATGGACCGACCGTTCAGGACGCGATCGAACCCCCACGGTCCCAGGTCACGAGGCATCTGGTGTCGTCGTCGATTTAGGTTACGGGACAACCGGGTTAACGGTCGGTCAGCGGGTTTTCGGGATCACGGACTGGGCCCGCAACGGCACCCTCGCGGAATACGTCGCGGTGGAGGCGCGCAACCTTGCACCGCTATCGGCGAACATCGACCACACCGTGGCTGCCGCGTTGCCCATCTCTGGACTAACCGCGTGGCAGGGGTTGTTCACCCACGCGCAGCTTGTCGCCGGGCAGAGCGTTCTGATTCATGGCGCCGCCGGCGCCGTTGGTTCCATAGCGGTGCAACTTGCTCGCGAAGCCGACGCCCGCGTGATCGGTAGCGGCCGTACCGAACACAAAGACACCGTGCTGGGTCTCGGCGCCGACGCGTTCCTGGATCTGCAACGGGATCGGCTCGAGGAAGTCGGTCACGTCGACGTGGTGTTCGACGTGCTTGGCGGTGAAACCCTCAGCCGCTCAGCACAATTAGTGCGGCCCGGCGGCGTGCTGGTCACGATCGCCGAACCACCGGAAGTTCAACCAGAGGACGGGCGAGCGGTCTTCTTCGTCGTCGAACCGGACCGAGCGGGCCTAGTCGCACTGGAACGCAGGCTGCGCGATGGCCGGCTACACCCGATCGTCGGAAGGATATGTTCACTGGCCGAGGCGCCCTCGGCATTCGACCCCACGATTCGCAAACGCGGCAAGCCCATCGTCGCGATCACCGACGCTGACTAGGCCCCCGAGGAGAGCAACTCCACCAATGCCTCACGAAAATCTCTAAACCGCTTCTCCCCCAGGGTTTTCCGCCAACGTTTCTCGACATCGAGGGCATTGGAACGCATCACGCGCAATGCTTCGCGGCCCCGCGGCGTGAGCTCGATGATCCGCGCCCGGGCATCCGAGGGATGCGGACCGCGAACGACATAGTCGTGCCGCTCCAACGCGGCCACCGCCTGGGCAACGGCCTGCCGGCTGACCCTGAGCCGGTCGGCTAGATCCGATGCGTGCAAGCCCCCGGCCACCAACGGCACCAGTGCGACCGCTTGCGCGGGCCGGATCCCGTCGAGCCCGGCGTCAGCGAACGCCGCCCGTAAGCCGGGCACCCCCGACGCGGCGACCAGATTCAGCAAGGCCGGCACCGTGGGCTCGAACTTGGCGTCTGCACCAGATCCCATGACCAAATAGTGTGCCACCCGACCCAATATTGACAAGCTACTTGTCAAAAATCGATATCGCTGCCACGATGGCCGCATGCGATCTCGATACTTTCGGTCAGTTGTCGTGGGCCTCCTCGCAGTGTTGGTCATCGCACTCGGTGGCTGCCTCGGCGGCGGTGATGCGCTCGGAACGCCGGGCGCACAACCGATTCGCGAGGGGCAGTCGACGCACACGATCGACGTCGGCGGGGTCAGCCGAACCTTTCACCTATACCGCCCGGCAGGGCTGAACGACGGCGCACCGCTGGTGGTGATGATGCACGGCGGCTTCGGGAACGGCGCGCAGGCCGAACGGTCCTACCATTGGGACAGCGAAGCTGATGCCGGACATTTCCTGGTGGCTTACCCCGACGGGCTGATGCGAGCATGGAACGCCGGAAGCTGCTGCGGCGAGCCGCAGCACTCCAACACCGACGACGTAGCGTTCATCACCGCCATGGTCGGCGCCATCGAGCAGGCGATGCCGATCGATCGGGCGCGCGTCTATGCCACTGGGATGTCGAACGGAGCCATGATGGCGCTTCGGTTAGGTTGTCAGACAGATACATTCGCGGCAATCGCCCCAGTGGCCGGCACCTTGCTCACCGACTGTTCGGGAGCGCGGCCGACGTCGGTACTCCAGATCCACGGCACAGCCGATGAGCGAGTCCCCTACAACGGCGGACCGGGCAAGGCATTCGGGGCCGACGGTAAGGCGCGCGTTGACGGTCCTTCGGTGGAGTCGGTCAACGCCACGTGGCGTGGGATCGATGGATGCGGACCACCCAATTGGACGACGGGCGGCGACGTGACGACTCAGACCGCTGAGTGTGCCGACGGACGCACCGTCGAGCTGATTTCAGTACAGGGAGCGGGCCACCAGTGGCCCGGCGGCGACCCGAGCCCGATCGCCCAGCGACTCGGCAACATCCCACCCCCGTCGACCGCGATCAACGCCACCGACACCATCTGGCAGTTCTTCGCTTCGAAGCACCGCTAGGCAGCTCGTTTGACCGCAATGCTCTGCGTGACAGTCACACTTCGGAAGTGCTCGATGCCGTTTTCGTCCGTCAAGTCGCGGACAACCTCGGCCAGCTTGGTTCGCACCTCGGCCGGTGACGAATACTCCGTAATCGCACGCGCACCGTCATCGAACTCGATAGTCACTAGGTAGCTGCTCACGGTGAGCCTCCTGATGCTGAAACGGTTGCTTAACGCTAAACCGGAACCTCAGGCTCTGCCCCTTGATCAGCTGTGAACTGGCTGAATATTTCGCCGCTCCGGCGAATCGCAGCGATACGACGGCGCGCGGCAAACCCATTTAGTGAGGGCTGAGCAAACCGCTGTCTAGGTGCGGTTTGTCCGAACGGCGCCACAGGTATATGCCCAACGCGAGTATCCACACGAACGGTATGTCGGTGAGAAACTTGCTCCAGTAGTGATGCATTTCTGTTGACGCTTGCACTGCCATTAGTAGCCCGTGCGCAAGATTGGCCCACATGGTGAAACTCAGAAATGACTCGTAGCCGTGCGGGTCTCTAGCGGCAAGCAGCAGAAAGACGCCCCACACGATGTAGATCAGCAGCAGCATCGGCGGCACATGTAGATGCTCGGCGCCGCAGCGCACGTCGTTCCAGATCGTCCAGTTCAACACTCCGCCGTGTTCGGCCAGCAGTGGCGACTGCGCAAGGAACCCGACGAACAGCGACACAAAGATGGCCAGGGTCAGCACGCCGTAGACGCGCAGGAAGACCTGAAACGCGCTGCGGCCTCGGAACGTTTCCCGGTTGGGGGTTGGGGTTGCGCTCATCGTCGTTCTCCTTTGTTAGCGGCTACTGGCCGGCAGATCGAAGTGCCGGACTGCGGTGATGTCCTGAAATGCCACCACCCGCGAGATCCCTTGCGCCGCAATGGTTAGTACGTGCAGCGAGTGCAGCTGGCGCTCCCCTCGATGACGACCGGCGTAGAGAGCGATCGCGGGCTGTCCGTTTGCCGACGTTCGAATAACCGACATGGTTCCCAACTCCCGCATCCGGCCGGCCAAGAAGCGGCCGATGGCATCCCTGCCGCGAAACCAGGTGAGGAATGGCGGCATCTCAAATGAGCCGTCCTCGCTGAGCACCGCCATCAACGCGGAGACGTCTGCGTTCTCGAATGCCGCAACATAGCGGTCGAGCAGCTCACGTTGCCGGGCCTCCGACGGTTCGACGATCGCGTCGTGCTCGGCCGGCAGTCGGGAGCGCGCCCGCTGGAGGGCGCTATTCACCGCTGCCACACTGACATCCAGCAGCGCACCGACTTCGGCTGCGCTCATGCCCAGCACATCACGCGAAATCAACACCGCCCGTTGGCGCGGCGCAAGCCCCTGCAGCGCCGCGATGAATGCCAGCCGAATCGTGTGTCGCCGGGCCATGATTTCGGCGGGATCCCCGACGGTCCCGGTCAGCACCGAATCGGGGACAGGCTGCAGCCACGCGACCTCCGCAGCGCTTCGGATCGGCGCCGAAGCGTCGACTGCCGGCCCGCTGAGATCAGACGGCAGCGGGCGACGGTTGCGACGCTCGACACCTTTGATGAAAGCGCGAGTTGCGATGCGATACAACCACGTTCGCAGCGACGAGCGTCCCTCGAAACGGTCATACGCTCGCCACGCCTCCAAGTACACGTCCTGCACGATCTCTTCGGCGTCGTCGAGCGAGCCGAGCATGCGGTAGCCGTACGCGATCAGCTCACGCCGGAACGGCTCAGCCAGCCGCCCAAAATCCTGGCGATCGTCAGTGCTTGTGCGCATGATGCTCTGACGTCCCGTACATGCCATGCCTCGGCCACTCGTCGATGTCATCCTGTCGCGTTGCGATGTGCGAAATCGTCATCTGATGTCCCGTCCTTTCACCTGATATAGAGGAGCCGGCGCACCCGAACTCATCGCTTGGTCGCGAAATAGGAGCCGACCAGCACGGCACGGCTAATCGTCGGCGGTCCCGCCAGCCGCTGCTGAAGGTCGCGGTGGAACATCTGGTAGGCATCACAATCCGCGAACGGCTCGCTGGTGCCGTCGAAAACGGCGATGTGCACGAAACCGACACCGTTCTCGAGTTGGAACACCTGGTAATCCAGTCCACCCGGATCGCGCAGTCCCAGCTCGATGACCACGTCCTGAATCAAGGTGCGGTTCTGCTCGGCGGAGTCGGCGACCGTCTGGTACTGCACCAACGCAGCTCTGTGCATCGATAGCTCACTAGCCACGTCGTTGAGCCTCTTGCAGCCCTGTGAACACCGTTTGGTTTTGGCGAATGAACGCCTCGAGCGACTGAGGCGGTTGTCCCCCAATCGTTTCGACGACGTCGGTCACCGCATCGAATTCGCCGTCTTGATGGCTCACGGCCACCCGCGACAGATGCTCGATCAGATACGGAGACATCACGTCGATGTGAGACAGAGCGTGCCGCCAGTCCTCGACGGGGATATCCACATACTCCACCGGGCGGCCTAGTACCTGACTGAAAATGCTCGCCTGGTCCGTCATCGACAATGACGCGGGCCCGGTGGGCACGTACGTCTTTCCTTGGTGTGCAGCAGGATCGGTCAAGATACCGACGACGACCCGGGCGATGTCTTCGCCCGCGACGGGGGCATGCCGTCCTTGGCCGTACGGGAGATAGAGCTTGCTGTCGGCGCCAACGGTTGGCGCGGCGACGTTGAACAGATTTTCCAGGAAGAACGGAGGGCGCAGATGCGTGACGCCGATGCCGGACCAGTCGAGAACGCGCTCAGACAACCAATGTTGGCGAGCGGCCGGACTCGCATGATCCGACCGCGCCGTAATTTGGGACATGTTCACGATGGACTGCAAACCGGTCTGCTTTCCCGCAGCGGCGAAGATCGTCGTCGCCTTGAGGAGGCCATCGGCAACCGGGTAGGTGAAGTAGGCTCGCTGCACTCCTTCTAGCGCCGCACGCACGTCGCGAAACTCCTGCAGATCGCCGACGACGAGTTCGGTGCCCAGTTCTTTGAGTTGTTCCGCCCGATGGTCAACCTGGCGGACGAACGCCCGGACTTCCAGGCCCCGCGCCAGTAACTGCCGTGCCGCGTGGTTGCCGGTGGCCCCGTGACTGCCCGCCGCGCCCACGATCAGGAAACGCGTGGATCCCGTCTGCGTCATCGCTTCTCCTTGTCAGCCAAATAAATCCGTGCAGCTATACAGAGGCGATGCGGTGGTCAAACTCATCGGCTCCCGGCCCTCAGGTCCGGAAGAAATTCACAGGAGCTGGCATCAGCGCGGCGCGGATGCCGCCCAGATATACTGTGGCGCAACCGCTTTCACGCTGAGCGGATTCCCTATCCGGACGCTAAGTTGGCCCTGTCATCGAACATATGTTCTAATAGGGTCTGCCCGTCAGCACATTCACCGCGGCCGATCTTCAGGAGGAGAACGCCATAATGATGACTGTAAACACCTTGGCATCGGAAGCCTCACACGCCGAAACCGACATTCCCGACGCGTGGGATTCTTCCGCCGAGCGCAACGCACCTGCTAATCAGCCGGCCCCCGAGGGATCGGACGCGAAAGCAACAGCGGGCGAGAAGCCGCGGAAAGCCCCGGCCAAGAAGGCAGCGGGCAAGAAGACCAAGACCCTCGAGCTGACTCTGACCGTGACCGGCACCGCCGACGGCGAATGGCGCGCGGAGCTCAAACAGGGCACCAGCTACCTGGCGCGCAACCTCGCCGTCGCGGCCGCCGCGGTGTCGCGGGCCGCAAAAGAACTGCATGAAGACCTGTCCAACCCGATCGACGAAGTCATCGAAGAGGCGCGCTCCCAGCAGGCCGCCCGGGTCGCCGCCCTGGAAGCCGAATTAGACGCCGCCCGTAAGGCCCTCGCAGACCTGGACTGAGCTCAGGCGTCTAACAGGAAGATTGGCTTGCTGTCCGCAGTCATGCCGGTTGCGAAGTTTTCGACCTCCTATCTCGTTAGGACAACTATCGTCACTGCGTGAGACGTCGAACGGCCCTAACACTCCCGGTACTGCTGGCGGCGGGCGCTACGCTGACCCCGGTCCCCCGCGCCGCCGCAGAGCAAACCCCATGGTCGCCCGATCGGGCCAATCGCTGGTATCGGGCGCAGGGCTGGCGCGTCGGCGTCAACTACATCACCTCGAACGCCATCAACCAGCTCGAGATGTTTCAGGCCGACACCTTCGACCCACGCCGCATCGATACCGAACTCGGCTGGGCCCAGTCACACGGGTTCAACACCGTGCGGGTCTTCCTGCACGATCAGCTCTGGGCCCAAGACCATCGAGGATTTCAAAGGCGTCTCGCGCAGTTTGTCGGCATCGCGGCCCGCCACCGGATCAAACCACTCTTCGTGTTGTTCGACTCATGCTGGGACCCGTTCCCCAACCTGGGCCGGCAGCGCGCACCGAAGCCTGGAGTCCACAACTCCGGTTGGGTGCAAAGCCCGGGCGCTGAACACCTCGATGACCTCGACTACCGTCACACTCTGCTCGAATACGTCATGGGCGTGGTGACCCAATTCCGCACGGATGAACGCGTTTTGGGATGGGACATCTGGAATGAACCCGACAACCCCGCCCGCGAGTATCGCAAGGTCGAGAGGAAAGACAAGCTGGAGCGTGTCGCCGACCTGCTGCAGCTGGCGTTCGACTGGGCACGTTCGGTTGAACCGAGTCAACCGTTGACCAGCGGCGTGTGGGACGGCGTGTGGGGAGATCCCCTGGCGCGCAGCGAGATCGTTGACATCCAATTGGACAACTCCGACGTGATCACGTTTCACTGCTACGACAAACCAGCCGCCTTCGAGGCCCGGATCGCCGAACTCTCCCCGTTGGGACGCCCGATCCTCTGCACCGAGTACCTGGCTCGGTCCCGGGGCAGCACCGTCGACGGGATCCTGCCAATTGCGAAGCGGCACAACGTGAGTGCGATCAATTGGGGGCTGGTTGCCGGAAAGACGCAGACCTACATTCCGTGGGACTCCTGGGATCACCCCTACACGTCGGAACCGAAGCCCTGGTTTGCAGATCTGCTGCAACCCGATGGCCGACCTTACCGGGAGACCGAAATTCAAACGATCAGCAAGTTGACCAAGGTCTAGCTCCACCGGCTTCAGCGGGTGATCCACTACGGGCCGTAGCGTTGCAATGGATATTGGTTGTGAACGAGGCCGGCGAAAGTCCCAGATCTTCTGAGTGTCGCTGTCGCCGAACGAGCGGGTTGGACGCTACGGACCGCCGCATCGGTACCCCCTTGGGTTTCTAACAAAAGAATGTCATTTGAAATGTCGCTCAAATCTCGCCGGCCGGGATGTTCACAGCGAATCATCTCCAGGCATGAGGAAGAGGACAGCCGCCGTCGTGGCGGGGTTGGCCGCGACCGCGGCTGTCGCACTGATGCCCGGTGCTTCTGCCCACGCGGCGGGACAATGCTCCGAGCAGATGGCCGGCAACCTGCGGGTGTACTACGCCTGTGTCAGCGACGCCTCGGCCCGATGCAGCGAATCTGGTGGGGCGTTCCCCCAGACGTTGGGCATCGTGCACGGGCATATCACCTGCGTTTACCCGGACGGGAGTCGCGATGAGTGCGAGTACAACGGAATTCCCGGGTTCGGCGACGGTAGCTGCGACAATTTCCCGGCCTAAGAGCTGGCCACTTGAGTAGGGCGGGCGGGGCTCGAACCCGCGACCAACGGATTATGAGTCCGCGGCTCTAACCAACTGAGCTACCGCCCCTTCGTCCGTGCTCTGCACGACCTAGAAACCCTAGCGCCCGCACCGCCGTGCCCGTGACACCGCGCGTGAAAGTTTCAGCCTTCGGGATGAGTCCGCGGCCAACCATCCGTTCTCGTGGGCAGGAGCCCATCGCCCAAAGAAAGGCACGTCATGAAAATCGTCGTCATCGGAGGAACTGGCCTGATCGGGTCAAAAGCGGTGCAGATCTTGACTGAACAAGGTCATGAAGCCGTCGCCGCGGCTCCCTCGACCGGAGTGAACGCCGTGACCGGCGAGGGCTTAGCCGATGTGCTCGCCGGCGCATCGGTGGTCGCCGACCTGTCGAACTCGCCGTCGTTCGACGACGGCCCGTCGATGGAATTCTTCACCAAGTCGACCACGAACCTGCTGGCCGCCGAGACCGAAGCCGGCGTCGGTCACCATGTTGCGCTGTCGGTCGTGGGCACCGATTTTCTCGCCCGGCAGAGTGGTTACTTCCTGGCCAAACAGGCGCAGGAGGACCTCATCAGCGCAGGCTCGATTCCCTACACGATCGTGCATGCGACCCAGTTCTTCGAGTTCCTCAACGTCATCGCCGACTCCGCGACCGAGGGCAACACGGTCACCCTGCCACCGGCGCTCTGCCAGCCCATGGCGGCCGTCGACGTCTCCAAAGCCATGGCGAACGCCGCACTGGGTGACCCGGTGAACGGCATCATCGAGGTGGGCGGACCCAAGGCGTACCCACTGCCCGACCTCATCCGGACAGTGTTGACCGCCCACGGCGACCCTCGCGACGTCGTCTCCGATCCCGCCGCGAAGTACTGGGGTGTCGCCATCGAGGAACGCACACTCGTTCCCGACGACGGTGCGAATCTATCCGACACCAAACTCGAGGACTGGATTCTCGAATCCGCCGCAAAGTCGTAACCGAAGCCGTTCGGCGGCAAGTGCATTCATCGATGGACGTCTACGAGTCGGTGACGAGCCGACGAGCGGTACGCGGCTTCACCGACCAACCCGTCCCGAAAGAGGTGCTTGAGCGGGTGCTGGAGGTTGCCGCATGGGCGCCCGTGGGGCTCCAAGCATCAGCCCTGGCACCGCTCGAGGAGACCGTCACTTTCATCCAGGGTTAGACCTCCCGATGACAGCTCATTAGCATCAGGTCCGGACCGGCCGTCACGGTCTATCCGAACCAGACGCGGTGGTGCACATGTCGAGCCAAGGCGGGGGCGAACGTCTGCGCGGTCGCGCTGCCGAATGCAAGACGCTGCGCGGGCTGGTTTCGACCGTCCGAGAGGGCAGCCACCAGGTTGTGGTTCTTCGCGGTGAAGCGGGTATCGGTAAAACCGCCCTGTTGGAATACGCGGTGGAGCTGGCGACCGGGTTCCGCTGCATTCAGGTCGCGGGCGTGCAGTCCGACATGGAGCTGGCATTCGCCGGCCTGCAGCAGCTGTGCGCACCGCTGATGGACCGATTCGACGACCTGCCGCCGCCGCAACGCGAAGCGTTGAACGTCGCCTTTGGCCGCGGTGCCGGACCCACACCCGACCGCTTCCTGGTCGGGCTCGCCGTACTGAGCCTGGTGGCAGCCGCGAGCAACGAGCAGCCCCTGCTCTGCGTCGTCGATGACGCGCAATGGCTGGATCAGGTTTCGGTGCAGACACTTTCGTTCGTCGCGCGGCGCCTGTTGGCCGAGCCAGTCGCGATGGTCTTCGCCGCACGCGAGTGCGGCGCCGAGGCCTTAGCGGGACTACCGGAACTCCCGATCCGCGGGCTTTCCGACGCCGAGGCCCGCGAGCTGTTGACCTCCGTCGTCCCCGGGCGGATCGACCAGCGAGTGCGAGACCGCATTGTGGCTGAGACGCGCGGCATACCGCTGGCACTGCTCGAGGTGCCGCGCAACCACTCTGCGGTGGAGCTCGCCGGGGGCTTCGGAAATCTGGAGGCGGGCCGGTCGGCGGGCCAGCTGGAAGAACGCTTCGTTCAGCGCATCAAGTCGCTGCCCGCCGATACTCAACGCCTGTTGCTTGTTGCCGCTGCCGAGCCGGTCGGCGACGCGGCGTTGTTCTTGCGCGCAGCGGGCCATCTGGGCATCCCGGTCGACGCGCTGGCCCCGGCCGAAGCCGCCGGAGTGATCGAGTTTGGTCCGCGGATGCGTTTTCATCACCCGCTGATTCGTTCGGCCGCCTACCGCGCTGCAGATCTGGCCGATCGCAGGGACATTCATCGGGCATTGGCCGAGGCGACGGATCCAGACGCCGACCCCGACCGTCGCGCATGGCACGCGGCCAACGCCGCCGTGGGACCCGACGACGCGGTAGCCGCGGAACTGGAAACCTCGGCCGTACGTGCCCAGGTCAGGGGCGGCATCGCGGCGGCAGCCGCATTCTTGGAGCGCGCGACCGCTTTAACGGTCGACCCGGCTCGACGCGTCTCCCGGGCGATCGCGGCCGCACAGGCCAAGGGCGATGCGGCCGCACCCGACGCCGCCTACGACCTACTCGCCATTGCCGAGATGGGCACGCTGTCCGACCCTCAGCGCGCTCGAGTCGCTCGGTTGCGCGCCCAGCTCGACTTCGCCCGCAACCGCGGAGGCGACCCGAGCGCACCGCCACTACGTCAGCCTGCGTCCCAAATGCTTGACGCTGCAATGCATTTGGAGGCGCACGACCGTGATCTGTCCCGGGAGGCCTACTTCGAGGCACTGGCCGCAACCATGTATGCGGGTCGGCTCGGTGAACCCGGCGCGCTCTCGAAGGCGGCCGAGGCCGTCCGCGCGGCCATCGGTCCGGAATCCGAGCTGCATCAGCCGATGGACTTGTTGTTGAGCGGGATGGCACACCGAATCGCAGGCGTTGCAGGCGACGGGTACACAGGGCTGCGGTCGACGCTCGAACTGATCTGCGCCGAGACGAATAGCCAGGTGTTGCGCGGGATGTCGCTGGCCTTCCCGATCGTGCAGGAAACCCTGGCTGCTGAGATCTGGGACGATGCGATCTACCGTCAACTCGCCACCGACATCGTCCGGCACGCTCGTGACGCCGGCGCGCTGGCCATCATTCCGCGAGCGCTCGCGTATCAGGCGCGGGCTCACGTGATGGCAGGCGAATTCGCCATGGCCGCAACGATAATGGAGGAGTCGACGTCGATCAATGCGGCCACAGGCTCCGCGCCGCCCACCTACGATGCGGTGTATTTGGCTGCCTGGCGCGGGAATTCGGCCGACGCGCTCAGGCTGATTGAGTCGGCGACCGCGGAAGGAAACGCCAGAGGCGAGGGGCGGCTGCTCGGCCTGGCCGGGTTTGTCGCCGCGCTACTTTACAACGGACTTAGCCGTTACGAAGAGGCATTCGCCGCCGCCCGCACGGCATGTGAACACGAGGATCTCGGCTTCTACGGCTGGTGTCTCATCGAACTGATCGAAGCTGCAGTACACACGGGCGAACACACTGCGGCCGCGGCGGCCATAGCTCAGCTCGAAGAACGCGCCGGCGCCAGTGGAACCGACTGGGGCCTCGGCATTTTGGCAAGCTCCAAAGCCCTAGTGGCCGATGATGACAGCGCTGAAGGCCTATTTACCGATGCCATCGAGCGCTTGGAACGCACCAACGTCGTCGTGCATTTGGCACGCGCTCATCTGCGCTACGGGGAATGGCTACGACGGCTCAACCGGCGCCTCGATGCGCGCCGGCACCTCACTGAGGCGCACGAGGTGTTCACCCGCATCGGTGCGAACGCGTTCGCGGAGCGGGCGCGGCGAGAACTGGCGACTATCGGCGAGAAGGTGCGCAAGCAACCGGTCAGCTCCGGTGATGCGCTGACGGCACAGGAGGGGCAGATCGCTCGGCTGGCCGCGGAAGGACTGACCAACCAGGAGATCGGGGCGCAGCTGGCGACGCGACGTGATGCCGAGCTTGACGAAGACCTTCCTGAGGTGCCATTCCACGGTGTGCGTGCTGATGAACAGCTGCGCCCCGATCTCCTGGTTGGTCAGTCCTTCCGCGGCCAGCCGAGCGATCTGCCCCTCCTGTGCCGTCAGCG
>NZ_LZLV01000021.1 GCF_001673405.1 Mycobacterium sp. 1245111.1 | reverse complement strand
ACTGGAAGGACGGCTCCAAGTACGACCTGATGATCGCCGGAATCGGTTCGCTCTGCCTGATTTTCATCATCATGCTGATCATTACCCGCAGTCTGATCGCGGCGGCGGTGATCGTCGGGACGGTCGCGCTGTCGTTGGGGGCATCGTTCGGCATGTCGGTGCTCGTCTGGCAATACTTCCTCGGTATCAAACTGCACTGGATGGTGCTCGCGATGTCGGTGATCGTGCTGCTGGCGGTCGGCTCGGACTACAACCTGCTCTTGATATCCCGGTTCAAAGAAGAGATCCACGCCGGGCTCAAGACGGGCACGATCCGCGCGATGGCCGGTTCCGGGTCGGTGGTGACCTCGGCCGGGCTGGTGTTCGCCGCCACCATGGCCACGTTCGCCTTCAGCCCGTTGAAGGTGATGGGTCAGGTCGGTACGACGATCGCGCTGGGTCTGCTGTTCGACACCCTGATCGTCCGGTCTTTCATGACGCCGTCGCTGGCCACACTGCTCGGACGTTGGTTCTGGTGGCCGCAACATGTCCGCCCACGACCGGCCAG
>NZ_LZLV01000020.1 GCF_001673405.1 Mycobacterium sp. 1245111.1 | reverse complement strand
AAGGCCAAGGCCCACACCACCGACCACGAACTGGCCACCGCGATGCGGGCCGCGGTCGGTGACGCCAAGCTCGACCAGAACGGGCGCGAGATACCCCAAGCGCCACCGCCGGGAGACGGCAAGACGACACCCGCCGACCAGTTGCCGTTGGCGACGAAGGGCGGCCATCAACCATTTCCTACCGAGGCGACGAAAGACAACAACTCACCCGACGTCAGCCATCACCTGTCGGACAACCTCCACCCTTCACCCCTGCTGGCCGGACTGAGCGCCGACCAGTGGCGCGAACGACTAGCGCACTTCCAGCCGGGTGATCCGCTGCCAGACCCGCGCACACCGACCGGCGACAAGGCGATTGATTCGCTGGCTAATGCTGTCGGACAACAGAATACGACGTATGCGTGGGGCGCGAACAAGTCCCCGGACGGACCGTCGAGAGGGCAGGGCGACTCCGGGCAGGGGGCGAACCAGAACCACGACTGGGACCGCTACGGCTACGACTGCGGCGGACTGGTCCGCTACTCCGTCCAGCAAGGTGCCGGGTTCGACGTTGGCCAGGGCACCAACGCCATTGACGGCAACCCGACGTTCACCCATCCCGGTGGCGGGATACCGAGCAGCGCCGTCATTGGAACAGCCAAGCCCGGCGATGTCCTCGTGTTTGGCGGGGCTAATCCCTACGCGGGCACAGGCACAGAACACACCGGCATCTACATCGGCAACGGCTACATGATCAACGCACCCGACTCCGGCAACCCGGTCAGGGTCGATCCGGTCACAGGACACGGACTCACCGATATTCTGAGGATGCCATGAAACTCGCTGTCGCCCTTGTCCCGATCATCACGCTGATGGCGTGCAGCTCGCCCAGCAATCCCGCGAAGGCAGAACCCCCCGTGAACCAGCAACAGATCGTCGACCGCTACACCCACGACATCTGGCCCGCGATCAGCGCCTATAACGCCGACCACTCCCAAGGCGGCCCAGCCGCCAAGCAGTTCTTCGACCTCGTCGAGCCGAACCTGGCCCTAGAGCCCTGGAATCAATTGCGGACTGCAGCACAGGGATTGGGCCGGCAGGGCGAATACGACGCCCAAGATCAGACAACTCATTCCAACGACGGTCTCAGCCTGGGAACCGTGGACGTTCAGTCCGCGGATCACTCCAACGCCACGCTGAACGTCTGCTATACCTACACCCACTCGTGGTACGTCAACGCTGACAACATCAACCGCGCGCCCGGAGCCTCGGACGCAACCGTCCAACTCGTCAACCTAAACAACACATGGTTTCTTCGGAGTATCAGCAACGACCACGTCGTGCCGGGCTGCCCGAATAGCCGAGCGTGACACTCGCGCGGCAATCCGACTGAGCCTAAGCGCCTTTGAAGATTTCCAGCATGCGGTTCCCAAGGACTGCGGCCGAGTGCGGGTTCTGCCCGGTGACAAGGTTGCGGTCCTCAACCATGTACGGCTCCCATATCGGGCCGCGGCTGAAGTTGACGCCGACCTTCTCCTTCAGATCAGTCTCCAGCAGCCAGGTCGCCTTGGGCGCTAGCCCGACGGCCTCCTCTTCCTCGTTGGTGAAGCACGTGACGTTGTACCCCTCGAAGGGTGAGACGCCGTGAATCCTGGTGGCTAGCATGGCGGCAGGAGCGTGACAGACGATAATCAGCGGGTTGCCTGAGGCGAGTTGGGCGGTCAACAGTCGTCCCACATCGGCGTCCCACGCCAGGTCGGCCATCGGGCCATGCCCACCGGGGAGGTAGACGCCGTCGTAGTCCTCCAGGCGGACGTCCGAAAGCTTAAGAGGCCGCCGCATCGCCTCCGCGGATCTGATGATGGCTTCCAGGCGTAGGGCGCCGTCGATGCCGCCCGCCATCTCGGGGCGCAAGCTCATCATGTCGACAGTCGGAATCACGCCATCGGGCGTCGCGACTACCACCTCGTGGCCGGCTTCCGTGAGGATCTCGTACGGGTTGGCAAACTCCTCGGCCCAGTATCCGGTGGCGTACCTGCTGCCGTCCTTCAACACCCAATACGCGGCTCCGCTCACGATGAAAAGTACTTTCGCCATGAGTGAAGCTCCTCCGTGATTTGTTGGGCTCAGTCGAAGAGTTTCCACCTCGAACTTTGGCATGCATCGTGCTTAGGCGCACGGGAACGGTTCTTCTGTACTGGTGAAACCCTGTGCGATACCAGTCCCTCCGCCCGCACCAATAGCGGACCAGCCCGCTCCCTAACATGAGCGGGTGGACGCATTTTTCACCGCCGACGGCGACTTCTATGTGCCCGGCGAGATGACCCGCGGGCCGTGGGGCCTGACGATGGGTGGACAAATCGTCGGCGGGCTGCTCGGCTGGGCACTGGACAGTCATGGCGGCGACGAGCTGCAACCCGCTCGATTGACGGTCGACCTGCTGCGTCCCGTGCCGATCGAGCCCGTGACAATCGAGACGTCGATTCAGCGCGAGGGCCGACGCATCAAACTCGTCGACGCCGCAATGTGTCAGCAGGGCCGCGTCGTGGCACGCGCCAGCGCGCTCTTCCTCCGTCGCAGCACCGCCCCAGAAGGCGAAGTGTGGTCGGGACCCGTGACGATGCCACCGCTGCCCACTGACGTCGGCGCTCCCGACACCGATGTGCCGTTCGAAATATGGACCTACAACTCCGAGTCAGACACCGGCAGTTCGGGAATGCCACCGCCGGAATGGGAAAAGCCCGGTGTGCAGAAATTCGCGTGGGGCCGTTTGTTCCGCCCGATGGTGGCGGGCCACCCGCTCACGCCGTTCACTCGCGCGGCTTTTGCCGGGGACATCATAAGCTCGTTAACGCACTGGGGCACCACGGGTTTGCGTTATATCAATGCCGATTACACGGTGGCGATCAGCCGCCTGCCCGAAGGGCAGTACATCGGGCTTGCCGCCCAGAGCTACTACGGCACCGCCGGGGTGGGGTCGGGCTCGGCGACGATGTTCGACAGCACCGGCCCGATCGGTACGGGCACCGCGCTGGCGCTCGGTCAGCCGCCCGGTGCTTTCCAGCCAACCCATCGTTAGCAAAGTCTCCCTCCGCCACCGGAGTGGCGAAGGGAGACAATTCAATTCGACTTAGGTCGCTGTTGCCGGCGCGGGAGGCGCACCCGGCGCGGGACTGGTGTTGTCCGGCTCCGTGGGATTCATGCCCGGCGTCACCGTGCCCGGCCCGTTAGGCGTCGAGGTCCCCGGCACGTTCGAGGTCCACATCAGGACGTCCTGCATGCCGTCGTTGTAGACGACGCCGTTGGGTGGTGCACCCGTCGCGTCGAAGTACAGCGTGCCCTTCGCTTCGCTGCCCTGCGGGATGGGTGCCGGGTTGAGGCCGTTCGGCACCTCGACATTGTCGATCAGCTTGTAGGTCTGACCGTTGGGGCCTCGGGCACTGAAGTCGCGTACCAGAGGTGTGACGACGCCGCCGTCGGAGCGCACAACGATGTCAGCCTGGTAGAGCTTCCCCTTCGGCGTGTAGCCGGGGATCGTGACGGTACTCGGCTGCAGGTTGTTCACCGTGTAATTGGTGATCATCGGTCCGTCGATCAAGGGTTCGCTGGTGCCGAATCCTTGAATATTCGGCGCGGCCGAAGCGCTTCCCGCAGTGGTCAGGCTGATGGCAGCAATACCCGCGGCACCGATAGCGGTCTTCATGGTCGTCGTCATCTTCACGATGGGCTCCTTCTTCGTTCCCTGTCGTTTGAGCGTGAATGCATCATTGGGGTGCACACCGCTGAGTGCGAATAGCCAGGGGCCAGAGAATTCAAACGTCGCGCGATCCCGTTAACGCGGGCCCCGGCCCGGTGAGCTGCGTAAACAACGCGTTATCTCAATACGGGCAAACGTAAATCAAGCAACTTTCGCAACAGGAGCACCAATTGAAATTGCCATCGCGGGCGTCAAATTGCTAATCCCCGCGACCCGCACTGGCACCATTGACGGTATGAACGCCGCGATCGTGGTGCTGCTGATCTTGTTGGCTACCGGTGTCGTCGTCGCTCCGCTTTTGCGTTTACGTGCATGGCTGAAGAATTCGCCGCCTGCGCGAGAGTTTCAGCCGCCGTCTCCTGACGACGAACCGGAATAACGTCGTTCAGCACCCCACCTCGACGGAGAACGGCTTCGTCACCGAGACGCGTGGATCGTTGAGTTGAGTCCCGACGGCGTTGCCCGTGATCGTGTAGACGTCCTTGACGACACGGATCTTCGCATCGCCGGCGCCGCCGTTGGAGACACCGTAAAAGCCGGCGAAATTGTCGAAGTGGACCGACTCCACCGTGGGCTTGTCCGAATCCAGCCGGAGCAGCACCTTCACATTGGCCGGGGCCGCGCTGATGTTCGCAGTCAGTAGCCAGTTCACCTGGTTGCAGGTGATCGCGTGCGAGGTGCGGCTGTTGTTGTCGACGGTGATGTGCGCGGTCTTCTGCGTCGCTTTGTCGTCCCGCGTGAAGCAACCCGAACACGACGCCGCTACCAGTGCGGCGCCCACCGCTGCGGTGATAAGCCGTTGCCCCACCGGGCACCTCCCAACGCGCGCAGGTGTAGTTGGCCCACTTGTTCTACCAGCCTGCGTGCGTCCTCGGGAGTAAACGTGCGTCATGGACTAGCCCAGCGAGATGCGGCCCATGAGCAAGTCGATGATCGGCTTGCCGGCGGCGAAGGTGCCGGTGTTTGACGAGCTGACGTGTCCGTAGTCGACCAATAGGGTCACGCCGTTGATCCCGGCGGCCGCATCGCTGTTGAGGAACGCCATCACATTGCCCATCTGCTCGGGCGTGTGCGTCGCGGTGCCGGTGGCCTCGCGGTAGTCCTGCGCGAACGAGAGCCACAGGTCGGCATTGGCGCGGGCCAGCGGGGTGTCGGTCGGTCCTGGGCAGATCGCGTTGATCCGAATTCCCTTGGCCAGGAAGGGGAATGCGTGCGTAGCGACATAGGCGTTGATCGCTTGCTTGCTCGTGCCGTAGTGGCCGAAGTTGTCCGACTCGTGGGCCTTGGACCAGGCATCGGCCGACTCGAAGTCCGGTGTGGCCAAGAACTCCTGAAGCCGTGGCAGATCGGTCTCCCAGCCAATGCCCGCAACCGAGGAGATGAAGCAGATGGCCCCACCGCGGCCCAGTTGGCCGTTGTTGATCAGCGTGTCGATCACGTGCCGGTGCCCGATGAAGTTGATCTTCATCAGGTCTGGACCATCGGCGATACCTGCGGCGGAGAACAGTGCGTCAACCTTGCCCACCTGTTCGAGCGCGCTGTTGATCGACGCTGGGTCTCGAAGGTCGACCTGAATTCCGCGGCCGAGCCCGGCCTCGACCGGGGCGTAGTCCAAATTGATCACCTCGGCTCCGAGCTCGCCCACGATCTTGGCGGCGGCTGCGCCCATGCCGGTGGCACCTCCGACCACGAGTGCCTTCTTGCCGTCGTAGCGGAACTGATCGATAGCGGTCATGTAGATCCTCTCTTGGGGTGCCAACAGTAAGCCTTGCGATGACCTTATGCAGGCCTGATCTCAGGCACAAGGACAGGTCGATGAAGTCTCCGCAAGTAGGCGAGGGCGAACCCCCTCCGCCAGGGGGATCTAAAACTCTGGTCGTCAGATTTGGGTGGAAATGTCGCGCTCGGCGGCGCCGCGCACCAGGGTGTCACGCGCGTTGACCAGTGCGGCGTCCTTACCTTGAGCCCGTACGATGTTCTCCGGCACCCACAGGGCGTCCATCACGTAGCGCGCCAGCATCGACAGCGACTGCGCGCCCTCGATGCGAATGTCGCCGGACTCGATCCCGTCGGACAACAACGTCCGCAGTTGCCGCAGTCGCATGGGGAACGCCAAGCCCGGGTTGGGGGTATCTGGCGGCGACTGGCGCATCCACGCGAGCTGGATCTTCCACTCGTCGGGGAACTGGTCGAGTGCGTTGATGTTCACCCAACTCAAGGCGTCCAGCTTCTCCATCGGCGTTGCATCCGTGCAGCGCATGACGCTGGCGAATCCGTCGCCGACCTTCTGGCCGAACGACTCCATGATCGAGGCGAGCAGTTCGTCCTTGGAGCCGATCACCCGGTACACCGTGCCGGTGCCCAGCCCCGCTGCGGCGGCGATGTCGCGGATTGTGGTGACCTCGTAGCCTTTCCTGCCGAACTCGGCGCGCGCCACGGCACGAACGTGCGCCGCCTTGTCGTTGTCATCGGACTCGTCCTCGGTCCACGTCTTGATGGCCGCCTCGGCGGCGGCGAACGCGCTGGAGTTGTTCAACTCCCGATCGCTGTAATCCCGACTAGCCAAGCCGTGCAACATGATTCGACACATCACTACCGCGGTCTGGTCTGGCGCACCGGTGTGTCTGATGATGTCGAGCCCGACGTGCATCATGGTCTGGCAGATGCGGTCGGCCAGCGTGGGAAGGTCGATGTCGGATCGGATGAAGCCGCTCCACCGGCCCGCACGCAAGGTCTGCAGCATCGCTTGCTGGACGGCGGTCGGTGGGTTCTGCAGCAAGTCGACCAGTTCGGGATTGGCGCTGGGCGCCTCGTAAAACGACATCTGCAGGGCGGCGCGGTGTTGCACCGCGCAGCGGGCGATCGCGGATCCCAACTCGACGATTTTGTCGGCGACGGAACGCGAGTCCGCTTGGTCCAATTGCTCGTGGGCGATTTCGCCGATCCGGTCCAAGTCGGCGTAATACCGTCGGACCAGTTCGACGAGGATCGCTTCCTTCGATTCGAAGTGGTGGTAAAGGCTTCCCGGCAAGATGCCGGCCGCATCGGCGATCTCTTGCAGCGACGTCCGCAGGCCCGATGAGGCGATCAATGACGCAGCGGTGTGCAGGATTTCGGTACGACGAGTCCCGTCGTCGTAAGCGCCTCCGCGCTCTGCCTTGGCGGCAGTGTGTTTGGCGCTGCCCCGTCCCCGCGGCGTCACGCGGGAGCGTCCGGCATTGTCGGGCCGGGCAGGCGAATCGGCATCGGCCAAGTCTAGGCGTGCGTGGTCCCGTGTTGCTGCAGCCTCGGATGGTTGCTGAAGCCCCACGACACCTCCACAGCTCCCACCTGCATTCGGGCGAGAACGCTGACCCAACATTTGGTTTTCAACGCTACCAGGTTGCGACCCGGCAATTGTGCAGGTTGAACGGTATTCGCGCGGGCCGTCAGGGGAGTGGTCAGCGCAGAACAGAATCGGCGAACTGCACGCCGAGTTGCACGAGGTAGCGGTCGGAGCCGCCGAGGAACGCGCTCCACGTGAGCAGGCGCTTGAGATACAGGTGGGCGTCGTGCTCCCAGGTGTAGCCGATTCCGCCGAACACCTGGATGGCCATGTCGCCGACTTCGGCGAGCCGGCCGGCGAACGCCTTCGTCCGCACCGCTGAGGCATGGCGTTCGGCCCGGTCACCGGCGTCGGCGGCCCACAGCGCGTGGATCACGCCACTGCGGGCGAGCTCGACCGTTTCGTACATGTCGACGCACAGATGCTGGACGGCCTGGAACGCCCCGATCGGCTGACCGAATTGCCGTCGCACCTTGGCGTATTCGACGACGAGGTGCAAGATCGCCCGCGCTGCGCCGAGTGCGTCGGCGGCCCAGGCGATCGTCACGTCGTCGACCAAGGCCTCGTAAGCTTCCGGCGCGGCGGTACCCAGTCGTTGCGCGGGGGCGTCTTCGAGCGTCACCCGAAACCGCTTGCGCGTCTGATCGATTCCCGCCTGCGGCGTGCTGTCGAGCCCGGGGGCCGACGTCTGCACCGCGAAAAGGGCTGTGCCGTCGGCATCGTCGGCCACGACGAGCAACACGTCGGCGGCGCCGACGTCCCACACGCTGTCGATCTCGCCACGCGCAACGCCGTCGACCACGTTCGGTCGCGGTCCGTCCAGCGGGCCGACCGTGGCGATCGTCGAGCCATCGGCGATTCCGGCGAGTAGCCGAGCGGCCGGGTCGTTGGCTACCCCGAACCGGGTCAGGGCGCGGGTCGCCGCGACAGCGCTCGACAGCCACGGGCCAGGGTGCAGCCCGGCGCCGAGCTCTTCGGCGACGACGCCGGCCTCGACCATCGTCATGCCGGCGCCGTCGTATTCCGGCGGCACGAGCAGGCCGGTGGCCCCCAGCTCGGCCAGCCCGCGCCACACTGTGTCGGTCGTACCGGTGTCGTCGTCGAGCATCGAGCGGACGTGCCCTGCGATCGAGGCCCGTTCGGTGAGAAACCTGCGCACGGTGTCGCGCAACGCGATCTGCTCGTCGGTCAGCTCGAGGTTCATGGGCGCGGCAACCCCAAAATGCGTTGGGCGGTGATGTTTTTGTTGATCTGCGTCGTCCCGCCCGCGATCGTCAGCGAGCGCGACGTCAGACGGTAGTCGGCCCAGCGGCGTCCGGCGGAATCCATCCCGACCAGATCGAAGGCCAATGCGGCGATGCCCTGCCCGACCTCGCCCCAGATCGTCTTGGCCAGGCTTGCCGACCCGAACGCGTCGCCGCCATGCATGATCGCCGAGATCGACCGCTGGCACAGCACCTCGAGATATTTGATGCGCAAGGCGATTTCGCCGAGGCGGCGCAGCGTCGTGCGCTCCTCGAGCACCGGTCGGCCGTCGATCGTGACGTCGGCGAGATCGGTGACGAGATCCTGCAGCCGGGTCTGCATTTCGGTGTAAAGGCGTGCGGCGCCGGCCCGTTCGTGACTCAGCGTGGTGGTCGCGATTGCCCAGCCGCCGTTCTCCGGGCCCAGCAGGGCGTCCACGGGCACCCGCACCTCGTTGAAGAACACTTCGGCGAAATCTGCCTCGCCGCTCATCGTGACAAGTGGTCGAACCTCGATGCCGGGCAACGACATGTCGACGATCAGACACGAGATGCCCTTGTGCTTCGGCGCGTCCGGGTCAGTGCGGACGTACAGCTGGCACCACTGGGCTCGGTGGCCCAGCGAGGTCCAGATCTTCTGGCCGCTGACGACGTAGAAGTCGCCATCGCGCACCGCGCGGGTGCGTAGCGAGGCGAGGTCGGATCCGGCTTCGGGTTCCGACATTCCCTGGCACCAGATGTCGTCGGCGCGCATCATCCGGGGGAGCAGCGTGCGCTTTTGCGCCTCGGTCCCGTGCTGCATGATCGCCGGCGCGATGTTGTTCATTCCGATCACGTTCAGGTGGACCGGCACCCGGGCGCGGGTGGTCTCCTCCGCGCACACCAACTGCTCGAGCACCCCTGCGCCGCGGCCGCCATACTCCTGTGGCCATGAGACCGCGGCCCATCCCGCGTCGGCCATCGTGGCGTTCCACGCCCGCAGCGTCTGGAACGCCGCCTCGTCTTTTCCCCGGCCGCGGTTGGCGGCGATGATGTCGTCGGTCAGGTTCGCGGACAGCCAAGCGCGCAATTCCTTGCGGACCTGTTCCACCTCTGGTGGGTACGAGAAATCCACGGTCCCTATTGACTCCGGCCTAATGGTTTCGGGCGATTGACGACGGGCAATGGCGAACTTTACGGTGGAACAGATATTTGGTCAACTGAATGTCTTGCCAACCGACTGCGTTCCGGTAAGGCTTCCCATAGTAATGTGCGTCACGGCGCTCTTTGCTCGCGTCCCCTCAACGAAAGCGCAACAAACATGACTGACACTGTAAAGGTCCGCTTCGAGCCGAAGATGATGATCGACGGCAAGTTGGTCGACGGCCAGGCGGGCACCTTCACTAACATCAACCCCGCCACCGAGGAGCCGCTCGGCGAGGTCGCCGACGCCTCGAAAGAGGACATGCATCGGGCCATCGACGCCGCCCGTCGCGCGTTCGACGAGACCGACTGGTCGACGAACAAGGAGCTGCGCAAGCGCTGTCTGCTGCAGTTGCACGAGGCGATCGAATCGGAGATCGACGAACTGCGCGAGGAGCTCATCCTCGAGGTTGGTGCTCCCCGCGCCATCACCTTCGGTCCGCAACTCGACGCGCCGTTGCAGGACGGCCTCAAGTACCCGGCGCGGCTGATCGACGAGTACGCCTGGGAGACCGACCTCGGCGATCGGGTGGTCAGCCTGACCGGTGCCAACACGGCGATCAAGCAATGGCGCGAGCCGGTCGGCGTGGTCGGGGCGATCGTGCCGTGGAATTTCCCGTTCGAGGTCACCATCAACAAGCTCGGCCAGGCGCTGGGGACCGGAAACACCGTGGTGCTCAAGCCTGCGCCGAACACCCCGTTCAACGCGACCCGGCTGGGCCGGCTGATCGCCGAGAAGACCGACATCCCCGCCGGTGTGGTCAACGTCGTCACCGCGTCGGATCACTTTGTGGGTGAAGAACTTACGCTGTCGCCCAAGGTCGACCTGATCTCGTTCACCGGCTCGACAGTGGTCGGCAAGCGGATCATGGAAAAGGGCGCGGCCACCATGAAGCGGCTATTCCTCGAGCTCGGTGGCAAATCGGCGACCATCGTGTTGGAGGACGCCGACTTCGGCTTGGCCTGCGCGATCGGCATCGCGCCCTGCATGCACGCGGGTCAGGGGTGCGCCAACCCGACTCGGATGCTCTTGCCGCGGTCGCGCTACGAGGAGGGTGTTGCGATCCTCAAGGGCATCTACGAAAACGTCACCTGCGGCGATCCGCAGGATCCCGGCACCCTATGCGGACCGGTGATCTCGCAGCGCCAGTTCGAGCGCGTGACGGGCTATATCCAGAAGGGTGTCGACGAGGGTGCCACCGCGCTGGTCGGCGGACCCGGCGCGGAGACCGGCTTCGACAAGGGATACTTCATCCGCCCAACGCTTTTCACCAACGTCGACAACAAAATGACGATCGCGCAGGAGGAGATCTTCGGTCCGGTGCTGTCGGTCATTCCATTCGACGACGAAGAAGACGCGATCCGGATCGCCAACGACAGCCCGTATGGGCTGGCAGGCAACGTGATGTCGGGATCGCTGGAGCACTCGCTGGCCGTCGCCCGGCGGATCAAGGCCGGTTTCATGAGTGCCAACGGCGGCGCACCGTACGGCGCCGACGTCCCGTTCGGCGGCTACAAGGAGAGCGGTATAGGCCGCCAGAACGGCATTGCCGGGTTCGACCAGTACACCGAGGTCAAATCCGTGGGATACCCGGTCGGCTGACCGAGTTTGCCTAGCCCGGCCTGTTCCCGGGCTAGGCGAACCGCCCGCCTCCTCCTCGCGCCGTTCCGGGACGCATCGTCAGCGGGCTACCTTTGTCCCGTGACCGATGCCGGACAAGCGCAACGCGCGACCGGCCGCAGGATGGCGATTCGCTATGCGGCCGGCCTCGCGTGCGGTCACCTGATCGGATGCGGCGACGCCGCGGCCATCGTCATCCCGCTGCACGGTCAGTACGCGGGCAAGGCGCAGGCGTACTTCGCGCCGATCAGCCTGATCACCGCGGCGATCATCGTCGCGCTGGGGACCGCGGCCGTGGCGGCCGGCGGTGTCGCGAATCTCGTTCCGGTGCTGCGTTGGTTCGTCGCGGGGCGACAACCGAATGCCGATCAGCGGCGGTCGGCCACCCGCCTGCTGACACGGCAGTCGATCCTGCTGGCAATCGTGTGGGCCGTCAGCGGTCTGAGCTACCTCGCAGTGAATCATGTTGGCATTGGCGCACTCTGGCTGCCCACTCTGTTGGCGGTCGTATTTGGTGGGAGCGCGTCAGCCAGCCTCAGCCTACTGCTCACCCAGCGATCCCTCCGGCCGATCATGGTGGCCGCCACCCAGGGGAGCGAGGGTCTGGTGGTTGCGCCCAGCGTGCTCACCCGGTTGGTCGGCATGTGGATGTTGGGAAGTGGCCTGCCCTGCCTGGCGATCGCCGGCCTGGTGCTGACCCGCTCCAACGGCTGGATCATTCAGAAGACCGGGTCGGTCGAGATGCCCATCCTGGTCGTGACGCTGGTCGCCATCCTGATCGGTCTGCCGGTGATGATCATGACCTCCCGGTCGATATCGGATCCCGTGCGCGAGGTCGTCGACGCGATGGCACAAGTCGAGCGAGGCAGCATCGACACCTTCGTCGGCGTGTACGAGAAGTCTGAAATCGGCCGTCTGCAAGTCGGATTCAATCGCATGGTCGCTGGGATCGGCGAACGCGACCGGTTGCGCGACCTCTTCGGCCGCCATGTCGGGGCCGACGTGGCCCGTCGCGCGATCGAGGAGGGCACCTCGCTTTCCGGTGACGTCCGTGAAGCGGCCATCCTCTTCATCGACCTGGTCGGCTCGACGACGTTGGCGGCGAGCAGGCCGCCGCAAGAGGTCGCCCAAGTCCTCAACGACTTCTTCCGCATCGTGGTCGGCGCGGTCGACGACCACCGCGGCCTGATCAACAAATTCCAGGGTGACGCCGCATTGGCCGTCTTCGGTGCGCCGCTGGCGCTGGACGATTCGGCGTGTGCCGCATTGGCCACCGCCCGACGGATCCGCGACCAACTGCACCGACTGCCGCACGTCGACTTCGGCATCGGCGTCTCGGCGGGGCCGGTGTTCGCCGGCAACATCGGCGCCGAAAACCGTTATGAATACACCGTTGTCGGCGATCCCGTGAACGAGGCGGCGCGACTGGCCGACTTGGCCAAGACGCTGAACCATCGAATCGTGTGCTCTTCCGCCGCGATAGAGCGCGCTGACGCGGCCGAGCGCCGGCATTGGGTATCGGACAGCGAAACCGTGCTGCGAGGCCGCACGGAATCGACACAGATCTGGACGCCGGCGGACGGGGATTAGTGGTGGCCGGTTCTACGGATCAGTTCGTGTTTGCGGCGGTGGCGGATCAGCGGCGTCAGTTTGCGAGCCTGATCGACGGCCTCGACGAGGCGCAGTTGGCGACACCGAGCCTATGCCAGGGTTGGGACGTCAAGACCGTCGCCGCTCATGTGGTGAGCACCGTGCTCGACGGGACCGCGGGCTTTCTGCGGATGGGGGTTCGGTGCGGGGGCCTGAGTCGAGGGATCGACGTACTGGCGCGGCGGCGGGCGCAGGCGCCGATCGCCGAGATCGTCGCCGCGCTGCATGAACACGCGGATCGTCCGATTACCTCACCGGTGTTCGGCCCGCGGGGTCCGCTGGCCGACATCCTGGTGCACACCGGTGACGTCCGGATTCCGCTCGGTCTGCCGTTCGAGCCCGATGTGCAGCGTGCGGCGACGGCGATGGATTTTCTCACCGCCGGCTGGCCGATCGGCTTCGTGCCGCTGGGTGGGCTGCGCGGAATTCGGTTGTCCGCCAACGATGTACCGCGGTCGTGGCGTCAGGGGCTGGAGGTCAACGGGCCGGTGGCCGCGCTGTTGATGAGCGTCTGCGGGCGCTCCGCGTCACTCGATGCCCTCGACGGGCCCGGGATGGGGCTCCTGCGTCGTCGATTGTGTTGAATCCAGCCGTGCCGTCGCCCCTGTCAATGGTCGTGGACTATGACGCCGCGGATATTGCGGCCCGCCAGCATGTCGTCGTAGCCCTCGTTGATGTCGTCGAGTTTGTACTCGGCGGTCACCGTCTCGTCGAGCAAGAGCTTGCCGTCGCGGTACAGGCTCAGCAGGCGATGAATATCGGCGCGCGGGTTGGCCTCGCCGTAAAGGCTGCCCAGCAGCCGCTTTTGAAACAGCGTGAACATCGCCATCGGCAGGGTCGGTGTCACGTCGGTGATCGATGCCAGCGCCGTCAGCACGACTGCCCCGCCCTTGCGGACGATGTCCAACGCCTCGCCGACCATGGGGCCCTCGGCAAGCCCAACCGTCAGCAACGCCGAATCGGCCATCACACCGCGCGTCAAGTCTCCGACCAGAGCGGTGGCTTCGGCCATCGACGTGGCGAAATGTGTTGCCCCGAACTGGAAAGCCTTGTCTCGCTTGTCTTCCGCGATGTCGACCACCACGATCTTCTCCGCGCCGGACAGTCGTGCGCCCTGGATGGCGCCGCTGCCGATACCGCCGCAGCCGATCACCACGACGGTGTCGCCGGGACTCACCTTGGCAGTGTTGACCGCTGACCCCCAGCCGGTAGTGACCCCGCAGCCAAGCAGGCAGGCACGCGAGAGTGGAACGTCATCGTCGATCTTGACGATCGAGCTGTCCGGCACCGTGCCGTATTGGGCGAACGTGCCCAAAAAGCATGCGGCGCCGACATCGCGGTCCCGGGAGCGGCGCCGAAACGTCCCGTCGAGCTGGGCGCCGCTCAGCAGCATCGCGCCCTGGTCGCACAGGTTCTGATGCCCGCTGGCACACCAACGGCACCGTCCGCATGCCGGAAGGAAGGACGCCACCACATGGTCGCCGACCTTCACGTCCCGCACCCCGGGGCCTACTTCTTGCACGACGCCGGCCCCCTCGTGGCCGCCGACGATGGGCAGCGGAACGGGAAGGTCGCCGCTGCGGACATGATGATCGGAGTGACAGAGCCCGGCGGCCTCGAACGACACCAGAACCTCGCCGTCCTGCGGGCCGTCGAGGTCTACCTCCTCGACGCTCCATTTCGCGTTGAACTCCCACAGAACCGCGGCATTCATCTTCATCGTGATCACCCCTGCAGCGAGATAAGTGCAGCGAGTTTAGGACGGCCCAAACGCGCGACGGGGAGTATTCGGATATTTGTGGGGCTGGAGCAACCCGACGGCGGTGCTTGCCGAATGCCTTACAGTAACCCCATGCCGATTCCGCGATACCCCGACGACGTCACCCCCGAGTGGCTCTCAGCCGTGTTGGGCGGCGACAAGCCGGTGGAGTTGTCGGCAGTGGACGTCACCGCCATCGGGACCGGCCAGACCGGAGCGACGTATCGGGTGTCGGTGACCTATGCCCGCCCGACTGCTCTGCCCGACACCTTCGTGATCAAACTGCCCGCGCAGGACGACACCGTGCGGGACCGGGTGACGATCGGATACCGCAGCGAATGCGGCTTCTACACCGGGGTCGTCGATCACGTGAAGGTGCCGACACCGCAGTGCTTCTACTGCGATATCAGCGACGATGCGATGGATTACGCGCTGCTCCTCGCGGATCAGGCGCCCGCCGCTCAGGGCGACCAGATCGCGGGCTGCGGTGAGCGCGAGGCGCGGTTGGCCGTCGCCGCACTGGCCGGCCTGCATGGGCCCAGTTGGTGCGATCCGGTCTGGCTGGACTTTCCGGGGATCGCGTTCGCTCGGCCCGACGCAGCGGCGGCGGGCGGTCTTGGCGAGGTCGCCCGGATGAGCGCCGAGATCACGCTCGACAAGCTCGGTGACCGGATGAGCGCCGCCGACCGGGAGACCTTCACCGCGACAATGGATTTGGTGTCACCGTGGCTGCTTGCCGAACCGGACCGATTCGCGCTGCTGCACGGCGACTACCGCCTCGACAACCTGTTGTTCTTTCCCGACGGTGGCGGCGTGACGGTGGTGGATTGGCAGACGCTCGGGGTCGGTCTGCCCTCCCGCGATCTGGCGTACTTCACCGCGACCAGCCTCAAGCCCGAGTTGCGCGCGTCGATCGAGCACGAGCTTGTCGACGAGTATCACCGGGCCCTCGTCGGTTACGGCGTCGGCGGGTATGACCGCGAAACCTGTTGGCGCGACTACCGACTCGGTGTGCCGCAGGCATTACTGATCTCGGCGTTGGGCTTCGCGTTCGCCGCTGCCACCGACCGTGGTGACGACATGGTGCTCACCATGTTGGCCCGTGGCTGCCAGGCGATCCGCGACCTGGGCACACTGGAACTGATCGCCGATCAGTACTGCGTCGAACCCTGATCGACAGGCACCGCCGCCGCGGTGACATAACGCGACTCGTCGCTGGCCAACCAGCACACCGCGTCGGCGATATCCTCCGGTTCGGCAACCCAATTGGGCAGAAACGGCGTGAGCGTGTTCGCCAGGTGTGGACTGGATTCGGTGAAGTTCGCTAAGGCGCCCGCCATGTCGCCGCCGCCCATTGCTGTGTTGACCGGACCGGGATGCACGCTGTTGACCCGGATCGAGTGGATGCCCAGTTCAGCGGCGAATGCGCGAGCCATCCCGGTCACCGCGTGCTTGCTGGCGGTGTAGTGGACCATGAACGGCTGGAACTTCATGCCGGCTGCGGAGCTGATCAAGATGACCGATCCGCCGCGTCCGCCGTCGATGATCTTCTGTGCGCCGGCCATCACGGTGTTCCATGTTCCGGTCACATTGACCTCCATGACGTCTCGGAACGATTCGGGCGTGATCTCGTTCCACGCCTGCGGGGCCGTGATGCCGGCGTTGGCGACGATGATGTCCAGCCGCCCGAGCGTCGCCACGCCGTCGTTCACCGCCTCGCACAGACCGTCAAAGTCACGAGTATCGGTGGCCGAAGCGATAATTTGACGGCCGGTGGCCTCGACGAGCCGAACGGTTTCGGCCAGATCCTCCGGTGTCGCCGAGTCGTAACGGACGCATGACGGGAGCTTCCCGGCGACGTCGACGGCGATGATGTCGGCGCCTTCGCGGGCCATCCGCACGGCGTGCGCGCGGCCCTGTCCCCGCGCCGCGCCGGTAATGAATGCCACCTTGCCCGTGAGGCGACCCGTCATGTGCGCTCCTTATCGTAAAGGCCACTGTAACGGGAACGATATCAGTGCTTGCGCCGCGCGGCCTTGACGAGGTTTCCGCCGATGATCAGCCGCTGGATTTCGCTGGTGCCTTCGTAGAGTCGCAGCAAGCGCACGTCGCGGTAGATGCGCTCCACCGGTACTTCGCGCATGTATCCGCTGCCGCCGTGGATCTGCACGGCGAGATCGGCGACCTTGCCTGCCATTTCGGTGCAGAACACCTTGGCCGCCGACGGGGCGATCCGGCGGTCCTCGTCGTTGAGCCACAGCCGGGCGGCGTCTCGAACGAGCGCCCGGCCGGCCATCACACCGGTCTGCTGGTCGGCGAGCATCGCCTGGACGAGTTGGAAGCTGCCGATCGGGTTGCCACCCTGAGTCGCGGTGGCCGCGTAGGCGACGGATTCGTCGAGTGCCCGCTGGGCGGCCCCGACCGCCAGCGCCGCGATGTGAATCCGCCCGCGGGCCAGCGAGGTCATCGCCGCCCGGTAACCGATGTCCTCGCTGCCGCCGACCAATGCCCCGTCCGGCACGCGGACGTCGGCGAAGCGAACATCGGCGGTCCAGGCGCCCTCCTGCCCCATTTTGGCGTCCTTGGGGCCGACGTCGACTCCGGCTGCGTCGGCCGGCACCAGGAAGACCGCGATGCCGGGCCCGTCGTCGTCGGCCGGGCGGGTCCGCGCGAAGACCACGAAGAGATCCGCGACCGGAGCATTGGTGATGAACCGTTTCTCCCCGGAGATCACCCAGTCCCCGTTGTCACGAATTGCCTTGGTGCGCAATCCCGCCGGGTTGGAGCCCGCGCCTGGTTCGGTCAATGCGAACGAGGCGACCTTGCCCGAAGCCAGGGCTTCGAGCCAGGTGGCCTTCTGCTCGTCGGTGCCGAACCCGACCAGTACCTGGCCCGCGATGCCGTTGTTGGTACCGAACATGGACCGAAGCGCCAGCGAGGTGTAGCCGAGTTCCATCGCGAGTTCGACGTCTTGGGTGATGTCGAGCCCGAGTCCACCCCATTCTTGAGGAATGGCGTAGCCGAACAGGCCCATGTCCTTGGCCTGGTTGCGTAGATCGTCCGGCACCCGATCGGTCGCGAGAATTTCCTGCTCGCGGGGCACGACGGAAGTGCGGACGAATTGGCGGGTCTGCGCCAGGATCTGCTGAAAGTCGTCGTCATCGACGGCAGCAGCGGGCATGAGTCAGCGCTCCTTCTCCGGGGGTGCGATGGCGGTCGACTGGGTTCGGGACCCCGCTGACCGCCGTATCGGGGCGATCATATATGAAATATGATGTTCGAATTGTCCCGCGTTCGGGGCGCAGACAGGAAGACGGTGATCGTGTGGCGTTGTTGAGCGGTAAGACCGCAGTCATCACTGGCGGAGCCCAGGGGCTGGGGTTGGCCATCGCGCAGCGGTTCGTGGACGAGGGCGCTCGGGTGGTGCTCGGCGACGTCAATCTCGAGGCGACGCAGGCCGCGGCGGCCAAGCTCGGCGGAGACGCCGTTGCCCTGGCGGTGCGCTGCGATGTCACGTCCAGCGACGACGTCGACGCGCTGATCGGTGCTGCGGTGGACGGATTCGGTGCGCTGGACATCATGATCAACAACGCCGGCATCACCCGCGACGCGACGATGCGCAAGATGACCGAGGACCAGTTCGACCAGGTGATCGCCGTGCATCTGAAGGGAACCTGGAACGGGCTGCGCAAGGCCGCGGCGGTCATGCGGGAGAACAAGAGCGGTGCGATCGTGAATATGTCGTCTATCTCCGGCAAGGTCGGCATGATCGGCCAGACCAACTATTCGGCAGCCAAGGCCGGCATCGTCGGGATGACCAAGGCGGCCTCCAAGGAACTCGCGCACCTCGGCGTTCGGGTCAACGCGATCCAGCCCGGGCTGATCAGGTCGGCGATGACCGAGGCTATGCCGCAACGGATTTGGGACGAGAAGCTGGCCGAGATACCGATGGGTCGGGCGGGCGAGCCCGACGAGGTCGCCAAGGTCGCGCTGTTCCTCGCCAGCGACCTGTCGTCTTACATGACCGGCACCGTTCTCGAGGTGACCGGCGGTCGGCACCTGTGAGCGCAGGGGAAGCGGTTATCTGCGAACCCGTCCGCACGCCGATCGGGCGCTACGGCGGGGTATTCAAGTCGCAGAGCGCCGTCGAACTCGGCGTCGCCGCGCTCACCGGGCTCCTCGACCGGACCGGCGTGCCGGCCGAGGCGGTGCAGGACGTCATCCTCGGCCACTGTTATCCCAACAGCGAAGCTCCGGCAATCGGGCGTGTCGTCGGGCTCGACTCGGGCCTGCCGGTGACCGTGCCCGGTATGCAGGTCGACCGCCGGTGCGGATCAGGTCTGCAGGCGGTCATCCAGGCGTGCCTGCAAATCCAGTCCGGCGACCACGATCTCGTGGTCGCCGGTGGCGCGGAGAGCATGAGCAACGTCGCGTTCTACTCCACCGACATGCGCTGGGGTGGCGCCCGCGGAGTGCAGATACACGACGGGTTGGCGCGCGGTCGGACCACCGCGGGCGGACGCCACTACCCGGTGCCCGGAGGGATGCTGGAGACCGCGGAAAACCTGCGCCGCCGATACAACATCTCGCGTCACGAGCAGGACGAACTCGCGGTCACGTCGCACCAGCGTGCGGTCGCCGCGCAGAAAAACGGCATTCTGGCCGACGAGATCATCCCGGTCACGGTGCGCACCCGTCGTGGCGAGGAGGTGATCGACACCGACGAGCACCCGCGGGCCGATACCACGGTCGAGTCGCTCAGCAAGCTCAAACCCGTTCTGCTCAAGGATGATCCGTACGCGACGGTGACCGCCGGCAACGCCAGCGGCCAGAACGACGCCGCATCCATGTGTTTGGTGACTACCCCGGAGCGGGCAGCGGAGCTCGGCCTCACGCCGTTGGTCCGGTTGGTGTCGTGGGCCAGCGCGGGCGTGGCACCCAGCATCATGGGAATCGGCCCGGTCCCGGCCACGGAGGCCGCGCTGGCCAAAGCGGGTTTGCAGTTGAGCGACATCGACCTGATCGAACTCAACGAGGCCTTTGCCGCGCAGGCACTTGCGGTCATGCGGGAGTGGGGCTTTGGCGCCGCCGACCTGGAACGCACGAACGTACACGGCTCGGGAATCTCGCTGGGCCACCCGGTCGGCGCGACCGGTGGCCGGATGCTGGCGACGTTGGCGCGCGAACTCACCCGGCGCCAGGCGCGTTACGGCCTGGAGACCATGTGCATCGGCGGTGGGCAAGGACTCGCCGCGATTTTCGAGCGAGTCGATTCGCAATGAACGCGCCGTTGGCCGGTCTCACCGTCATCGAGGTATCCAGCTTCGTCGCGGCGCCGCTGTGCGGAATGACGCTGAGTCAGCTGGGCGCCGAGGTGATCCGGGTCGACCCGATCGGCGGCGCATCGGACACCCAGCGGTGGCCTCTCGCCGCCGACGGTACGTCGATCTACTGGACCGGGCTCAACAAGGGAAAGCGTTCGGCCACCGTCGATTTCCGCTCCACCGAGGGACAGGAGCTGGTGCAGCGGTTGATCGTCGAGGGTGACGGCGTCGTGGTGACCAACGCGGCGGGGCTGTCCTGGCTGGCGTACGAGACGCTGGCTGCCAAGCGGCCCGACCTGATCCACCTTCAGGTGCTCGGCCGCCACGACGGCTCCACCGCCGTCGATTACACGGTCAACGCGGGGATCGGCTATCCGCTGGTGACCGGCCCGGTGGGTCACGCCGGACCGATCAACCACGTGCTGCCGGCCTGGGATGTGTGCTGCGGCCTCTACGCGGCGCTCGCGGTGGTCGCCGCGCTGCGGCGCCGCGACGAGACCGGCGACGGTGCACGGATCAGCGTTCCGCTGGAAGATGTCGCCCTGGCGACAGCGGGCAACCTCGGACTGCTCACCGAGCCCCAGGTGAACGGCACCGAGCGTGAGCGTCTGGGCAATGCGATCTACGGGCAGTACGGTCAGGACTTCACCTCCTCCGATGGCGTCGCATTCATGGTGGTGACGCTGACCAGACGTCACTTCCAGGATTTCGTCGAGGTAACCGGTTGCGGTGCAGCGGTTTCCGCGCTTGCCGAGTCGCTTGGCGCGGACTTCGCCGACGAGGGAGTGCGGTACCGCTACCGCGGTGTGCTCACTGGCCTGTTTGCGACGTGGTTCGCCGACCACACGGCCGACGAGATCACGCGGGCGCTGTCGGCGACCAGCGTGCTGTTCGAGCGCTACCGCACCTTTGCCGAGACCGCCGCCGACGAGCGGGTGACCGCGAATCCGTTGTTCTCCCGACTGCACCAGGACGGGCTGGGCGACTACTTGGCGCCCGGGCTGCCCACCGCTTTCGATGGCAGCCATTTCGCCGGTGGGCCCGCACCCAGGTTGGGCGGCGACACCGTCGACGTGCTCACCGCGGCATTGGGGTTGAGCCCGGCCGACATCGGCCGCCTGACCGACGCGAAGACGATCGCCCACTGACGAGGAGGAAGGCCCCTCATGACCAAACTCGCACAGACGATCGGCCTGACCGACGTGCAGAACGAAATCATCGCCACCGTAAGGCAATTCGTAGAGAAGGAAGTCATTCCGAACGCGCCCGAGCTGGAGCGCACCGACACGTATCCGCAGGCGATCGTCGACCACATGCGCGAGATGGGCTTGTTCGGCTTGATGATCCCGGAGGAATACGGCGGCCTGGGCGAGTCGCTGTTGACCTACGCCCTGTGCATCGAGGAGTTGGGTCGCGGCTGGATGAGCGTTTCCGGGGTGCTCAATACCCATTTCATCGTCGCCTATATGCTGCGACAACACGGCACCGATGAGCAGAAGCAACGCTTCCTGCCGCGGATGGCAACCGGCGAGATCCGCGGGGCGTTCTCGATGTCCGAGCCGGAGTTGGGATCTGACGTCGCGGCGATCCGTACCCGCGCCACCCGGGGCAGCGACGGTGACTACACCATCGACGGCCAGAAGATGTGGCTGACCAACGGCGCCAGTTCCAGCCTGGTGGCGGTGCTGGTCCGCACCGACGAGGGCGCGGAAGCGCCGCACCGCAACCTGACGGCTTTTCTGATCGAAAAGCCAACCGGCTTCGGCGAAGTCAAGCCCGGGCTGCTGATCCCGGGCAAGATCGACAAGCTCGGCTACAAGGGCATCGACACCACCGAGCTCATTTTCGACGGATACGCCGCCAGCGCCGAGGACATCCTCGGCGGGACGCCCGGACAGGGTTTCTACCAGATGATGGACGGCATCGAAGTCGGACGGGTGAATGTGTCGGCGCGGGCCGTCGGGGTGGCGATTCGCGCGTTCGAGCTGGCCGCGCGTTATGCCCAACAGCGGCACACCTTCGGCAAGCCCATCGCCGAGCATCAGGCCATTGCTTTCCAAATCGCCGAAATGGCAACCAAAGTCGAGGCCGCGCACCTGATGATGGTCAACGCCGCCCGCCTCAAGGACTCCGGCGAACGCAACGACGTGGCCGCGGGAATGGCGAAGTACCTCGCCAGCGAGTTCTGCGCCGAGGTGACCCAGCAGAGCTTCCGCATCCATGGCGGCTATGGATATTCCAAGGAGTACGAGATCGAGCGGTTGATGCGTGATGCGCCGTTTTTGCTCATCGGCGAGGGAACCAGCGAGATCCAGAAGTCCATCATCAGCAAACGACTGCTTGCCGAGTATCGGATTTGACCATGAGCGTCCCCGAGTTCACCCCGCGACCCCAGCTCTCGGAAGACGTTGCGCGCTACGTCCGTAGGCGGATCTTCGATGGCACGTACTCGGCTGGGGAATACGTCCGGTTGGATCAACTGGCCGCCGAACTCGGGATCAGCGTCACCCCGGTCCGAGAAGCGCTGTTCGAGCTGCGGTCCGAGGGACTGTTGGAACAACAGCCCCGTCGCGGCTTCGTGGTGCTGCCGGTGACCGGGCGTGACTTGGCGGACGTCGCCAATCTGCAGGCGCACGTGGGTGGGGAGCTCGCCGCGCGCGCCGCCGAAAGCATCGACGACGAGCAACTGCGTCAGCTCAAGGACATCCAGTCTCAGCTGGAAGAAGCCTATGCGGGCAACGACATTGACCGGACGGTGCGGCTCAACCACGAGTTCCATCGGGCGATCAACGTGGCGGCGCAGTCGCCGAAGCTCGCCCAGATGATGTCGCAGATCACCCGTTACGCACCCGAATCGGTGTTTCCCACCATCGCCGGCTGGCCCGACCAGTCGATCAGAGATCACCGGCGGGTGGTGGCGGCGTTGGCCAAGCGCGACAGCGACGCGGCTCGCAGGGCGATGTCGGAGCACCTGGCCGCGGGCGCCGCTCCGCTGATCGACCACCTGGCCGAACACGGTGTCGTCGAATCGGGTGACGGTTAGTCACGGCAGAAAGACGATCCGCTTGTCGGTTTCGAGCGGTTGTGTCCATGCGGCCGCGACCTCGCTCAGCGGGACCGTTTGAGTGCGGACGTGGAACGCTCCCTCGGTAACGGCTTTGGCAATCTTGGGGATCTCTTTGCGAAAGTCACGTCCGCGCACTGAGCCGATACCGCTGCCGACGATTTGGGTTCTGCTGGATCGTAGTGCAGCGGAGAGGATTTCGGTGCTAGGTCCGGCCATCGAACCGATTTGGATCCAGCTGAGTTCTTTGCCACGGTCGCGTCGGCGTGTGATCAGGTCGAGCATGCCTTTGGCGGTGGGTTCACCCCATACGTAGTCGATGACGACATCGACGTCGCCGGCCTGACCGAGTTGGTCGAAAGTAAGTAGCCGATCGGCGCCGAGCGCCGTGAGTTCCCTGAGCCGCTGGGGATTGCGCCCGGCGCCGATGACCTCTTTGGCGCCGAATCGTTTAGCGACTTGTATCGCCATGCGTCCGGCACTGCCGGTCGCGCCGAGAATCAGCACGCTCGATCCGCGCTTGAAGTCGACACGGTGCCGCAGCGCGACCCAGGAGGACATCACCGGGTTGATCGCCGCTGCCACCATTGCCGGGTCGGTGTCCTTGGGTAACGCCACGCTGCGGTCCGTCTCGATGAGCGTGCGCTGTGCCATGGTGCCCAGCGTGGTGCTGTCTATGAGCGCGTAATAGAGCTTGCCCTTGGCGTCGCGGACTACCGCGTCGATGCCCGGCACCAGCGGGAGTTCGCCGGTGCTGGTGTAATGCGAACCGTTCGCCTGGGACCGCACCCGCGGATGTAGCGCTGCCGCAACGACGTCGACAACGAGTTCATCATTGTGTGCGGCGTTCGGGTCGGGGAAGTCTTCATACCGTGGCGGGTGATCGAACGCGCGCACGACTGCAGCTTTCATCTTCGGTCTCCTCTATGCCGTCCGAGGGTAGATGGTAGTACGAACTAATATAGTTGGCAATATGAACCATATAGAGTATCGTTTCAGCTATGTCTTCAGACGTCGATGACCTGCGAGACGCGTTGGTGCAAGTCTCTTTTGCGTTGATGGCCGCACTCACCGAGGTGGCGGCCGAACACAATCTCTCGCTCACGCAACTCCGGATGTTGGGCATCCTTCGTGATCGTGAACCGACGATGGCTGACCTAGCGACCTTCACGGGCCTGGAGCGTTCCACCATCAGTGGACTTGTCGATCGCGCGTCCGAGCGTGGACTGGTCGTCCGGACTGCCGATCATCGCGACGGGCGCTCGGTGCGGGTGACTCTCACCAAGCAGGCCCGCGGCCTGGTTCCAGCGGTGACAGCGGCGATCGGTGAGCGGATCAAGCCGTTGACCAGTCAGTTGAGTCGTGCCGAACAGAAACGCCTCACGGCCCTACTCACGAAAGCGCTGGGTCTGTGACCCGATATTTCTCCACACTGCCTCGGTGATATCGCCTTCGTCAGGGTCGGTCGACGGTGCTGCGTTACTGAGCAACTCGCGCAGTCGCCGGGCATCGACCTTGCCGGTCGCACTACGCGGAATCTGATCGTCGGAGTCGACCAGCAGCCATATCGTCGGGACCTTGAACGAACTCAGCAACGTCCGAGCGGATGCGCGCAGTCGCTCGACGGTGAGGCACTCGGTGTCGCACACCACCATGGCGCCCACCCGATCTCCATGTGCGCCAGGCAGATTGGTCACGTAGGCGTTCTCGACGCCGTCGATGTCGCGCAGCGCTTGCTCCACTTCGGTGGGGTAGACGGTCGCGCCGCTGACCTTGAACATGTCATCGGATCGACCGTGGTAAAACAGAAACCCGTCGCCGTCGAGCCGGCCGAGATCCCCGGTGGGGTAGAAGCCGTCGGCGGTGAACACATCCTCGCGGCTTCGCCGGCATATCCCGCGCAGTACATGCGGGCCCCGAATCTCAATCATCCCGATGCTTCCCTCGGTGAGAACCTCGCCACTGTGCGGATCGGTGATCCGGACTTCCATGCCCGGGAAGGGTTTGCCGCAGCTGCCCCACGCCGAGTGCGGCATATCGGTGTCGGCGGGGTAGCCGCAGTACGGCCCGAACGCTTCGGTCATCCCGAACAGCGTTGCGCGAGAGCCAGGTTCGGAACGCTGCTCGGGTGGCAGCAGAGCTTCCAGACTGCCGGGTCGAAGCGCGGACAGGTCAACGCGGGCGCGATGCGGGTGACGCGCCAGTGCCTCGGCTTGGTCGGGCCAGCCGCGAAACAGCGTCACCCGTTCGCGTTCCAATAGCCGAAGCGTCGACTCGGGCTGCGGAATCTCCTCGGTGATCAGCGTCGCGCCGGCCACCAGTGCGGAAAGCACGCCGCTGGCGAAACCGCCCACCCAGAAAAAGGGCATCGGCAGATACAGGCGGGTGTCGGCATCGATGCAGCGGCTTGCCAGACCCGCGCGGACGGCGCCCAGCGCACCGCCGTGCGAATGCACGACGCCCTTGGGTGGCCCGCTGCTACCGGAGGTGAACATGATGGCCATCGTGTCGCTCGGGGTGAGCGTCGCGGTGACGGCGTCGACGAAGGAGACGTTAGAACCCGATGGCACGAACTCGGCCGTCCAAACCCGTCGCAGCGCGGGAAGTTCGGTGCACCGCAGCGTGCCGGAGAGATCGTCGAGCCCTAGAGCCGCCGCGAGGTCATCGAGGTAGCGGTGGCCGCGGAATTCCTCGACACTGACCAGGACCTGCACCGAGGACGTATGCAATTGTGCGACCAGTTCCCGCGCGGATAACAAGGTGCTCAGCGGAACCAGCACCGCACCGATTCGGGTGAGCGCGATGGCGATCTGCACCCAGCGGACACCGTTGGGCATGATGAGCCCGACCCGGGTGCCCTTACCGACTCCCGCTTCGATGAAGCCCGCCGCCAGATCAGCTGTGGTGCAATCGAGTTCGCGGTAGGTCAGCTGGGCGGTGGAGTCGATCACCATCGGCTTGGCGGCGGTATTCGCCGAGTGGTGCCGCACGAGGGTGTCGATGGTGTCAGGCATCGAACAGGCTTTTCAACCGCAGCAGGTCGGGCTTGCCGCTGGCCAGCAGGGGAACCTGGGACGGCGGCAGCACCGCGAATCGTTTCGGAATCTTGTAGGCGGACAGTTCAACTGAGAGTTGGCGACGAAGACCGGCTTCGTCGAAGTCAGCCACGTTGTCCGTGACGACGACGGCCGCGATCACCTGGCCTCGATCGGGGTCCGGGATGCCGAACACGTGTGCGGCGCCGCCGGTGACCGTGGCGATGGCATGCTCGACCTCGCCGGGGGAGACGTTGGCGCCGGCGGTCTTGATCATCGAACCGCGGCGGCCGAGGTAGTAGAAGAATCCCTCGCTGTCGGAGGCGGCCAGGTCACCGGTGTGCAGCCAGCCGTCGGGATCGAAGCATTCCTCCCGGCTGCGTTTGTAGTAACGCTGCATCAGGCATGGTCCACGAATGCACAGTTCGCCGGGCGCGCCGTCCTCGACCGGCATCTGGGTGTCCGGGTCGACGATCTTCGCATCCAGCCCCGGCGCCGGTTTGCCGAACGATCCGCGTCGATGCTCCGGCTGGTCGGTGTCGTCGGCGCTGATCAACACGACGCTGCCCGCCTCGGTCAAGCCGAGCATGTTGTGCCTCAACTCGGGGTCGTCAGGACGCGCCTCCGGAGCCATGATCGGGTACAAGTTGCCCCGTCGCAGCGAGGACAGGTCACGGTCGGCGAAGCTCGGGTGTCGCGCCAGGTGTCGGATCCCCGCGGCGAAACCGTTGGTGACGGTTGGTCTTTCGGCCTCGAGCAGATCCAGGGTCTGGCCCGGGTCTTCGGCGTTCGAGCAGAGCAGCGTCGCGCCGGCAATCATGGGGGCCAGCAAGCCGAATCCGAGTCCACCGATCCAGAAGAAGGGCGAGTTGCAGAACAGCGTGTCCGCCGCGGTGAGGCGTCGGACCGCGTTGAGCTTCCGCTGATGGTCAAGCAGTGCGGCGTGGGTGTGCACAACGCCCTTCGGTGCGCTGGTGGTGCCGGACGTGTAGACGATCGTCACCGGGTCCGAGCCGTCGACATCATCCGCCATCGCCGTCAGGAAGGCTGCGTCGACGCTGTCGGCCCGTTGGATACGTGAGGCGTCGAAGAGCACGTACCGCAATTGTGGTGCGGCGGTGTTGAATAGCCGTTCGCCGGCGTCGAAGTCGGAGACCGGCAACACCTCGGTCAGGCGTTGCAGGTAGTCGTGGGATCGGTAGGACAAAGCCGAGAGCAGGATCTCGGTGTCGCTGTGAACCAGTTGCTCGCGCAGTTCGCGCGCGGTGGCGAAGGTCGAAAAGGGTATGACGACTGCGCCGATCCGCGCGGCGGCCAGCATCCCGACGACGAACGCGACACCGTTGGGGTAGAGCAGGCCGACATGGGTTCCCTTGCCGGCGCCGAGGCCGATGAGACCACGCGCCATCACGGCGGACAGCCTTTCGGCATCGGCGTAGCTGACGCGTTCGGAGTCGCAGATCAGCAGGGGATGATCGGCCCTGCTGCGGGCTTGCTCGCGCAGCACCTGGCCGACGGTGGCCCCTTCACCCGGCATGGTCAGCACCGCTGAAGTGGCGCCGGACGGCGCTCAGATCGGGCTTTCCGGACGGTGTACGGGGCAACTCATCGACGATCGCGATCTCGGTGGGAATCTCGTAGCGGGCCAAGCGGTTCCGCAGGTAATCGACGAGCGCAGCGGCGTCCGCCGAGTGTGGTGCCCGCAGTTCGACCATGGCCACCGGTGTCTCGCCGAGCCGTTCGTCGCGTCGCCCGATGACCGCGGCGCCCGCCACGGCGGGGTGGCTTTCCAATGCACCGCGAACGTCGTCGGGCATGACTTTGAATCCGCCACGGATGATCGCCTGGTCGGCCCGGCCGACAATCCAGAGAAACCCGTCGGCGTCCAGGCGCGCCATGTCTGTGGTGCGCATCCAGTCCGCGGACGGTCCGAGTTGGGCCGGCTTTACCTCCAGCAGACCGACCTCGCCGGGGGCCAGCGGGGCGCCGTCGTCGCCGACCACCCTCAGCTGAGCCCCAGGGTTGGCGCGTCCCACACTGCCGCGTTTATCGCGCCAATACTTCTGATGGTCGGCCAACGTCCAGCTCGCCACCCCGCCACCGAATTCCGTTGCGGCGTAGGACGTCAGCACCGGAATCCCGTACTTCTCGGTGAACGCATCCGAATCGTCCGCGGACAGGGGAGCGGTACCCGACGTCACCGCCCGGATGCTGGCCAAATCCGCCCGGGGCACGTTCGAGTGCAAGACCATCCGCAGGGCCGTCGGCACCAGCGATACCGCCCGGGGCCGATGCGTGCGGACGGCTTGAACCCAATGCTCGAGCTCGAATCGCTCCAACAACACGAACGCGCGCGCCTCGGCGACGCATTGCAAGATCCTGAAGACACCGCCGATGTGCACCAGCGGCGAGTTGACGATCGCGACGCCGCGACGCAATTCCGTTGGCGCTGAGGCTCCATCAGCGTCTGGTCCCATCACACTGTGTGCCAGCATGTCGTAGGTGAGGTCGACGCGTTTGGGCGGTCCGGTCGTCCCGCTGGTCAGCATTCGCACGGCAACGCCGGTCCGCTCCTCGATCGTCCGGTCTTGCCCGGCCGCAACGACATTCGGCTCGGCGGCAAGATCCGGCAGCGAGACCGCCGTGACGGGCAGCTCACCGAGCATCGCCAGATCGTCCGGTTCGCCGACGATCAGGGTCAGCTCGAGCTGTCCGACATCAGCTTTGATGCGTTCGTCACCGCGGCCCGGGTTGATCACTACGACGCTCGCGCCGCGTCGCAAAACACCGAGTAGCGCCGCCACGTGGATCGGCCGGTTGCGCAGCAGAATGCCGACCTGCGCCCGCTCGTCGTCGATGAGCGACGCGACGCGGTCGGCCATGGCGCCGAGCTGTTTCCACGAACTCCAGTGTTGCTCGAATTCCACCGCGGGAGCGGCGGGATCCAGATGCAGCACGTGGTCGATGCGCCGACTGAGCCGGTGCGCCGTCATCGAATTGTCGGATCCGATGCCCGGCGCCCGCCGCGTCGGGCGATCTCGGCGGCGCCGATCGGATTGCCGAGCCGGGTGTAGATGAGTCCTTGCTCGAGGGCCGCCCGGTAGGGCTTGTCGAGTGATTCCCAGATCGCTTTGACGGTGCCTTGGGTCGCCGACGGCGGGTTGGCGGCAATCGTCGCGGCGATCTGGTGGGCGCGCGCCCACAGTTCGTCCGGCGGCACCACCTCGGATACCAGGCCGATCCGCAGAGCGGTGTCAGCACTGACCCGTTCGTCGTTGCCCATCAGGGCAATTCGCAATGTCTCACCCAGTCCTACGCGGCGCATCAGCCCGATCGGCTCGAGCGCGCAGACCAACCCGGCCGATACGTGGGAGTCGAAGAACGTCGCGTCGGTGGAGCAGATCACCACGTCGGATTCGTTGACGAAGTAAAACGCGCCCGCCGTGCACATGCCCTGCACCGCGCACACCACCGGCTTCCACATCTTCTGCCACTTCGGGCTGAGCAGCTCGCCGGGATCGTCGTGATTCCAGATGTTTTCGGGTTGACCGTAGGGCGTCTTGATGTCGAGCCCTGCGCTGAATGCCCGGTCGCCGGCGGCCCGCAGCACGACGGCGTTCACGGCGTCGTCCGCCTTCACCGCCTGCCACGCAGCGGCCATCTCCTCACACATCGTCCGGTTGAACGCGTTGAGCTGATCGGGCCGGTTCAGCGTGATGGTGGCGACGCCGGCTTCGCCGTCGACGTCGAGCTCGATGGTCGTGAAGGTCATCGGCACTTCCACTCCGGCGGCCGCTTTTCGACGAAAGCCTTGGGCCCTTCCAGCGAATCTTCGGTGTGCAGATTGCGTTCGCGGAAGGACTCGGCCAGCAATTCGGCTTCGTGCAACGGCAGATCGAGACCCTTGAGGATGGCCAGCCGCGTCCCCCGGACCGCAAGCGGCGCATTCGAGTTGACGATATCGGCGATTTCGTGGGCGCGTTCCAGCAGCCGCTCGTGGTCCACGATCTCGCTGATCATCCCGAACTCGTAGGCCCGCTGCGCGGTCATCCGTTCGTGTTTGCCCATCAGCGCCATCCGCAGTGCGATCGAGCGGGGGAGCACGCGCGCCACCCGGACCAACTCCCGAGCGGCCACCAGCCCGATGCTGACGTGCGGGTCGAAGAACGTCGCCTTGTCCGAGGCGATCACGATGTCACCGGTGGTGACCCAGTCGAGGCCGGCGCCGCAACACAATCCGTTGATCGCGGCGAGCACCGGTTTGGCCATCGTGCGAAACGGCGGGGTGCCCTCTTGAGGTGCCTCCCACTGCTCATACGTGGACAGGTACGGCCGTTCGTTGATCACCTTCCCGTCGCCGGGAATCGCCTTGACGTCGGCGCCGGTGCAGAAGGCCCGCCCGGCTCCTGTGACGATGAGAATCCAGACGTCGTCGTCGTTTTCGGCGGCGGCATAGGCGTCACGCAGCTCGGTGATCATATGCGGGCTGAGCGCGTTGAGGGCGTCGGGCCGGTTCAGGGTGATCGTGACTTTGTGCCCGTCCACCTCGTACTGGATGGTGTCGTACGACCGGGAAGTCATCTCAACTCTCTTTCGCTCATCGCCCTTGGAATCGCGGCGGGCGCCGCTCCCGGAACGCCGCAAGTCCTTCCTTGAAATCGGAAGTCCTACAGGATAATTCGACATCGAACAATTCCTGTTGCATCGACTGGTTCAGGGTCGCGTGCTGTCCGTAATGGATGGCCTGCTTGGCCAGCCCGAGCGCCACCGTGGGCCCGTCGGCCAGTCGAGTCAGCAGTTCGTCGGTCGCGCGATTCAGGTCGGCCGCGGCCACCGCTTGATGGATCAACCCCCAGTCGGCGGCGTCGGCGGCGTTGACCTTTTCGCCGAGCAACAACATCCGCTTGGCCCGGGTAAGGCCTGCCAATCGAGGAAGCAGCCACGTTGCGCCCGAATCCGGGCTGAATCCCCGCACCGCGAACGGCTCCCAGAACACCGCGTCGTCGGCGGCCACGGTGAAATCCGCGACCAGCGCCAGGTTGCAGCCGAGTCCGGCAGCGACGCCCCGCACACTGGCGACAATCGGCAGCTGGATGCCGTGCAGCAGCTCGATCACCCGATTCGCGGCGTGGGGGATTCGCCGGAGGATGTCGCCGGTGCGTGGGCGCTGCTCGCCGGCGTTGGTGGCAACCCAGTCGACGCCCGCGCAGAAGTCCTCGCCGGCGCCGCTGATGTGTATCGCGCGTAGCGAATCATCGGTTGCGGCCGACGTCAGCGTATCGACGAATGCCGCGATCATGGTCTGTGTCAACGAGTTTCGACGGGCGGGCCGGTTCAGTTGGAGCCGCAGGATCGAGCCGTCCCGACTCGCGTTGAGCGAGCCGTCGGCCGGCGTGGAGTCCACGTCCTGACTCACCCGCGAATCCGCCCTTCCCTGATGATATCGATACCTCTACAGTAGGCACTACAATTGCTTCGCTGTATAACTTAGCAAGGAAAGCGGCGTTGCGGAACAGAAGCGTCGGGAAGAGGTCGGATGGGCGAACACGAGGCCGCGGCGGCGCGTGCGGGGTTCGGTGAATCGCCGCTGGCGCAGACCATTGCTGCCGCAGGCGCGATCCGACGGCTCGGCGACCTGTTGCTGTCGCTGGAACATCCGCATCCCACGGTGGACGCGATCATCACGCAACTCGGTGTATGGGAAGACGAACTGCGTGCGGCGGTACCGCCGGACAGCGCGCCGCGGGTCGGCGCCGACGATGCCGGCGACCATCGGGTCTACCTGGATCATGCGACGGATATCGGTGCGTTCAACCCTTGCTTTCCCGAGTACCACTTCGATCGACTCGACGACGAGGCCGCCTCGGGCCGAGTCGCTTTCCCGCTCGTGTACGAAGGTCCGCCGGGATTAGTCCACGGTGGGTTTCTCGCGGTGTTCTTCGACAGTGTGGTGCAACACCACAACTGCGTCCGCGGGCTTTCCGGTAAGACTCGGTCACTTCAGGTCACTTTCCGGCGGCCGACCCCGGTGCTGACCGAATTGCGTTTCGATATCGCACGTTCCGAGGTGGAGCGGGGAATCACCTCGACGGCCCGGCTGCTGCTCGACGACGAGGTGCTGTGCGTCGGAGAGATCGCCACGTTGGCAGTGCCTCCCGAGAAGTTGACCGGGCACCTGCTCGGCAAGCGACGAGCCGAGCGGGTCTAAGGTGGCAACTCACCGCTTTCGCCAGCCGCGGGTGGCCGAACTGGTCGCCTCGAAATTGAGGGACGACATCTTGTCCGGTCGGCTGAAGGAAGGCGACGTGCTCCCCTCGCAGGAAGCCCTGTTCGCCGAGTTCGGAGTCAGCCCACCGGCATTGCGTGAAGCCATCCATCTGTTGGAGACAGATGGTCTTATTTCGATACGGCGTGGCAACGTCGGTGGGGCGTTGGTTCACCATCCGACCGCCGAGCGGACGGCTCACATGATCAGCATGGTGTTGCAGTCCAGGGCGGCGACGCCGGTGGACGTCAGCGAAGCGCTGATGCATCTCGAGCCGGTGTGCGCAGGCATGTGTGCCGCGCGCGAGGACCGGATGACCGAAGTGGTCCCCTACCTGCAGAGTGAAATCGACGTCCAGACGGAGCAATTCGACGACGTGTCGCGTTACGTGCCGAACGCCCGCCGGTTTCACGAAACGCTGGTGTCTCGATGCGGCAACGAGTCGATGATCCTGCTGATCGGATCGCTGGAGTTGATCTGGTCTGCCCATGAATCGGCGGTGTGGCACGGTGAATCGGCGCCGATGGCGGACAAGACCAGGCGGGCGGCGTTACGTGATCATCAGCGATTGCTCGACGCCATCTCCGACGGCAATGCCGCCAGGGCGGTGCGGCTCGCGCAAGACCATCTGGCGGCGGCGCGGCGTAACACGCTGGCATTCGGCACCGACCAGACGATCGAGGCCAAGCTGGTGTCGAACCTCGATGTACTCCCGAACGGCAGGAAGGGGTCTGACGCATGAGCGGCTCAGACGACGATCGCGTTCTGTTCGAGGTCGACCCGGAAAAGCGGATCGCGACAATAACATTGAACAATCCGCGGCAACGGAACTCGTACGATGCGACCATGCGCGACGCGGTGGCCCGATGCCTGGATCGCGTCGCGGACGACGACGACCTCACCGTGGTGCTGCTGCGCGGCGCCGAGGGGGTGTTCAGCACCGGGGCGGACATGAACAATGCATACGGCTGGTACGGCGAGCGCGGTCCACAGCAAGGGGACCCATCCACAAAGAAGCGCCCCAGCCAGCGCCGTCGGCTGACGGTCGACCGCAAGTCCTTCGGCTTCTACCACAACCTGATGGGCTTTCCGAAAGTGACCGTAGGGGAGATCAGCGGCTACGCGCTCGGCGGCGGCTTCGAAATCGCCTTGATGACAGACATTTCCGTCATCGGTCGCGACACCAAGATCGGCATGCCGGCCACCCGCTTCCTGGGTCCGGCACTGGGCAGCCTGCACATGTTCTTCCACCGGTTGGGCCCCGTGCTTGCCCGTCGGTTGTTGCTGACCGGCGACATCATCGAGGCCGGATCGATCGAGAACCTCGGGATCTTCACGGAGACTTGTGATCCCGCGTGCGTGACGGCGCGGGCTCGGTACTGGGCGGAGAAGGCCGCCAAGATGCCGGCCGACGGTGTGGTTATCGCGAAAGAAGCGTTTCGGCTCGTCGAGCAGAGTCAGGCATACCAGGGCGAAGAGGTGGCGAGCTACCTATTCCACGCATTCGGGACGAATCTGCAATTCGCGCCGGGCGAGTTCAACTTCGTCAAGACACGGGCACAGCACGGCACGAAAGAGGCGTTTCGGCTCCGCGACGAGCACTTCAACGTGCCGGAACCGCCGCGAAGCTGAGCACGGCTCAGTTGCGCCGGCTCTTCGCGCGCCCAGCGGCCGCCGACTTGCGCGGGCGTGCCGAGGTCGATTTCTGTTGCCGGCCAGACGGCTTCGAGCGCTGCTCGATCAGACGGCTGGCCTTGTCGAGAATGCAGTCGAGACCGTATTCGAAGTTGTTGTCGTCGGGAGCGCCGATGTGATGCCCTTTGGCGGTCATCTCGGCGAGCAGCGGAGTCGCAGCCGGATCAACGACCATCGCATCTTCGAATGTCCGACCGCCGCTTTCGGTCGCCTGGTTCTTCTCCTGAAGCCGGTGCAGCACGACCGACCCTCGGACATGAACCGACACCGCGGAATACGTGTCGAAGGCCTCTTCCGGAGAAAGCCCCGCCTCGACCAGTCCCGCGATCGCTTTCTCGATCTCCTGAACACCGGCGCGGGCCGCCCTGGGGCTCAGCGCCGACCTGATAAGAATCAAGTCGCACAGAATGGGGTTGCCCATGAATGTCTTACGCATCGAGCGGGCGTGGTTGCGCAGCGTGATTCGCCAGTCGGCGGCCTCGACGTAGGGTGTCGCGAACACATACTTGCGTAGCGCGCGATCGGTCATCGCATTGAGCAGGTCGTCTTTTTTGCGGAAGTACCAGTAAATGCTCGTCACGCCGACACCGAGGTGTTTACCGAGCAGTGGCATGCTCAGGTTGTCGATCGACACCTGCTCGGCAAGCTCGAATGCACCGCTGATGATGTCGTCGGGGTTGATGGATCCACGTTCGCGCCGCTGCCGCTTTTCGGCGGTCGCCTGTTTGGCCACTGGTGGCACCTCCATCACGTGTGACTGTCCCAGCTAGCTACTGTAATACCTATCGTAGGGTTTTTGATACGTACCGCGGTGCGCGACGAGCACCGGCCCGGTGGCCGACGACACGGGTGCGGGGCGAAATCGGTTCGGCGACAGTCCTTTTGAGAAACTTAGCCGACTTTCGCGCATTGCGACCGCGTCGGCGGCCCGGCCTCGTCGTAGCGCTCGCCGGAGGCCAGGATTTTGGCTGTCAGGGCGGCGTCGAAGCGTCGCTGCCGGCTGTTGCAGAATGCGCTACCGATAGGTATACAGTATGCGTACACGTTGGAGTGGAAAATGCCGCCTGGGCTCAGGGGAGGACGGTCGATGAGCACCACCGAAGACCGGCTCGCCGAATCAGGCCAGGAGCAGGCGGTGATCTACGAGGTCACTTCCACCGGGGTCGCGGTGCTGACGCTGAACCGGCCCGATCGACTCAACACCTGGGGCGGCGACATCGCCACCGCTTTCTACGCGGGAATCGAGCGCGCCGAGGACGACCCCTCGGTTCGGGTGATCGTGCTGACCGGCCGGGGTAAGGCCTTCTGCGCCGGCGCGCAGTTGGGTTCGATGGGCAGCGTCACGGAGTCGATCGACAAGACCGACGAGGGCAAGCTGGCCAGCCTGATCGGGGACCGCCAGCCGTACCATCTCACGACGCTGTGCAAACCGGTCGTCGCCGCCATCAACGGATCCTGCGTCGGTATCGGTCTGACCCAGGCGCTGATGTGCGATGTCCGATTCGCCGCCGCCGGGGCGAAGTTCGCGGCGTCGTTTTCCCGGCGTGGGCTGATCGCGGAATATGGCGTCTCGTGGATCCTGCCGCGGCTGACCGGCTGGGGCGTCGCGCTCGATCTTCTGTTGAGCGGTCGGACGTTTCTCGCCGACGAGGCGGCAGAGCTCGGTCTGGTCAAAGAAGTCGTGCGGCCGGAGCAACTGATGGACCGCACGATGGCCTACGCCGAGGACATCGCCCAAAACTGTTCCCCGACATCGATGGCGATCATCAAGCGTCAGGCGTACGCCGACGCGATGCGCGAGGTCGCCGACTCCAACGCTCGGTCTGAAGTCCTGCTGCAGCAGTCGCTGAAGCGGCCCGACGTGATCGAAGGCATCACCAGCTTCCTGGAAAAACGCGCCCCGAGTTTTCCGGGGTTGCGTGCATCCGATGAATCTTGCGCTACCGGAAAGGATGACCATGGGGACCTTGGGCTATAAGGCGATCGACGTCGACAATCACTACTACGAACCGCTGGACGCGTTCACCCGGCATCTGGACAAGAAGTTCCGCAGGCGTGGGGTCCAGATCTTCCAGGACGGCAAGCACTTTCAGGCGGTCATCGGAGATCGGGTGAATCGCTTCATTCCGAATCCGACCTTCGATCCCATCATCGTGCCCGGATGTCTGGACTTGCTGTTTCGCGGTGAAATCCCGGAAGGCGTCGATCCGGCATCGTTGATGAAGGTCGAGCGGCTCGAACAGCATCCCGAGTACCAGAACCGCGACGCCCGCATCACGGTGATGGACACCCAGGGCATCGAAACCGTGTTCATGTTGCCGACATTCGCGTGCGGGGTCGAGGAGGCGCTCAAGCACGACGTCGAAGCGACGATGGCCTCCGTTCACGCCTTCAACCTGTGGTTGGACGAGGATTGGGGCTTCGATCGGCCCGACCACCGGATCATCGCCGCGCCGATCATTTCGCTGGCCGACCCCGCCGGAGCCCTGGAGGAGGTCGAATTCGTCCTCGCCCGCGGAGCGAAACTGATTCTAGTGCGCCCTGCACCGGTGCCCGGTGTCGTTAAGCCGCGGTCGTTGGGCGATCCGCTGCACGATCCGGTGTGGGCCGCGCTGGCCGAGGCCGGGGTTCCGGTGGGATTCCACCTCAGCGACTCCGGCTACCTCCAGGTGGCCGGAATGTGGGGTGGCAAATCGACTTTCGAGGCCTTCGGTGGCGCGGATCCGCTGGACCAGATACTCGTCGACGACCGCGCTATCCACGACACGATGGCCTCGATGATCGCCCACGGCGTCTTCACCCGTCACCCGAAGCTCAAAGCCGTCAGCATCGAGAACGGTTCGTACTTCGTCTACCGGCTGGTCAAGCGGCTCAAAAAGGCCGCCAACAACCACCCCAAGCTATTCCCGCACGATCCGGTGGAGCAGCTCCGCACCAACGTCTGGATCGCGCCTTACTACGAAGACGACTTGACCGAACTTGCATCGGTGATCGGCGTCGAGAAGATCCTGTTCGGATCGGACTGGCCGCACGGCGAGGGGTTGGAGGACCCGGTGTCATTCACCGCGGAGTTGGCCGGGTTCAGCGATGCGGATATCCGAAAGGTCATGCGGGACAACGCGTTGGACCTGCTGGACGTCAAGGTCGGCGCGTCGGCGTGAGCGCTCGAGGCCTCGTGACGCCATGAGCGAGTGGACCATCGGTGCGGTGTTCGACGTGATCGCCGAGGCGATTCCGGACCGCGAGATCACCGTCTGTGGTGACAGACGTAGGACGTTCGCCGAGACCGCGGACCGTACCCGACGGTTGGCGAACTACCTCGCGGCCAACGGTTTCGGTGTCCATCAGGAACGTGACGCCCTGCAGAATTGGGAATGCGGGCAGGACCGAGTGGCGCTGATCATGCACAGCGATCTCTACGTCGACATGGTGATCGGCTGTCTGAAGGCCCGCACCGTTCCAGTGAATGTCAACTACAACTACACGCCGCGCGAAGTCCGCGAACTGCTGGACTACGTGCGCCCGCGCGCCGTGATCTATCACAAGTCGCTCGGTGCCAAGTTCGCCGATGCGCTTGAGCGGGTTGGTGTCGACCTACTGCTGTCGATTGACGACGGGTGGGAGGCATCGGAGCTGCCGGGTGCGGTCTCGCTGGAAGATGCTCTGTTGCAAGGGGATACGGACCAAGCTATCGACGTGTCTCCCGACGATCTGCTGATGGTCTGCACCGGTGGCACCACCGGGCGCCCAAAGGGCGTGCTGTGGCGTCAATCCGACATGTACGTCTCGTCGATGGTGGGCGCCGATCACGCGTGCGCTCAAGATATCCGTGACAAGATCAGTCGCAACAACGCCGGACCGCCCTGGTTCGCGGTGTCGCCGCTGATGCATGCCGCCGGTATGTGGACCGCGTTCGCCGCCATCATGGCCGGCCTGACCGTGGTGCTGTACGACACCAGCAAGAAACTCGACCCGCGATTGGTATGGGAAATCGCGGAGCGCGAGAAGGTGGGCATGATGACGATGGTGGGGGATGCCTACGCCGGGCCACTTGTCGCCGAATTGCGTCGAGGCAGCTACGAGTTGTCGTCGCTGGTCTCGATCGGCACGGGCGGTGCCGCAACGAATCCCATACATCAACAGGCACTGCTGGAACTGCTGCCTCAGCTTGTTCTGATCAACGGATACGGGTCGTCGGAGACCGGAAACATGGGATTCGGGCACAGCCACGGAGACACCCGAACTGATACCTTCACGCTGCGCGAGGGCGGACTCGTGCTCTCCGAGGATTACAGTCATTTCCTCTCCCCGGGCGACAGCGAGGTGGGTTGGGCCGCCAGGGAAGGCCGGATTCCGTTGGGATACCTCAACGATCCGGACGCCACCCGCAAGACCTTCCCGGTGGTCGAGGGCAAGCGCGTGGTGATATCGGGCGACCGCGCAGCGCTCGAGGCCGACGGGACACTGCGTCTGTATGGCCGTGACTCGTTGGTGGTCAACACCGGCGGCGAGAAGGTGTTCGTCGAGGAGGTCGAAGAGGTGCTGCGGGCGCATCCGGATATCGCCGATGCGCTGGTGGTCGGCCGTCCGAGCGAACGGTGGGGCGAGGAGATTGTCGCTCTGATCCAGCTGCCCGACGGGGTCGCCGCCCCAGAGTCGTTGCCGGAATACTGCGCCTCACATCTGGCGAGGTTCAAGGTGCCCAAGGAATTCATCCCCGTCGATCAGGTTCATCGCCTGGGTAACGGCAAGGCCGACTACCGCTGGGCGAAAAGGCAAGCGACAGAAAAGGCGTCGATGTCCACATGAGCACAAACCAAGTCATCGACTGCCTGGTCAACGTGCATTTCGGTGAGACCGAACAGCAACCGACGTGGATGCTCAAGGTTCGCGACGACTACTTCAAAGGCCCCGACTCGATGTTCGCCCCGGTCGACATGTCCGCGCTCATCGATGAGATGGATGAGCAGGGTGTGCGCAAGGCGATCCTGATGGACAACCTGGCGAAGCCGTCGGTCACGGCGCGAAAATTCGTCGAAGCCAAGCCCGATCGATTCGCGCTCGCCATGGGCGGTGTCAACCTGCTTCGGCCGATGCCGTCGCTACGCGAACTCAGCGCGGTGGTCGACGACCTTCCGGTCGCGTATGCCGTTGTCGGCCCGAGCTTCTGGGGCGATGGCATGTACCCGCCGAGCGACGCCGTCTACTACCCGCTGTACACCAAGTGCGCCGAGATCGGGCTGCCGCTGTGCATCAACACCGGACTTCCCGGTCCGCCGATTCCCGGTGAGGTGCAAAACCCGATCCACCTCGACCGGGTGTGCGTGCGCTTCCCCGAATTGAAGTTGTGCATGATCCACGGCGCAGATCCTTGGTGGGACATCGCGATCCGGCTGCTCATCAAGTATTCGAACCTGCGCCTGATGACCTCGGCCTGGTCACCAAAACGGCTACCCGACAGCCTGCTGCACTACATGCGGACCCGCGGACCAGACAAGGTGATCTATGCCTCGGACTGGCCAGTGCTGAAGATGCGCCGCGTGATCCCTGAAGCCCAGGCACTGGACCTACCCGCCGACGTTCTGGAGAAGTACCTCTACACCAATGCGCACACCTTCTTTTTCGAGGGCGACGAGGAGCACTGACTATGGACCGTTACGAACTCCGCAGACTTGACTACAGTCTCAGCGAGGACCACCAAGCGCTACAGGCCGCCTACAAAGACTTCTTCAAGACGCACTGCCCGATCGAAACCGTCCGCGCCGCAGAGGAATCCGGCTTCGACAAGAGCCTCTGGGAACGGTTGTGCGGGATGGGCGCCACTACGATGGCGTTGCCCGCCGACGTCGGCGGAGACGGTGCAACGCTCGTCGACCTGACGTTGGTCGCCGAGGAGATCGGCCGCTCACTGGCACCCGTGCCGTGGATCGACCACGTCTGCGCCGCACGGTTGCTCACCCGGCTGGGGGCGGCCGAACCCGACATTGTCAGCGGCAAGCAGATCGCCTCATTGGACCCCCAACATGACAGTGTCACCGGGATCCGGCTGATTCCCGCCGCGTCGATCGCCGACCAGATCATCGTGCGGGACGGTAGTGGAGATGGGGCCGTTGTCCGACTTCAATTCGACACCCGGCCGACAAAGGTGGACAACATCGGTCGGCTCCCGATGGCATGGGTCGATCCGGATGCCGCCGACGCCAGCGTGGTTCTCGGCAGCGGGCCCGAGGCGCTGGCGGAATACCAACGCGCACTGGATGAGTGGCGGGTGTTGATGGCCGCGGCGCTGACCGGGCTGGTCGAAGAGACGATGACGATCGCTGCGGAGTTCGCCAAGACCCGCTACACGCTCGGTGTGCCGATTTCGACGCTGCAGGGCATCTCGCATCCGCTGGCCAACATTGCGATCGCCGTGCAAGGCGGCCGCAATCTGGCGCGCCGTGCGGCGTGGTTCCTGGATAACGAGCCCGACGAGCGTCCCGAGCTGGCGCCGTCGGCGTTTGTGTTCATGGCCGAAGAAGCGTCGAAAGCCGCGACGATGGCCGTGCACGTGCAGGGCGGTCTCGGTGTTTCCGCGGAGGCCGCCGCGACGGCGTATCTGGTGCGTGCCCGCGGGTGGGCCCTGGCCGGCGGCGACCCCGGCGCAAGCGCCAAATATGTCGGTGAGCTCGTTGCCGCTCGTGAAAGCCGTTGAGGAAAGGACATATAAGTGGATTTCTCACGAGTCACCCTCGCCGATGGCGATCAAGCCTTCCTCGAGGAGGCCCGCGACTTTCTGACCACTCACGTCACCGACGAGGTTCGGCGGCGTGACCGGGAAACCGGTGACAACTTCGACGAGGGCGTGCATTTGGCCCTCGGTGCCGCCGGTTACCTGGAAGGCGAGTGGAAAGGCGCGTCCGAGGGCGGCTTCACCCGGGTTCGCCGTCGCATCTGGGAACTGGAAAAGCGCCGGGTGCACGTTCCCTGGGTGACTTGGGGGACCACCGCCATGGTGGCGCGTTCGGTGGCGAAATTCGGCTCACCGGAGCTGCAGGCCGAAGTCATGCCGCGGGTCTTCAGCGGCGAGGTGCGGCTGTGCTTGGGTTACACCGAACCCGAGGGCGGTTCCGACATCGCGACCTGCAAGACCCGCGCCGTGCGCGACGGCGACGGCTGGGTTATCAATGGCTCGAAGATGTTCACCACTGGCGCACACAAATGCCAGTACGTGTTTCTGATCACCAACACCGACCCCGAGGCGCCAAAGCACAAGAGCCTGACCATGTTCCTGGTGCCGCTGGATTCCCCGGGCATCGACATCCAGGGCATCCGCACCGTCGACGGCGACCGCACCAACCTCGTCTACTACAGCGACGTCCGCGTCGACGACAAGTACCGACTGGGCGAGGTCAACGCGGGCTGGACCGTGCTGCGTGAGCCACTCAACACCGAGCACGGCGCGGTCGCGGCCGCGCCCGACGGCCTTCAGGACGTCTCGATCATGATGCATCAGGCCGGCTTCATGGCCGACGCGCTGGACAAGGCGGCAGCCAAGACGGCGGAACGGGATCCCAACGGGCACAGGCTGGTTGACGACGGCTCGGTGGCATATCGGTTGGGTCGCAGCGCAGCGAGAATCGAGGCGGCGCTCAGCGCGCCGAGCATCTTCGGCCGGGTGGCGATCGCGCAGACGATGCGCGACGTGTCACCGGAGCTGATGGATCTGCTCGGCACCGCGTCGGCGCTGCCAATGGGCACCGATGGCGCGGCCGACGATGGCGCATCGGAATACGCGTACCGCTTCGCACCGCTCGTCGGAATCTACGGCGGCACCCTGGAGGTGTTCCGCAACATGATCGCGCAATACGTGCTGGGCTTGGGCAAGCCGAACTACTCAGCGCCGAAGAGGGTTTCGTAACGCCGGTTCAGGCCGTCAGGACGGTTGCGGCCGCTGTCCCGGGCGCGCCGTATAGCTGAGCAAACCCGACCTTCGGATTGCCTGGGATCTGTCGGTCGCCCGCCTCGCCGCGGAGCTGGCGAACGATTTCGTGAACCTGGCGCAGCCCCGAGGCGCCGATTGGCTCACCGTTGGCGATCAGTCCACCGTCGGTGTTGATCGGCATCGTCCCGCCGATCTCGGTGGCGCCCTCGGCCAGCAGCTTTTGCTGATCGCCGTGCGCGCAGAACCCGCACTCGGCCATGTGGATGATTTCGGCACCCGCATCGGTGTCCTGCAGTTGGATGACGTCGACGTCTTCCGGTGCCACGCCGGCCTTTTCGAAGGCTGCCGTGGCGGCGTAAACAGTCGGAGACACGTCCTCCTCGACCGGAGCGAAGGTGGTGTTGACCTCGTAGGCGCCGTAACGGCGAGTCCGGATCTCCACCGCCCGCAGGTATACCGGCTTGGAGGTGTAACGGTGCGCAATGTCCGCCCGGCACATCACCGCGGCCGCGGCACCCTCGTCGGGTGCGCAGAACATGTACTGTGTCAGCGGGTAGTTCAGTGTCGGAGACGCCAGGATGGCCTCTTCGGAAATCGGTTTACGCCGGAATGCGTTGGGATTCAACACACCGTTGCGGAAGTTCTTTGCCGCGACTTTGGCGAGTGTCTCCTGGGAGATGTGGTGCTCGTGCAGATAGCGGTTCGCTTTCATACCGAAGAACTGCGTGGTGAGATACTGGCCGTTCTCGGCATACCAGCTCGGCATACCCACGAGCGCCGGGTCTTCGGTGAACGCTCCGCGCGGATGCTTGTCCATGCCGACGGCGATGCCGATGTCGTAGTCGCCCAACCGGATCCCGTCGGCGCACGCCTTTAGCGCACTGGCCGCCGTCGCGCACGCGTTGAACACGTTGGTGAACGGAATGCCGGTCAGTCCGACCATAGCGACGATCGCGTCGGGGTTAGCCACTGTCCAGCTGCCGCCGGTGGCGAACTCGATGTCCTGCCACGCGACACCAGCGTCGGTGATCGCGGCAAAGATCGCGTCGACTCCCATCTGCATCGCGGACTTGCCTTCGAAGCGACCGAATGGATGTAGCCCGACGCCGATGATGGCTACGTCATTCATGCGGTAGCTCCTGTCGGGCTCAGCGGTGCGAAGGTCACCGGGAGTGCGGTCGGCGAGCGGAACGGCTGGCCGTAGATGTGCGGGTCGTTGTCGGTGATGAGCTCAATGTCGGTCAGGCGGTTCAGCAGGCACTCCAACGCAACTCGGGTTTCCATGCGTGCGAGGTGCAGCCCCAGGCAGGTGTGTTCACCGGCGGCGAAGGAGATGTGCGGCGTCTGCGCGCGGAAAATGTCGAATTCCTCCGAGCGTTCCCAGCGGCGCTGGTCGCGATTCGCCGAGCCGATGCACAGGTCGACAGCAGACCCCTTCGGGATCGTAACACCCTGCAGCACAGTGTCTTCGGTGGTGAACCGTTGGACCGTGGTCAGCGGTGTCTCGAAGCGCAACCCTTCTTCGATCGCCGGCGCGATCAGCGTGCGGTCGGCCTGCACCGCGGCGAACTGCTCGGGATGGGTGAGCAACAAGAACAGTAGGTTGCCCGACGACCGGTAGGTGGTCTCCAGGCCGGCGGGCAGCAGCAACCGCAGGAACGAGTAGATCGCTTCGTCGCTGAGCTTTTCGCCGTCGATCTCGGCGGTCACCAGATCCCCGATGATGTCTTCGGTCGGTTTGGTCCGGCGTTGCTCGATCTGTTCCAGGAAGTAGTCCTTCAGCGCGGCGGAGGCTTCGAAGGCGCGCTCGTATTTGACCGTGTAGTTGATCAACTGCACCGCGCGCTTGCGGAATGCGGGCAGATCTTCTGCGGGCAGACCCAAGAGCTTGGCGATCACGCGGGTCGGAAACTCGAAGGTGAAATCGCGGACGAGATCTGCGGTTCCGGCGTCGACGAATTCGTCGATGAGCCCATCGCAGATCGGCCGCACGATCTCGGGTTCCCAACGCGCAAGCGCCTTCGACTTGAACGCCGCGGACACCAAATTGCGGTGTTCGCGATGCGTTTTGCCGGCCATCGCCAAGATGGAGGGACCGATGAACAACCCGATCGTGTTGTCGTAGTAGGTCGAGCTGAATACCTGGGCGTCGCGGAACGCGGCGTTCACCGCCTCGAACGACACAGCCGCGAACGGGTTTTTCGGACGTAGCGACTCCGGCGTCTTCGAGTAGTCGATGACCGTCCCGCGGACCACTGGCGCATCGGTTCGTTTCTGGGCGAAGTAGGGGTACGGGTTACGGATGAAGTCGACAGGCTTGTCGTCGCTGACGGCCACATCTTGAACTGGACTTTCCACAGCTTCTCCGTCTTCGCTAGACGCTCGTACTGTAAAGATTACAGTATAGGATGTGGGCTTCCAGAAGGGACGCATCAGAATGACCGAGCCGAACACCGTCACGGATGATGTCGAGCCGGCGGCGCACTCCGCGTACTTTCGGCGCGACGAAGATCGTTACGTGCCAACCCCAATCGCGCGCGGCGGGTGGGGGCCGACGGTCAGCCGCGCGGGGTGCAACTGCGGATCGTCGACCGCGCTTTCGGCCGCCCAGGCCAAGAGCCCCCCGGCGGCATGTCCGCTGACCGTCGACCTTCCCGCACCCATGGCATTGGAACCGGTGGAGCTGCACACTCGCGTCCACCACGAGCGGCGGCGGTTGCGGCTCGTGGAAGTCGTGCTCTTCCAGCAGGGCACCGCGGTGGCGCGTGGCAGCGCACTGTTTTTGCGGCGCGGCCAGCAGCCCGAGGGTGACGTGTGGTCAGCACCCGTGCAGATGCCACCGCTACCCGTCGAGCAGAACGGCAACCACCCCTCACTGTTTATCCGGACCTACGGCTGGGGCGTCGGGCTGCAGAATCCCGATCCCGAATGGGCCGCCTCACCCGGACCGAAATACACGTGGTTAGAGGAGACCCGTCCGTTGCTCGACACCGAACCATTGAGCGCGTTCACCCGCGCCGCGATGGCCGGCGACGTCACGGCCTCAATCGCCAACTGGGGAACCCGCGCGCTCCAGTTCATCAACGTCGACTACACGCTGGCGCTGAGCCGCCTGCCAGACGGACCCCACATCGGCTTGGCCTCACAAACTCACTACAGCAACGACGGGATAGCCACCGGTTCGGCCGTGCTCGTCGACCACAGCGGCCCGATCGGCAGTTGCATGTCAGTTGCTTTGGCGCATTCCGGATTTCGTCCGCCATCAGCGATGCCGCCGACCTGACCGACAGTCGTCCGCTCAATCGCGACCTTGCCGCGCCAACCGCACACCGAGCTCGTCGGGAGGCACTGGGTGGCCTTCAGTGCAGCGGATTTCGACGGTCGCGTCGGCCCCGCAGTCGAGGTGCGTGAGACGGAGCCGGTTGTGGCCGGGCAGGTGACGCCTGCCCCATTCGAACATCGCCCACACCACCGGCATGAAATCGACGCCGGCCTCCGTGAGGACGTATTCGTCGCGCGTGCGCTGTCCCGGCTCGCGGTAGGGCTGGCGCGTCATCAGTCCGAGGTCGACCAGTTCGGACAGTCGCGCCGCGGCGGCGGCCTTGGTGATTCCCACGCGATGGGCGAAGTCGTCGAATCGGGTGGTGCCGTAGTAGGCCTCGCGCATGATCAGCATCGCGGACTTGGTGCCGAGCGCTGACATGGTCTTTTCGATCGCGCAGTGGCCGACCGCCGACCAGGCGTCGCGATCGGCCAGCACGCCTTGCAGGAGTGGCATACATCACCTCCATTCTGGGTTGCTCCCAGTATACCTAGGTGTTACACCTGGGTATAGCGACATAAACCTAGTGGTGGACTCAAGGAGGAGTCATGGGATACCAGGATCGCGACGCCGTCATTGTGGGCGCAGTACGCACGCCTGTCGGCAAGGGCAAGGCGAGCGGCGCTCTGCACGGCATCCTGCCGGCGGACCTGTTGGCGCACAGCTTGCGGGAGCTGGTGGTGCGCAGCGGCGTGGACCCGGCGCAGATCGACGACGTAATCGCGGGAGCGGTGACCCAGGTCGGCGATCAGGCGGTTAACATCGCGCGTAATTCACTGCTGGGCGCGGGCTTCCCCGAGTCGGTTCCGGGTACGACGATCGACCGCCAATGCGGGAGCAGCCAACAGGCGATCAGCTTCGCCGCCCAGGGCGTGCTCGCCGGCGCCTATGACATCGTCGTGGCGGCCGGTGTGGAATCCATGAGCCGGGTGCCGATGGGCAGTTCGGTTCTGCCGGGCAGCAACCCGTTCGGCGACGGCATGAAGGACCGCTATCCCGACGGCCTCGTACCGCAGGGCATCAGTGCCGAACTGATCGCCGCGCGTTGGGGTTTCTCGCGGGCCGAACTGGATGAGTTCTCCGCGGGCAGCCACGAGAAGGCCGCGCGCGCAACGAAAGACGGGCTCTTCGAGAACGAGCTGGCCCCGATCGCGGGGTTGAGCACCGACGAGATCATCCGGCCCGGCACCACCGTCGAGACGCTGGCCGGACTGAAGCCGGCGTTCTACGACGCGGCGGTGGGAGAGCGCTTCCCGCAGATCAATTGGGAGATCACGCCGGGGAACTCGTCGCCGCTGTCCGACGGCAGTGCCGCGGTGTTGATCACCAGCGGAGCGGCCGCGAAGAAACTCGGTTTGCGTCCGCTCGCCCGGATTCACACCACCACGGTGGTGGGCTCGGATCCGCTCTACATGCTGACCGGTGTCATCCCGGCCACCGAGAGGGTGCTGCACCGTGCCGGGCTGAAACTGTCCGACATCGACCTGTTCGAGGTCAACGAGGCCTTCGCTCCGGTGGTGCTGGCGTGGGCGAAGGACACCGGCGCCGATCTAGCCAAGACCAACGTCAACGGCGGCGCGATCGCGATCGGACATCCGTTGGGCGCCAGCGGTGCTCGCATCATGACCACGATGGTCAACGCTCTCGAACAACGCGGCGGCCGGTACGCCCTGCAGACGATGTGCGAGGGCGGCGGCATGGCCAACGCCACCATCATCGAGCGCTTGGACTAAACACCACCAGTAGCTGATCCCCTCCTGCGTTAGGCAGGAGGGGATTTTGCTGTCGGATAGTCCCGAAGGCTGTGTTGTCTGAGTGTCATCTTGACTACCTATATCTCTGCGGCGGACTTTATGCGCGCCTTCACTTTCCCTGCGACGTCTCACGGAACGAACGGCGCGCTGCCGTAGCGACGAGCGTTGTACCAGAATGCGTCCATTGCGGTCATGGCGCTGCCGTGTGTGAGGAACCAGTGCCCGTGTTGATTGACGAGCACGATGGGCTTGGCCTTGCTGACTTGATGAAACGACCCGGTGGTCGCCAAGGTGGCTCCCGCGAAATTGTCTGGTGCGGCCTGAATGTCGGTCACGACGAATGACAGCGGCACGATCTGGACAGCGTCCATTCGGCGAAGATGGTTATCAATCGTGCCAGCTTCGTCGGGCGAGAACCCGGGCGTGACGATGTCGCCCTTGTCGGCGGCGGGCTTATGCGGGTCAGTCAATTCGGCCATGATCGCGACCACCTGATCGACGGTGGGCACGGGGCCGGTGCAGGGGTCTTGGCCGGGGTCTCCACAGTCTGCGTAAGCCGCTGCGGGAGAGGCGATCAGCGCAGCCGTGAACATCGTGACCGCGGTACCCGAGTGTTTCCTCACGGCGAAACCGGGACAGGTGATGGCGGCGGCGAATCGTCACCCGGTTCATCGGGTACCCGTGGCTGGTCACCCGGTGGCCGTGGCGGCGGAGAATCGGGTGGCGGATCGCAGCACGGCCAATAGAAATAGCCCGGTGGGGCATCGTAGGGAACGTAGCCGCGAGGTAAAACCCCTAGCATCCACATGGAGCCCGTACACCACATCGGGACTGCGACGTTCGGATTGTTGCGGTAGGCCCATGCCAGATGTTTGCACCAGGAATATCCACCACCAATTGCTTGGGTACGTGATTGCGGTGAAACCCACGGGGCGACAACATGACCCGGCGCTGCGAGAGCAACGATCAGCACCGCGAGCGCGCAGGCACCGGCCAGGTACGCAGCGCGCAGTATGGCGTCGACCGCGGTCTTCATTCGCGGCCTGTATGAGTGTTTGCTGTCCATCATCTGCGCACCCACTGCCGGGATTACAGCCCGATGGACGACAGCAGATCGACGAACGACGACGGATCAACGGCGGTCGCGGCTTCGGGCAGAGTGCCGGTGTAGTTGAGTAAGAAATCGACGATGGGAGTGAGGTTTTCGGTGCCGAATGGTGTCATCAGGTAATCGCCGACGGTGTCGGAGGTTCCGGTGCTGTTCATGGCCAGTTCCAGTACGTTGCCCCATCCGCCACCGAATTCCTCGACGACGAAGCTGGTGTTCTCTGGCAGCAGGGTTCCGGGTACGCCTAATACGCTGATGTCCTCCCCGTAGGGGCTGCCGAATATGTCGAGCGGGCTGGAGACGGCGCCGTACTCGACGTTGCCGGTGAATGTCCCCACGGGGAAACCAAGTTCGGAGATGGTGAACTCTTGCGTGCCGAAGACATCGCCGCTCGCATCGGTCACGGTGACATCCTCGGGACCTGTCGGCGAGATCGTGTAGACGGGCGAAAATATGTTGTTCGGGTCCGCGCTGTAGTCGAACACGGCGGGGTCGTACTGATTGCCAGCCGCGGCGGCGCTGGTCGCGATGTCCGCAGCGGTGCCGGCGCCGCCGGTGTCAAAGCCTCCGATGTCAAAGATCTGATCGGTGAGCTTGCCGATGATAGTCGAGGGGATTTCGCCAAAGATGGAGTCGATGACCTGGAAACCCGTTGAAGCGTAGTCGCCGAGCGCAATGAGGTTTGTCGTATCGGACGAGAGGGCCTCGGCGGCTGACAGGAAGGCCTCGCTGGCCTGGAAAAGATTCTGATCTGGGCCGTTGAACAACACCTCGCCGAAGCCCGACACCAAACTGTTGTCAGATGACAGCAGGGGCGTCTGAATTGCCTCCAATTCAGGGAAAAATCCTGTGCCCGCGTCCGCGTGGCCTGACAAGCTGAAGGCCTCGACAATATCGGTTTGTGCCGTATTAAGCAGCCCGATATCTGTCGGGATAGACCCGTCGTCCGCCCAAGCCGCCGGCGCACCGACGGTCCCGATCATCGCAGCGGCGACCGCTGCTCCTCCGGCTAAACCCACACCCGTAGCCAAGCGACGGACAGTATTGGTCATCGGAACTCCCGGGTGATCGTGAATACTGCGACTGCAGGTGCCCACACTTAGCGGGACCTAAATTTTGCTGATACTAATCTCAGACATTTTCTCGCCGTTAGGTGTCCAAGCACATTCGCAGCAAACTCCCAGTGGTGGCCTGTGCAAGTGCAATTCGATCCGTGAAACGCAAATTGCAAACGTGGGTGCTCGATTGCAGCGCAACTACTCGCAATGACGCACCTCGAAAAGCGGTGCAGGACCACACGAGTGGACACACGGGCGGCGATGAGAGCCTAGTTACCCCATCGCGACGCCCAGTTCCTGTGCGAAGACTTTGAGCATGTGAGCCTAACGAGAAGCAGCCGAACACCCTTGTTCTTACAACTTTCGATACAGGCGCGAGGCCGCCGTGCCGAAAGCCGTTGCGTTGTCGGCCGAATGCTCGCTTCGTTGAGCAACGTACCGGCAGGCTGTCGCAGCGGAAGAAGATTATGTTCCGAGACCGGCCGGCCGCGCACGCGCTGAATCAGTCCCCGGCAAATTCTGAGCCAGCCGCACCTTCCGCCGGCGACTGAGCACACGAACTTAGGGAACTTTCCCCATGCGCGCGCGCCCTGCTCAACGCAGACTTCTCAGCATTAGCTCAGGCAAATTTGTTCGGAGGGGAACTCACATGGGCCACAGAATTGATCGGCGCACCAAGCGTCTCGGCGCCGTCGCCGCCGCAACCGCCGGCCTGACTCTCTGGGCGCTGAGCGAACTGGCTATAGCGCCCATCGCCCACGCCGACGACCCCCTCGGTGACCTGCTGAACAATGTCCAGTTCGCCGTCGCAGCCGGCGATTCCTATCTAGACGCGGCTCAGTCCTACTTCTCTATCGGCGATGTGACATTGGGCGCATACAACGCTCTGCCCGGCCTCGAGAACCTGCTGATCGCGCCGGAAGAAAACATCTTTGTCGATTCGATAGACGCGCTTTCCAACACCGCTGTGAATGGGCCGATCGAAATTGGCCAAGTCGGCATTCCCTTAGACTGGGCGTCCACCCTCACAGAGGTTCAGGGCTTCACCAACACGGCCAACATCGACTTCATGCAGGCCGTCAACCTGATGACCGCAGGCGACCTTCCTGCCGCCGAACTGCTCGAGGTCGCCGGATTCAATTCGCTCTGGGTCGACGCGCCGAACGCATTCATCCTCGGCGTTACCGAGGCTCTGTTCCCGATCTGAACGGTGTGACTTCAAGAAACCCGGTAGTGCGCTGACCAGACAGTGCCGCCTAGGTGTACCAGCTAGTGACCTCAGCAGGCTGGCGAGTTCTGGCATAGAGCCACAACGATCCAGAGGGTGCGTTGCGAATCAGTATCGCGAGTCAGGCGGCGTTGGTAGCTGTGCCCAGTCGATGGCCCAGCGGCGACTGGGGTCGCAGGGGTCGACTACGCAGGGCAGTTGTTTCCCCAGGAACAACTGTGGGACCTGTGCGACCGGAACAGCCTGCACGGAACGTGCGGTGATCGCAGGCAGGTTCGGCACATGTAATTCGACCTCGAAAACATAGTGCGGCGCGTCGAGGAGTTCAGGTCGGCTCGGGGTTCTGTGGAGGCTTCGAGGAGTAGTCCCGGTTGGGGCGAACGACTTGAGGACAGCCGATACTCGTTGACCGTGGGCGATCAGATCGGCCGCCGAAATGACCGGCACCGCCGTGGGATTGCTCGCGTAAGCGTGTGTCATGGTGTCCAGGTCAGCGGGCGGAGTCGACGCCTGATCGTTCGGGTATGCCGGCTCGCTTGTGACGACGATCGGCGCACCATTGACCACGATCCGTGGGGCTCCTAGGGTGCCCGTCGCCGCTGAACTCCAACGTTTGAAGTCGATCCGTACGCGCTGCGGGTTGCGCGCGTCGACCTCCACCGGCACGGTCGCTCCCGGCGCAAGTCGCAACCTCAAGACGAAGTTGTCGACCTTTTGCCGCACCTTCACCTCGTAGCTCTCGCGCTCGGGCACGCTGACGCGTAGACCGACGGTGCATGGCCGGTCGCCGTTGCCTGGGTTGCCGATGACCCAAGGCGCCACCTTCACCGATAACACTTGGGCAGTACCTGCGATGGTCGGGCTGCGAAGACTCGGATCACGGTACTTCAGCATCAGATACAGCCAAATGGCGATCGGAGCAATGGACAGCATCGGCAGCAACTCGACGAAGAACTGGTCCAACGAGTCGGCCGACGAGATTGCTAGGGCGACAAGGTGCATGAGCGATGTTCCTTCAATGACGAGTCGAGTCTCAGCGAATTAGCCTCGGCCCGAACGGTTGTCGTCCCACCGCAGGGGCTCGAGCCGTTACCGGCACGTAAGGCGATGGGTGAGCGCTGGCGCAGCGTGATCGCGGCCCATCGCCAAATCGGACGTCCCGCTGGGTGCGATCACAATGTGGGTTGAGTCAGGCTGAAGAAACTACGGGGCGATCACCCCATCTTCTGGGCTTGCAAAGGCTTATCTACTGAAGGTTGTTTCATCGCAGCCAACCTCAAAAGCGCCACTTGAAACGCCAGGCAAGCAGCGCTATGCCCAGGAACGCTAAACCAATCGCGAGCGCCACGGGAGCCCCCGAGGGCGCACACGCAGCCACGACCAACGCCACCACCCCAAACATCAAGGGGGCGCGCCATGTCCACGGGTTTTCTGCATAGAACTCGGCAACGAAGGCCGTAATGTGCTCGCCCAGGGTATGCGGCGTGAACTCATCTACTAGGTCGGAGGCCAGGTCCAATCTGTCAGCCAAACCGAGCCACTCCGTGTCGGTGGCCAAGTAATTCGGCTGCTGCGTCCGGGCGCTTCTTCGCCACGTGCCGGCACCGCCGTGCGGTCGAATGATCAGGGTAGGTAAACCTGGACCACGCAACACCAACACCGGGATCCCGCCATGTTCTGCCGGCGTCGACGTCACCTCCGCAAGCGACGTCGACGCGACGAGGACATTAGTGTCGACGTCTAGCACGCGGATCGTGTGGTGATCCACTTCGATCGCGAGGACCGGTTTGGGCGGCTCCGAGCTGCCGAGCCGTGGAAGCTCTGTCAGCACACACCGAGTAGCTCCGACTGATGGCCGTGGCGCGCCGGCCGCTGACTGCCTGCCACCTTCGGCGCCCACTGCGTGGGGGTGTCGATTCATAGTTGGCGGGTTTCGCTTGTCTCGTCCACCGTCGGAGTCTTCGCATACCGGGTCAGAAATCCGGTGGCGGCGATGGCCGCGACTATTCCGATGACACCCCACAAGACGATCTGGAATACCAACGAGCCGAATAGAACGTTGTAGCTCATCGAGAGGTAGATCGACCACATCACACGGTAGAGCGACCAGAAGGCGAGCAGTCCGCAGCTAATCCCGATCACCAGACTGCGTTGGCGATCCACACGATCGATGTGCTGTGCGACGCGACGGGGAATGATCTTCACTCGGTTACTCCTTCTTCGGTACGCGTTCCGCAATTCATCGCGGGGGGTGCGATAGGCATCCACATCGCGATCACCGCTCATCCCTACGGACCTGCAGATGCACTGCGCTCGATAAAAAGTGTGCTGGACCGCAGCCCTCAAAATCATGGGGAATTCTCCCCATAAATGACCTACTGCAGACGTAACCGGACGCGGCCGCCTCAGCCTCACCGACTTCAGTGACGGCCTATACGGGACCGCGGTTAGAGCCAGCCGGTGCGCGCTGCCGCGACGGGCTCGGCGGGCTCGGGAGCCAACTCGCCGTTCCGCACGCCGTCCAACATCCGCTTCACTGCGGCGACGATGTCCGGGGCCGACGCGGCCAGCCCGGCCTTGTCGGCCTCGCTGACGTCGTCCGGGTCGACACCGGCGCGGCTCAGCACCGCGTCGGGGTGGGCGAGCTCATTGGCGAGCCACGACACCGGATCGGCCGACAGCTCGGGAACGAAATTGCGGCGACCCGGCTCCCAACCGCTGAATTTCGGGTGGTGATGGGCCCGGTCCAGCGTCCCGGGTGGGCTCGCCGTCGACCCGAACAGGTCGACCCGCCACACCGGGCGGGCCAGCGAGATAGGCACGCCCGCGTAAATCGAACCCTGCGGCTCGCCCTTGTCGACCAGACGCAGTTCCAATCGGACACCGCGCTCCGGGGTTTCCTGGCCTTCGTTCGGTGTCGGGTCGACAAAGAACATGTCTCCCACCACCACGCCCATGGTTTCGAATCCGAACGCTGCAAACATAATGACGAGAGTAGACCCGTTCAGCGCAGGCCCTCGGGCTCTTACGCAGTCGATTGACAGGGAGTGTGGGCAGATGGACCTGCCGGTCCGGGACCTGACGCATTGGGCGGCAGGCTATGGCCTTCCGCGCACGATGCTGAAACTGCTGGCACGACAGGATGACCCGATGGCCAAACTGCTGACCATCGACAGCAACCCGGTCGACGACATCTACCCGCTTATCGAGCAGGTTCGCGCGCGCGGGCGCATGTCTCGCGTACCGGGAGCCGGCTGGGTCAGTACCGACATGCAGATCCTTCGCGAGGTGCTGCGCGACAGCCGGATCAGGACCGCGAAACCCAGCGATCGGTCACCGTTTCGGCTCGGCCAATGGATCCTTGCCAAGACCGACCCCGGCGTGATGAATCCGATCGAGCCGCCCTCGATGCTGGTCACCGATCCGCCCGACCACGCCCGGCTACGGCAGCCGGTGACGCGGGCATTCACGCCACGGGCGCTGGATCGACTTCGCGCACGTATTCACGACCTCGCCAACGGGCTGCTCGACGACCTGGAAGGCCGGGCTGAGTGTGATCTGGTCGCCGAGTACGCCTCCCAGATCCCGGTCGCGGTGATCGCCGAATTGATGGGGATGCCACGCCACGACACGGCCTACCTTCTCCAAGTAGCGGAGACCGCAACGAGTTTGCTTGGCACCGTGGGCGCATCGTGGCGGAATTACCGCTCCGGCATCACTGTGTTGCGTGAATTCGAAGGATACGTCGGAAAGCACATCGAGCGACTACGGGTCAGCGGCGGCGATAGCATCATGTCCGACCTCATCCGCGACAGCGATCTGACTATGGACGAGCTCAAAATGCTCGCCGCGCTGCTCTTTGGTGCCGGGTTCATCACCACGACACATATTTTGGGCAAGGCCGTCATTGTGCTCACCCGTCACCGGGACCAGCTCGCCGCGCTGTGCGCGAACCCCGAGGGATGGCCCAACGCCGTCGAGGAAATCCTGCGCTACGACACCCCGGTCCAATTCGTACCGCGGGTCACGGCGAAAGACCTTGAAATCGAAGGGTATTCGATCCGAGCTGGCGAGGCCGTATTCATCATGTACGGCGGGGCCAACCGGGATCCGGCGGTCTTCGACGACCCGAACACCTTCGACACCACCCGTTCCAACGCCCGCGACCACCTCACGTTCGGTACCGGTGTGCACACCTGCTTGGGCGCCGCCCTCGGACGGATGGAAGTCCAGATTGGGCTGCAGGCTCTGTTCGAGCGCTTCCCACAGTTGACCCTCGCCGGCAAACCCACCTATAACAACATCATTGGATTACACGGACTTAAACACCTACCGGTCTCGCTGCGAGCGACCTAAGCTCGACCACAACCGATCGTCGGGAGTGTGGGCACATGGGCGTGCCGGTTCGGAATTGGACCCATTGGGCGCTGGGGTATGCGCCGTCCCGCGCGATGCTCAGCGTGCTGGGGCGACGGGGCGACCCGCTCGCGCAGCTGATCACCATCGACATCCGTCCCGTCGACGATATTTATCCGCTGATCGAGCAGATTCGGCGGCGCGGACGAATGTCGCGCGTTACCAGTCTCAGCGGTTGGGTGACCGCTGACGCGCAGATCGTGCGCGAAGTGCTGCGCGACGGGCGGTTCAGGACGCTCAAACCCCAAGATCGATCGGTGTTTCGTGCGGTCCAGTGGATGCTGGCTAAGACCAATCCCAATGTGCTCAATCCGCTCGAACCGCCGTCGCTGCTGGTCAGCGATCCGCCCGAGCACACGCGGCTTCGTCGGCCAGTGTCGCGGGCGTTCACGCCGCGAGCGTTGGACGGACTCCGTGCCCGCGTTCACGAGGTGGTCGACGAGTTACTTCGCCGCCTGGAAGGCCGCACCGACTGCGATCTCGTTGCCGAATACACCTCGCAGATTCCGCTCGCGATCATCGCCGAGATGATGGGAGTACCGCCTGGCGAGGCGCCCTACCTCCAGGAAGTCGCCGGGACGATATCGAACATGATCGGAACGACGTCCGCATCGTGGCGCGACTTTCGTTCTGGCACAGCCATTATGCGCGAGTTCGATGAGTACCTCGGTGAGCATGTCGAGCGGCTTAGAAACGACCGCACCGCCGACAGCATCATGTCCGACGTCGTACGAAGCGGAGACTTAACCGAAGCTGAGTTGAGGGGACTCGCGGGCCTACTTCTCGGCGCGGGCTTCGTCACCACTGCGCATGTCATGAGCAAGGCCATCGTTGCGCTGATCCGTCATCCTGACCAGTTGGCTACCTTGTCGGCCGACCCGGACGGCTGGCCTAACGCAGTCGAGGAGATCCTTCGCTACGACACGGCGGGTCAATTGGTGCCGCGGATCGCTACCGAAGACCTTGACATTCAAGGGTATTCGGTTCGGAAAGACGAGCCCATTTTCCTGTTGGCAGGTGGAGCCAATCGCGATCCCGCAGTTTTCGCGGATCCCGACGTGTTCGATGTGACCCGGGCCAATGCTCGCGAGCACATCAGCTTCGGCACGGGCCTCCACGTCTGCCTGGGCGCGGCGCTGGCGCGGATGGAACTGCACGTCGGCCTGCAGTCGCTATTCGAGCGCTATCCACACCTGACGCTGGCCGGCGACCCGATCTTCAACCGCACCATCGGATTACATGGGCTCACATACCTGCCGGTAGCGCTGGGTGCGGCTCAGTCCATCGGCTCGACCCACTGAGCGCGAGACGGCCCAGGTTCGAACGGGTCGCCGAAATATTGCGATTCGCGGATGACGTGCCCCGCTTCGAACTCCATGATGCTGACCACGTACGAGGGCTTTCCGTCATAAGTCATCACCAGTTCGCTGACCCATAGGTCGCCGCTACCGCGCATGCATGTCACGGTGAAGCGCTTGAGGTTTGGCTGGGCGGTACGGGAGGCCTGGATGTTGCTACGGCCTCTGATGCGCTCGCCCGACTGTGGATACTCGAGAACCGCATCGTCGCGGTAGATTTCATGCTCGGTGTCGAAGTCGTTGACGTCAGAGGCATCCCAGTGGCGCTGCAGCGCGGCCCGTACCTCGTCGTCGCTCATGGCAGTTCGTTGACCGCTTGTTCGCGGGCCCACCGGTAGTCGGCCTTGCCGGCTGGGCTGCGCTCGATCGCGGCCCGGAAGACGATCGCCTTCGGCAGCTTGTAGCGAGCCAATGTCTGTGCAGCATGGTCGATTAGCTCCGCGGCCTCGACCTGCGCGCCGTGGGTGAGCGCCACGACGGCGACCACTTCCTGGCCCCACCGCTCGCTGGGGCGCCCGGTGACGACGACATCGGTCACGGCGGGATGCGATGCGATCGCGGTTTCGACCTCCTCGACGAAGATCTTCTCGCCGCCGGAGTTGATCGTCACCGAGTCACGGCCCAGTAGTTCGATGTGGCCGTCGTCTCGATGCCGTGCCCGGTCGCCCGGAACGGCGTACCGCACACCGTCGATCACCGGGAAGGTGGCGGCGGTCTTTTTGGCGTCACCCTTGTAACCCAGTGGCACGTAACCCCTTTGGGCGAGCCAGCCCATGCCATCGTGGCCCGGCTGCAGCAGCGATCCGAGATCTTCGGCGGCGACGAAGGTGTCCGGTCCGGCGTTGAACGTGCCGGTCGAGACGGCCCCGTTCGTCGAGAGGTGACTCATCTGTGAGCCGGTCTCCGACGATCCCACACCGTCGACGACGATGGCGTTGGGCAGCACCTCGATCAGACGTTGTTTGATGTAGGGCGTCAGCAGCGCTCCGCCGTTGGCCACCACTGCCAGCGACGATACGTCGGCGATGCCCTTTTCGATCGCGGCGACCAATGGCCGCGCCACGGCATCGCCGACCACGGTCACGGTCATCACTTGTTCGCGTTCGATGGTGCGGACCACGTCGTCAGCGTCCAAATGGTCGACGACGGAGGGAAACACGACGGTCTGTCCTGTCGTGATCGCGGTCATCACGCTCCATTGCGCAGCGCCGTGAATCAGCGGCGGCAGGATCATCAGCTTCGTGGGCGTGCTTCCGCTCAGCCGTGCCACGATCTCGTCGAGCGAATTGGTGCACTCGCCCGTCATCAGATTGCGCCCACCGAAGGACGTCATGAAGATGTCGTGTTGCCGCCACAGCACACCTTTCGGCATCCCGGTCGTGCCGCCGGTGTAGAGCACGTACAGATCGTCGGGGGAGTGCTGGACCGCGGCTCGTGGAGCTTCGCCTTTGATGACGGTCTCGTAGTCCACGGCGCCGTAGAGCAGCGGGTTGCCCGAGTCGTCGGCAATCTGAATCAGCACCCGCAGCTCCGGAAGGTCCGGCAAGACTTCCGCGACCCGCGGTGCGAACGCGGAGTGGTAGATCAGGGCCGTCGCACCCGAGTCGGCAAGCAGATACTGCAACTCGCTCTTGACGTAGCGGTAGTTGACGTTGAACGGTGCCACCCGCGCGGCGAACGCACCGACCAACGACTCGACGAATTCGTTGCCGTTGTAGGCGTAGAGGCCGACGAGATCCTGCCCGACCTCGTGGCCGTCGAGCGCCGATCGCTCGGTGTGACAGCCAAGCCCACGGGAGTGCAGGTAGGCGGCCAATCGGCGCGACCGGTCCATGATCTCGGCGTAGGTGTACCGCTTGTCGCCCTGGATGATCAGCTCGCGGTCTGGAATCGCCGCGGCGACTGCGGCGGTGACGTCGGGAACGGTGAATTCGACTGCAGTGTCGGACATCTGGACCCTTACGGCTGGTGCGGGAGCAAGCGAACCATCAGGCCGTTGGCTTCGCTGAGGACATCGCCGTCGGCCGATGTCATAGTAGCCTCTATGAAAACCTTGCGGTCGTCGACCTTGGTGATCGCCGCCCGAGCCTGCAGCGGCTCGTCGATCGGGGTGACCTTGCGGTAGTCGACGTGCAGGTATGCGGTTCGGGTCGGCCGGATGTTTCCGGCGGTCACAGTCATCCCGAACAGCCAGTCGTACAGCAGCGGAATCATGCCGCCGTGCACGGCTCGATTGCCGCCCACGTGTGCATCGGTGAAGTGCCCGGCCATAGTCACGCCGTCGGTTCCCGAGTCGGTCACACTCCACGGCGGCAGCAGCGGATGGGCCAGTCCAGGTTCGCTCAACACGCGGCCAGCGACCGCGTCGGTCTCGGGAACCTGATGGCCGTCCAGCAGCGCGCACGCGCTCTCGAGGTGCGCCGTCGCGTCGGCCCACAGTGGGCCGCCAGGGTTGGTGGAGACGGTCAGATCCTGCAGCCGGCGCAGCGCCGTCACGAATCGGCCCAGTTCCGGTGGCGCGTCCTCGACCGGTTTGACGTCGGGAAAACCACCTCGGGCGGCGGGCGCGGTTTCGGTCACGAAGTCTCCTTGTGTGGGCTCCAGGCCTGAAGCAGATCGTCGGTGCTGGTGATCGTCGCCAGCAACGACAGCATGTTGTCGATGATCGCATTGCCGTACTCGGTGGGGATGCCCGCGACGGCGTCGCGCGGCACGACCACGCGATAGGCGGCGTTGACAGCGTCCATCACGACATTGGGGATCGCGATGTTCAGCGAGACCCCGACGACCACGATGGTGGACACCCCGAGATTGCGCAGCACCGCGTCCAGATCCGTTCCGCCCATCGGACCGATGCCATGCCACCTGCTGAGGACGAGATCGGTTGGCTCAGGGCCTAATTCGGGCAGTACCGCGGCTCCCGGCGTGCCGGGCACGATGTTCACCTCGCCACGCCCGATCGCGAAGATCTTGGCATTGTGGTTGGCGCCGAGCCCGTCGGGACGCCGCTGGACCGTGCAGTGCACCAGCCGCACACCGGCCGTGCGGGCGACCGGTAACAACCGGGTGATGTTGGGCAACGCCACGCGGCGCGCCTCCTCGGCGAGCTGCGCCAAGCCGGCGTCGGGACCGATGACGGCGCCTTGGCACTCCTGGGTCACGATCGCGGTGTGCTCGGGCGCCGCGATGTCGGCCAACCTCATCGTCACGCCGGCACTTCGTAGAACTGGGTCGCCCACTTACGCAGTGCCATATACCCTTTCGCGTCTTCTCTGGACAGCGCGGGATGTTCGACATACTTCTGGTAGCGCCAGATCTGCAGATCGTCGAAGACCGTCGACAGGAAATGCTTTTCGATGGTGTCGCGCAGTTCGCGGTTTGGGACGTCGGAGGAGTCCCCGGAAAGCCTTGGCCACCAGATCGAATAGAACAGGTCCGAGCACTCGTCGTCGACCGGCGTGCAGGTGAAGATCAGCCGGTGGTTCTGGGCGCCCTCGAACACGCTGATCGCCCCGCCCAATCCGAATAGGTGACTGTGAAAGCGCAACGCGAGATCTTCCGGGTCGTCGCTGCTGGCGTCCGGCCAGCCCGCGACGAACTGCCACTCGTGGTCGACGATCTTCCAATCCAGCACCCGGGGCGTCACCGTGGCATGGTGCACATACTCGAAATGTGCACTGTCGGGCGCGTTCTCGGCCACGATCTGCGGATGCACCGGCTCGCGCTCGGCGCGTCGAGAGAATTCCGGGTATGCGCGATAGTACGCGGTTGGATCGGTCTCGAATTGCGGAAACTTGTCGAAGATATCCGGCATATCCCACTGTGGCTCTTTGCCTTCCGGCTGGTGCCAGATGAACACGCAGTCGTGCTGCTCGCGGACCGGATACACCCGCAACCGCAACACCTTGTTGGGCCGGTCCGGCTGGTAGGGAATGTAGCGATTGGTGCCGTCCGGCCCCCAGCGCCAGCCGTGGAATGGGCACTGGACGCAGTCGCCGACGACCGTGCCGCCGTGGCCGATGTGGGCCCCGAGATGCTTGCAGTGAGCCTCCAGCACATGGAGCTCACCCTGCTCGTCGCGATAGGCGACCAGATCCTCACCGAAATAACGCAACGGCCGGGTCTCGCCGACCGGGAATTCCGGTGACCAGCCAACCATGAACCAGCCGGTGACTTTCCAGGTGAAGGGAACTTTCACGCCGGTTCCTCCAGACCTCTTTCCAGTGATACTAAATACGTTACAGTATAGATTTCAGGACCAGGAGGCACCGGGACGTGGTTGACGAACTCGAAGCGATCCGGCAGTTGAAAGCCCGTTATTGCCGCTTTCTCGACGCCAAGGACGCCGACGGCTGGCGCAGCGTGTTCAGCGACGACGTGGTGGTCTTGGCAACCATGCACCACTGCCACACCCCGGAGATCACCCTCACCTCGCCGGAAATCGCCTCCGGCATTTGGACGATGGAGGATTGGATTATCTTCGGCAACGGCAACGAGTTGCACGGCGCCGGTCACTACCACGAGACCTACGAAAAGCGGGATGGCAGCTGGCGGATCAAGACCCTGCATCTGACCCGGACCATTCAGCAGATCACCGGTGGCAATGCCTGAGATTTCGATGCACTGATGAACGGCATGTCGTTGCCGACACTCGGCTTGAATGCGGCCCGCGAGTTGGGCCTGCTACTCCCGCGCACCCTAGCGGGGTTGTACGGGTCGACGGGATGGAATCCGGCGTCCCCGCGCGGTGTCCGTCAGTTCGGCGAGGTCATGCTGGACGAGCTTGTCCTGTCCGGCTTTTCGCTGCTCGGCGGAGCGCCGCAGGATATCCGGTCACCCGACCAGTGCAGCGCGGCGGCCGAGGAGTTGTCAGCGCTGGGCATCGACGGTGCTCACGCCGCGCCGGCGCCGTTGCGGGTCAAGACAATTGAACGCCGGCGGGTGGCCGGACTGGCCTATGAGCGGCTCACGTTCGAGCACGACCCGGCGCTACCGAAGACACTGGCGGCAGAAGGATTGGGCGGCCCGGTCGACGCCGTCGTCCATCTGTGCCGTCACCCCGGCGGGGCGAGGCCGTGGCTGGTGTGGGTGCACGGCGCCGGCCAGGGCGGCGTCGAGGACCTGCTGTTGACCCGAGTCGGACGCATCCATCACCAACTCGGCTTCAACGTCGCGATGCCGGTGCAGCCCGGTCATGGCTGTCGACGCCGGGAATGGCCGGCGTATCCGGACATGGATCCGCTCGGGAACGTCGCCGGCATGATGCGCGCGGTCTCGGAGATCCGAGCCGTCGTGCGATGGGTGCGATCGCAGGCCAGTGCCGTTGTGGTATGCGGGATTTCGATGGGAACTCCGGTCGCCGCGCTGGTGTCGCATCTGGAGCGCGACATCGACGCGGTGGGTCTCTACACGCCGATCCTCGGGCTCAACGCGATGATCGCTCAGCACCTCGGCCGGTGGGGTTCGTCGCGGGATGAGTTCCGGCAGCTGCTCGGCTCGCCGGTGGTTGCGAAACTGACTTCGGTGATCGATCCGCTCGCCGTCGACCCGGCGCCACCTCCGGAGCGCCGCCTGATCGTCGGCGCGTGGCATGACCGGATGGCGATGCGCGCGCCCACCGATGCGCTGCAGGCGCGATGGGGCGGTCAACTGTATTGGTACGACGGCGGTCATGTCGGCCATGTGTTCTCGCGCAGGGTTTTTGGGGTCACCGAGGAGTTCTTGCGCGGTGTGGCCGGGGAGGTCCGGTGAGCAGCCGCACAGCACGTGAGGTGGTTGAGCTCTACAACCTAGTCGTCTGGAATGAGCGGGACTTCGAGCTGGCGAACGACTTGTTCGCCGAGACCGTGATCCGGCACGAAGTCGAACAGGCGGTCGATCGGGTCCGACGAAACCAACGTCGCGAGTATTGAGGTGTTCCACGTCGTGGACGGCAGGATCACCGAGGTGTGGAACTGCGGCTACAAACAAGGGGTTGGGAATTGACGGACCGGCAGCTGGACGAATTGGGCTACTACCTGCTGGCCGGGGCGGGCGGTGAAGGCCCGGCCACGCTGATGGACGAGGCCCGCCGCGGCGAGGAGCTGGGCTTCGGCACGGCGTTCATCTCGGAGCGATGGAACGTCAAGGAGGCGTCGTCGTTGGTCGGGGCGGCGTGCGCGGTCACGAGTCGAATGCAGATCGCGACCGCCGCAACCAATCACAACACCCGTCATCCGTTGATCACCGGATCCTGGGCCACCACCATGCACCGATTGTCCGGCGGGCGCTTTACTCTGGGCGTGGGCCGCGGCATCGCCGCGATCTACGGGGCGTTCGGCATCCCGGCCGTCACGACGGCGCAGATGGAGGATTGGGCTCAGGTCATGCGTCGGCTGTGGCACGGCGAGGTGATCTTCAACCACGACGGTCCGATGGGTAAGTACCCAGTCCTTTTCCTGGATCCGGACTTTCGCGAGGACATCCGGCTCGCACTGGTCGCGTTCGGGCCCAACACCCTGGCGCTGGGCGGCCGGGCGTTCGACGACGTCATCTTGCACACGTACTTCACCCCCGAGACGTTGCAGCGCTGCGTCGCAGCCGTGAAGTCCGCCGCAGAGGCAGCCGGTCGCGACCCCGACAGCGTGCGGGTGTGGTCGTGCTTCGCCACGGTCGGCGACCACCTGCCCGAACAGCTGCGGTTGAAGAAGACGGTCGCGCGGCTGGCCACCTACCTTCAGGGCTATGGCGACCTGTTGGTGCGGACCAATGACTGGGATCCCGCCGTCCTGGAACGCTTTCGAGCCGACTCGGTGGTGACCTCGATCGCCGGCGGTATCGACCACAAGGCCACGGCCGAGCAGATCGAGCACATCGCCACGCTGATTCCCGACGAATGGCTCGAGCCGTCGGCCACCGGCTCGGCTCAGCAGTGCGTCGACCGCATCGGCAAGGAATTCGACTACGGCGCCGACGCGGTCATCATGCACGGTGCGACTCCTGACGAATTGGAACCAATCGTGACGGCGTACCGAGCGAACAGGTAGGAATGACCTATGTCGACGTATCTGCAGGACAAGGTCATCATCGTGACGGGCGCCGCCAGTGGCTTCGGCGCGTTGATATCGCAGAAGTGCGCAGCGGGCGGCGCGAAGATCGTCGGCGTGGACGTCAGCGTCGACGCGCTGAACGCTGTCGTCGACGCCGTCCGCGCCGCCGGCCATGACGCGACCGCCCACGTGGCCGACGTCGCCGACATGGCCCAGATGCGGGCCGCGGCGCGGCACGCCGTCGACGCCTACGGCCGCATCGACGTGATCGTGAACAACGCCGGCGTGATGCCGTTGGCGTTCTTCGCCGACCACGAAGCCGCATGGGAGAAGTGGCACAAGGCAATCGACATCAACATCAAAGGCGTCGTCAACGGAATCTCGGCCGTCTACGACACGATGATCGCCCAGGGCCGCGGTCAGGTCGTCAACATCGCATCCATTTACGGCAATGCCGGGACCGAGGGCTCCGGCGTGTACAGCGCGACCAAGGCGGCCGTCACCGTGCTCTCGGACTCGTTGCGGATAGAGGCGCAGGGCAAGATCAAGGTGACTACGGTCAAACCGACCGGCGTACTCGGAACCAATCTGGCCAGCGGGGTTGTCAACGAGGCGGCGGCCGTCGGCATCGTCGGGCACAAAGCCGCTCAGTTCTTCGAAAATGCCGGCAACATGTTGACCGGCTCTCTTCGACCCGAGCAGACGGACGTCGACTCCGTCGGCTACTGGCTGATCACTCCCGATGACCTGACCGATGCGGTCGTCCACGTCATCGACCAACCGTGGGGCATCAACATCAGCGACGTGACAGTCCGTGCCAGCGGCGAAAACTACATCTACTGAGGTCCCTTTGGAATGGATGTGGTTACGGCATGATCGCGGTGCGGGCCACCGGCTCGGGCACCACCTGCCGGCTCGACAACCCGCGCGTGAGGGCTCCCAGCAACGCGTCACGCGTCTCGCGTGGGTCGATCAACTCGTCGAACCCCATGTGCTCGGCGGAGCGATACGACGCCTGCAGTTCCGCGTCGCGCAGCTTGGCGGTGAGGTCCTCGCCGGCGTGCGATGCCTTGCTCAACGCCGCCGCACTCATCGCGCCCATCGTCGCGCCGGGGTAGGCGAACGTCGCGCCCTGACCGTCAAAACTCAACAGCGACATGACCATTGAGCCGAAGCCGTATGCCTTGCGCAGGGTGACGTGCAACTTGACGGTGGTGGCCACCGTCTGCGCGACGAACATCCGGCCGCCGGCCCGCAGTACGCCGCTGCGTTCCGAGCGGCTGCCCGGCAACATGCCCGGATTGTCGGCGAGGAACACGATCGGGAGATGGAACGAATCGGCGACGGTGATGAAATGCGCTGCCTTGTCGGCGGCGTCGGCGTCGATCGAACCTGCCAGCACCTGAGGCTGGTTGGCCACCACCGCCACCGGATGCCCGCCGAGATGGGCCAGCGCGCAGATGATCGCCCTGCCGAACCGCGGCTGCACTTCGAACCAGTCCGGTCGGTCGAACACGACATCGAGCACCGAACGCATGTCATAGACCCGGCGGTTGTCGCGCGAGACGATCTCTACCAATTCGGGAGTCGCCCGTGGCTTGGCGTTCTCGTCGGCGGGCAGCGGCGACGCGTAAGACCATGCGCTAGAAGGGAAATACGACAGGTAACGACGGATGTCGTCGAGCACGGACTCGTCGTCCTCGCCGACGTTGTGGATCACCCCACTGGGCAGAGCGACATCCGGGCCGCCGAGGTCTTCCTTCGAGATGTCCTCGCCGGTCGACTCTTTGACGACGGGCGGTCCGGCGGTGAAGATCGCGCCCTGGTTGCTCATGATCCGGAAGTCGCAGACCGGAGCCACCAGCGCGCCGTGTCCTGCCGAGGGGCCCAGCACCGCGGCAACGGTCGGCACCCTGCCCGAGCATTGCGCCTGAGCGAGTAGGTCGGTCGGAGAACGCCCGTAGTGTCCGCCGGTCGGCCGAAAACCCGCCCCCTCCAGCAACATCACCAGCGGAATCTTGTCGCGCAGCGCCAACTCGGCGATGCGGTAGCGCTTGGAATTACCACCGGGTCCGATGCTGCCGGCCAGCGTGGTGAAGTCCTCGGCGCCGAGCATGACCGGCGATCCGTTGATCAATCCGGAACCGACGACGATGCCGTCCGCCGCGGTCTCACCGCCGACCATGGTGCCGATTTCGCGAAACGACCCCGGGTCGAGGAGGTGCTCGATGCGTCCGCGGGCGTCGAGCTTGCCTTTGCCGCGGTGCTTGGCAACCCGCTCCGGACCACCCATCGCCCGCGTGCGCTCGCGGCGACTGGCCAGGTCGTCGAGCGTTTCCTCCCAGTCGGGGAGTTTCGTCATCGGCACGTCCTTCGTCGGCGAGCATCTACTGAAGTGCTTACTGTAGCGTCTGCGGGAGGCAGACGGCGAGAGGCGGTGCGATGGGTATCCGGCTGACGGAAGACGAGGCGTGGGAGGCGGTGCAATCGGCGCATACCGGAATTCTGACCACGCTTCGCCGCGATGGTGTGCCGATCGCGCTTCCGGTGTGGTTCGCGGTCGACGATCGCACGGTGGTGCTGACGACTCCGGCCACCACCAAGAAGGTCGCGCGTATCCGGCATGATCCGCGGGCGTCATTTCTGGTCGAGAGTGGGCAGAAGTACGTCGACCTGCGCGGCGTGCATCTCACGGGGCGAATCGAGGTGGTCGACGACGATGCTGAGAAAGCCCGCATTGAGGATGCCGTCAACGCCAAGTACGCCGCGTACCGGCCCGCCGCCGGTGCCCTGCCCGCCAAGGCTCAAGCTTTCTACGCCCAGCAGGCATTTCTGCGGTTCGTGCCCGCCGGCCGAATTCTGACATGGGACAACGCCCGGCTCGGATTGCCGAAGTGTTGACGAAACGGCTGTGCCGCAGAGCTTTTGCCGCTCGCCCTGCAGTAGTCATTGACCCTACCGAATTGCTTACTGTAGCTTCACGAGTATGACGCCGTCACGCTCAACGCGACCGGCCGGCCTGAGGGTCGACGGCGGCATCTTCACCGACCTGGCGCGAGTGCCGGAGTTGGCACGCGAACTCGAGCACCTGGGTTACGACGCCGCGTGGACGGGTGAGATCAACCATGACCCGTTCTTTCCGTTGCTGCTTGGCGCCGAACACACCTCGCGACTCGAACTCGGCACCAGCATCGCGGTGGCGTTCGCGCGCAACCCGATGACCGTCGCCAACGTCGCCTGGGATCTGCAGACGTACTCGCGCGGCCGCTTCATCCTGGGACTCGGCACCCAGGTCAAGCCGCACATCGAGAAAAGATTCGGCATGCCGTGGAGCCACCCGGTCGCCCGGATGCGCGAGTTCGTGCTTGCGCTGCATGCGATCTGGTCGGCATGGAATGACGACACCCCGCTGCGATTCGAGGGGGAGTTCTACACCCACAAGCTGATGACGCCGATGTTCACCCCTGAGCCGCCGGCCTCTTGGGTGGCTCCGAAGATCTTTATCGCCGCCGTCGGCGAGGCCTTGACCGACATGTGCGGCGAGGTCGCCGACGGTCTGCTGGCCCATGCCTTCACCACCCGGCAGTACCTGCACGACGTCACCCTGCCCGCGGTGCAACGCGGCTTGCAGCGATCCGGTCGCGATCGTGGCGCGTTCCAGGTGGCGTGCCCGGTCTTCGTGGTGACCGGAAACGACGAAGACGAAATGAGTGCCGGCGCCGCCGGTGTCCGCAAGCAGATTGCGTTCTACGGCTCGACACCGGCGTATCGCAAAGTCCTTGAGCTACACGGCTGGGGGGAGGTGGCCGACGAACTGCACCGGTTGTCGCGGCAGGGCGAATGGGACCCGATGGCGACGCTGATCGACGACGACATGCTGAATGCCTTTGCGGTGGTCGCGACGACAGACAAGCTCGCGGCCGCGCTCAAGGACCGCTGCGACGGCGTCATCGACCGGGTGATGCCGACGTTTCCCCGCACCCTTTCCACCGACACCGTGAAAGCGGTGCTGACCGAGTTGCGCCAATGAGGAGCTGCCGATGAGCACACCGACGATAGACGACGCCGGCAAGGTGCTTGCCGACCCGCAGGCCTACACCGACGAGGTGAAATTGCATGCGGCACTGGCGCATTTGCGAGCGAATGCTCCGGTCTCCAAGGTCGAGGTGCCAGACTACAAGCCGTTCTGGGCGATCACCAAGCACGCCGACATCATGGACATCGAGCGCAACAACGTGCTGTTCACCAACTGGCCGCGCCCGGTGTTGACGACGACCGAAGGCGACGAGCTGCAGGCCGCCGCTGGAGTTCGCACGCTGATCCACCTCGACGACCCACAGCATCGCGTGGTGCGGGCGATCGGCGCGGACTGGTTCCGGCCCAAGGCGATGCGGGCGATGAAAGTCCGCGTCGATGAGCTGGCGAAAAACTACGTCGACAAGATGCTCGCGGTGGGGCCGGAATGCGACTTCGTTCAGGAGGTCGCGGTGAATTACCCGCTGTACGTGATCATGTCGCTGCTGGGGATCCCGGAGGCCGACTTCTCTCGCATGCTCAAGCTCACCCAGGAGCTGTTCGGAAGCGACGACAGCGAATTCAAGCGCGGTAGCAACAACGAAGATCAAATACCGGCTCTTTTCGACATGTTCAACTATTTCAACGGCGTCACCGCGGCGCGTCGGGAGCATCCGACCGAAGACCTGGCATCCGCGATCGCCAACGCCCGCATCGACGGTGAGCCGCTGTCGGATATCGAGACGGTGTCCTACTACCTGATCGTCGCGACGGCCGGCCATGACACCACCAGCGCGACCATCTCCGGCGGTCTGCAGGCCCTGGTCGAGAATCCCGATCAGCTCCACCGGCTGCGCGACAACCTTGAGCTGATGCCACTTGCCACCGAAGAGATGATCCGATGGGCCACTCCGGTCAAGGAATTCATGCGAACCGCCAGCGAGGACACGGAGGTGCGTGGCGTGCCGATCGCGGCGGGGGAGTCGGTGCTGCTTTCGTATGTGTCGGGCAATCGGGACGAGGATGTCTTCACCGACCCGTTCCGCTTCGATGTCGGCCGCGACCCTAACAAGCATCTGGCGTTCGGATACGGCGTGCACTTCTGCCTGGGCGCGGCATTGGCCCGCATGGAGGTCAGCAGCTTCTTCTCGGAGTTAGTTCCGCGGCTGAAATCGATTGAGCTGGCCGGTGATCCAGAGTTCGTCGCGACGACGTTCGTGGGTGGACTCAAGCACCTACCGGTCCGCTATTCGCTGCGCTGAGTCTAGTCGGGGTCGTCATCGTCTGCCCGTAGCAGTTTTTCCGGGTGGTGGTAGGTGTTGACCCTCGGTTGACCGCGGTCGAGGTGGGGTGGTGGGATCCATTGGGTTTGGTAGCGGCTGTTTTTGCGGGTGGTCCAGCCTTGTTCGGTCATGGCGTGGTTGGGGTGACAGGTCAGGGTCATGTGGTTGACGTCGCTGATCGGGTTGGTTCGGTAGGGGTCGTCGTGGTGGACTTCGCACTGATAGCCCGAGACGTCGCAGCTGGGGAAGGTGCAGCCACGGTCCCTGGCGTGCAACACAATTCGTTGCGCTGGTGAGGCCAGGCGTTTGGTGTGATACAGCGCCAGCGCTTTGCCGTGGTCGAAGATCGCCAGGTAGTGATGAGCGTGCTGAGCCAGGCGGATGACATCGGACATCGGCAGTAGCGTGCCGCCGGCGGTCAGGCCACGCCCAGCGCCCTTCTCCAGCTCCTGCAGCGTGGTGGTGACGATGATCGATGTCGGCAGGCCGTTGTGTTGCCCGAGATCGCCGGAGGTCAGTAGGGCGCGCCCGGCCGCGACGAGGGCGTCGTGATTACGTTGGGCGGCGCAGCGGGTGTCGCCTTGGATGGCTTCTTGTGACGGTGTGCCACTGACGCAAGGGGTTTCATCGTCGGGGTTGCACATACCCGGTGCGGCCAGCTTGGCGAAGACGGCGTCGAGGGTGGCGCGAGCTTCGGGGGTCAGCCAGCCATTGATCGGGCTCATCCCGTCGAGGTCTTGGCGGCCAATCGTCATGCCGCGGCGTTTGGCGCGGTCGACGTCGGTGAAGTCGCCGTCGGGGTTGAGGCAGTCCATCAGCTTGTCGGCTAGCTTGGCCAGCTCGTCGGGGCGGTGCTCGCGACCCAACCGGGCCAGTTGCGCTTCGGCTCGCGCGCGGGTCTCGATGTCGACGAAGTCGGGAATCCGCTGCCAAAACGACCGGATCACCGCGACATGCCCGGCGCCGAGGTCGCCACTGCGCTGCGCGGCAGCAGTCGCGGGCAACACCGGATCTAGGGGTTCACCGTTCAGCGAGCGCCGCTGACCGAGCTCCGCCGCCTCATGTACCCGCCGTGAGGCCTCGGCCCGGGTTATCCGGAGACGATCCGCCAACACCGGAGCCAGTTTCCCGCCCAACTCACTGGTCTCAATATGAGTCAGTTCATTGAGCAAGGCATGCTCGAAGGCGGGCTGCCAGCGCCGGAACCGTTCCCAACGCTCCAAAACAGCCAGCCGCTCGGGGCTCGTCAGCGCATCGAACGTCAAATCCAAGGCGCGCTTGTAGTCGTCCTCGAGCGCGTCGAGGACCTCGACGATCTCCTCACGACTACTCGAACGCATGTTCGAATTATAGCCACTCGGACCGACACGTGCAGAAAGTTGTCCACACGTGAAACTAAAGTGGCACAAGTGATTTGGGTCGAGGGACAGTCGCCGAGGCGGGCTAGCGGGTCACGAATACAACCGGCACCGGTCGAGCAGGATCTCGGCCAGCCGGCGGGGCTCGGTGATCATCAGGTCGTGACACGTGTCGATGGGAATCAGCGTCTGCACGCCGCCGAGCGCGGCGACGCTGCGCAACTGTGTGCTGCGGGACAGGGCGTGATCACGCAGCGTCAGGATCCAGGTCCGCGGAATGTCGGCGGGAAGATCACTGCGGTCGACCGCCTCGGTGATGAGCGTCGTTGCCTCAGGGTGAATCCGCGACAGCGTGAACCGGCGTTGCGCCCGCGTCATCCCATTGCAGAAGATCAAGCGGCTCAACAGATCGGGTGTGACCGAAGGGGGCCGTCGTAAACGAACCGCCCGGCGGACATACCAGGCCAACGGTCCGACGAGCGTGTCGACGATGGCGGTGCCCTGCACGGGCACGGAGGCGGCGGCCAGGATCATCTCCCGCACCCGCGCGGATCCCAGCTTGGCCGCCATGCCGGGCACCGTCAACCCGGCCAGCGAATGCCCGACCAGGATCACCTGGTCAAGACCCGCCGAGTCCACTTGCGAGACCGCCGATCGCACGCAGTCGGCGATGCCAACCGTGGTCAGATCCCCGGGAGTCCCGCCGTGGCCCGGCATGTCCACGGCCAACACCGGCAATTCCAGTGCCAGACGGCGCAATTCGTCGACAACCAGATCCCAGCAGTCAGCCGAGTGCTCGCCGCCGTGGACGAGAACCAGGGCTGGCGAGTGTAGGTCAGGCCACCCCGAAATCGATAATTCCACGGACGATTTCACCGTTCAGCAGGTCGGCGTAGGCATCGTTGATGTCGTCGAGACGGTAACGCCTGGTGATCATCTCGTCGAGCAACAGCTGGCCGCTCTGATACAGCTTGGCCAGCCGGTCGATGTCCGCCTTCGGGTTACACGAGCCGAAGATCGTGCCCGCCAGCGTCTTGTTCATCAGGATGAATTCCTGCAAGTTGATCTTGACCGAGTGGGTCAGCTGCGACGTCATCCCGGTCAGCACGCAGGTGCCGCCCTTGCGGGTCAGCGCCACCCCATCGCGGACGTCTTCACGCGCCATCAACGACGGCGATACCACCACGGCGTCGGCCATCACGCCGTCGGTCAGGCCCCGTACCAGATCCATTGCCTCCTCGGCCGATCCCGCGCTGTGCGTCGCGCCGAACCGCAAGGCCGACTTCTGTTTGAACTCAACGGGATCGACGGCGACGATCTGCGCGGCCCCGTTGATCCGCGCGCTCTGAATGGCGGCCGTGCCGATCCCGCCGACGCCGATCACCACGACGGTGTCGCCGGCCCGCATGTTGGAGCGGTTGGAGACCGACCCGTATCCGGTCGGGATCGCGCACGACAGCAGCGCGCTTGGCGCCAGCGGAAGATGCTGCTCGATTTTCACCAGTGACCGGGTGGAGGCCACCGTGTGTTCGGCGAAGGTGCCGACCTTGGCGAGGTGTCCGAGGTCGCGTCCGTCGGCGGTGTGATGGCGGAACGTGCCGTCGGTGGGCATGCCCGGAATCATCGTGCCGATGCCGGCGTCACAGATGTACTCGGCTCCGGTTGCGCACCAACGGCATTGGCCGCAGACCGCCACGAATGACATCACCACGTGGTCGCCCGGTGCGAACTCGGTGACGCCGTCTCCGACCTCGACCACGATGCCCGAACCCTCATGCCCACCGATGGTGGGGAACATGCTCGGTAGCCCCATCGACTTCATCACCTCGTTGGGCGCGGACATGTCGCCCTTGAGGATGTGATCGTCGGAATGGCACAGACCGGCGGCGGCCATCTTGACCAGAACCTCGCCGGCCTTCGGGGGATCCAACTCGAATTCCTCGACAGACCAAGGCCCGCCGACGTCATGCAGGATCGCGGCGCGGCTTTTCACGAGACCGGGGTGAAGGTCACGGGCAGGCTGTTGGGCGAGCGGAACGTCACGCCGACGATCCGCGTCTCGTCGTCGGGCTCGAGCCTGAGATTCTCCACCCGATCCAGGAGGCTGTTCAGCATCACTCGGGTTTCCAAGCGCGCCAAGTGCATTCCCAGACACATGTGGATGCCGCCGGCGAACGCGATGTGCGGCTGGCGTGGCCGCTGAATGTCGAAGGTGTTGGCATCCGGCCAGCGACTCTCGTCGCGGTTGGCGGATCCCATACACAAGTCGACCTGTGCGTTCGCGGGGACTGTGGTGCCGCTGATTTCGACGTCTCGCGTCGTCGTGCGCATCACCATGGTCAGTGGGGTCTCGACCCGCAACCCTTCTTCGATGGCGGCGGGGATCAGCGACCGGTCGTGTTGCACCATCGCCAACTGCTCGGGATGGGTCAGCAATAGATAGAGCAGGTTGCCCGACGACCGGTACGTGGTCTCCAGTCCGGCGGGTAGCAGCAGCCGCAAGAACGCGATAATCGCTTCGTCGTCGAGCTTCTCGCCGTCGATTTCCGCGGTGCACAGATCGCCGATGATGTCATCGGTCGGCTTCCTGCGTCGCTGCTCAACCTGGTCGGAAAAGTAGCTGTGCAACTCGGTCGCGGCGATCAATCCCGCCTCGATGTCGGTCTGGATCGAGATCAGGCCGAGCGACAGCCGCCGGAACGTGTCGAGATCTTCACGGGGCAGCCCGAGTAGCTCGGAGATGATCCGGGTGGGGAACTCGAACGTCAGCGCCTTGACCAAGTCTGCGTGCCCATCGGCTTTGATCTCGTCGACAAGTCGATCGCAGACCGGCCCGATGACCGACGGTTCCCAGCGCTCCAGCGCCGTGGCCCGGAAGGCCTTGGCCACCAGGCTGCGATGGTCGTGATGTTCCTTCCCCTCCATCGCCAGGATGGTGTGTCCCATCACCAGCCCGATCGTCCTGGCGTAGGCGGCCGAGGTGAAGGACTTCTCTTCGCGGAAGGCCTGATGAACCCCGTCGTAACCGAAGAGCACCCATTCGTCGTCCGGCTTCAGCTCCGGCGGCATCAGATCGTTTTCCATGAAACTGCCGTGGAACACCGGATCGGTGCGCCGCATGTACTCGAAGTACGGGTAGGGGCTGGTCTGGCCAGTGGTGTCGAGGACGACCGGTTGATCCCCAACATCTGATACTTCGGTGCGCAGCGTCATTGCCGCTCCTTCGTGACCGGGAATTTCGCTATCATAGTATAAATAGCAACGAAGCCCAATGGCTTGTGGCGGTTACCGTAACGAGGACAGTATTAACTGTGGCTGAACGTCGACTCGTGTGCTCGCTCGACGACTTGCCGCCCGGCGAGATGAAACTCGTCGATGTCGGCAAGTTCGGGGTCGGGGTGTACAACGTTGCCGGGTCGCTGCACGCGATCGTCAACTACTGCTCCCACGAAGGCGCGCCGTTGTGCGAGGGCCTGATTGGTGGCACCAACGAATTCGACCCGGACGAACCCGGTGGTGTACGTCGGATCAAAGACGGGCAGATCGTCCGATGCCCCTGGCACAACTGGGAATTCGATGTCACGACGGGACAGAACGTGGCCGATCCCAAGCGACGGATCCGCACCTACGACGTCGACGTCGCCGACGGAAAGGTGTACCTCACCGCATGATCATCGACACCAATGTCCAGCCGCATTTTCGCTACAACGCCGAGATCCGGCGCTATCTGCCGGCCGCGCACAAACTGCGGTCCATCCCCGACGTCGAGCCTCAGTGGTACCAGGCGCCGGGCGGAAACTACCGCCAGGACCTCTACGGCGAGCACTATCCCGGATCGGACCGCGAGACCGTCGCCCGGCATCTGTTCGACGAAGCCGGCGTCGACTACGCGGTGTTGAACCCGTTGACCCGCGGCAACATCGCCGACTATCTGCTCAACAGCCGCATTTGCGCCGCGGTCAACGACTGGCTACTGGACCGCTGGCTGGAACCGGACACCACGAACCGCTTCCGCGGCACCATCCGGGTCAACCCGGAGGATCCCCGCGGCGCGGTCGCCGAGATCGAACGCCTCGCCGCGCACCCCAAGCTGGTGCAGGTGGGCGTCCCGCTGCAATCCCGCGAGCCATACGGCAAGCCGATGTTCGAGCCGATCTGGGAGGCCGCCGCCGCGCACGGGCTCCCGGTAGCCGTACACATCAACGGCGGCAACGGCGTCGACTATGCGCCGACATTCGCCGGCCATGCCGGCACCTATCCGGGCTACGCGGCGTTCATGCCGCTGAACTACTTCGTCCACCTGGCGACGCTGATCGTCGAGGGAACGTTCGGGCGCCATCCCGGGTTGAGGTTCGTCTTCGCCGACGGGGGATACGACATCCTGACCCCGCTGATGTGGCGGCTGGACACCTTCTGGTTGTCGATGCGCGATCAGACGCCCTGGGTCGATCGCTATCCCAGCGACTACCTGCCCGACCACGTCCGGTTCTGCACGTCATCCTTCGACGGCCCAACGGATCTCGGTCAGATGCAGCGCTGGATGGAGTTCTCCGGAAAGGCCGATCTGCTGATGTACGGATCGGGTTACCCGCACTGGTCTTCGTTCCCACCCGAGGACGCCGCCGGCGGACTGGACAGCACACAACGCGACAACGTGCTGTGGCGCAACGCCTCCCAGCTCTACGGACTCACCGCCCCGATGGAAGGGAGCATCCGATGACCATCATCGAGCGGGCCGAACCGCACACCGAGGAAGAGATCGCGGTCGCCATCGTCGACACCGACGTGCATCCGATGCCGGTCTCGACCGACGTGCTCAAGTCCTATGCGCCGCCGGAGTGGGTGGACAAGATCTGGCCCACCGGCAACGCGGTCACGCCGCTCCCGCACTTCTACGACACTCCTGACTCGTACAAGACGATGTCGATGCGGGTCGACGCGGCGCCGCCCGGCGGCGGCTTCGCCGGAACCGATCCCGACTATGCCGCCAAACAACTGCTCGTCGACGCCGGAGTCGGTATCGCCACGCTGGAGCCGATGTGCGATGCGCAGTTGCCGGAGGCCGAGCACGTGCTGAAGGCCACCTACAACGACTGGCTGGCGGACGTCTGGCTGGACCGCAACAACGCCCACGGCCGCTGGCGAGGATCGATCAGCGTCACCGCCCAGGCGCCCGAATTGGCCGCCCGCGAAATTCAGCGGTGGGCGGGACACCCGTACATGGCGCAGGTCTTGATGACGCCGCAGACGCGCGGAATCCCGTTCGGCAACCCGCATTTCGATCCGCTCTACGCGGCGGCTTCGGCCAACGGGCTACCGGTGGCCACGCACTTGATGGGGCAGACACCGTTCGAGCTGATTCCGATCTACCCGGTCGGCAATCCGGCGCACTGGCACGACTTTTTCGCGTCGTGGCCGCTGCTGTACGTCTCGCATTTGATGAGCCTGGTGTTCGACGGCGCCTTCGACCGGCACCCTGGCCTTCGGGTGGTGTTCGTCGAGGGCGGCTTCACCTGGGCCATGCCGGTGATGTCGCGGATGGACCGGATCTGGGAAGCGCGGCGCGGCGACCTGCCGCACGTGCGGCGCCGGCCGTCGGACTATGTCCGCGAACACGTCCGGTTCACCACGCAGCCGCTGGAAGACACCGACGTCAAACAGTTCCGCGAGTACCTCGAGATGATGGACCTCGGCGACAACCTGATGTTCTCGACCGACTATCCGCATTGGAGTTACGACGCGCCGACCTACGCGATCAACCGGTTCCCCGCCGCGCAGCGGGAGCGGATCATGCGCGGCAACGCCACCGCGTTGTATGGGCTGCCGTCGACGGTCAAAGCCCTGCCCGGGGAGCGCGTCTAGACGGGGTCGAACTTGGTGATCAGCCACTGGCCGTTCACCTTGGTCAGCGTGACCTTCACGGTGCTGGACGCCATCGACGGATCCGGTCGCTCCGTGCTGGTCGTGACCTGGTTGACGAAGACCAGCACCGTCGCCGAGTCAGGGTGAAGTTCGGACGCGGCCGCGCCCATCACTTGAGCGGTGGTCGTCACCCCTTTCGTTCTGGCGGCCGGCGTCACGACCTGCTTGGTGAAGTCGTTGTAGTAGTTCAGGAAGTCGCCGCTGAGGTGAGATTTCGCAGCGGCGAAGTCTTGGTCGAGGGTGTCGGGCTTGTACGACAGCAGGGCCACGGTTCCTTCCTTCGCCGCGTTGACAACGCGCTGCGCGACCGCGTCGTCCGTCTGCTGGTCGGGCCGGTACTGCGTGAAGTACAGCCATCCGGCCAGTCCGGCGGCGGCCAACAGCGATAGCAGCAATACCAGCGGCACCACTGGGATGGCGGTGGCCCGGCGCCGCACCTCGCCGGTGCTCTTGTCGTCGGAGGTATCGGTTTTCACCGAGTCTTCCGCGCTGTCGGTCGGCTTGTCGATCTCGACGCCTTCGGTCGGCTCGAGGTCTGTTGTGGTGTTGTCGTCGCTCACAGCACGAACTCCACTTTGGACAGCTTCAGGTCGTCGCCGTCGTGCACCACGCTCACGCGAAACCGGAAGGTCCGCGGTTGGTCTTTGGCGCCGGCGATATTGGTGACGCTCTCGTTGGCCAGCACCAGAACGACCGCGGAGTCTTTGGTCATCGATTCGACCGCCGTCGCTGCGACAGATCCTTCCGTCACCACCTTGGAATCCTTGACGACAGACTCGAAATCTTCTGCGCGCTTTTGGAAGTCGTCCTTGAACTCGCCGGTGGCGGTGTCCAGCACGCGCTGCACGTTCTCCTTGGCCTTGTTGTAATCGAGCGATGTCAGGTTGATGACGCCTTGTCGCGCGGTCGCGACGTAGGCGGCGGCGCGCTCGCGGTTCTGCACGACGGTGCGGTGCTCCCAGAACATCCAGCCGCTGGCCGCCAGGAATCCCACGATGCCGACGATCGCGGCAACCGACAGGGCCAGTGGCACGTTCACCCGCCGCTGGGGGGTCGATTCACGTTCCGGGGTTTGCGCCGGCTGCGCCTCGGCTTCGTCGGCTTCCGGGGTCTCGACCGTCTCGGCCGCCTTGCTCTGCGCCTCGCGCCGCAGCTTGATGGCCTTGGCGCGGGCGCGGGCTGCCGCCGCGAGGGCCTCGGCCTCGGCGGCCTCCGCCTCGGCTTGCTCGGCCAGCGCGATCGCATCCAACTTCGCCTTGGCCGCGTCCTGCGACTCTTCGTCGGCGTCAGCCATGGCGCGCGCGGCTCCTCACAGTCATTATCGATTGCACTCCGGTATCTCTTACGGTATTGCTCATTGCTACCATCGGGTCACCAGCGACCAGCGATTGGGACGCACGGTCAGGAAGGTCTTCGCCAACAGCATGACTGCCGTCGATTCCCCCGAAAAGATACTCTTCGCCTCCACCACCCAAGCTTTTCTGCAAAAAGAGGTTCCGCTGACTCGGGTGCGGGAGTTGCACTCTGCGGGCATCGCGTTCGAGCCGGCCTGGTGGCAGCGGGCCGCCGAACTGGGGTGGACGGCGTTGCTGGTCCCCGAGGAACTCGGCGGCGGCAGCGTCTCCGGTGACGGGTTCGCCGACTTGGCAATGGTCGCCGAGCAACTCGGCAAGACCGTGGCTCCCGGACCGTTGTTTCCGGTCAGCGTGGTGCTGGCCGCGTTGGTGGAATCGGCCGAGCCGCAAGCGCATGCGGAGACCATCGAATCGCTGATCGCCGGCGAGACGGTCGCGTCGTGGGCCGTGTACGAGCCGGGACAGGGCTGGGCCCCGCACGAGCCGACGGTCACCGCGACCGCAACCGACTCCGGGTATCGCATCGACGGCGTCAAAGACCGGGTGGAAGCCGGCGCGCAGGCCAATCTGCTTCTCGTGGTCGCGCGCACCGACGACGGCGTCCAGCAGTTCCTGGTTCCCACCGACGCCCCCGGCGTGCACATCGAGCCGCAGCAGTCCGTCGACATGGTCAAGCAATACGCCCGCGTGCAGTTCGACGGCGTCGCGGTCGACCGCGCCGCGGCACTCGGAGGCATGCCCGACATCGACCGCCAAAGCCAAATCGCGCAGGTGCTGCAGTGCGCCGAGGTGGTCGGCATTCTGCAGACCGTCTTCGACTTCACCGTGGCGTGGGCGCTCGACCGGCACAGCTTCGGTCGTCCGCTGGCGTCCTATCAGGCCCTCAAACACCGCTTCGCCGACATGAAGATGTGGCTGGAGGCGTGCCGGGCCACGACCGCGGCGGCGGTCACGGCCATCTCGACGCGCGCGGCCGACGCGTCCTTGTCGGCCAGCATCGCCAAGTCCTACGTCGGAGAAATGGCAGGAGAAATCATCCAGGCCTGCGTGCAGATGCACGGCGGCATCGGTGTCACCTGGGAACACGACCTGCACGTGTATCTACGGCGAGCTGCCTTGTACCGCTCCATGTTCGGCACCCCGGAGGAGCACAACCTTCGGGTGTACGCGCTGCAGGACGCGGGACAGCCGCCGAGGTCGGCGTGATGACCGAGACAGCCGGCTCCGTGACGGACACCGAGACCATCGACGAGTTCCGGGCGCGGGCGCGAGCCTGGCTTGCCGAGAACATGCCGCCGATCGACCCGGCGCATCCACCGGCGGCCCACCGCGACGAGGAGCGCTGCTGGCAGCGTGCCCGTGAACTCCAAAAGCGGCTCTACGAAGGCGGATTCGCCGGTATCTGTTTTCCCCGCGAGTACGGCGGGCTGGGCCTGGACTACGAATACCAGAAGGCGTTCAACGACGAGAGCCTCAGCTACGAGATGCCGCTGATTCTCAACACGCCGACCTTCACCATCTGCTGTGCGACGTTGCTGGACACCGCCAGCGAGGACCAGAAGCGCCAACACATCGGTGCCGCGCTGCGAGGCGACGAGGTATTGGTCCAGCTGTTGTCCGAGCCGAGCGGCGGTTCAGACCTTGCCGGCGTGCTCACCCGTGCCGAGCGGGACGGGGACCGCTGGGTGCTCAACGGCGCAAAGACCTGGAGCACCAGCGCTTTCAGCGCCGACTACGGCCTGTGCCTGGCCCGCACGAATTGGGATGTGCCCAAACACGACGGTCTGACGATGTTCCTGGTGCCGATCAAGCATCCCGGAATCACGTTGCGGCGCATCACCCAACTCAACGGGTCGACGGAGTTCTGCGAGGAGTTCCTCGACAACGTCGACGTCGGTGACGATGCGGTGGTCGGCGAGGTCAACGACGGGTGGTCGGTGGCGTCGCGCCAGCTGTACCACGAGCGGCGCGCGGTCGGGATGAGCTCGGAATTCGCCAGCGGCAGCGGCAGCGAGGGCGGCCGCTCGATGCCGGTGAACTACGCGCGGCTGCTCGCCAAGATCGGGCAGTCCGACAACGAGCGGCTGCAAGAGATGGCCGGGCGTGCACTGGTACACCGCGCGGTCAGCGACCAACTCGGCGCGCATGTGTTCCACCGTGTGAACGACGGCTCGTTGCCGCCCGCCGCCGGAACGCTGCTGCGGCTATTCCACGCCGAGACAGTCACTTTGGAGATGGACGCCGGGCTGGCGATCACCGGGACGGCCGGGGTCGTCGGCGCCGAGGGAGACGGCTTGGAGACCGGCCTTCGCTACCTGTCCCGTCAGACCGTTTGCATCGGCGGTGGCACCAGCGAGTTGGCACGCAATGTGATCGGTGAGCGGGTGCTGAACTTCCCGCGCGAGTACGCCGCCGACCGCGGCGTGCCGTTCAACCAGGTCAAGCACGGCAAAGCCGACCGCTAGACGGTGCGGGCCAGTCGGTTGGTCAGCAGTTCGGCGAACCGGGCCGGATCCTCGGGCGCGTTGCCCTCTGCGAGAAGAGCTGCGCCGTACAGCAATTCGGCCGTCTCGCCGTTCGCCGGATCGTCGCCGCGATCTTTGTGGGCCTGCTGCAGGCCGGTGATCAGTGGATGGGTCGGGTTGATTTCCAACGTCCGCTTGCCTACCGGGACGTCCTGGCCGGTGGCCCGGTAAATGCGGGCCAGCGACGGGGTGATGCCAAAAGCGTCGGTGATCAGGCAGGCCGGCGAGTCCGTCAGCCGGGTCGACAGCCGCACCTCCTTGACGTGGTCGCTCAGCGTCTCGGTCAACCACGTCAGCAGGTCGGCGAAGTTCTCTTCCTGCTCTTTGCGTTCGGCTTCGTGCGCCGACTTTTCTTCCTCGGTGTCGAGGTCGACGTCGCCCATCGCGATCGACTGCAGCGGCTTGCCGTCGAACTCGGTCACCGAACCCAGCCAGATCTCGTCGACAGTGTCGGAGAGCAGCAGCACCTCGTAGCCCTTGGCCTTGAACGCCTCGAGGTGCGGTGTGTTGAGAATCTGCTGGGGGGACTCGCCGGTGGCGTAGAAGATCTGTCGCTGGCCCTCTTTCATCCTGGAGACGTATTCGGCCAGCGTGGTGAGCTGGTCCTCGCTGTGGGTCGAGGCGAACGAACACACCTCCAGCAGCGTCTCCTGGTTGTCGAAGTCCCGCATCAGGCCTTCTTTGAGGACCTTGCCGAACTCACCCCAGAAGGTGCGGTAGTCGTCGGGCCGCTCGGTCTGCAGCTCCTTGATGGTCGACAGCACCTTCTTGGTCAGGCGGCGCCGGATCGCATTGATCTGCCGGTCCTGTTGAAGGATCTCGCGGGAGACGTTCAGCGACAGGTCCTGGGCGTCGACGACACCTTTGACAAACCGCAGGTATCGGGGCATGAGCTGGTCGCAGTCGCCCATGATGAAGACACGCTTGACGTACAACTGCACACCGATGGCGGCGTCGGGCTCGTAGAGGTCGAGCGGGGCACGCGATGGAATGAACAGCAGCGCTTGGTATTCGAACGTGCCCTCGGCCTTCATCGAGATGACCTCGAGCGGCTCGTCCCAGGCATGCGCGATGTGTTTGTAGAACTCCTTGTACTCCTCCTCGGACACCTCGTCCTTGGGCCGCGCCCACAGCGCCTTGCCCGAGTTGAGGGTCTCGACCTCCTTGGTGACGGTCTCTTCGCCGTCGACTTCTGAGCGCTTTTCGACCTCCATCCGGATCGGCCAGGCGATGAAGTCGGAGTACTTCTTGACCAGCGTCCGTAGCTTCCATTCCGAGGTGTAGTCGTGCAGCGCGTCCTCGGCGTCGACCGGCTTGAGATGCAGCGTGACCGACGTGCCCTGCGGGGCGTTTTCTACGGAGGCAATGGTGTAGGTGCCGTCGCCGCTGGACTCCCATTTGATGGCCTCGCTGTCGCCCGCCTTGTGCGTCAACAGTTCGACCTTGTCGGCCACCATGAAGGTGGAGTAGAAGCCGATGCCGAATTGGCCGATCAGCTCCTCGGACACCGCTGAGTCTTTCAGGTTCTGAGCGTCCCGCAGCTGCTGGCGTAGTTCGGCCGTCCCGGACTTGGCCAGCGTGCCGATCAGATCGACCACTTCGGCGCGGGTCATGCCGATGCCGTTATCGCGGATGGTCAGGGTGCGCGCCGCGGAGTCGACCTCGATATCGATGTGCAGATCAGAGGTGTCGACATTGAGATCTTTGTTTCGGAAGGCCTCGATACGTAGCTTGTCCAGCGCGTCAGAGGCGTTGGAGATCAACTCCCGCAGAAAAGAGTCCTTGTCGGAGTAGACCGAGTGGACCATCAAATCCAGGAGTTGTCGCGCCTCGGCCTGAAACTCCCGTTGCTCGACGCCAGAAGTCATCAGCTTCCCCTCTACCAGTCGGCATTCGAGGGCAGGGTACAGGATGGGCCGTGACCGGCTGTGCCAGCACCTTTCCGGTGTCTTTCCTATCTTTAGTAGAATAGATAGTATAGATTTTCGTCAGCCTGTCCTGCAATGACGCAGCGTCGTGGAAGAGAAGCGATGGAGTTGAACGCTCATCCGGGCCCAATCGTGGGTCGGGTCAGCGCCTCTGTCGCGCCCACTATGACCGCCGCAGCTGCCGGCTCCCTCATCGAATGTCTTGAGCGCCAATGTAGGTCGCGTTCGGCGAGCACATGAGGAAGGATCGGCCATGGGCAGAGTGACGGGCAAGGTCGCGGTCGTCAGCGGGGCCGCGCGAGGCCAGGGCCGGTCGCATGCGCGGACACTCGCCGCCGAGGGCGCCGACATCATCGCGGTGGACCTCTGCGAAGACATCGAGACCAACGAGTACCCGCTGGCCCGGCCGGAAGACCTGGACGAGACCGCTCGGCTGGTCGAGAAGGAGGGTCAGCGCGTCCACACCGAGATCGCCGATGTGCGCGACCGCGCCGCGCTGTCGGCCGCGATCGACCGCGGCGTCGCCGAGCTCGGTCATCTCGACATCGTGGTCGCCAATGCCGGCATCTGCCCGCTGACGGCGGGACTGCCGCCGCAGGCGTTCGCCGACGCCGTCGACGTCGATCTGGGTGGCGTGCTCAACCTGGTGCATGCCAGCCTCAAGCACCTGGAGTCCGGCGCGTCGATCATCGTGATCGGCTCCAACGCGGCCTTCATGTCGTCGATGAACACCACCGGCATCGACGGCGGCCCCGGCGGCGCCGGGTACGCCTTCGCGAAAATCGCTGCCGCGCACTACGTCAACGACTTCGCTCGAGCGCTGGCGCCGTTCTCCATCCGGATGAACGCCGTGCACCCGACGAACGTCAACACCGACATGCTGCACAGCGCGCCGATGTACCGGGCGTTCCGGCCCGACCTGCCGAACCCGACCCGCGAGGATGCCGAACCGGTTTTCCCGTTGGTGCAGGCAATGCCGATTCCCTACGTCGAACCCGAAGACATCAGCGAGGCGGTGTTGTTTCTGGCTTCCGACGCCGCGCGCTACGTCACCGGCCAGCAACTCCGCGTCGACGGCGGCGGCTTCTTGAAAGTGAAGCCGTGGTCGGGCGGCTAAGCCCAGATCAATCAACCAAACTGCAGCGCAAGCGAATTGGAGATCCGAAAGTGCCCAAAGGCGTCATCTACCTGCAGACCATGCCGGTCTCGTCGGACCTCGAGCAGGAGTACCACGACTGGTACAACGACACCCACCTTGCCGAGATCTGTTCGGTGGACGGCATCGTCTCGGCGCGCCGGTTCGCGCCGACCGACGGGAACGGTCCGTTCGTCGCCATCTACGAACTCGACTGCGATGACCTCGACGGGGTGGTGCAGAAGCTCGGCGAACTCGGGGCCAGCGGCAAGATGTCGTCGCTGCAGTATCTCAGTATGGACAACCCGCCGCCAATTCCCAAGGTGTACCGGGAGATTGGCTCCTACACAAAGTGACTGCTGTGCTCGAGAGACGGCTCTATGAGCTGATGGTCTTGATGAAGGCCGCCGACGACCGGCTGTCCAAGGGCATCGGCACCGGAGAGTTCATGTGCGTGTACTGGCCGTCGCGCGGCCAGGAGGCGATCGCCGCCGCGATGGGTGTCGCGCTGCGCGCCGACGACCAACTCGTCACCACCTACCGCGGCCTGCACGACCTGATCGGCAAAGGCGTTCCGCTCGAAGAGATCTACGGCGAGATGATGGGACGCGTCACCGGGGCCAGCCGCGGCAAGGGCGGCACCATGCACATCGCCAAACCGGAGAACGGCGTGATGCTGTCGACCGGCATCGTCGGGGCAGGGCCTCCGGTGGCGGTGGGGCTGGCGATGTCGGCCAAGCGTAAAGGGCTCGACCGCGTGACGGTGGTCAGCTTCGGCGACGGCGCGACGAACACCGGCTCGTTTCACGAGGCCGCGAATATGGCCGCGCTGTGGGACCTTCCGCTGGTCTTCGTCTGTCAGAACAACCTCTATGCCGAGATGACGCCCACCGGCGACACGATGAAGATCGAGCAGGTCGCCGACCGGGCCGCCGGTTACGGCATGCCGGGTGTGCGGGTCGACGGCAACGACCCGCTGGCGGTGAAAGCCGTTCTGGACGAGGCAGTTCAGCGGGCGCGCGCCGGTGGCGGGCCGACGTTCGTCGAGTGCGTGACATTCCGCTTCCGCGGCCACTACTTCGGTGACAGGATGCCGTACATCCCCAAGGAACAACTGGCCGCGGCGCTGGACGCCGATCCGGTGCCGAAGTTCCGCGCACACCTCGCCGAGGCCGGCCTCTGCACCGAGGCGGAGTTGGACGGCATCGACGGCGAGGCGCTGGCGGCAGTGGAAGCCGCGCTGCAGATCGTGATGAATGCCGAGTCGCCGTCGGCCGACGAACTCGACCGCGACGTGTACGCAACCTCGATCAGGTACCCGGTATAAAGCCATGGACGACAAAGAGATGACGATGCGCGAGGCGCTGAACCTCGCGCTGGATCAGGCATTGCAGGCCGATGACCGGGTGTTCCTGCTCGGTGAGGACATCGCCGACCCGGGCGCCTCGGGTCCGACCGCGGGATTGTCGACGAAATACGGCCACGACCGGGTGCTGGACACCCCGATCTCGGAGGCCGCGATCGTCGGCGCCGCCATCGGTGCGGCCATCGACGGGATGCTGCCGGTCGCGGAAATCATGATCATGGACTTCATCGGGATCGCCGCCGACCAGTTGATCAACAACGCCGCCAAGCTGCGGTTCATGACCGCCGGGCGCACCACCGCGCCGATCACCATCCGCACCCAGGTCTACGCGGGGTTGGCCACCGGCGCAACGCATTCGCAGAGTCTCGAGGCCTGGTTCATGCACATCCCCGGCATGAAGGTGATCGTGCCGTCCACACCGTGGGACGGCAAAGGCCTGCTGGCTTCGGCGATATTCGACGACGACCCGTGCCTGTTCGTCGAAACGGTGCGGCTGCAGAGCAAGAAGGGCCCGGTGCCCGTCGACCCCGCCTTCCGGATTCCGTTGGGCCAGGCGGACATCAAGCGGTCCGGCAACGACGTGACCCTGATCAGCTACGGCCGTCCCGTGCACGACGCGCTGGCCGCCGCGGAAACCCTGGCCGGCCAGAACGTCAGCGCCGAGGTCGTCGACCTGCGCACGCTGGTGCCGCTCGACGTCGACACCATCGTCGAATCCGTCCGGCGAACCCGGCGCGCCGTAATCGTCCACGATGCAGTGCAATTCGCTGGGCCCGGAGCGGAGGTCGCGGCGATCCTGCAGGCCGAGCTGTTCGGTGAGCTGGCGGCGCCCGTCGAGCGGGTGGCAGCGAGGTTCGTGCCGAATCCCGCCGCCGCCACGCTCGAGGCTCAGGTCTATCCGTCGCCGCAGCGCATCGTCGCCGCCGCGCAGCGAACGTTGCAGAGGGCGGGTGCGCGTGGCTGACTTCACCATTCGCATCCCGCGGGTGTCGGTCGCGGTCTCCGAGGCCGAGTTGACCGGCCTGCTCGTGCCGGCCGGCGAACACGTCGAGGAAGGCACACCGATCTTCACCATCGCCACCGAGAAGGTGGAACAGGAAATCGAAGCCGGCGCATCGGGCACCCTGCAATGGACCGGCGAGATCGGCACGACTTACGACATCGGCGCGGAAATCGGCGTCATCACTCAGGAAGGGTAAAAGTATATGGACCTCAACGAAACTCGCGAGCGGATCATCTACCAGAAGGATGGTCCGATCGCGAAGATCACCCTCAACTGGCCGGAGAAGGCCAACGCGCAGGACCAGAAACTGGCCGAGGAGGTCGACGCGGCGCTCCTGGACGCCGACCGCGACTACGACATCAAGGTGCTGGTACTCAAGGCCAACGGCAAGGGCTTCTGCTCCGGACACGCGATCGGCAACAACGCCGTCGACTATCCGTCGTTCGTGGAGAACGCGATGGTGACCGGCCACCCGTGGAAGGCGCAGTCGGATCTGTTCGTCAAGCCGACCCTGAACCTGTGGGAGTTCTCCAAGCCCACCATCGCTCAGGTGCACGGCTACTGCGTCGGCGGCGGCACGCACATGGGCCTGACCACCGACATCGTCATCGCTTCCGAAGACGCCTACTTCTCATACCCGCCGCTGCAGGGATTCGGGATGCCGTCCGGTGAATGTTCCATCGAGCCTTGGGTGTTCATGAACTGGCGGCGCGCGGCCTACTACCTGTTCACCGCCGAGGTGATCGACGCCAAGAAGGCCCTGGAGGTCGGGCTCGTCAACGAGGTGGTCAAGAAGGAAGACCTCGACGCCCGCGTGGACGCGATCGCTCGGCACATCGCCCAGGCGCCGCTGACGACGCTGATGCTCACCAAGGCCAACCTGAAGCGGGCCTGGGAGCTGATGGGCATGCGGGTGCACTGGCAGAGCTCCAACGACCTTGTCGCGCTCGCCTCGATCAGCAAGGACGTGCAGCAGCTGATCCAGACCGTGTTCAAGGATAAGGTGCTGCCGTCCGAGCATGCCCGGCGCCAGGCGGCGGCGGCCGCGTCGAGCGACGGCGCGTCGGCTTCGTAGTCGTGAACATCGCCGATCATGCGATCAGCGCCGCCGATTCGCCGGCGCTGATCATGTCCGATGGCGATGTGATGTCCTACGGCGAGCTTTTCGCCAGAAGCAGGCGGGTCGCGGCGGCCCTGCACGATGCGGGGCTGCGTCCCGGCGACGGGGTGGCCCTGGTGTTGCCGAACAGGCCGGAGTTCTTCGAAATCACCTGGGGCTGCCAGCTTTCCGGGCTCTATTACACGGCGGTAAACACCCACTTCACCCCCGACGAGGTCGCGTACGTCATCGACGACTCCGACGCCAAGGCGGTGTTCGTGGACGCCGCGATGGCCGATCTCGCGGCGCATCTGCGTGCCGCCAGCGCCGGCGTCGACGTGCACATCGCGGTCGGTGGCGGCCTGGCGGGCTGGCAGTCCTACGAGGATGCCCTGGCGGCGGCCGGCGAAGCGCCGCCGCGGTCGGACGGGTCGGAGATGTTGTACTCGTCGGGAACCACCGGGCGGCCCAAAGCCGTTCGCCGACCGTTGCCAACTGACGGCAACGGGTCGTGGGCGCAGTCGGTGCTGGAGCTGGCGCTGATCCACAAATACGGCATGACCGCCCAGAGCGTGTACCTGTCGCCCGCGCCGATGTATCACGCGGCCGGGGTGAACTACACGATGGCGGTCAACCGTGTTGGCGCCGCGGCCATCATCATGCGCAAGTTCGACGCCGAAGACGTGCTGCGGCTGATCGAGACGCACCGGGTCACCCACGCGCAGTTCGTGCCGACGATGTTCGTCCGGATGCTGAAGCTGCCCGAGTCGGTACGCCGACGGTACGACGTGTCGAGCCTGCAGTGCGTGATTCACGCGGCGGCGCCGTGTCCGGTGGACGTCAAGCAGCAGATGATGGACTGGTTCGGTCCGATCATCCACGAGTATTACGGCGGGACAGAAGGATTCGCGGGGACCACGATCGGGCCGGACGAGTGGCTGGCCCACCCGGGTTCGGTGGGTATCCCCATGTCTCCGGTGCACGTGGTCGGCGACGACGGGGACGAGGTTCCGATCGGGCAGACCGGTGAGCTGTTCTTCGAGGGCGGGCCGAAGTTCGAGTACTTCAAGGACCCGGCCAAGACCGCGTCGGTATCCAACGACCGCGGCTGGCGGTCGCTGGGTGACATGGGCTACGTCGACGACGAGGGCTACCTGTACCTCACGGACCGGTCGACGTTCACGATCGTCTCCGGCGGGGTGAACATCTACCCCCAAGAGGCCGAGAACCTGCTGGTGATGCATCCCAAGCTGGTCGACGCCGCGGTGTTCGGGGTGCCCAATGACGAGTTCGGCGAAGAGGTGAAGGCCGTCGTGCAGCCGGCCCCCGGCGTCACCGCTGGATCCGACTTGGCGGCCGAGCTCATCGAATATTGCCGAACCCACCTCGCGGGCTACAAGTGCCCGCGCACAATCGAATTCGACGTCCTTCCGCGTGACCCGAACGGGAAGCTGTACAAGAAGCGTATCCGCGAACGGTATTGGCAGGGGCGGGCGTCCCGGATCGTATGAGGTGACACGATGACCAACCAGGTGCCGTGGGCGGTGCGTAATCCGAGTCGGATTCCCAAACAGCGCTACTACGATCCGGAGTTCTACGCCGCCGAAGCCGAGCTGTTCTGGCCGCGGGTGTGGCAGATGGCGTGCCGGCTCGAAGAGATCCCCAAAGCCGGCGATTTCGTCGAATACGAGATCCTGGACCAGTCGGTGATCGTGGTGCGGGTTGACGCCGACACCGTGCGGGCCTACCACAACGCATGCCGCCACCGTGGGGTAAAGCTGGTGGAGGGCAACGGCTCTCTGCCTGGGGCCCGGCGCACGTTCGTCTGCCCGTTCCACGGCTGGTGCTGGGGCGTCGACGGCCGCAATACCTTCGTGCTGCGACCCGAGGCCTTCGCCGGGGACAACATGGCCGCTGACGACCTAAGGCTCGTCGACGTCAAGTGCGAACTGTGGGGTGGGTGCGCGTGGATCAACCTCGACGACGACGCCCCGCCGCTGCGCGAGTGGATGGAACCGTTCGCGTCGATCTACGACGCCTGGAAGGTGGAGTCACTGCGCGTCGAGTGGTGGCAATCGTGCCGGCTGCCGGTGAACTGGAAGCTGGCGACGGCAGCGTTCATGGAGGGCTACCACGTGCCGCAGACGCACCCGCAGTTGCTGCCGTCGGCCGCGACCGGCGGCGGGTCGGAGGCGGTGCACCCGGTTGTGGCCAGCAGCCTCTATTTCATGCGGACGTTGGGCGACGGCATGGGCGGCATGACACACGAGAACGACATCCGCATCGCCGAAGGGCTGCAGACGATTACGCTGCCATCGGATCCGGGGGAGGCGCTGGCCGGTTGGCGGACCGCGCTCAACGATGCGGTGGTGAAATGGCATCGGGCGCGGGGGAGCGCGATGCCCGATCTCAACGACCTGATCCGCCACGGCATTACCGACGCGATCGGGTTCGCCTTCCCGCACCACTTCATCCTGCCCACCTACAGCAGCGCCTCGTCGTACCGGATCCGTCCGCTCGGCCCGGAAGAGACGCTGTTCGAGATCTGGTCGTTGACGCGCATGCCCGACGACCTGTCGGCGGGGAGACCGACGCCGCCGGAGCCGTTGGCGCCGGATGACCCGAGCTGGCCGCCGATCCCCGCGCAAGACTTCTCGAACCTGCCGCGGCAACAAAAAGGGTTGCATTCCAAGGGCTTTGAGTACATGCGGCTCTCCGATCAGATCGAGGGCCTGATCTCGAACTTCGAGCGCGTCGTCGACGGCTTCCTGGCCGGGCTGTCCTACGACGAGTTGGTGCCGGCGATTCAGAAGACGAATACCACCATCGACGTGCCGATCGCCGATCTCGGTCTCACCTCGGAGGCGCCATGACCACGCACTGGGACGGATCGGTCGACCTGCTGATCGCCGGCAGTGGAGGCGGCGGCATGGTCGCCGGTTTGGCCGCGCTCGACAACGGGCTCGAGCCACTGATCCTGGAAAAGCAAGCGCTGGTGGGCGGTTCGACGGGATTGTCGGGCGGCATCGTCTGGCTGCCCAACAACCCGCTGATGCGGGCCGACGGCATTGCCGATTCGCACGAGGACGGGCTGGCCTACCTCGCCGACGTGGTCGGTGACATCGGCGCCCCGTCGTCACCCGAACGCCGCGAGATGTTTCTGACCGCGGGCTACGAGATGATCAACTTCCTGATCCGCCGCGGGGTGAAGCTGATCCGCTGCGACGGCTGGAGCGACTACTACCCGAATCACAAGGGCGGCAACGCGGCCGGCCGCGCCATCGAGGGCATTCCGTTCGACGCCGCCGAGCTGGGGGAGTGGCACGACAAGGTCCAGCCGTCGCTGGCCAAGAACTACGGCTATGCGGTGCTGACCAATGAGCTGCGGTCGGTGCAGTACTTCAACCGTGCGCCCAAGGCTTTCGCGGTGGCCACCAAGGTGTTCCTGCGCACCGCCGCGGCCCGGCTAAGGCGGCGTCAGATCCTGACCAATGGCGCGTCGCTGATCGGTCAAATGCTCAAGGCGCTACTGGATCTCACCGACGGCCGACCGCCGCTGTGGATCAACGCCGCCCTCGACGACCTGATCGTCGAAGACGGCCGGGTGGTCGGTGCGCGCATCACCCACGACGGCAGCGCGCTGAACGTCGAGGCGCGCCGGGGAGTCCTGTTGGCCGCCGGGGGTTTCGGGCACAACGCCGAGATGCGAAAGCGGTACAGCGGCGACCAACCCAACGAGGCCAAGTGGTCGATCGCCAACGCCGGCGACACCGGGGAAGTGCTGCAGACCGCGATGCGGCTGGGCGCTCGCACCGATCTGTTGGACGAAGCCTGGTGGCTGCCTTCGGTGTTCATCGCCAACGGCGGGGCCGTCGCCGCGTCACTCGGGTCGGGGCGTCAACGGCCCGGTGCGATCTACGTCGACTCGACCGGTCGGCGGTTCTGCAACGAGTCGAACTCTTACGTCGAGGTCGGCAAGGCGATGTACGCCAACAAGGCGGTGCCCTGCTGGATGATCTTCGACGACGGCTACGTCCACCGCTACGTCACCAGCGTCAACCCGCTCAAGCGCAACCAAGGCCTGCCGGCCGGGCTGATCGAGTCCGGCGCCGTCAAGCGCGCGGACACTCTCGAGGACCTGGCCCGCCAGACCGAGCTTCCCGCAGACGAATTGGCGCATACCGTGAAGCGGTTCAATGAGTTCGCGGCCAAGGGGCTCGATCCCGACTTCGGTCGTGGGCAGTCGGCCTACAACGACTGCTTGGGCGATCCGGGGTATCGGCCCAACGCCGCGGTCGGCCCGCTGGACCGCGCGCCGTTCTACGCGACCAGGGTGCTACCCGCGGACGTCGGGACGTGTGGCGGCGTGATCACCAACGAGCACGCACAGGTTCTCGACGGCAACGACCAGGTGATCGACGGGCTGTACGCCACCGGCAACACCACTGCGACCGTGATGGGCCGGACGTATCCCGGCGCCGGTGCCAGCATCGCCAGCTCGATGGTGTTCGGTTACGTCGCTGCCCGGCACGCGGCCGGGCGTGCGCTTCCCGGTGAGCGCAGCCGCTAGTCACGCTCGAGGCGGCCCGCCCCCGTCGCCCTCGACGAAATCCCTTGGCTTCAAGCCGGATTGCTTGAGCTGGGCACGTCGCTCCTGAACGTCGGACGCCGCGCCGACCATGTTGGTCAGGATGTGGCTGACCTGCAGGTGGACCCGCATGCCCATCAACTCGTAGGCCCGTTTCACGCTGTTCTTGACGGCCATCGACGTGGTCAACGGGACCTGAGCGATCCTGCGGGCCATCTCCTCGACGGTGTCTTCGAGTTGGTCGCGCGGCACCACCTTGTTGAGCAGGCCCCATTCCAACGCCTCGGCGGCCGACAGCGTCGGCGCCAGCAGCAACCAATCCATGGTGCGATGCCAGTTCATCAGCAGCCACGGTTCGATCATCGTGTGCCCGCCGGGTTCACCGAGGCTCTGCGCGAGCGGCATCTGGAAATACGCGTCCTGCGATGCCACGCAGAAGTCGGTCAGTAGGCCCAGATAGATGCCGCCGCCCATGCAGTAGCCGTGAATCTGCGAGATCGTCGGCTTCGGAAACTCCCACAGGTACAACGTCGGCCACAAAAACAAGTCGGCGGTGCCTTTGTAGAGATCCTCGAACGTGTCCCCGAAATCCGGGTAGGGGTTTTCGTCCGGACCCCAGCGGGCGACGTGCCCGCCGCAGAAGCCGTTGCCGTTGGCCTTGAGGATCACGACCTTGATGTCGCGGTCGCGGTCGGCCTCGTGCAGGCAGGCGTCGACCTCCTGCACCAGCGTCGCGTCTTTGGTGTTGGCCTTGTCGGCCCGGTTGAGGATGATCCGCGCGATCGGTGGTTCGCGTTCGTAGATAACCGCTTCGAGGGTGCGCCGCTCCATGCTGGCGAACCTATTACGGCGACAGTCGGATCAGGCCGAAACCGGTTTCTTGACCGGCTTGGTGACCTTCATCAGCTTCATCAGGTTGCCGCCCATGATCTTGGCGACGTCCTCTTCGCTGAACTCGGTCAGCTCGTCGACGAAGCTGATCGGGTCTTTCAGGCCCTCCGGGTGCGGCCAGTCGGAGCCGAACAGCACCCGGTCGGTGCCGACCATGTTGACGATCTCGGTGAACCGGTCTTCCCAGAACGGGGTGATGTAGACGCACCGCTTGAACGCCTCGATCGGGTCCTCGAGGAAGGCCTGCGGCATCTTCTTGTAGACGCCCTTGAGTCCCTTGAACAGATCCGGCACCCAGTCGGCGCCGTTCTCGATCGACAGGATCCGCAGCTCCGGGTTGCGTGACAACGCGCCGTGGCAGACCAGCGCGCCCATCGCGTCGAGGATCGGACGGTGGCCCATCGCGAAGCTGCGGAACGGGGTCGGCTTGAACGGCAGGAATTCGTCGCCGGGCTCCCACACGTTCGCGAACTCGGAGTAGCCGCTGTCCGAGGCGTGCATCGACACCGGGATGTCGGCCTTGATGCAGGCCTGCCAGAACGGGTCAAACTCCTCGAGCCCGAACGAGCGGCTGCCCTTGAATCCGGGGACCGGGGCCGGGCGGACCAGCACGGTGCGGGCGCCGCGCTCCAGACACCACTCGAGTTCTTCGAGCGCGCGATCGACGATCGGCAGGGTGATCACCGGGGTGGCGAAGATCCGGTCTTTGTGGTTGAACGACCACTGCTCATGCATCCACTGGTTGAGCGCGTGGATGACGTCGTGGGTCATCTCCGGGTCGTCTTTCATGCGCTCCTCGACCAGGCTGGCCAACGTCGGGAACATCAGCGCGTAGTCGATCCCGAGTTCGTCCATCACCTCCAACCGGGCGGCCGGCTCGCGGAAGGCGGGGATCGACTGCATCGGCTCGCCCAGAATTTCGCGGTAGCTCTTGCCCTGCGCGCCGTTGCGGAAGTAGTCCTCCTGAGCACCCGGCTTGGCGACCTTTTCGAAGGTCGGGTTGGGGATGTATTCGCTGATGTGGCCCCGCACCACGATCTTGGTGCGGCCGCGGACCTGCACGTAGTCGATGACGTGCTTGCGGTTCTCGGGGAGGTATTTGGTCAGCGCTTCCTGAGGCTCGTACATGTGGTTGTCGGCGTCGAAAACGGGAAAGGAAAGTTCGCGAGACGGCATGGCGATCTCCTGAAAGTCTGGGATTCTCACTTGGTGGTAATGACGTTACCACCGAAGCCCCGCGAGCCGAAAACTAGCGGGTCGGCCATTCCGGCAGCTTCGGGGTCTCCCCGTTGATCACGGCGAAGTTCACCGTGGCGGACGCGAGCAGCGCGTCGTCGCCCTCCCCGTCGGTGAGGACGTCGACCTGCATGACCAGGGCGCGCCGGCCGCCGCGCAGCATCCGTGGCACCGCGTAGGCGGTGCCCTGCCGGATCGGGCGCAGGTAGCGGATGTTCATGTCGGCAGTCGTCATCGTGGTGCCGTCCTGCAGATAGTCCAGGCCGAACTGCCCGCCGGCGACGTCGATCAGCGTGGCGATCAGCCCGCCCTGCAGCGCGCCGGAGGTGTTGACCACCTGCGGGCTCACCGGGATCGTCATCGCGAATTCGCCGTTACGGGAACCCGGCCGCATGCCGATCTGGTTGAACAGCTCGGACAATGTCAGTGTTTCCGGTTGCACGTCCTCGTCGGCGCCCAGCGCGCGCACGCAGAAGTCGTATAGGTGCGCGGCATCGATTGGCGCACCGGTCAATTCGGCACCGAGCCAGTGCAGTCGCAGCGCACCCAGCACGGTCTGCATCACGATCGCGGCGGCTGGCCCGACATCGAGGTTGGGCCGGAACACACCTTCGCTGATGCCACGTTGGATGACGTCGCACAGCAGATCGTGCAGCGGCGCGATGACCCGCGCGTAGTCGCGAGGCCGGGTTTCGGCCAAGTGCTGGTTGTACAGATTCATCGCCCGGTTAAGGCTGTCCTGGGTGCTCGACTCGGGCTCGGCACTGATCCGATCGATGATCAGCTTGATCGCCTCGGTGCTGGCCAGACCGGTGGTCTCGGCGCGCCAGGCTTGGGTCGACTGCGCCATCGTTCGCTCCAACAGCGCGAGCAGCAGTTCGTCCTTGCTGCTGAAGTGCTGGTAGAACGCCCGCAGCGATGTCTTGGAGCGGGCCACGACTTCCTGCACGGTGAAGTCGGTGCGCCCGGTTTCGCCGAGGATCTCGACCGCGGTCCTGATGAAGCGGGCGTCCCGTGTCGTCGGTTCGGCTTCGTCGGCATTGTTATCTGCGGCCATGGTGCCTTCCTCGGTCCCACGCGGTTGCGCTGTGAGAATGAGGTTACCGCGCGCGTGCGGCAGCCGGTGGGCAGCCGTCTTACGGCAGCATCGGCAGGCGCCACACCGGCGTCGCGGGGTCGAGCAACCACAGGCGAGTCGCTGTCAGCCGGACGAGTCGCACCGCGCCGACGATCATGATTGCCGCGAGCGGCACGTTGGCCAGGGCGGCGGTCAACACCGACAGCCACACTTGGTGGGGGCCGGCGGTCATGATGTCGAACCAGGCGTCACAGATCAGCAGCACGCCGGTGGTGAACGCCGGGAGGATGACCAATTGGCGACGCAGCCAGCCCAGCAGCGCGGTCGCGATCATGGAGATGATCAGCACGCAGTCGAAGCCGATCCACGTGGCCGGCCAGTTGTGGGCCACATAGTTGTCCGGCAGCGTGACGGCCAGGTAGATCATCCACGGAATCAGCGCGATGGTGCCGCCCACCATCAGCGTCAGCCGATTGCGCCGCATTCGTCTGGCAAGGGTCGGCGGAAAGACCTCCTCGAGCGGACGCTCCAGTCGTTGAATCAGGTCTCGGCGCTGCGCCGGCGACAACGCCGCGATCTGGGCGTCCGACAAAGCCGCGTCCCCGTAGTAGGTCATCACTGACGAGTACCCGCCGCTCCCGCCAAAAGCAACGACCGGCCGCCGCAGCGACCGGTCGTTGAATGGGCTCAGCACCTACGACGTGGTGGCGGCGGGGGATGCCTCTTCCTTGCCGACCTCTTCGAGGTTCAGACCGGTCGTCTCGATCCGGAAGAAGTACGTCACCACTGCTCCCAGCAGGAAGCACACCACCAGGCCCCAGAGCAGCGCGGTGGTGCCGATCGTCTTGAGCAGGATCGGGAACATGAAGGCGGTCAGCACGGCACCGATCTTGGCGAACGACGCGGCGAAGCCGGCGCCCTTGCCGCGGACCTCGGTCGGGAAGACCTCGCCCGCAAGGAGGTACGTCATCGCGTTCGGCCCGAAGTTGACCATGAAGTAGAAGATCGTGAACCCCAGGAAGAGCAGCCACATCACGTTGCTGCCGTCCGGCTTGATCGACAGCCCGGAGAGCAGGAGCCCGACCGCGCAGCCGATGAAGCCCCAGATCTGCAGCTTGATGCGGCCGACGCGGTCCACCAAGAAGATCGCGACGATGACGCCGAGGACGAACAGCACGTCCATCATCGCCGAACCCTTGGCGCCCAGGATGTCGTTGTGGATGGTGTCGGACAGGCCGTGCGACTTGGACTCCTTGCCGATGACCGCGCCCAGGATGGTCGGGGTGAAGATGCCGATGCCGTAGACGCCCAGGTCTTGCAGGAACCACGGGACGGAGGCGAGGATCGTCGCGCGACGGTTCCGCTTCTTGAACAGCGCGAGGTAAGACGTGTGTTCTTCGGCGGCCTTGGCCGTTTGGGCCAGGTGCGCGAGGTCCACATGCTTGGGGTACTGCGGATTGCGCTTGAGTAGCTGGGTGGTTGCCTTCTCGCCGTGCTCAATTCGGCCCTTCGACACCAGCCAGTGCGGGCTCTCGGTGACGTAGAGGCGGCCGATGACGACCAGGACGGCCGGCACGATCGCGGCGGCGTACATCATCCGCCAGGCGCCCAGGTTCGGGTTGGCGTACAGGATGCCGAAGCCCAGCGCTGTGCCGAAGAACGCTCCGACGGCCTGGAAAGCGAACGCGCTCAGCACAAGTCGGCCACGCATCGAGGTGGCGATGCTTTCCGAGATCACCATGTGTGCGGTCGGGTAATCACACCCCAGCGCGATTCCAGCGCCGAACAGACAGACGACCAGCGTGATGAAGTTCGGGGCTGCGGTCAGCCCGACCAGGAACACCGCGAAGATGATCATCTCGATGATGAACATCTTCTTGCGCCCGTAGCTGTCGGCCAGCCCGCCGAGGGCGGTCGCGCCGACCAGGATGCCGGCCAGCGAGGATGCGGTCACCAAGCCTTTGTCGGTCGCGTTCAGGTGGAATTGAATCGAGATCAGCGGCAGGGCAACGCCGGTCATGAATACGACCATGCCTTCGAAGAATTTGCCCGCGCACGCAAGCGCCCAGATTCGGAATTGCATCGCCGTCATCGGCATCGACTTCAGCGCCGTGCCGTCGGGCCACTGGGGCAGCTCGTCGATGTATTCCTGCACCGTTTTGCCATTGACTTTCGGTGCCTGCGATTGGTCGAGCGTGTCGGTCATGTCACCTCTCTCGGCGAAGCGGATCAGCGCGGCGTTACTGGCCGGCGGGACCCGCACTGACCAGCGTCAACCACGCAGACGCTAAGTCAGGCAACTGAACGGCCGCTAACGGCGGAATGAATTCGGCAAACTGTCGGCAATACCGAAGGATGCGGGTCGGAGATGGCATCGGTGCGACAGCAATTTCCGCAATTCAGAGCAAACTCTTCGGGCCCCGACGATGGCTTCACCTGTTGTTTGCTTGCGGATTGATTCGATGTCGATATTGGTGACTATTAATTCTCGCGGACGTGCTCGAACCTTCGGCCCGGCAAGCGGGCGGCCGATGTGCGGCTAACGGGTTGTTGCCAAGGAGGCAAACATGAAGCAGCACAAGGGATTCCTGGCCGCTGGCCTGCTCGTGGCGGCAACTCTTACACTGTCGGGCTGTACCCAACTCGACACCCCACCGAAATACGCCAAGGACGCGAAGGTCGACTGCGGCGGCAAGCAGGACCTGAGCGGTAGTGGTTCGACCGCTCAGGCCAACGCGATGAGCCACTTCATCACCAGCTACGAGGAATCGTGCTCGGGCAAGCAGCTGAACTACTCGGCCACCGGATCGGGCGCCGGCGTCTCGGATTTCCTCGGCGCCAAGACCGACTTCGGTGGCTCGGACTCACCGCTCAGCGGCGACGAGTACGCCGGCGCCAAGCACCGCTGCGGCGGCAACGACGCCTGGAACCTGCCGGCGATCTTCGGCCCGATCGCGATCACGTTCAACGTGAAATCCACCGACGTGCTCACCTTCGACGCGCCCACGCTCGCAAAGATTTTCAGCGGCGCCATCACTCGCTGGAACGACCCGGCGATCACCGCGCTGAATGCCAACAGCAGCCTGCCCGACGAGGACATCAAGGTCGTCTATCGCAGCGACGCGTCGGGCACCAGTGACAACTTCCAGCAGTACCTGCAGGCAGCCGCGGGCGGCGCCTGGACCAAGGGTGTCGGCAAGACCTTTCACGGTGGGGTCGGGACGTCGGCTCAGGGCAACGAGGGCACGTCGGAAGCCGTCAAGAAGACCGAGGGCGCGATCAGCTACAACGAGTGGTCCTACGCGATGAAGCAGCACCTCGACGTCGCCGGCATCAAGACCGCGGGCGGAGTCGTAGCCATCGGCAACGACTGGGTCGGTAAGACGATCTCTGACGTCACCATCAAGGGCACGGGCAACGACCTCGTGCTCGACCTGTCGAAGGTCTACGCCACCAACACGCCCGGCGCGTACCCGATCCTGCTGGCCAGCTACGAGCTCGTCTGCTCGAAATACCCTGATGCACAAGTGGGTACGGCGGTCAAGGCGTTCATGGAGTCGACCGTTTCCAGCGGGCAGAACGGCCTGACGCCGCTCGGATACATCCCGCTGCCGGCCGACTTCCAGACCAGGGTCGCGGCGGCCGCCAAGAGCATCAGCTGAGGCGTGAACTGGCCTGGGCTGTCCGCAACCGGCAACAACTCTCAGGATTCTGATACCGCTGCGATGCGTAGCGGGCGGCTCGTATGGGTATGGCCTTCAGTCAACGGTCGTTTACGCAACCGTGTTGGCCCGCGGAGGCGCACCGGCGGCCGTTCGTGACACGCACGGAAGGTCTGCCCCGCGGTGGACCGTCGGGAGGTACTGCCCATGCCAGAAATTCAACTTCACCACGAGGGCCATCCTCGGTACCGCCGAATGGTTCGATTCGACTGGTCGGAAACGCCGCTGCACTGGGTGCCTGGCGACCCGTTCTCGACGCACATGATGAACGTCTTGCACCTGTTGCTCCCCGAGGGCGAGCGACACTTCATCAAGGCCGTCCTCGAAGCGTCGTCGCTGGTCGACGATCCGGAGCTGGAAGCGGCCATCAAGCCATTCATCCAGCAGGAATCGTGGCACGCCTGGGCTCATCAGGTGGTGCTCGATCACCTGTCCAGTCAGGGCATAGACACCCAGGGATACATCGACAAGCTGGGCAAGACGTTGTCTCGAACGCTGGGTGACCCACCCAAGTTCTTTCCGGCGCCCCTGCGGCGCTGGTGGCTCTACCGGCGTCTGGCCGACGTGGCTGCGCTAGAGCACTTCACCGCGGTTCTCGGCCAATGGGTCTTGACGAACCGTGGTCTCGACTATGCGAAAGCCGATCCGATGATGCTGGATTTGTTGCGCTGGCACGGCGCCGAAGAGGTTGAGCATCGGTCACTGGTATACGACGTGTACCAAAACGTTTGTGGCAGTTATCCAATCAGGGCTTTCTCGATGCTCATGACGGCACCGCTGTTCGTCGGCTGGTGGATTGCGGGAGCACGTTATCTGCTGGCGCAGGATCCGACCATCGACATTAAGTGGACCTGGGGGGAGTGGCGTCGGGCCGCACGCGAGTACCTGTTGCCCGGGCCGTGGAAACTTCTTGTCACCGTACCGATCCGGTATATGCGGCCCGGTCATCATCCGAACGGCGAGGCTTCGACGCAGATGGCGATCGACTATCTGAACTATTCGCCCGTAGCCAAAGCTGCCCGGCGGCGGGCGCAGTCGCAGGGGAAGGCGCCTAGCGACACCGCAGAGGTCGAGTCCGGCGCGGTGCAAGCGCGAAAGGTAGACGTGTGATGAAGGTTTCGGTCGATCTGGACACCTGCGACGGCAACGGCGTGTGCATGAGCATCTGCCACGAGGTGTTCGACGTACGCGAAGACGGATTGCACGTGCTTCAGGAGGAGCCGGCCGCGGCGCTGCGTCAGCAATTGCTCGGAGCTCAGGTGTCGTGTCCGACTCAGGCAATCACAGTCCAGGAGTGACTCCATGCCGACTGCTCAGCTCGAGAACATTGTCGTCGTTGGTGCCGGGGTGGCCGGCACACGGGCGGCTGAAACGTTGCGGCAGGAGGGCTTCGACGGAAACTTGACGATTGTCGGAACCGAGCGACACGCGCCTTATCACCGTCCGCCGCTTTCGAAGAAATTGCTCACCGGCCAGGTGCACCGGGCCGGCGTCGATATGGCGCCGCAGTTCGATGTCGGAGCGCGGGTGCTGCGGGGCGCGTCCGCGGTCAAGTTGGACACGGCGTCGCGAACCCTTCACGTTCGCGACGACGACCAAGACCTGGCCATGCATTTCGACGGACTGGTGATCGCCAGCGGTGCCGTCCCACGTGAATGGAAAAGCGGAGCGACCCTCGGCGGAGTGTATGTACTGCGGACCGTCGACGACTGCCTGGCAATACGGGATCGTCTGGGACACCGCTCCCGGGTGGTCGTGGTCGGCGGTGGCTTTATCGGTGCCGAAGTCGCCGCGAGTTGCCGATCGATTGGGCTGCAGGTGACGCTGATCGAGAAATCTGATGGTCCGCTGTTGGCCGCGCTGGGCAAGGAGATGGCTTCGCGTTGGGCCGGTTTGCACCGTCAGCGCGGCGTGGACGTTCGAGTCGGCGTTGGCGTCGAGGAGTTTATCGGCAACGGTGACGTGAAAGCCGTTGGCCTGACCGACGGGTCGCAGATTTCTGCGGATGTGGTCGTCGTGGGGCTCGGTGTTGAGCCGGCCACCGACTGGTTGGACGGATCCGGATTGCACCTCGACGATGGCGTGGTCTGCGACGCCACTGGCACTGTCGACGGTGCCCGCGACATCGTCGCAGCCGGGGATGTCGCGCGCTGGTGGCATCCGCTGTACGAGAGACATCTGCGTGTCGAACACTGGGACCATGCCGGGCGTCAGGGTGTGGCCGCAGCTCGGAACCTGCTGGCGGGTCCGGAGCGCGCGAAGCGCTACCAGGACGTTCCATATTTCTGGTCGGACCAGTACGACGTGAAGCTGCAAATGATGGGCGTGCCAACGGATTACGATGCGGTTGAGATCATCGAGGGCGATCCGCAGGGTTGGCGGTTTGTCGCCGCGTATGGCCGTGGCGGTCGCACCATCGCGGTGCTGGGAACGATTCCAGGCCGTGTGCACGCGTACTGCGACGCGATCGCCTCGCGCGCCGAGTTTCCGCCCGAGCCACGCGACTGAGTTCAGCCCCCGCGAGCTTCTACCATCGCCGAGCGGTTGACCTTGGTCGCCGCGGTGCGCGGGATCTGGTCGACGAACTCCACGCTCTTGGGGACTTTGTAGGCGGCCAGACGGGTCTTCGCGTACCCGATCACGTCGTGCTCGGTCAGTGGCGTCGCGCTGTCGGCGAGCTGGATCACGGCGTGCACGCGGCGGCCCCACTCGCTGTCGGTGAGCCCGATGACGACCACGTCGGCGATGCCGTCGTGCTCGGCGAGCGCGCATTCCACTTCGGCGGGAAAGACATTCGCCCCGCCGGTGATGATCATGTCGCTGCGGCGGTCGGCGATGTAGAGGTAGCCGTCCTCGTCGATGTGGCCGATGTCGCCGGCGGTCCGGAAGCCGTCCGGCGTCGACGGCAGCAGCGGCGCCCCGCCGAGATACCGATACCCGGCGCTCATCGGTGAGCGCAGGTATATCTCGCCGAGCTCGCCCCGGGGCACCGGATTGCCCTGTTGATCCAAGATGCGCACCTCGGTGTCGCGGAACCCGCGGCCGACGCTGCCCGGATGCTCGAGCCACTCGTCGCCCCGCAGCGCCGTGAGTCCCAGACCTTCGGTCATGCCATACGCCATCACCACCTGTTCCGGGCTGAGCAGCTCGAACCAGGTGCGCAGCAACGTATGTGGCATCACCGCGGCGCCCTGCAAGATCCATGCGACACTGGAGAGATCCCGTCGCCGGATGTCAGGAAGAGCCGCAATGCGGGAAAGCATCGTCGGGGTGGCCGTGAAGTTGGTGATCCGGTATAGCTCGATCGCATCGACAACGGTTGCCGCGTCGAACTTTTCGAGTATGACCAGCCTGTCGCCGCCCAGCAGGTAGGTCAGCGGTGAGAACCCGTTGGTGTGGTACATCGGACCGGGCACCAGGATGGTCTGCGGTGTGGGCGTCGGCGTCCAGGCGGCCAGGAACGGAAACGACGACTCCGGCGTCCAAACTCCTTGCGCCAGAGTCAGAATCACCTTGGGCAGCCCAGTGGATCCGCTGCTGCATATTCCGTTGGCATTGGGGGACACCACGTCAGGCAGGGGGTCGGTGGACTCACCGGCGGCCCGGGCGGCGAGCACGGCCCCGGTCTCGTCGTCGATCGCAACCGTCGGGGCGATCACCTCCAGCACGCGTGAGCGTTCCCAATCGGGCAGATCCCAGCGCATCGGTACCGGGACCGCGCCGATCTTCCAGCATCCGAGAACGGCCAGCACGAACTCCTCGGAGTTCGGAATCCCCAGGGCGACCAGCGAACCGACCTGGGCGCCGGCGTCTGCCAAGGCGCGGCCCCATTGGTTGGCCAGGCCGTCGAGCTCGGCGAACGTCGACGACTGCGCAGTCCCGTCGCGTGCGATCACGGTCACGGCAATGTCGTCGCCGCGTTGTTCGGCGAGCTGTCGAAGCTTGGCGCCGAACGGAATTCCTTCTTCCGTGGGGTTTGTCACGCCGATACCGGGCCGGAGAACAACGTCTCGAGTGCGCCGCTGCGAACGTCCGGGAGCAGGCGTATCGCCAGCGCTTCGGCGCTTTCCGGCAGCCGAACCAGCGGCTGGGTGTGCCTGTCGAGCACGCTGACATCGGACTCGTCACAGAAGCCCAGCGCCCCCAGCAGCTGATGCGCGGCGCGGAATACCTGTCGGGCGGTATCGGCGGCCTTGAGCCTGAGCACCAGGGCGTCCGCCGAACGCACCTGCGCAGGAGACGATTCCATGCGGCTGATCGTATACTTCGCGAGTTCGTACAATCCGCGAGCGGCGACGGAGGCGTCGGCGACGGTGAAGCGGACGGCCTGAAATTCCGCGAGCGGCTTGCCGAACTGCATCCGGGCGACGACGTGCTGGCGGGTGATCTCCAGGGCTTGCTGCACGGCGCCGACGATCCGCCACGAGCCCAGCGTGAGGTGTAGATCGACGTCGGCCGCCGGCACCGTGCCGTCGGCCCGGCTCACGGTGGCCGGCACCAGAAACGGTCCGAGTTTCGCGGCGGTGCGCGTGGACGGCCGGACGTTGTAGCGGGCGCCGTCGAGGTCGGCGGCAATCCAGTCGCCAGCCAGGTCGCCGTGGTCGATGCGCGGTGTCTCGGGATTCACCAGGGCAAGTCGGGCGCCGTCGATTGCGAGCAACTCGTCGACGAGGGGGTAGGGCAGTGCCGTCGCGCCGGCGGCCTGGCAGAGCACCGCGGCGGCCAGCCGATCCTCCGCCGAATCCCGGACGTCGAGGTCGAATGCCCCGAGGTCGGACAGGGCGATCCGGGCATCGTGCCGCAGCTGATCCTCCGTCTCGGCCCGCAGTGCCGCCTGCACTCCGCCGAGCCGGACCAGCCGCTTGCCCGCGACCGCGGCGAACTCGGCAATGTCTTCTGGCAGAGCGGTTTTCATCCGTGGTCTCCTAATGTCTCGCGCGCGACCAGCATTCGCTGCACTTCGATGGTGCCCGACGCGACGGTGGCCGCCTGGGCGTAACGCCAATGGTCTTCGATCGCGCCGTGCAGCGGTGCCGACATGCCGCTGTCCAACGCCGACGGGCCGAGCACGTCGAACAGCAACTCGGCGACCTGCTGGTCGCAGGTGGTGGTCGCGATGCGGGCGGCGCTGGCCGCACCGCCGGCGGTCGGGTCGTCTTGCAGCGACACCGCGCGGTAGGCCAGCAGCCGCGCGATGCGCAGATCGATCAGGGCCCGGACCCAGCGCGTCCGGATCGACTCGGGCAGGTGGTCCCAGTCGTCGCCGAGTTCGGTCTGCATACGGTGCAGCAGCGATTCACATCGGGCATAGCGAGCGATGCCCACCCGCTCGAACGCCAGGGCTTCGCGCATCACCCGCCATCCGTCGCCCACCTCGCCGAGCACCTCGTCGGGGAAGACTTCAACGTCGTCGAGGAACACCTCGTTGAGGTGATGCGGTCCCAGCATCGACCGGATCGGTCGCACGGTGATGCCCTCCCGGTCCATCGGAACCAGAAACAGGCTGAGCCGCTTGGGTTTCGGGGCGTCTGGATCGGTGCAGGCCGCCAGCACGCACCAGGACGCCATCTGCGCGTAGGACGTCCACACCTTTTGCCCGGTGATGCGCCAACCGTCGCCGCTTCGAACCGCGCGGGTCCGCAGCGACGCGAGGTCGGTCCCGGCTTCCGGCTCGGAGAACCCCTGGCACCAGATCACCTCGCCGGCGGCGATCGCGGACAGGTGGCGGTCCTTCTGCTCGGCCGTTCCGTAACGCATGAGTGCGGGTCCCACCCAGTTGATGCCCATGTATTGGGCGCCGCGGGGTTCGTGGTGCGCCCACATCTCTTCGCGTAATACCGTCTGCTGCCACACCGAACCCCCGCCGCCGCCATGCTCTTTCGGCCAGGCCAGCGCCAGCAGCCCGTCGGAGGCGAGCATCTTGCAGAACGACTCGGTGGTCGCCAGGTCCTTGGGGTCGCTGGTGCAGGCGCCGAGGAACCCTTCGGGGATGTGCGTCGAGATCAGCTCGCGCAGGCGGGTTCTCAGTTCGACGGCGTCGGTGCCGAGGTCGTAGTCCATCGTCATCCCTTCGGCAGTCCGAGCAGGCGCTCGGCGATGATGTTGCGCTGTACCTCAGATGTGCCGCCGTAGATGGTCGCGGCGAGCGCGTCCTGGCGTTCGAAAAGTAGGTCGGCGTCGTCGATCGAACGGGGCCCGGCCGCCGCCGCGGCAAGCTCCCAAACTCGTTGCAGAGTAACCGAACCGAGGAGCTTGAGAGTGTCGGCCTCCGGGCTCGGCAGCCCGGCCAGCTCGTTGTTCAATGCGCGGTAGCCGTTGGCCCGCAGGGCTTCGGCGTCGGCGAGCAGCGAGCCGAGTTCGGCGAACACCTCGCCGGCGGCGAAATCGTCGTGGGTGGCCTGCGAATCCCTGACCGCGGTGAGGCCGCGCTGGATCTCCACCCAGTTCATGATCCAAATCATTTGCCGCTCATGGTTCAGCGACGACATCGCCACCTGCCATCCGCCGTTGAGGTCGCCGAGCAGGCTGTCGGCGGGGATCTCGACATCGTCGAGAATGACCTCGCAGAAGGTTTCGTCGGAAATGGATGCCATCCGGATGGGTTCGATGGTCAGCCCGGGTGATTCGAGATCGAGGATGAAGCAGGAGATTCCGCGGTGCTTGGGTGCATCGGGGTCCGTGCGGGCGTACAAGGTGCACCACCGCGACAGGTGTGCCTGGGTGGTCCAGATCTTTCTGCCCTTGACGCGGAACATATCGCCTTCGCGGACCGCGCGGGTACGCAGCCCGGCGAAGTCGGATCCCGCTTCGGGCTCGGACATGCCCAGCGCCCACCACTCGTCGCCGCGCAGCAGCGGGACGAGCAGCCGGTCGATCTGCTCGGGGGTGCCGAATTGCCGCAGCCCCGGCGCCGCGACGCCCGGCCCGGCGACGTTGGGCAGCTTCGGGGCCGACCGCGTCGCCGCCTCGAGTCGGATTTCCATCGCCTCGGCCAGACCCAGCGATCGGCCGCCATGTTCGCGTGGCCAGGTCGGCTGCAACCAGCCGGCCTCGAAGGCGGCCCGTTGATGATCGCGGCGAAGCGGGACGTCCCAGCGGTATTCGCGGTAGCGCTCGTAGTAGTCGCCGGGCAGGAAGTCGGTCAACCACGCCGCGTATTCGGCCGTCAACTCACGACTCATGAGCGCCACTCTCCCCCGCAAGCGGGAGGTGCCCCCACCTCATCGCTGCGCTCTGCATCGTCGTAGCGCGTCATCGGGTGCTCCCGGCGAAGCGGCGTCCCACCGCGTGGTACAGCGCGCGGCCGTCGCCCAAGGTCGAGGCCCCCTGCCAGGCGTGCCGCAGGTACAAGTGCATGTCGTGTTCCCAGGTCTGGGCCAACGCACCGTGCACTTGAACCGCAGTGCGCGCGCAACCGACCGCTGCCTCACCGGCCGCCGCCTTGGCCAGCGCGGCGGCGCTCCAGCCCTCGGCGGGTGTGGTCGCCGGGTCGTCGAGGCGCGCAGCGGCGGCATAGGTCAGGCCGCGGGCGCGCTCCAACGCCACATAGTTGTCGGCCAACGCGTGCTTGATGCCCTGGAATGCGCCGATCGGCTTGCCGAACTGATGCCGTGATTTCGCGTGTTCGACCGAGCGGCCCAGCGCGGCGGTCGCGACGCCGACCAGGTCGGCGGCCACCGCGAGCAACGGCGTTGCCAACGCCGACTCCAGGTCGACCGGGGCGATCGCAATGGGTTCGGCGTCGATGTCGACCTCGCCGGCGGGTTGGACGGGATCGGTGGATTCGGCGTCCTGCGACGTGACGCCGTCGCCGACGCGGACGACGGCGGCGACGGGACCGTCGGGTGACGACGCCAGCGTGACGACCAGTTCGGCGCGGGGGAGGCCGGGCACCGCGATCGCGTGGCCCCGCACACGGCCGCCCGCCAGCGTCATCGGAACACCCGGCAGCCGGTGGCCAGGTGGTTGCACGGCCAGCGCGGCGACCACGCCGGCACCGATGTCGGTCAACACATCGGTCGCACCGGGACCAGCCACCCGTAGTAGACCCGCCGCCAGGCCCACGCTGGACAGCAGCGGCACGGGTGCCAGCGCCGACCCGCACTCCTCGAGGACCACGGCGAGATCCATCCGGCCGAACGGGCTGTCGTCGTCGGGCTGGGCGAGTTCGGTCCAGCCGAGGTCGACAACGGTCTTCCACACCGTGCGCCACCGCTGCGGGTCTGTCATGGCCTGTCGCGCGGTCGCGGGCGGGGATTCGGTGCGCATGACGTCACGCACGCTGTCGCGCAGCGCCAATTGTCCGGAATTCAGTCCGACGTCCATAAGGCCTCTAACATAGTAAAAATAGTAAACTAGCGCGACAAACTCAATCGCTGTGGCGAAGCAGCTGTGTGATCCGAATAGGTGGTGCGGTTATGCCGGAGTGGTACTTGTTCCTGCCGCAGGTGCGGGTGCCGGTCGCCGACATCGTGGAACGGGCCCGCCATGCCGAGGCCAGCGGGTTCACCGGGATCGCGTTCATCGACCACCTCGAGGCGCCGGGGCTTCGCGACGAAAGCATTTGGGAGGCAATGGGCGTCGCGACCTGGGTGGCCGCCAAGACCGAGCGGTTGAGGATCGGCCATCTGGTGCTCTGTGACGCGTTCCGCCACCCGGCGGTGCTGGCCAAGCAGGCCGTCACGCTGTCGGAAGCCTCCGACGGCAGGTTCGAACTCGGGCTCGGCTCGGGGTCGTGGCCTGCCGAGCTTGCGAGATTCAATGTCGGTCAACAAGATCCGCTGGCCCGGGTCAAACAGCTCGAACAAAACCTGGACCTGATGAATCGATACTGGGGACGAGGTGGCGACGCCGGCGAGAGTCAGTCGCCGCTACCGACTCGTCACATACCGTTGATTCTGGGTGGGACGGGACGGCGGATGATGGAACTCGTTCGTAGACATGCGGATTGGTGGAACATCCCGGCCAATCACATCGACCGACTCGCAGAGTTGGCTCCCGCCGCCGGGTCTGCCCGGGTGTCGATTCAGCAGATGGTCGGATTCATCCGCAAGGACAGCGATCCGGCCAAGGTGCGTGAGGTGAGCGCCAAGCGGTTCGGCAATCTAGGGTCGGGCCTGATTTGTGGCGATGCCGACGAATTGTCCGGACACTTCCGGCATTTGTCCGGTCAAGGCGTCGAGCGCTTCTACGTCTGGTTCTCCGATTTCGCCGCGCCGGAATCGCTGGACGAATTCGGCGAAACGGTGATCACGACTTTTTCGCGCTAGCGGCGCGACGATGGACCTCCTCGGGTACCACCGGCACCCGGGCGTAGGGCCCGCGCCGCACCGCGGTCAACCGGATCTCCGGTAGATCCACCGACGGGTCCACGGTGTCGAGCCAGGCAACGGCGTCGGCGACATCGGAAACCTGAATGGCCTGCATCTCGAATGGAACATCCTGCAGCATCTCGGTTTCCACCGGTCCCGGCGTCACAATGTGGACGGCAATGCCGTCGCGATCGACCTCGAGAGCCAGCGCGCGGGCGAACGCGTTCATCCCGGCCTTGGACGCGGAGTAGGCGGTGCGGCCCATCATCGGCTCATAGGATGCGGACGACGAGATGAACACGAAGCGGGAGCCGGCGCGCATCTTGGGCAGCGTGGCCGAGGTCAGCACGAAGCAGGAGTCCAGGTTCGCCGAGATGATTGCCTGCCACTGCTCGAATGTCTGCTTGCGCGCGTAGGTTCCGCCGAGTGCTCCCGCGGCGTGCACGACGAGATCGATGGTGTCCAGTGGGTCGATGGCCGCCGCGAAACCGTCGGGATCGGAGGCGTCGGCGACGATGTAGCGGGCGCCGATCTCGTCGGCCGCGGCGCGCAACGGGTCCTCCCGACGTGCGGAAAGCATTACGTCGTAACCGAGTTCGCACAGTTTGGCGGCGCAGGCCTTGCCGATGCCGCCGCTTCCACCGGTGACCAGGGCGGTTCTAGAGATGGCGGTTATCCCGTGGGCGGGACAACGCCTGCGGCGACAGCGCGTAGATCCGTTGGTCAGGTCCGGCGGCAAGCACGTGGCTCTGGGTGTCGGAAAGATGGCGGGCCGCAACGCGACGCGCCCGGTCGACGTCGCCCGCCTCGATCATCTCGGCCATCTTGATGTGGGTGCTGAGCACGGCGCGACGCTTGGTCAGCGACGGGTAGGTGCCCTTCGCCGCGCTCTCGTCGGCCCACTGCTGTTCGTGGCTGGTCCACAGCGTCTCGAGGGTGCCGACGACGGCGATGATGGTTTTGTTGCCGCAGCCGTGCACGATCGCGTCGTGGAATCTGCGGCCGATTTCGGTGAATTCCGGTCCGTCTTCCAGATGGGTTTCCATTGCGTCGTTGATCTCTTTGAGCTCGGCCACGATGGTGTCGGCGCGGTCGGCACGCTGGGCTGCCAGTGCGGCGCAAGCGGGTTCGAGTTCCAGCAGCGCGCTGCCGAGGTCGGCGACGACAACCGACTCGCTCTGCAGCACCAAGCCCAACATGTAGGCGGCGCTGGTCTTGGCCGGGGCATGCACGATGGCGCCGCCGCGGTTTCCGCGCCGAACCGAGACCAGCCCTTCGGTTTCCAGGATTCGCAACGCTTCTCGCAGCGAGACCAGGCTGACGTTGAACTGCTCGACGAGCACTTCCTGGCGCGGCAGCAAATCGCCGTCGGCCAGTTCGCCGTCGATGATCTGGCGCCGCAACTCGTCGGCGACGATCTCGGCGATGCGCGGCGCCGACAGTCGGCGCCGGGCCTCTGGGCCAATTCCCAGCGCAGTCATCTGATTCCAGCAGCGGAACTCACGGCCGGAGACGCGGCCGCTGCGCCCGCGAACTCCATTTACTGCAATCTTAGCAGTAATGGCATAATAGCCGCGCAGGTCAATCCAGCCGTCCCAAACGGGGGCACGCCGGGGCTGGCAACTTTACTAAGATGACATAGACAACATCCCGACGAGCACAGACGGATACAGGTTGAGCGACGGGCAAGGCAGCCGACCGACACCACTGGAAGACGTCCGTGTCGTCGAGATCAGCGACCGCATAGCAGGCAGCTACTGCGGAAAGCTCTTGGTCGACGCCGGAGCTGACATCCGGAAAATCGAACCGGCGCAAGGGGATTGGCTGCGGCGCTACACCGCCAGCGGGTCGACCGTCGCCGACGGCGCCGATTCGCCGCTGTTCAGTTATCTCAATGCCGGCAAGCGCAGTCTGACCTGGTCGGATGCCGACCTCGACGCAGAGTTGGCCGGCGCCGACATCATCGTGGTGACCGCGACGCGGTCGCAGGCGGCCGACTGGGGCATCGATCCGGAGCGTCTGCTCGCCGACTATCCGCGGGCGGTGGTCGTCACGATCTCCGACTTCGGCTGGACCGGGCCCTACGCCGACCGCGCCGCCAGCGAGTTCACCCTGCAGGCATGGTCGGGTTTAACCGGCTTCCGCGGCGATCCCGCCGGACCACCGATCTCGATCGGCGGCGACCTGGGCGAGTACATGGGCGGGGTGTTCGCCGCGTTCGGCGCTCTGGTCGTGCGGCGGCGTGTCGAGCACGGCGGACCCGGCGAACACCTGGATCTGTCGATGCTGGAAGCGATCACGTTGATGCAAAGCGGCGAGTGGTTGCACTCGCATCTGCTGAACGTGCCGCCGGTGGCCCGCACCGTCGAGGTGCCGTCGATCGAGCCGGCGAAGGACGGCTACGTCGGGATCACGATGGTCACCGGTCAGCAGTGGCTGGATTTCGCGGCGATGGTCGACTGCGCGGAGCTGACCGAGAATCCGCAGCTGAGTTTCCAGATCGGTCGATGGGAATACCGCGAGTTCATCCGCGAGCGGATTCGGCCGTGGCTTGCCGAACGCACCGTCGCCGAAGTCGTCGAGCTGGGCCAGCTGTTCCGGTTGCCGATTGCCGCCCTGGGCAATGGCGCGACGATCCGCGACACCGACTACGCCACCGAGCGTGGCGTGTTCGTGCTCAACCCGGCGGGATTTCATCAGCCCCGCACGCCCTGGCTGATGTCGCAGTGCGCTCCGGCGTCACCGCGCGACGCGCCCGCGCTCGGCGAGGCCGACGGAACCGCGCCGTGGCCGGCCCGTGAATACGCCGAACCGCCGTCGGGACCGCGCTTGCCGTTCGACGGCCTTCGCGTCGTCGATCTGACGGCATTCTGGGCGGGGCCGGCCGCTACGCATCTGCTCGCGGCATTCGGCGCCGACGTGATCAAGGTCGAGTCGATCCAGCGGCCCGACGGCATCCGGTACTCCGGCGGCATGCGCAAAGACGTCGACGACTGGTGGGAATACGGCTGGGTGTTCCACGCCATGAACACCAACAAGCGTTCCGTCACACTGGATTTGGGCTCCGACGAAGGGCGTCGCCTGTTCGGGCAGTTGGTCGCCGGCGCCGACGTCGTGATCGAGAACTTCTCCCCGCGGGTGATGGAACACTTCGGGCTCACCGCCGACGCCTTGCTGGCGATCAACCCGCGACTGGTCGTCGCCCGGATGCCGGCCTTCGGGCTAGACGGCCCGTGGCGCGATCGCGTCGGTTTCGCGCCCACCATGGAGCAGATTGCCGGGCTGGCATGGGTCACCGGCGCAGCGGACGGCCCGCCGGTCCCGCCGCGCGGAGCCTGCGACCCGCTGGCCGGCGTGCACGCGGCGTTCGCCGTGACGGCCGCGCTGTGCTTCGCCGACCGCACCGGAACGGGCCAGCTCGTCGAGCTGCCGATGATCGAGACGGTCCTGAACGTCACCGCGATACAGCCGATGGAAGCCGAGGTATTCGGCGTCACGCTGAGCCGCCGAGGCAACCGTGGACACGGCTGGGCCGTGCAAAACCTCTACCGCTGCGACGGCGACGACGACTGGATTGCGGTCACCGTGCGCACCGACGAGCAGTGGCACGCGCTGGTCGACCTGCTGGACCGGCCGACGTGGGCCGACGACGGCCGCTTCGACACCGTAGACGGGCGGCGCACCCAGGCTGACGAGATCGACCAGCATCTAGCGGCCTGGTTCGCCGGCCAGAAGCTCGACGAGGCGGTGAATTCCCTTGCTGCCGTGGGTATTCCCGCCGCTCCCGTGGTATCGCCGTCGTTGATCACCGAGAACGATCAGCTCAACGGCCGCGGGTTCCTGGAAACGCTTGACCACCCCCGTACCGGTGCGGGGCGCTACCCGCGTCCACCGTTTGCTCCACTGGCCGGGCAGCGCGCCTGGTTGATGCGTCCGCCGCCCACCCTCGGTGAACACAACGGCGAGGTGCTGCGCGAGATATGCGGGCAGACCGACGACGATCTGGCGCGACTCGCCAGTGCCGGCGTGATCGGCACGCGGCCCAAAGGCCTATGAAAGGAAGCACATCATGCGAGTAATTGTCGACGAATCATTATGTGAGGCAAACGGATTCTGTGAATCGCTGGCGCCGGACATCTTCGTGATCGGCACGTCGGACGTGGTGCACGTCGCAGACGGCGAGGTGCCCGAGCATCTGAAGATCGACGTCGCGGCCGCCGTCGACCAGTGCCCGAAAGCCGCGCTGCGGATCGTCGACTAGCGAGCGCTCAGCGTTATCGGCATCTGGTCGTAGATCGACATGTTGGTGGTCAGATTCGGGTAGCTCACCTGAGCGGGTCCGAGGCTGAATCCGTCACCGCGCAACAGCAGCTCGTCGAATACCGCGCGCAGTTCCGCCCTGGCCAGCATGGCACCCAGGCAGTGATGCGGGCCGCCGCCGCCGAAGGCCACGTGCGGATTGGGTTGGCGGCCAATGTCGAACGTGAACGGCGACGAGAACACCTCCTCGTCGCGATTCGCCGAACGCAGCATCGCCACCACCCGCTCGCCCTTCGGGATGTGTTGGCCGTCCATCTCGATGTCGACTGCGGTGGTGCGCGTCCAGTAGGCCACCGGCGACGCCCAGCGCAGCACTTCCTCGACGGCGGTGGACCGCAACGACTCATTCTCGCGGTACCGCTCGATCTGTTCGGGGTTGGCGACAAAGGCCTGCAATCCGATCGCCAGCGCGTTCTTCGTGGTGTCGCTGCCGGCGAACGCCAGCACGAAAAAGAAGAACTCGAGTTCGTTTGTGGCCAAGCTGAATTGTTCGCCGTCGTCGCCGGTGATGACACCTGACGCGATCGTGCTCCAGATGTCGTCGGCCGGGTTCCGTCGCTTTTCGGCGGTGAGCTCCATCGCGTAGCCGAATATCGAGGCGAACACTTCGCTGTCGAGCTGCTCCTGGCTGGACTGTGCCTTGAGGATGCGGTCGAAGGTGTCGAAGATGCGCGGCCGATCCCGCTCCGGAATACCGATGATGTCGCCGATCACCGTCATCGGTAGCGCGTCGGCGACGTCGTCGATCCAGTCCCCACCGCCGCGGGCGAGCAGGTCGTCGATCATCCGCGACGCCCGGGTCCGGATGCCGTCCTCGAGCTTGGCGATCGCCCGCGGGGTGAACGCGCTGGAAATGAGTTTGCGGTGCTTGCTCTGTTCCGGGGGATCCAGCGTGATGATGGTCGGATACGACGAAAACAGGTCGGCCGGTTGAATAAGCGGGCCGTTTACCGCGGTGAACGACTCGTAGTCGCGATGCAGCCGCACGGCGTGACGATGCTTGGTGGTCATCCAGAAGTCCCGCTTGACGGTTTTCTCGACGCCCGGCGTCAAACCGTGGCGGAACAGCGGCCGCTCGCGGCGCAGCTCGGTGAATACGTCGTCGGGAAAGCCGTTGCGCCACAACGCGAAATCGGACAGATCGACGGCGGCGGTGGTCATGCGCAACCTCATCATCGGCAAGCAGTTGACGTGCAATCACTAAAATAGTAACAATAGGGGGCAGGTCAACGTCGAGTTGTTGGGCGGTTCGAGGCGATTCCGCCACCACAAGTCGACGCTCGGCCAGGAAACGGAGTAGCCAATGACGGACACGATTTCGGACTCGGACTCCTCGCTCGATCCGTCCGAACGTGAATTCGGGCCGAGCGGCATCAGCCTGTCGCCGTATCGATTCCCCACCGGGTGGTTCATCATCGGGTTCGCCTCGGACTTGGCACCCGGCGAGGTCAAGCGCGTGCACTACTTCGGCGAGGAGATGGTGCTGTTTCGCACCGAGTCCGGCCACGTCAACGTGATGGACGCGTACTGCCAGCACCTCGGAGCCAACATGGGCGTCGGTGGCACCGTCGAGGGCGAGAACATCGTCTGCCCGTGGCACGGATGGCAGTGGCGCGGCGACGGCACCAACGCACTGATCCCGTACAGCAAAATCGGATGCAAGAACAACGTCCGCATCCGCACGTACCACAGCACCGAGTGGTACGGCTTCATTTTGGTCTGGCACGAGCGGCACGGCCGCGCGCCGTACTGGCAGCCGCCGCTGCTGCCCGAGTTGGAGACCGGCGAGTACTACCCGCTGCACCCGCACAGCCGCATGCTGAACAGGGTCAAGGTGCACGCGCAGATGATCATCGAGAACGCTGCCGACCCGTATCACGTGCAGTACGTGCACAAGGCGGCAAACCCGGCCAACACGACGTCGTTCGAGGTGGCGGGCTATCACCTGCACGCCACCGTCAGCGCCCACTTCGGCGGTGGCCGGTCGCAGACCTGGCTGACTCCGAACGGTCCGGTCGACGCCAAGATCATCTACGACAACTACTCGCTGGGTCTGGGAATCGTTCGGTTCCCCAGCGACCTGGTGGCCACCATCGAGGTCACCGGACAAACGCCGGTCGACGAGGATTACACCGACTACTTCTATACGCAGGCGTCGGTGCGCGAACCCGGTGACACCGGCGACGTGCCCACCGGTCGGGCCGCCAAATTCCTGGCCCTGCAGCAGGAAGTCATCAAACAGGACTTCTTCACCTGGGAGAACATGAAATACCTGGAGAAGCCGAACCTCGCACCGGAAGAGGCGCACGACTATGCCGCGCTACGGCGTTGGGCGCACCGCTTCTACCCGGGCGAAGAGGCCGCGCCGGACGACTTCGGCTACACCGCCAACGGTGATCCGGACCCCGCGGCGTCGAAGGTTTAGAGGAGCCCGAATGGCTCGCGTGCCGGCTCGGGCGGCACCCGCATGCGACGGAAAGCCCATCCGCCCACGGGATTACGGCGTCGAGCGGTTCAGCGTCGCGGCGGTCCTGGAACGGCGAGCCGAGCAGCACCCCGACCGGGTGATGATGTCGATCGACGGTATCGACGTGACCTTCGAGCAGATGCACCGGCGCTCGTGCGCGGCCGCTCTCGCGCTGCGGGACTTGGGTGTTGGGCCCGGCGACGGTGTCGCATTGTTCGCCGGCACCTGTCCGGAATGGGTCTACTTCTGGTTGGGCGCGGCTCGCATCGGCGCGGTCGCCGCGGCGGTGAACACCGCCAACAAGGGCGACTTCCTACTACATGCGTTTCGCCTGTCGCAGGCGAAAGCGGTGGTCACCGATGCCGAACGCCAGCCGCGGGTGGCCGAGGTAGCCGACCGGCTGCCCGGTATGTCCAGCGTTGTGCTGCAAGCCCATTCGTTGGACGCCGGTGCCGACGCGGTTGCCGAGCATGCTGGCGATATCGTTGATACCGGTTCGCTGTTCTTCACCTCCGGCACGACCGGGCCGTCGAAAGCCGTTGCCACCACGTGGCATTACCTGTTTACGGTCGCCGCCACCGCCGCCGCGGCCTGGGAGTTCGGTGCCGGCGAGGCGCTGTGGACGGCGATGCCGCTGTTCCATCTCAGCGCCGCGCCCGTGGTGCTCGCGCCGATGCTGGTCGGCGGGACAACGGTATTGGCGTCGGCCTTTCACCCCGCTACGGTGTGGGATGAGGTGCGGGCTTGCGGCGCCGTGGGTTTCGTCGGCGCCGGCGCGATGGTCTCGATGCTCATGAATCAGCCACCGGATCCGCGCGACGTGGAGTTGCCGCTGCGCTTCATCTCCGCGGCGCCGATCGCCGCCGAGGTCTACCGCGACATCGAACAGCGTTACGACTGCCGGATCGTCACGATGTACGGCATGACCGAGGCCTTTCCGGTCGCGGTCAAGGGCGTGGCCGAAGACGGGGTGCCCGGAACGTCGGGCCGGCCGAACCCCGCATTCGACGTGCGGATTGTCGACGCGGATGGCGCGCCGCTCCCGGTTGGCACGGTGGGGGAGATCGCCTGCCGTCCCCGCTACCCGCACGTGATGAGCGAGGGCTACCTGAATCCCGCGGACCGAGCGGTTGTGCCGCATCCGGAATGGTTTCGCACCGGCGACCTCGGTGCGCTCGATGGCGACCAGAACCTGACCTACGTCGACCGGGTGAAGGATTCGTTGCGGCGCCGAGGAGAGAACATCTCATCGGTCGAAGTCGAGACAGTAGTGACGCGGCATCCGGCGGTGCTCGAAGCCGCCGTGGTCGGCGTGCCCAGCGACCTAGGCGAGGACGACATCCTGCTGTTCGTCACCGTGCGACCCGGTAGCGACCTGGATTACGCAGAGCTGCTGGACTTTTGCGGTGCACGGATGCCGTACTTCTCGGTACCGCGATACGTGGAGATCGTCGGTGAGCTGCCGAAGAACGTCATGGGCCGGATCCGCAAGGACATCCTTCGCGCACAAGGTGTCGGACCCGCGGCCTGGGACCGCGAAACCCACGGATACATCGTCAGTCGGTAAGACAGGGAGAACAACAGATGGCCATGACCTATCAGCAGCAGTATGTCCTCGACGGCGCGGTCGGGCGCGACGCGATCCTGAACCTGACGGCGCGACACAACCGCTGCTTCTCCGAGGGCGACCTCGGCGGATGGATCGCGACGTTCCGGCACTCGGGTGCCCGCTTCACTCGCGGCGGAACGGAATTCACCGATCTGCGTGAGGCTTTCGACGGTGGCAGCGGCCGGCTGGTCACCGTCGACCACGAGATCACCGTCGACGGCGTCAACGCGACGCAGCGGTGTGTGGCGCTGCTCTTCACCGCCGGTGATGGCGGCTCGACGTTGCGTGCGACCGGAAGCTATTGCGATCAACTGATCTACGAACGCGGCGGCTGGTACTTCACGTCCCGCGAGCTGCAATGGGATTCGGTGCCGGTATCGGCGTGACTCCGATCAGCTACCAGCTCGCGTTCGGCACCTACGAGGACGCCCTGCGGATGGTTGGGGCGGCGTCCGAGCCGAGGACCGCGGGGACCGTGGTGAGCGCGGCCCGGATCCAAATGTTCGCCGCCACAGTGCAAGACGCTAATCCATCGTATTGGGACGCCGATTTCGCGACACGAACGTGGGGCGGGCTGCTGGCGCCGCCGGCGCTGCTGATGGGTTGGCTGATTCCGCTGCCGTGGGAACCGGGCGGGCGGCCGCCGGCTGCGGCGATCGCACTGCGGGTTCCGCTGCCGGGCACCACAATCGTCAACGCCGCCAACGAAGCCGAGTTTCCGCTACCCGTCGTCGACGGCGACCGGCTCACGATCGTCGAAGAAGTGGTGTCGGTGTCGCCGGAGAAGAGATCCAAGCTCGGCGTCGGACATTTCATCGAAACCCTGGACACGTTCACCCGTCAGGATGGCGCGGTGGTGGCGACCAACCGGAACACCCTGTTCCGCTTCACTCCCGTGGAGACGTCGTGATTCGGTGGAAGGACGTCCGTGTGCCCACGGAATTGTCTGAGGTGCGCGACGAGATCAGCTACCAACGGGTGGTGATGAACTCCGGCTCCACCTGGGACTACACCCCGGTCCACTTCGACCCGTACTACGCCGAAAAGCAAGGTCATCCAGCCATTTTCGTCAATACCATGCACATCGCGGGATTCGCGGACCGGATCGCAACCGACTGGGCCGGCGCGCGGAGTCGAGTGGTCCGTCGAAAGATGCGGCTCGCCGGTTCGATCTACGCCGGCGACACCATGGTGGGCCGAGCCCGCGTGGTGGCCAAGCCCGCGCTGGGGCTGGTCGAACTCCAGATCGACATCGTCAATCAGCGCGATGAGTTGTGTTGTCCGGTCGAGCTCACCCTGCAGTTGCCCGAGTAGGTGCCGTGGCCGATAACGTGGGCGAGCGACATCTAGCGGTGTGCCGGAGATTCGGCGAGGCGGTCCGCGCGGCAACGGGGAAATGGGAGCGCCCGTCGCCGTGTGCCGGGTGGGATGCCCGGGCTGTCCTCGAACACGTCATCGGTTTTCACGACGTGCTGTTGCTACGACCGCTGGGGCTCAAGCCCGATCGCCCCCGCGACGACCCGCAGCGCCGGTGGGAGTTGACCTACTGCCAGCTGGAAAGAGCCTTCGAACTCGATATCGGCCCGGACGCCACCGCGATGTTGCCGAACGTGACCCGGGACGTGCTGGTGCACACCTGGGATCTGGCCCGGGCGGTGGGTGCCGACGACCGGCTGGATGCCCACTGGTGTGAGTCGTTCTACGCGGCGCTACCTGACGACCCCGGCGCACTCACCGGCGCTGGGATGTTCGATGTTCCCGTCGCGGTGGGTATGCAGAGCGACGTGCAGTCGAAACTTCTTGCCCGGCTGGGTCGTAACCCCGACTGGTGGCCGTAGTGACCCCTAGGGAGATCGTGGTGCTCGGCTCGGGATTCGCGGGGCTGTGGGCGGCCCTAGGTGCCGCACGGCGCCTCGACGAACTCGATGTCCCCCCAGGCGAAGTCGGGGTGACGATGATCAGCTCACAGCCGTTCCATGACATCCGCGTACGCAACTACGAGGCCGACCTGGCACCGAGTCGCCTGCCGTTACGCGACATCCTCGGGCCCGTCGGTGTCGACCACGTCGCAGCGGACGTCACCGCGATCGATCCGGCTACCCGCACCGTAACCCACTCGACCGGATCGACTACCTACGACCGGCTGGTCGTCGCCCTGGGTAGCGAGTTGGTCAAGCCCGACATCGCCGGCTTGGCCGAATTCGGTTTCGACGTCGACACGTTCGACGGCGCGATGAAGCTGAGCCGCCATCTTGCGGCGCTGGCCGACGGCCCTGCCGACGCGGCCAGCGACACGGTCGTGGTCGTCGGCGCGGGCTTGACCGGTATCGAGACCGCGTGCGAACTGCCCGGCCGGCTCGCGCGCGCGTCGGTGCGGGTGCTGCTCGTCGACCGCAACCCATCGGTTGGCTCCGACATGGGGGAGTACGCGCGGCCGGTGATCGAGCGAGCACTGGCGGATAACGGCGTCGAAACCCGTACTGGGACAGGCGTAGCCGCCGTCAGTGCCGAGGCAATCAGGCTGACCGGCGGCGAAACCATCGCTACCCGCACGGTGATCTGGTGTGCGGGCATGCGGGCCAATCCGCTCACCGCGCAGTTCGGCATCCACTGTGATCATCTCGGCCGATTGCCGGTCGACGAGTATCTGCGCGTGGTCGGGGTGCCCGGTGTGTTCGCGGCGGGCGACGTCGCGGCCCTGCACGTGGACGGCGACCACATGTCGGTGATGTCATGTCAGCACGGCAGACCCATGGGCCGATACGCCGGCCACAACGTGGTCGGCGATCTACTGTGTGAGCCGATGCTGGTGCTTCAGATCCCTTGGTATGTTACGGTTCTCGACCTCGGGCCCGCGGGCGCGGTGTACACCGAAGGATGGGACCGCCACGTCGTCGCGCAAGGCCGGCAGGCCAAGGCCACCAAACGCACCATCAACACCGAACGAATCTACCCGCCGCTCAACGGCAATCGGGACGACATCCTGTCCGCCGCGACACCAGTACTTCAAGACCGGCCGAGCCGCGCGGCCGGGTAGATCAGCTGGACAGCGGCGGCATCGTGCCCTTACTGATCACCGACTGCAACTCGACGTACTCGTGCAGACCCTCCGGTCCGAACTCGCGGCCGATGCCGGAGTGCTTGAAACCGCCGAATGGGCTACCGATGTCGAGCGTGTACATGTTGATGCCGTAGGTCCCGGCCCGCACACTGGCGGCGACCTCGAGGCCGTGCGCGATGTCGGCGGTCCACACCGACCCCGCCAGCCCGTAGTCGCTGTCGTTGGCGATCCGGACGGCGTCGGCCTCGTCGCGGTAGGTCAGCACGCTCAGCACCGGGCCGAAGATTTCCTCGCGCGCGATTCGCATGTCGTTGGTGACATCGGTGAACAACGTCGGCCGCACATACCAACCCTGGCTGTGGGGTGCGTCCTCGCCACCGAGGACCATCCGGGCGCCCTCCTTGACGCCGGACCGGATGAAGTCCTGCACTCGCGCTTGCTGGCGCTGAGCGACCAGGGGGCCGACATCGGTGGCTTCATCGGTCGGGTCGCCGACCTGCAGACCCGACATCATCTCGGCGAGCGCGTCGACGACTTCGTCGTGTCGTCGCTCACTGACCAGGATGCGGGTCTGCGCCACACAGGCCTGCCCGTTGTTCATCAGGCTCGCGGACTTCAACTCCCGGACCGTCTTGCCGATGTCGGCGTCGTCGAGAATGATCGCGGCCGACTTGCCGCCTAGTTCCAGGCTCACCCGCTTGAGCTGTTCGCCGCACAGCGCGGCGATGCGGCGTCCGACAGCGCTCGACCCGGTGAACGAGACCTTGTCCACGCCGGGATGGCGCACCAGCGCCTCGCCGACGTCGGTGCCGCCGGGCAGCACCGAGACCACTCCTTCGGGCAGGTCCAACTGCTCGATCATCTCGGCCAACCACAAAGCGTCGAAAGGCGTTTCGGGCGCGGGCTTCACGATGACGGGACAACCGGCGATCAGCGCGGGGATCAGCTTCGGCATGATCAGGAACTGCGGCACATTCCAGGGCACGATCGCCGCGACCACACCGACCGGCGCCCGATGCAGATGTACTTCGCCAAGCACGCCGTTACGCCGCTCGGTCCAGGGGAAGTCGCGAGCCACCCCGAGGGTGAGATGGATCATCGACACCGCCGCGGCGGCCTGGCCCAGTCGGCTGAAACTGCGCGGGGAGCCCATCTCGTCGGTGATCAGGTCTGCCATCTCGTCGAGGTGGCCACCGTAGATGGTCGCAAGTTGTTCGACCTTGCGCATGCGTTCCTGCGGGTCCAGCCGCGGCCACGGGCCGTGGTCGAAGGCGTGCCGAGCGGCGGCGACCGCGTCGTCGACGTCGGCCGGAGTCGCCGCGGGGACGTCGCCGATCGAGGTTTCGGTGTGCGGGGAGATGACCGTCAGCCGCTCATCGGTGGACGGATCACGCCATCGCCCTCCGATGAAAAGCTGGTCGTAGCAACGGTGGTCACGGGTTTCCGGCATGGGGCACGACCTTCGACAAGGCGATGGCAACTTCGCTATTGATGCTAACATAGCAAAAAAGCCGGGAAGTCTGGTTTCGATCCCAATCGCAGAGGCGTGAGATGAACACTGACTGGCGCAAATACCCATTCCGTTTAGTCGACAACGACCGTGCGCTGGACTTCCCCGAGGCCGAAGGCGTGCACGACGACCAGGAGTCTGACACCTGGTTCATCGCCGGCGAACTGACCAGCGCCACCGGTCGCACCTTCGCGTACCTGACCATCTTCAACAAGAACCGCCCGGGCGGCACCGTCGTCGCCGACTTCTACACGATGGCGTTATTCGATTGCGACACCGGCGAATACGGCACCTACACCGACTACGACATGCCGCCGAAAAACATGCAACCGGGCGCACAACCGAAGATGACGATGGCCGCGGGCTGCCTCGACATCCGTTACGACAGCGACGCCGGTCCGGTGGCGTGGACGGCGTGCCGGGACCACGACGGCGAACTGGTGCCCTACGCCTACCGGGTCAGCCTGCGCGGCACCGATCATGCCGGTCGGCCGATGGAACTAAACCTCGACGTGACACCCACCCGCGCGCCCGTACCCGTCGGCGCAGACACCTACCACGGCGTGATCTCCTGCTTCGGCCAGCCCGGCACCTACTCCTACTTCCAAACCGGCATGGTCATGAACGGAACGCTGCGCTGGGGCGAGCAACGCGAAGTGGTCAGCGGTAGTGCGGGACACGTCGATCGGCAGTGGTTCCCGAAGTACGCCGGCGGCGGCGGAACCGACGGGGACCCGCGGGCCAGGTCGCACGAATGGCGCACGATCAACTTGGACAACGGCGTCGACATGAGCATCTGGCATCAGTTCGACCGAACGGACGGCAATGCGCTGCAACCGTTTACGGGCGCGACGGTGAGCTATCCCGACCCGTCGAAGGCTCCGGAATGCGCCGAAGACGTCGAGGTGACGGTGAACAGTTACGTGCGCTGGCCCAACTCGGTTCGGCCACTGGTCCGGCCGCCGGCTCCGAACCGGTTCATGCCCAACCTGCATCGGTTACGCAGCGCAGCACTGGAATTGGATCTCACCGGGGAGCCGCTGGTGCCGGCGCCGGCCCACGGGCTACCGATCGAGTACATGGAAGGACCGTATCGCTACCACGGGACCATGCGTGGCGAACCGGTCAACGGCTTCGCGTTCTACGAGCGATCGCTGGCGCTGTACCGGGATTGGGAGCTGATCGACGTGCTGGCGTCGGCTACCGACGGCGCGGAGCTCGCCGATCAACTGCGCCCCCTGCTCGCCTCCGGCAGCCGATTGCAGGCGCGAAAGCTGCTGCAGGACAACCTCACTGGGTTGTCCTGCGACGGTCGTGATGTCGCCGAGGCGCTGATCGCGGTGCTGTCGGCCGAAAGCTGACCGAACGGGTTATCCGCCGCTGGGCGGTGTCCCTGGTGCTTCCCAGGCGGATCCGCCCGGGGTGCTGACGCACGTCACCGGACCGCCCGAGTTGGAGATGGCGGCCGAACCCTCAGCGCCGCAAGGCATGCCGATTGCGGGCCGGGTATCCAGGCCGGTCGGCGTTGTCGTGGTTGCCGGCTTCGGCTTCTGCACAGTGGTCTCCGGCGCCGTCGTCTGTGCGTTCGCGGTGGTGGTCGGTGCGGCCTTGGTAGTCGACGGCACGGCCGTCGTGGGAGTCGGCTTGGTGACGACGGGGGGCGGGGGAGCCACCGGCGGAGGGGGAGCGACGACCGGCGGCGGCGCGAACACCGGGGACCACGTCGGTTCAGTGGACGTGGTCTCGACAGGGGCCGGTGTCTCGTTCGATTGAGAGGCCGAGCGCAGAGCCTTGATCCCGGCGAACCACGCAATGAGTACGACGGCGATCACCCCGGCGATCGCGGCCGAGTGGCGCAGTCGGCGTCTGCGGGCTTCGGCCGATTCGTCGTAGTCGTCCTCGTCGTCGTAGTCGTCGAACTCATCGGGCTCGTCGGATGCCGAGGGCGCATCGACCGGCGTGGCCTGGTGGACGCCGTTGTGCGACACCATATCTGGAGTAGCCGCGAGGGTGTGGTGATTCGTCTCGGGCGCCGCCACGGCAGCGGCTGTGGGCGTCACCTCGGTCGCCGCGGTATCGCCCTTGGCCGCGCCGTTCGTCTCGCCGTTGGTGGACTCGCGGAAGATGGATGCCGCCCGGACCTCCGACGTGGCGCGGATGTGCGAGCGGGTTCCGCCGGTCGATTCGAGCGCCTTGGCGAAGTCGCGACAGCGCCGGAATCTGTCGACCGGGTCCTTCGACAGCGCGCGGGCGAAGATCGCGTCGAAGTCGGTCAGGTCCGGCCGGATCTCGCTCGGCCGAGGGGCGCGATCGTTGAGCTGCCTGTTGACCACCACCGACGGATTGAAATGCGCGAATGGCGGCGCTCCGGTAAGGAGATGGAAAGCGGTGGCCGCCAAGGAGTATTGGTCGGCGCGGCCGTCGAGTTCGTCACCCATCAGCTGCTCGGGGGCGGTATAGCCGGCGGTTCCGATGAACATCCCGGCGCGGGTCAGGGTGTTGTGGGCGCCCTCGGGTCGAGCTACGCCGAAGCCGGTCAACACAATTCGCCGTCGGTCGGCGGGCGATTTGCTGACCACGATGTGGCCGGGATTGACGTGGCGATGCAGTACGCCGGCGTCGTGTGCGTAGTCCAGGGCGTCGGCGATCGCGGAGACGATCTCGATCACCATCCGCGGCGGCATGCCCTCGAGGTGGCCCTCGCCGAGTAACTCGGCCACGTCGATGCCGTCGACGTACTCCGAGGAGATCCACAGCTGGTCTTCGAACTCGCCGCGGTCGGTGAGTCCGGCGATGTTCGGATGCCAGAGTGGGGCGGCCAGATCGGACTCCTGGTAGAACCGCTGACGGTAATCCAGGTCGATCGATGTTTCGGCGGGGATCAGGTGCAGTACCTGCTGCCGGGGGAGCCGCGGATGCTCGGCGACGTAGAGTTCGCCGAACTCCTCGTATCCGAGCTGCCGCACGATATTGAACTCGGCGGCCGTCGCTCCAATGACCAGCGGCATGGGGAGATGGTACAGAGTGCGGCCCCCTGTTAACGGTCCTGGTGCAAAGCGGACACCCAATTGAGACCGGGGCAAAATGGTCGCGTGAGCGAACCCGGCGGCCATTACCATCACCTGGCCCGCGCGCACCGGCTGCGCCGAATGTCGGGCCGCGATCCGCACGAACCACATCGGGTCGCGACTCCACTCGAGCTGCTGTTCGACCTGACCTTTGTGATCGCCTTCGGCGTCGCGGCCTCGCAATTCGCCCACGCGTTGTCCTCGGGCCACCTCGAGCCCGGGTTGGCCAGCTTCGCTTTCGCCACGTTCGCGGTGTGCTGGGCGTGGATCAATTTCAGCTGGTTCGCCTCGGCCTACGACACCGACGACTGGGTGTACCGGATGACGACGATGCTGCAGATGGTCGGCGTCCTGGTGCTCGCGCTGGGGATTCCGCAGGTGTTTTCGTCGATCGCCGCCGGCGCCCATGTCGACAATCGGGTCCTGGTCGCCGGTTATGTGGTGATGCGGGTAGCCATGGTGATCCAGTGGTTGCGCGCCGCCGCGCAAGATCCGGCCCGCAAGCCCGCGTGCCTGACTTACGCGGCCACCATCACGATCGCGCAGGTCGGGTGGGTCGCGATCGCGATCGTCAACAGTTCGGTGGGCGTCACGTTCGTATTGTTCGCGGTGATGATCGCGATCGAGCTGAGCGGTCCGCTGATCGCGGAGAAGCGGATGGGCGGGACGCCCTGGCACGCGCACCACGTCGCCGAACGCAATGGCCTGCTGACGATCATCGCGCTGGGCGAGGGCGTGGTCGGGACCGTGGCTTCGCTGTCGGCGATGGTCGCCGAGCACGGTTGGACCACTGACGCCGCCGTGGTGGCGATCGCGGGGACCGGACTGACCTTCGGCATGTGGTGGGTCTACTTCGTGGTGCCGGCGGCCCAGCTGCTGCACAGCCACCGCGACCGGTCGTTCGGTTACGGGTACCTGCATATCGCGGTGTTCGGATCGATCGTCGCCACTGGCGCCGGCCTGCACGCCGCGGCGGACTTCATCGAGCATCGGTCGGTGATGGATCCGGTAGCCACCGTGCTGGCCGTCGCGACTCCGGTGGGGGTCTACATCGCCGCGGTGTACGGGACCTACCTGCTGCTGACCCGCACGTGGGATGGCGTCTACGCCGTCGTTGTGCTGATCACGCTCGCGTTGCTGGGCGCCGCGATCGCCCTCGCGGCGGCGGGGGCCTCGACTTCGCTGTGCCTGCTGGTTGTCACGGCCGCGCCGGCTGCCGTGGTCGCGGGCTACGAGTCGCTGGGTCATGCCCGAACCGCGGAAATCCTGGGCCGGAGCTGACTCCGGAGTAAGTTGCCAGCAAACTCCTCCCGGCGCCGCCATCGGACGGATTCTCAACAGTCGCACCGCGCCGGCTCATCCGCCTCGGACCGAGACGCACGATATCGTGCAAAATTTCTAGATAACGATTAGATAACAATACTGCCTTGATCTGCGCAGTTATAGCTACTCGACCGTAACCGCCCGCACGCAGCAGGTTTGGTCCGGGCACTACGAATGCCCCTAGAGCGGAGTGTTACCCAGCCCACCATTACTCGCGCGTAGAACTCACCAGTAACCAATTTCCCCCGGAAACCTCCCAATTTCTTATGACACTCTTAGTGCAGCCGATGACGCCCTTTTGGCGCGACCCGCGACAGCCGGGTTGGCCAAGCCACGGCCGGGTTGCACCCGGGGGCAGGTCGGGTTCTTGACGGTATTTGCGGGGCAGCGCGGCTCTGGCACGTAGGCGGACGACCGCTTTTAGGGAGATACACACGTGACGATCTATGAGCACCATCGAGTGTCCGCTGACCGCGACGGAATCGCCGCGGACCACGCTCTGGTCGATCGTCTGACCGCCGGCGAGGCCTACGCGGTCGCCTTCGGCGGCCAGGGCGGCGCGTGGCTGGAGACGCTGGAAGAGCTGGTGTCGTCGTCCGGTATCGAATCCGAGCTGGCGACGCTCGCCGGTGAGGTGGACCTGCTGCTCGAGCCGGTGGCCGATGAGCTCGTCGTCGTGCGCCCGATCGGCTTCGAGCCGCTGCGCTGGGTCCGCGCACTGGCCGCCGAAGACCCGGTTCCGTCGGAAAAGCACCTGACCTCGGCGGCGGTCTCGCTGCCCGGCGTCCTCCTCACGCAGATCGCCGCCGTTCGTACCCTGGCCCGGCAGGGCATGGACCTGCTGGCTACGCCGCCCGTGGCCGTCGTCGGGCACTCGCAGGGCATCCTGGGCGTCGAGGCCCTCAAGGCGGCGGGCGCGCGAGACATCGAGCTGCTGGCGATGGCGCAACTGATCGGCGCGGCCGGCACGCTGGTGGCACGCCGCCGCGGAATCTCGGTGCTGGGTGATCGTTCGCCGATGGTGTCGGTCAGCAACGCCGACCCGGAGCGCATCTACCGGCTCCTCGAAGACTTCTCCCAAGACGTCCGTACCGTGCTGCCGCCGGTCCTGTCGATCCGCAACGGCCGGCGCTCGGTCGTCATCACGGGCACCCCCGAGCAGCTGTCCCGCTTCGAGCTCTACTGCAAGCAGATCTCGGAGAAGGAAGAAGCCGACCGTAAGAACAAGATCCGCGGCGGCGACGTCTTCGCACCGGTCTTCGACGCGGTTCAGGTCGAGGTCGGCTTCCACACGCCGCGGCTGGCCGACAGCATCGACATCGTCGGCGAATGGGCCGAAAAGGTGGGCATCGACGTCGAGCTGTCCCGCGCGATGGCCGAGGCGATCCTGGTCCAGCCGGTCGACTGGGTCGACGAGGTGATCGGCGTCCACGAGGCCGGCGCCCGCTGGATTCTCGACCTGGGCCCCGGCGACATCCTGACCCGGCTAACGGCCCCGGTCATCCGCGGACTCGGGGTCGGTATCGTGCCGGCGGCGACCCGTGGTGGTCAGCGCAACCTGTTCACCATCGGCGCCGTGCCCGAGGTGGCCCGGCCGTGGTCGACCTATGCGCCGTCGGTGGTCGCCCTGCCCGACGGGCGGGTCAAGCTCTCGACGAAGTTCACCCGGCTCACCGGCCGGTCGCCGATCCTGCTGGCAGGCATGACCCCGACCACCGTCGACGCCAAGATCGTCGCCGCGGCGGCCAATGCGGGCCACTGGTCCGAGCTCGCCGGCGGCGGACAGGTCACCGAACCGATTTTCAACGACCGCATCGAGGAGCTTGCCGGGCTGCTCGAACCCGGACGCACGTACCAGTTCAACTCGCTGTTCCTCGACCCCTACCTGTGGAAGCTGCAGGTCGGCGGAAAGCGGTTGGTGCAGAAGGCCCGTCAGTCCGGCGCGGCCATCGACGGTGTGGTCGTCAGCGCCGGCATCCCCGAACTGGAAGAGGCCGTCGACCTGATCGACGAGCTCAACGAGATCGGCATCTCGCACGTGGTGTTCAAGCCAGGCACCGTCGAGCAGATCCGCTCGGTCATCCGCATCGCCACCGAAGTGCCGACCAAGCCGGTCATCATGCACGTCGAGGGCGGACGCGCGGGCGGTCACCACTCGTGGGAAGACCTCGACGATCTGCTGCTGGCCACATACTCGGAAATCCGGTCACGGCCGAACATCACGGTCTGCGTCGGCGGCGGCATCGGTACGCCCGAGCAGGCGGCCGAGTACCTGTCCGGCCGCTGGGCCCAGTCGTACGGCTTCCCGCTGATGCCGGTCGACGGCATCCTGGTCGGCACCGCCGCGATGGCCACGCTGGAAGCCACCACGTCGCCGTCGGTCAAGCAGATGCTGGTCGACATCCAGGGCACCGACCAGTGGGTTGGCGCCGGAAAAGCCCAGGGCGGCATGGCATCTGGCCGCAGTCAGCTCGGCGCCGACATCCACGAGATCGACAACACCGCCTCCCGGTGCGGCCGGCTGCTCGACGAGGTCGCCGGTGACGCCGACGCGGTCGCCGCGCGCCGCGACGAGATCATCGCGGCGATGGCCAACACCGCCAAGCCGTACTTCGGCGACGTCGGCGAAATGACCTACCTGCAGTGGCTGCAGCGCTATGTCGAGTTGGCCATCGGCGACGGCGACAGCACAGCGGACACCGCGGCGCCGGGCAGCCCGTGGCTGGCCGACACCTGGGTCGAACGATTCGAGCAGATGTTGAAGCGCGCCGAGGCACGGCTGCACCCACAGGACTCCGGGCCGATCCAGACGCTGTTCGCCGACCCCGATCTGCTGGAGCGTCCTGACGAGGCGATCGCCGCGCTGCTCGCTCGCTACCCGGACGCCGCGACCGTGCAACTGCATCCGGCCGACGTGCCGTTCTTCGTCACGCAGTGCAAGACGCCGGGCAAGCCGGTGAACTTCGTGCCGGTGATCGACAAGGACGTACGCCGTTGGTGGCGCAGCGATTCGCTGTGGCAGGCCCACGATGCCCGTTACGACGCCGACCAGGTCTGCATCATCCCCGGCACCGCTGCGGTCGCCGGCATCACCCGGCTCAACGAGCCCGTCGGAGAGCTGCTGGACCGCTTCGAGCAGGCCGCGATCGACGATGTGGTCGCCGCCGGCGCCACCCCGACACCGGTCACCGCGCGCCGGCAGGGTCGCATCGACGTGCGGGGGCCGCTGGCCACCGTGCTCGACGCGCCCGACGTGCTGTGGGCCGGCCGCGTTGCGACCAACCCGGTTCACCGCATCGCCGACCCCGCCGACTGGCAGGTGCACGACGGACCCGAAGTGCCGCAAGCCACGCACTCGTCGACCGGGTCGCGCCTGGTCGTCGAGGACGACCAGGTTGTGCTCAGCGTGCCGATCGCCGGCGTGTGGATCGATATCAGATTCAGCTTGCCCCCCAACACAATTGACGGCGGAATTCCGGTGATCCGCCCCAAGGACGCGATCGAGGCGATGCGTTCGGTGCTGGCGATCGCCGCCGGCGCGGACAGCCCCGAGGCACTGCCCCGGGTGCACAACGGCACCGCGACCGTGACCGTGCAATGGGACCCCGAGCGGGTCGCCGACCACACCGGTGTCACCGCGATCTTCGGTGAGCCGCTGGCGCCGACCCTGACCACCGTGCCCGACGCCCTCGTCGGCCGCTGCTGGCCGGCCGTCTTCGCCGCCATCGGGTCCGCTGTTACCGGTGCCGGCGTCCCCGTCGTGGAGGGCCTGCTGAGCCTGGTGCACCTGGACCACGCCGCCCACCTGCTTGCCGCCCTACCGAAGGTGCCGGCCGAATTAACCGTTACCGCAACGGCTTCGGTGGCCATCGACACCGAAGTCGGCAGGGTCGTCCCGATCTCGGTGACGGTTGCCGACGCCGACCGCACCGTGCTCGCCACGATGGAGGAGCGGTTCGCGATCCGTGGCCGCACCGGGGCCGCCGAGTTGACCGACCCGTCGCGGGCCGGAGGCGCGGTGTCCGAGAACGCCACCGAAACGCCCCGGCGTCGCCGTCGCGACGTCACGCTCACCGCGCCGGTCGACATGCGGCCGTTCGCAGTGGTCTCCGGTGACCACAACCCGATCCACACCGACCGGGCCGCCGCGCTGCTGGCCGGTCTTGAAGGGCCGATCGTGCACGGCATGTGGCTCTCGGCCGCCGCGCAGCACGTGGTTACCGCGACTGACGGCCAGGCCCGGCCACCGGCCCGGCTGATCGGCTGGACCGCTCGCTTCCTGGGCATGGTGAAGCCGGGCGACGAGGTCGACTTCCGCGTCGACCGGGTCGGAATCGACCAGGGCGCCGAGGTTTTGGAGATTGCTGCCCGCATCGGGTCAGATCTGGTGATGTCGGCGACGGCCCGACTGGCCGCGCCCAAGACCGTCTACGCGTTCCCCGGCCAGGGCATCCAGCACAAGGGCATGGGCATGGAGGTCCGGGCCCGGTCCAAGGCCGCCCGCAAGGTCTGGGACGACGCCGACAAGTACACCCGTGAGACGCTGGGGTTCTCGATCCTGCATGTGGTGCGGGACAACCCGACCAGCTTGATCGCCAGCGGCGTGCACTACCAGCACCCCGAGGGCGTGCTCTACCTGACGCAGTTCACCCAGGTCGCGATGGCGACAGTGGCGAGTGCGCAAGTCGCCGAGATGCGCGAGCAGGGCGCGTTCGTCGAGGACGCGATCGCTTGCGGGCACTCCGTCGGTGAATACACCGCGTTGGCCTGTGTGAGTGACATCTACGGCCTGGAAGCGTTGCTGGAGACGGTGTTTCAGCGCGGCTCCAACATGCACGACATCGTGCCGCGCGACGAGCTGGGCCGGTCAAACTACCGGCTGGCCGCGATCCGGCCGTCGCAGATCGATCTCGACGACGCCGACGTGCTGGCGTTCGTCGAAGAGATCTCCCAGCGCACCGGTGAGTTCCTGCAGATCGTGAACTTCAACCTGCGTGGCTCGCAGTACGCGATCGCCGGCACCGTCCGCGGTCTGGAAGAACTCGAGGCCGAGGTGGAGCGCCGACGCGAAATCTCCGGCGGCAAACGGTCTTTCATCCTGGTGCCGGGTATCGACGTGCCGTTCCACTCCGAGGTGCTGCGGGTCGGCGTCGCCGAATTCCGACGCTCCTTGGACCGTGTCATGCCCCGCAACAAGGATCCCAAGGTCATCATCGGGCGTTACATTCCGAACCTGGTCCCGCGGCCGTTCAGCCTCGACCGTGACTTCGTCCAGGAGATCCGCGACCTGGTACCGGCCGAGCCGCTCGACGAGATCCTCGAGAACTACGACTACTGGCGTAACGAGCGCCCGTTCGACATGGCCCGCACGGTGTTCATCGAGCTGCTGGCCTGGCAGTTCGCCAGCCCGGTGCGCTGGATCGAGACCCAGGACCTGCTGTTCACCGAAGAGGCGGCCGGCGGTCTGGGTGTGGAGCGGTTCGTCGAAATCGGCGTGAAGTCGGCGCCGACCGTCGCCGGGCTGGCCACCAACACGCTTAAGTTGCCCGAATATGCCCACAGCACAGTGGAAGTGCTCAACGCCGAGCGCGACGCCGCGGTGCTGTTCGCCACCGACACCGACCCCGAGCCCGAGGACATCGTCGACGAGGCGCCGGCTGGCGAATCGGGCAGTGCCCCTGCCGCTGAAGCTGCCGCCGCCGCGCCGGCGGCTCCGGTCGCGCCGTCAGGTGCCCCGCGCCCCGACGACATCGGCTTCGACGCCGCCGACGCGACGCTGGCCCTGATCGCGCTGTCGGCCAAGATGCGCATCGACCAGATCGAGGAGCTGGACTCCATCGAGTCCATCACCGACGGCGCCTCGTCGCGACGCAACCAGCTGCTGGTCGACCTGGGTTCGGAGCTGAACCTCGGCGCGATCGACGGCGCCGCCGAAGCCGACCTGGCCGGGCTGCGGGCGCAGGTGACCAAGTTGGCCCGCACCTACAAGCCTTACGGCCCAGTGCTTTCCGACGCGATCAACGACCAGCTGCGCACGGTCCTCGGCCCGTCCGGTAAGCGGCCCGCTGCGATCGCCGAACGGGTGACCAAGACCTGGGAGCTCGGCGATGGCTGGGTCAAGCACGTCACCGTCGAGGTGGCACTCGGAACTCGTGAGGGCACCAGCGTCCGTGGCGGCTCGCTGGGCAACCTTCACGAAGGTGCGCTGGCGGATGCCGCCGCGGTCGACAGCGTCATCGACGCCGCTGTCACGTCCGTGGCGGCCCGCCGGGGCATCGCGGTTGCGCTGCCGTCGAGCGGTGGTGGCGGCGGTGCGACGGTCGACGCCGCCGCGCTGAGCGAATTCACCGACCAGATCACCGGCCGCGACGGTGTGCTCGCCTCGGCGGCGCGCCTGGTGCTTGGCCAACTGGGGCTCGACGAAAAGGTCAGCGTGCCGCCGGCCGCCACCGACGCCGAGCTGATCGACCTGGTCACCACCGAACTCGGTTCGGACTGGCCGCGATTGGTGGCACCGACGTTCGACGGCAAGAAGGCCGTCGTGTTCGACGACCGGTGGGCCAGCGCCCGCGAGGATCTGGTCAAGCTGTGGCTGATCGACGAAGACGAAGCCAACGCCGACTGGGCGCGGCTCTCGGAGCGCTTCGAGGGCGCCGGTCACGTCGTCGCCACGCAGGCGACCTGGTGGCAGGGCAGGGCTTTGGCCGCCGGACGTCAGATCCATGCATCGCTGTACGGCCGGATCGCGGCCGGCGCGGAGAACCCGGACAACGGTCCGTACCACGCCGAAGTCGCCGTGGTGACCGGCGCGTCGAAGGGCTCGATCGCCGCGTCGGTGGTCGCCAAGCTGCTCGACGGCGGTGCCACCGTGATCGCCACGACGTCGAAGCTCGACGACGACCGGCTGGCGTTCTACCGCAACCTCTATCGCGACCACGCTCGCTTCGGTGCCACGTTGTGGGTGGTGGCGGCCAACATGGCGTCCTACTCCGACATCGACGCACTCGCGGAGTGGATCGGTAACGAGCAGTCCGAAAGCCTTGGGCCGCAGTCGATTCACATTAAGGACGCTCAGGTCCCGACGCTGCTGTTCCCGTTCGCGGCGCCGCGTGTGGTCGGCGACCTGTCCGAGGCCGGCTCGCGCTCGGAGATGGAAATGAAGGTGTTGCTGTGGGCGGTGCAGCGACTGATCGGTGGCCTGTCGAAGATCGGCGCCGAGCGCGATATCGCCTCGAGGCTGCACGTGGTGCTGCCGGGCTCGCCCAACCGCGGCATGTTCGGTGGCGACGGCGCCTACGGTGAGGCCAAGTCGGCGCTCGACGCCGTGGTCACCCGTTGGGGAGCCGAGTCGTCGTGGGCGCAGCGCGTCAGCCTGGCGCATGCGTTGATCGGCTGGACCCGCGGCACAGGGCTGATGGGCCACAACGACGCCATCGTCACCGCCGTCGAGGAAGCCGGTGTGACAACGTATTCCACCGACGAGATGGCCGACATGCTGCTCGGGCTCTGCAGCATCGAGTCCCGCGCGGCCGCCGCGACCGCTCCGATCAAGGTAGACTTCACCGGCGGTCTCGGCGACGTGGAGATCGACATGGCCGAACTGGCCGCCAAGGCCCGCGAGGAGATGACGTCCGAGGCGGCCGCCGACGATGACACCGCCGACGAGGGCACGATCGCCGCGCTGCCGTCGCCGCCGCGGGGCTTCAAGCCCGCGCCGCCGCCGGCGTGGGACCGCCTCGACGTCGACCCGTCGGAGTTGGTGGTCATCGTCGGTGGCGCCGAACTCGGCCCGTACGGCTCGTCGCGGACCCGCTTCGAGATGGAGGTCGACAACGAGCTGTCGGCCGCCGGTGTCCTCGAATTGGCTTGGACCACTGGGCTGATCAAGTGGGAAGAAGACCCGACGCCGGGCTGGTACGACACCGCATCCGGGGATCTGGTCGACGAGGCCGAGCTGGTCGAGCGCTACCACGACGTCGTGGTCGAGCGGGTGGGTATCCGCGAGTTCGTCGACGACGGCGCGATCGACCCCGACCACGCCTCGCCGCTCATGGTGAGCGTCTTCCTGGACAAGGACTTCACGTTCGTCGTCTCCTCGGAGGCCGACGCCCGGGGATTCGCCCAGTTCGACGCCGAGCACACCGTGGTCCGGCCGGTCCCGGGCTCCAGCGACTGGGAGGTTACCCGCAAGGCGGGCACCGAGATTCGGGTTCCGCGCAAGACCAAGCTGTCGCGGACCGTCGGCGCGCAGATCCCGACCGGGTTCGACCCGACGGTGTTCGGCATCAGCCAGGACATGGCCAGCTCGGTCGATCGGGTGGCGCTGTGGAACATCGTCGCGACCGTCGACGCGTTCCTGTCGTCCGGTTTCACCCCGACCGAGTTGATGCGTTGGGTGCACCCCGGCCTGGTGGCCAGCACCCAGGGCACCGGGATGGGCGGTATGACGTCGATGCAGACCATGTATCACGGCAACCTGCTCGGCCGGAACAAGCCGAACGACATCCTGCAGGAAGTCCTGCCGAACGTCGTTGCCGCGCACGTGATTCAGTCCTACGTCGGTAGCTACGGCGCGATGATCCACCCGGTCGGCGCCTGCGCCACCGCGGCAGTGTCGGTCGAGGAGGGCATGGACAAGATCCGCCTCGGCAAAGCCGAACTCGTGGTCACCGGTGGATTCGACGACCTGACGCTGGAGGCCATCATCGGCTTCGGCGACATGGCTGCCACGGCGGACACCGGCATGATGCGGGGCAGGGGCATCAGCGACTCGAAGTTTTCCCGGCCCAACGACCGTCGCCGCCTCGGCTTCCTGGAAGCCCAGGGCGGTGGGACGATCCTGTTGGCCCGCGGCGACCTCGCTCTGAAGATGGGTCTGCCGGTGCTGGCGGTAGTCGGCTACGCGCAGTCGTTCGCCGACGGTGTGCACACCTCGATTCCGGCCCCCGGCCTGGGTGCGTTGGGTGCCGGCCGCGGTGGCAAGGACTCGCCGCTGGCCCGGGCGCTGGCCAAGCTGGGCGTCGGCGCCGACGACATCGCGGTGATCTCCAAGCACGACACCTCGACGCTGGCCAACGACCCTAACGAGACCGAAATGCATGAGCGACTGGCCGATTCGATTGGCCGGTCCGATGGGGCACCGCTGTTCATCGTGTCGCAGAAGAGCCTCACCGGGCACGCGAAGGGTGGCGCGGCGGTCTTCCAGATGATGGGTCTGTGCCAGATCCTGCGCGACGGCGTGATTCCGCCGAACCGCAGCCTGGACTGTGTCGACGAGGAACTCGCCGACTCGGCGCACTTCGTCTGGGTTCGCGAGACCCTGCGGCTCGGGGAGAAGTTCCCGTTGAAGGCCGGTTTGGTGACCAGCCTCGGGTTCGGGCACGTGTCCGGTCTGGTCGCGTTGGTGCACCCGGAGGCCTTCATGGCCACGCTGGATGCCGAGCAGCGCGCGGACTACCAGCGACGGGCCGACGCGCGCCTGCTGGCCGGCCAGCGCCGACTGGCGTCGGCGATCGCCGGTGGCCGCCCGATGTACGAGCGGCCCGCCGATCGTCGTTTCGACCACGAAGTATCCGAGAAGCGGCAGGAAGCGGCGATGCTGCTCAACGCCGCGGCGCGGTTGGGCGACGACGACCAATACCGCCTTTGAGCACCCCCGGTGGCAGTCCGCTAGGTTTCTCCCAATGAGCATCGTCGGAGTGGGGATAGACCTTGTCTCCATTACTGAATTCGCCGAGCAGGTCGACCAGCCCGGAACGGTCTTCGCCGAAACCTTCACCCCAGGTGAGCGTCGTGACGCCTCGGACAAGAGTTCGTCGGCGGCGCGCCACCTCGCGGCCCGGTGGGCGGCCAAGGAGGCCGTGATCAAGGCCTGGTCCGGTTCGCGGTTCTCGCAGCGGCCGGTGCTGCGCGAAGACATCCACCGCGACATCGAGGTGGTCACCGACATGTGGGGTCGACCGCGGGTGCGTCTGACCGGTGATATCGCCAAGCATCTCAAGGACTTCACGATCCACGTGTCGTTGACACACGAGGCCGACACCGCGGCTGCGGTGGCGATCCTGGAAATGCCCTAGCCTGGCATTTTGTGCACGCTCGCGCCATGGTGGGGCGCTGCACGCAGCGACTAGCCTCGAGACCATGAGCGATCTGGTCGCACGCGTCCGCGAGTTGCTGCCGTCGGTGCGCGACGATTTGGAGAACCTGGTCCGCATCCAGTCGGTGTGGGCCGACCCGGCCCGGCGCGACCAGGTGCACCGAAGCGCCCAAGCTACCGCAGACCTGTTGTCGCAGGCCGGTTTTGGCGACGTGCGGATCGTCAGCGAGGGCGGCGCACCCGCCGTCATCGCCCGCCATCCCGCGCCGGCCGGAGCGCCAACCGTGCTGCTGTACGCCCACCACGACGTGCAGCCCGAAGGTGATCCCGACCAGTGGACGTCGCCACCCTTCGAGCCCACCGAACGCAATGGGCGACTCTACGGTCGCGGCAGTGCCGACGACAAGGCCGGTATCGCAACGCATTTGGCGGCGTTTCGGGCGCACAATGGCAAGCCGCCCGTCGGCGTGACGGTATTCGTCGAAGGTGAGGAAGAATCGGGTTCGCCGTCGCTGGGCCGGCTACTGGCCGCCCATCGGGAGGCGCTCAAGGCCGACGTGATCGTCATTGCCGATTCGGACAACTGGAGCACCGAGGTGCCGGCGTTGACGGTGTCGCTGCGCGGGCTGGTCGATTGTGTGGTCGAGGTGGCCACCCTCGACCACGGCCTGCACTCCGGGCTGTGGGGTGGCGTGGTGCCGGACGTGCTGTCGGTGCTGGTGCGTCTGCTGGCCAGCTTGCATGACGACGACGGCAACGTCGCGGTCGCCGGCCTGCACGAAAGCGCCGCCGCGGCAGTCGATTACCCCGCCGACCGGGTCCGCGCAGAATCAGGACTGCTGGACGGGGTGAGCGAAATCGGTTCGGGCTCGGTGCCGCAACGCTTGTGGGCCAGGCCGGCGATCACGGTGATCGGGATTGACACGACTTCCATTGCGGCGTCGTCGAATACCTTGATTCCGCGCGCGAAAGCGAAGGTGAGCATGCGGGTCGCGCCGGGCGGCGACGCCGTCGAGCACCTGGAAGCACTTCGGGCGCATCTGGAGCAGCACGTGCCGTGGGGCGCACACGTCACGGTGACACTCGGCGAGATCGGTCAGCCGTACGCGATCGACGTCACTGGGCCGGCCTACGACGCGGCGCGGGCGGCGTTCCGGCAGGCCTGGGGGACCGACCCGGTCGACATGGGCATGGGTGGCTCGATCCCGTTCATCGCCGCGTTCGCGGCGGCGTTCCCGAAGGCGGCGATTCTGGTCACCGGTGTGGAGGACCCCTCGACGCAGGCGCACAGCATCAACGAAAGCCTCGATCTGGGCGTGCTCGAACGGGCGGCGACCGCCGAGGCACTGCTACTGGCCAACCTCGGTTGATCGGGAATGGCGAAGCACCCCATGTCCGCCACCCCAGCGCATTAAAGTGCACTTTTCATGGGCGAGGTTCGAGTGAAGAACCTGATGAGCCCGGACGATACCCTCGAGTTTCCCGGGATCACGGTCCACCAGGTTGACGTCGGCGACCTGACGGTGGGGCAGATCGTGACTCAGCCGGGTTGGCGTTGGTCCACGCACGTCCGTCCACACGTCGGCGGGGACTGGTGCGAGGCGCGCCACGTGGGGGTCGTGTTGTCGGGCCGTTTCGAGGTCGTTTTGCGCGACGGGACCACGCTCCAGTTCGGACCCAACGACGTGTTCGAGATCCCGCCGGGTCACGACGGATACACGGTCGGGGACGAGCCGTGCGTCCAGATCGAGTGGTCGGGACTGCGCGCCTTCGCGGGATTCCGGCTGTTGGGCGCACAGACCCGGGCGCTGGTGACGCTGATGTTCACCGACCTGGTCGACTCGACAGCCATGGCGAAACGGTTGGGCGACCGCGCCTGGAGAGACGTGCTCTCCGCGCACTATGAGGCGACTCGGGTGGCGTTGGAGCGCCACCATGGCTACGAGGTCAACACGACTGGGGACGGGCTGCTTGCGACCTTCGATGGACCGGCCGCGGCATTACGGTGTGCGGCAGCGGTGGGCCGGGCCGCCGGTCGGGAAGGTCTGCAGGTCCGTGCCAGCGTGCACGTCGGCGAAGTGGATGTGGTGGGCAACGACGTGCGCGGCGTCGCGGTGCACGAAGCGGCGCGGATTCTGAGCGTGTCAGCGGCCAACGAGATCCTGGTGTCGACCACCACGCGAGCACTGGCGGGCAACGCGGGTTTTGTGTTCGAGCCTCGTGGCACACACGCTCTGAAAGGCCTACCGGGCGAGTGGGAGCTGTTCGCCTGCGTCGAGGAATAGCCGCCCCGGCGCGGTGTCCAGCGGCTTACACGGACAGGTCGCGCCGCAGCTTGGCGACGTGTCCAGTGGCCTTGACGTTGTACTGCGCCACCTCAACCTTGCCCTTTTCGTCGACGACGAACGTCGAACGAATGACGCCCTGGACGGTCTTGCCGTACATCTTCTTCTCGCCGTAGGCGCCGTAGGCGGTCAGCACCTTACGTTCGGGATCGGACAGCAGCGGAAACGTCAGGCCCTCGGCGTCACGGAACTTGGCCAGCTTCTCCGGCTTGTCGGGGGAGACGCCGACCACGTCGAGGCCGGCGCCGTTGAGTTCGCTCAGACTGTCGCGAAAGTCGCAGGCCTGCTTGGTGCAGCCGGGCGTGGACGCAGCCGGATAGAAGTACACGATCACGCGGCGGCCTTTGTAGTCGGCCAGGGACACCTTGTTGCCGTCGGCGTCGGGAAGGGTGAAGGCGGGCGCTTTGTCGCCCGGCGCGAGGCGCACGGTGTCGGTCACGGAGCTGCCTTTCTGAACTAGGGTAGGTCGGCAGGCACCAACCTAGACCGAGCCTGGTCTGGGTGCGCCGACGACAGGGAGGACGAGAGTGGCGGAGCGCGATCCCGACACCATCAAGCAGGAGATCGACAAGGCTCGCGACCAGCTCGCCTCGACCGTCGACTCGTTGGCTGTGCGGGCCAACCCCCGCCGCCTCGCGGACGACGCCAAGGCGCGGGCGATCGGGTTCGTCAAAAAGCCAGCGGTGGCGATCTCACTGGCCGGGGTCGCGGCGCTGACGCTCGCTCTGGCGGTCCGCCGGATTCGTCGCCGCTAACCCGGGCTGTTGCCTCGTCTTTGAACCAATACGACGCCTACCTCGTGGAACCATCGGAAGGCTGATGATGGTCATTCCAGAAACCAACCGGACCTCGGTAGCCGACGCGCTCGGGCGCCTGTCTGCTGAGCATCGCGCGTTGGTACGGCGCGCGTACTATTACGGCTGGTCGACTGCACAAATCAGCGCGGATTTGGGAATGGCGGAAAGCACCGTGAAAGAGGGGCTACATCACGCGCTGCGAGCCTTACTGCAAACGCTGCAGGAGATGGGGGTGGCGCCATGACCGCCTTTGCGGATCAAGACGGCCACAAGTACGCGCACTGGGACGCGGCCTACGTTCTGGGTGCACTGACCGAGACCGACAGGGTCGAATTCGATAGTCATCTGCACGACTGCCGAATCTGCCAGGTCGCAGTGTCCGAACTCTCCGGTCTGCCTGCGTTTCTTGCGTTGCTCGAGGTTGGCTCGCCGCTGCAGACGGATTTGGTCGGCCGGCAATGGGAAATGTCCGCCGTTGCGGGGTTGCTGGACCGTGCGTTGGATGGGCACGGCACGGTGGTCGGTCTGGTCGGCGCGGCCGGCATCGGTAAAAGCCGTCTGGTACGCGAAGTTTCGGCGATGGCAGCCGTCCAGGGTGTCGACGTGTTCACGGCTTTCTGCGAATCGCACACCAGCCAGGTTCCATTCCATGCGGTCGCGAACTTGCTGCGTGCCGCGGCAGGTGTCGAGAACCTTGATCCGCCCGCCGCCCGGGCCCGGATCCGGGCTTACGCTCCCGACGCGATGTCCGAAGACGTGTTGCTCCTCGAGGACTTGCTGGGCATCGCCGATCCCGATGTCGAACTGCCGAAGATCGATCCGGATGCCCGGCGGCGACGGCTGACGATGCTGGTCAATGCGGCCTCGATGGCTCGCCGGGCCCCCGCGGTCTTCGTCATCGAGGACGCGCATTGGATCGACGAGGCCAGCGAGTCGTTGTTGGCCGAGTTCCTCACGGGCATTGCGCGCACGCCCTCGCTGGTGCTGATCACGTACCGGCCCGAATATCAAGGTGCGCTGACCCGAGGGGTGGGCACCCAAACGATTTCCCTTGCACCGCTGAGTGATTCAGAAACCGCGGGACTGGTGGCGGAGCTGCTCGGCCCGGATCCCACGAACGGCGCGCTGGGCCGCAGGATCGCCGAACGAGCCGCCGGTAACCCATTCTTCGCCGAGGAGATCGTGCGTGAGCTGGCTGGGCGCGGCGTCCTGCGCGGCGAGCCGGGTGCATACCTGGCGGTCGCCGAAATCGGCGAGGTGACCGTGCCGACCACGCTGCAGGCAACCATCGCCGCTCGCATCGACCGACTCGACGTAACGACCAAGCGCACGCTGAGCGCGGCGTCGGTGCTCGGCGCGCGCTTCGACCTCGACCTGTTGGCCGCCATGGGAGTTGACACGACAGTCGACGAGCTGGTGGCCGAAAAGCTCATCGATCGGGTCGGCGTCGCGCGGCAATCCGAGTACGTCTTTCACCACCCGTCGATCCGTGCGGTGGCCTACGAACTGCAGGTCGAGTCGGACCGTGCCGACCTTCATCGACGTGCCGCGGACGCGATCGCGGCACGTAACCCGTTGTCGGGCGATGAAAATGCGACCTTGATCGCCGAGCATCTCGAGGCAGCCGGCGACGGGCACGCCGCTTACGCCTGGCAGGTGCGCGCTGCGACCTGGGCGACCAACCGCGACATCACCGCGGCGTGGCGCAGTTGGGAGCGGGCTCGGACGATCGCCGACGCCCTACCGTCCGACGACCCCGACCGGGCAGCCATGCGCATCGCTCCCCGCACGATGTTGTGCGGGATCGCCTGGCGGGTGCACGACCATGCTACGGCCGCCCGCTTCGAAGAACTGCGTGAATTGTGCGCGGCGTCCGGGGACAAGGCCTCGCTGGCCATCGCCATGTCGGGGCGAGTGATGGACAACTTGCATCAGGCCCGGCTGCGGGAAGCGTCAGAGCTGGCGTCCGAGGCGATGGCCCTCATCGAGTCGATCGAGGACCCGAATTTGACGGTCGGCCTGGCCCTCGCATCGATCTACGCCAGAGCTAAAAGCGCCGAGTGGCCCGACGCGCTGCGGTGGTCGCAGATGGTGATCGACGTGGCCGACGGTGACCCCTCAACGGGCAACTTCATCATCGGATCGCCGTTAGCGCTCGCATACACGACGCGCGCGACGGCCAGCTATTGCCTGGGACTTCCTGGATGGCGCGACGACCTGCGGCACGGCCTCGCCATGGCCCGCAGCACCGACCCGATGTCCTACGCCACCGTCGTCACCTACGCCTACTCCGCGGCGATACCGCCGGGCATGCTGAGGCCCGACGATCGCGCGATGGGTGAGATCGAGGATGCCCTGCGCATCGCCGAACAATCCGGTGACGATGTCGCCGTTGCCATTTCCCGGATGACGCTGGGCATTGCGCTGGTGCACCGCCAGACCGACGCGGAGCGCGATCGGGGACAGCAAGTCCTGGCCGACGTCCGTGACGTGTTCTTGCGTCGGGGGTTCTTTCTGGCCGAGTTGCCCATCGTCGAGGTCTGCCTGGCTCGCGAGCAGGCTCAACGCGGGGACCGCGACGGCGCGATACCGCTCCTGCGCGCGGTCGCAGACGGCCAGTTCCCCGAGGGACGCCTGCTCGGGTGGGCCATTCCGGCGACCGGTGTGCTGGTGGAGACCCTGCTCGAGCGTGGAACCGAAAGTGACGTGGTGGAAGCCGAATCCGCGATCATGCGGTTGGCCCAGGCGCCGATCGAGCGACTGGCGGGGGAGACGGACGGCGGTTTCGTGGTGCGCGATATCTGGCTGATGCGGCTGCGAGCTCTGCTCGCGCGGGCCCACGGCGATGACGCGTCCTACGCGCGCCTACGGGATGGCTATCGCGACAGGGCGAAAACACTTGGTTTCGAGGGCCATATCGAGTGGGCCGAAGCGATGCCGCAGCACCTGCGTTGACTCCCGACGACGGCGCCAACGCTGAGTACGACGCGTTCTTGTCCTACGCCCATCGGGATCGGCATGTCGCCAGCGCGATTCAGAAGGGTCTGCATCAGATCGGGCGGCGGCTGGGCCGGTTGCGCGCGCTGCGAGTGTTTCGTGACGACACGAATCTGACTGCCAGCCCGGATCTTTGGGGCAGGATCACCGAGGCGCTGGACCGGTCCCGGTACATGATCGTGGTGCTCTCGCCGCAGTCGGCGGCGTCGCATTGGGTGAACGAGGAGATCGGCTACTGGCTGGCGCACCGCGGCGACGGGCAGTTGATGTTGGTGCTGGCCGAGGGGCAGCTGCACTGGGACGCCACGCAACAGCGATTCGACCCGCAGCGCTCCGATGCCGCACCTACGGTGTTGACGCAGGCCGGGTCGCTGCCCGCCGAGCCGTTGTACATCGACGTCAGCGACGACGCGCCATGGGATCTGGCCTCGTTGACGTTCCGCGACAAGGTGACCGCGCTGGCCGCCCCGATTCACGGCAAGCCCAAAGACGCGTTGGCCGGCGAAGACCTGCGCGAGCAGCGGCAGTTTCGCCGCCTGCGGGCGGCCGCGGTGACGGGGCTGGCCCTGCTGAGCGTCGTCGCGGTGGTCGCCGCGCTCGTCGCCGTGGGCAAGCAGCACGAGGCGAATCGGCGTCTCCGGGACGCAGTAGTCGCCAAGCTCAACGCCGAGGGAGCGTCGATGCTGGCCGGGACGACGCCGGGCACCGACTCGCGTGCTCTTCAGGAACTGCTGGCCGCCAACGCAATCCAGGCCAACGGCGTGCCGATCCTGAATGCTCAAATTTCGCGGTTCACCACCCAGAAGATCATCGACACCGGCTCCAATGTGTTCGGCGTCGCGTACAGCCCGGACGGGCGGCGCGTTGTGACGGCCCAGGACAATAAGACTGTGCAGCAATGGGATTCGGTCACCGGCAAGCCGATCGGCGGCCCAATGAAAGGCCATACCGATCGAGTGACCGCCGTTACCTACACCCCGGATGGGCACACGGTCGCGACTGCTTCGTTGGACGGCACGATGCGGCTTTTCAATGCCGACACCGGCGCCGCGATTAATCCCGACCCGAAGCGCGTCGACGCGCTGCATGCCATCGCGGTAAGCCCGGACGGCAAGGCGTTATTCACGGCGGGCGAAAAAGACGGCCTCCAGCTATGGGATCCCACTACCGGTCAAATGCGGACTGCCATACAGGTTTTCGACAACGCCACCGAGACAATTCAGAGCCTGGCGATCAGTCGCGCGGGCAACCTGTTGGCGGTGGCAGGTGACAAGGGCGAAATCGCGATCCACGACATCGTCTCGTCGACGCCGAAAGGCTCAACCCTTGTCATCCAGCGCCCCAGCGGGACGCAGACGACGGTTTTCCAGATCGCATTCAGCCCCGACGGGCACACGCTTGCGGTGGCCAGCGAGGACCTGCAGTTATGGAACGTCGATACGGGCACCCTCGTTCGCCGGATCCCGCTCGGAACCTCCTTCGCATGGGCCATGGCCGTTGCCTTCAGTCCCAACGGACTGCGGGTTGCCGTCGGACGCCAGGACGGGGCAGTACAGCTGTGGGACGCCGGTAGTGGCACGCAGATAGGGCAGACGATGACCGGGCATACCGGGATGGTGCAGGGTGTCGCTTTCAGCCCCAATGATCGACAGATCGCAACGACAAGCATCGACGGCTCCCTTCGGCTCTGGAGCACCACAGTCGGGCAGCCGATGCGGGCCACCGAGGAGCACCTCTACCAGGCAGCCTTCAGCCCCAATGGCCGGCGGATTGCCGCGCTCGGCGACGCTGCGATCGAGCAGTGGGACACCGGCACCGGTCAGCCACTGGCATCGCTGCCGATCAGCGATACCGGGGATATCTCTTTCGATTACGTCGGTGACCGCCGGATCATTACCGCGTCAACCGACGGCACCGTTCGGGTGATCGACACGGACACAGGTCAGGCCGTCCAGCCGCCCGTCCACCTCGAAATCGGCGGAGCGCGTGTGGCGTTCGCGTTCGGCAGTGACGGACGCACGATCGCGACCGGGCGCCGTGACGACGGCGTCCTGCAGTTGTGGGACGTCGGGTCCGGCAAGGCAATAGGGCGTCCCATGGCCCCTGACAAACCAGGCAAATCGATGGAAGGGCTGGCCTTCACGCCTGATGGTCGGCACCTCGTCGCTGGGCAAGACAACGGTGTGCGGGTCTGGAGCACCGGCACCTCCGGGCGCGAAGGTGACGTGTTGCGCGATCCGACAGACCCGAACAAGCCGGTGATGAGCCTGGCCGTCAGCCGCGACGGTCACACACTGGCCGCAGCTGGTCTCGACGGTGTCAACCTCTGGGATTTCGATACGCGAAACCCGCTGCGCGGCAGCCCGCTTCGGGGTCAGAACGGCTTGATCCTCAGCGTGGCCTTCGGCGTTGAGCATCAACTGGCGAGCGGGGGAGTCGACGCAACGCTTCGCTTGTGGGACACCGCCGCCGGGAAACCGACAGCCCACCCGCAACGGCAGACCGACACTCTCCTCGGCGTGGCGATCAGCCCGGACGGGCAGCTGGCCGCGTCCGCCAACGCAGACGGAACCCTGATGCTCTCGCCCGCACTGGCCGATGCCGGGCAGCTGTGTGACAAGTTATCGGCCAACATGAGCCACCGGCAATGGAACGACTGGGTGTCTCCGGGAATCGACTACATCACACTGTGCCCCGGTTTGCCGGTGGCACCCGATTAGTGGTGGTGCGCCGTCAGGGTTTCGAACCCCGGACCCGCTGATTAAGAGTCAGCTGCTCTACCAACTGAGCTAACGGCGCGTGCGTCCTGCTGGACCGCGTTTGAGACAATAACAGTCATTCCGTCGACGGGCGAAATCGTCGCGCGTGGGATTGATCGGTGATGACCGTTAACAGTCGTCCACGCCCTAGAATACTCCGCAGTAACACGCCGTTACATGTCTCGAGGGGAATCGCGCAGGTGGCAGGTCGCTTCAACAGGCTTCAGCACGGAGGCCGGCGGTGGCTGGCTGTGCTGATGGTGCCGCTTGCCGTGTTCGGCGCCGGGGCCTGCAGCGGTCACGGGAGGGCTCCGGAGCCCAGGGCCATCATGGACAAAGCCACCCCGTTCAGCGACCTACTCGTCCCCAAACTCACCACATCGGTCACCGACGGCGCGGTCGGCGTCGCGGTCGACAGCCCGGTGACGGTCAGCGCGGACGACGGCGTGCTGGCCTCGGTGGAGATGGTCAACGAAAACGGTGGCACCGTCGAGGGCCGACTCAGCCCCGACGGCGTGCACTGGTCGACCACCGAACGGTTGGGCTACAACCGGCTTTACACGCTGACCGCCAAGGCGCGCGGTCTGGGCGGCGTGGCGACTCGCCAGCTGTCGTTTCAAACACATTCGCCGCACAACCTGGCGATGCCCTACCCGAGACCAAGCGACGGCGAGGTTGTCGGGGTGGGCGAGACGGTGGCGGTTCAGTTCGACGAGAACATCGCAGACCGGATGGCCGCCGAGAAGGCGATCCACGTGACCACCGATCCGCCCGTCGAGGGTGCGTTCTACTGGCTGAACAACCGCGAAGTGCGTTGGCGCCCAGAGCATTTCTGGAAGCCGGGCACCAACGTCGACGTCGTCGTCAACACCTACGGCATTGACCTCGGAGACGGGGTGTTCGGCCAGGACAACGCGCACACCCACTTCGCCATCGGCGACGAGGTCATCGCGACGGCCGACGACAACACCAAAATGGTAACCGTCCGCGTCAACGGTGAAGTCGTCAAGACCATGCCGACGTCGATGGGCAAGGACAGCACGCCGACCGCGAGCGGGACCTACATCCTCGGTGTGCGATTCGCCCACATGATCATGGACTCATCGACCTACGGCGTACCGGTCAACTCGCCCAACGGATATCGCACCGAGGTGGATTACGCCACCCAGATGTCCTACAGCGGTGTCTTCGTGCACTCGGCCCCGTGGTCGGTGGGCGCCCAGGGCCACACCAACACCAGCCACGGCTGCCTCAACGTGAGCCCGAGCAACGCGCAATGGTTCTTCGAACACACCAAGCGCGGCGACGTCGTCGAGGTGCTCAACACCATCGGACCGCCACTGTCGGGCACCGAAGGCCTCGGCGACTGGAACATCCCGTGGGATCAGTGGCACGCCGGCAACGCCAAGACCTGACACCGGTTAGCAACGTCACAGTCGTTATCCAGCAACCTTATTCGGGCTCAGTTAAGCGCCCGGACGTCTAACACGCCGACTCGATCACTCATCCACGCAAGCGAACGGTTGCGCTCTTAACCTTGTGGGCATGAGTGAAACTCTCAATCAGCGGGAAGCGGCGGCGCACCGCAGCCGCCTGGCCGCATTCGGCGGCATCGTGCTGTGGCAAGTGGTCGGTGCAGCCGCCGGCGCGATCAGCTACGCCGCCGAGGCGGGCGGCTTCGAACTCGAGATGCGCCGAGCCGCCCTGCGCGCCCGGCGGTAGCGATCAACGCCGAGCGCGGGGCGCTCCTTTGGGGTGAGTGACGGGACTCGAACCCGCGACATTCAGGATCACAACCTGACGCTCTACCAGCTGAACTACACCCACCATTGCTGCGGCCGCCGAGGCGACTTACAGCGCCGTCGATACTAACCGCTCGAGTCCTCCGCGGGCGAATCCGTTTCCTCCGGCGTGGCCGAGCCGACCCCGAGCGCGTCGGCCACGGCTGCGATTTCGCTGGTCGTGGGCCCGGGCGGCGGCACGAACGCGGTGCCCCGGTAGTACTTCAGTTCGCGGATGGATTCGTGAATGTCGGCCAGCGCGCGGTGCGCCAGACCCTTGGCCGGTTGGCCGTAGTAGATCCGCGGATACCAGCGGCGGCACAGCTCTTTGATCGAGCTCACATCGATCATCCGATAGTGCAGAAACGAGTCCAGGGTTGGCATGTCGCGAGCGAGGAAGCCGCGGTCGGTCCCGATGGAGTTGCCCGCCAGCGGCGCCGTTTTGGCTTGCTTGACGTGCTGACGGATGTAATCGAGAGCGGCGGCCTCGGCGGTGGCGAGATCCACGGTGGATGCCCGCACCTCGTCGATGAGTCCCGAGCGGGTGTGCATGTCGGCGACGACATCGATCATCGAGTTCAGGTCGGCGTCTTCCGCGTGGATCACCATGTCGAGGCCGTCGCCGAGGATATTCAGTTCGCTGTCGGTCACCAGGACGGCGATTTCGATCAGCTTGTCCGAGGACAGGTCCAGCCCGGTCATTTCGCAGTCGATCCACACCAGTTCGTCCCGCACAGCGTTCACAGTAGGGCAGAGTTCGCTGGCGAGGCTGCGGCCACCCCGCCTGGGCCCGGCAGCCAGTAAGGTCGTGCGTGATCTTCGACCACGCAACTCCGGGAGAGGCAAGGGTCTTATGAGCGCTGAATCAGCAGCCCCCGCACAGCAGATCGCGGCCGGTTACGCGGTCGGAGGCCAGGCTCTGGAACTCGGCACTGTCGTCATCGACGGCAAGACGGACCAGCGTGCGCAGATCCGAATCCCGCTGGCCACCGTGAACCGGCACGGCTTGGTGGCCGGCGCGACCGGTACCGGCAAGACGAAGACCCTCCAGGTGATCGCCGAGCAGCTTTCGGCGGCGGGCGTGCCCGTGCTGATGGCCGACGTAAAGGGCGACCTGTCGGGCCTCTCGCGTCCCGGGGAGAGCAGCGACAAGATCAGCGCCCGCGCCAAGGAAATCGGCGATGACTGGCAGCCGAGCGGCTTTCCGGTGGAGTTTCTTTCACTTGGCACCAAGGGCATCGGTGTTCCGGTGCGTGCCACGATCGCGAGCTTCGGGCCCATTCTGCTGTCAAAAGTGTTGGGCCTCAACAATACGCAAGAATCAACGCTAGGCCTGATCTTCCACTGGGCTCAGGACAAGGAGTTCGAACTGCTCAACCTCGCGGACCTGCGCGAGGTGATCGGCTATCTCACCAGCGACGAGGGCAAGCCCGAGCTGAAAACGCTGGGTGGCGTGTCGGCGCAGACGGCCGGGGTCATTCTGCGGGCGCTGGTCAACCTCGAAGCCGAGGGAGGCGACACGTTTTTCGGTGAGCCGGAGTTGGACCCCAAGGATCTGCTGACCGTCGATGGCGGCCATGGCCGGATTTCGCTGATCGAGCTCGGCGACCAGGCCACCCGACCGGTGCTGTTCTCCACCTTCTTGATGTGGGTGCTGTCCACCCTGTTCAAGTCGCTGCCTGAAGTCGGTGACGTCGACAAGCCCAAGCTGGTGTTCTTCTTCGATGAAGCCCACCTGCTGTTCGCCGACGCGTCAAAGGCATTTCTGGACCAGGTCGAGCAGACCGTCAAACTCATCCGCTCCCGCGGCGTAGGTGTGTTCTTCTGCACCCAACTGCCGACCGACATACCGAACTCGGTGCTGTCACAACTGGGAGCGCGGATCCAGCACGCTCTGCGCGCGTTCACTCCCGACGACCAGCAGGCGCTGGCCAAAACCGTTCGCACCTATCCGAAAACCGATGTTTACGATCTGGCTTCGGCACTGACGTCGCTGGGCACCGGTGAGGCGGTCGTCACCGTGTTGTCGGAGCGAGGCGCGCCGACGCCGGTAGCGTGGACCAGGTTGCGGCCACCACGCTCGCTGATGGCGGCCATCGGCAACGATGCGATCAGCTCCGCGGCCAAATCAAGTCCGCTGGAACAGAAATACGGCAAGACCGTGGACCGGGAATCGGCATACGAGAAGCTGCAAGCCAAGAAAGCCGCCGCCGAAAAGGCCGAAGCAAATCAGCCGGCCCCCGCGGGAAAGAACGCGCCTGAACCCGCGAAGAAGCCCGGCTGGTTCAGCCGATTCGTGAACAGCCGCGGCTTCCAGACCTTCCTCAAGGCGTTGGGAACCGAGCTGATCCGCAACATGTTCGGCAGCGGCAGCAAGCGCCGGCGGTAGGTTTAGCCGCCGCCCATCTTCTTGTAGAAGCGTCCGACGATCGGCGCCACGATAGCGCGCGGCGAATACTGGCTGGCCGCCGACATCGCCTTCGACGTCACACCGGGTACGATGCGCATCTTGTTGCGCGCCAACGCATCCAGTGATTTCTTCGCGGTGTATTCGGTGGAGATCCACAAGAAGTTGGGTACCAACTTCTCCACGATCGACGCGTCGGCAGGTCCCGGCAGTTCGCTGCGTACAGGGCCGGGGGCCAAAACCGTCACGTGCACACCGGTTTTGCGCAATTCACCGCGCAGTGACTCGCTGAAGGTGTTGGCGAACGCCTTCGTCGCGGCGTAGGTCGCGTTGTAGGGGATCGGTGAATTGCCCGCTGCCGAACCGGAAATCAAAATGCCGCCCGCTTTGCGCGCGAGCATTCCCGGCAGCACGGCTAATACCATGTCGTGTACCGCAACCGCATTTAACTGGACCTGAGCCCGCTCGACGTCGGGATCGAGCGTGGAAACCGGTCCGAACGTGGCGGTGCCGGCATTGGCGCACAGGATCGAGATGTTCCGGGTGGCCAATTCGTCGATGAGCTTGGCGCGGTCGGCGGTGTCGGCGAGGTCGGCGGGGCGCACTTCGACGGTGACGCCGTACTTTTCGCTCAGGGTACCGGCCAACGCGTTGAGCAGATCTTCGCGTCGTGCCGTGATGATCAGGCTATGGCCGCGAGCGGCCAATTCGGTGGCCAGCGCTGCGCCGATGTTTTGTGAAGCTCCGGTGACAACTGCGCGGGCGTCGGGACTGGGGGCGGGTACCGGCATGCGCCAATGGTAGACAGACCAACGATGCCTGAATCCAGCAGTCACGTCTCGCCCGGCACCAAGCGGTCCCAAGCTGTGGCGTGGGCGCTCTGGGACACGGGCTCCGCGGGCGTCAGCGCCGTGGTGGTCACGTTCGTGTTCTCGGTGTATCTGACCGGTGCGGTCGGCAAAGGTCTGCCAGGTGGAACCCCGCCGGCGAGCTGGCTGGGCCGGGCCCTGGCGATCGCCGGGCTCACCATCGCGGTGCTGGCACCGGTGATCGGAGTCTGGGTCGAGAACCCTCGACGGCGGCGTCTCACGCTTACCGTGTTGACCGGCCTGGTGGTCGGGCTGGTCAGCGCAATGAGCCTGGTCCGCGAGCGCCCCGAGTACCTGTGGGCGGGCTTGGCGTTGCTCGCGGTGGCCGCGGCGTGCGGCGACCTGGCCAGCGTCCCGTACAACGCCATGCTGCGCCAGCTGACGACGCCGCAGAATTCCGGGCGGATCTCCGGCTTCGGGCTGGCGGCCGCGTTCGTCGGCAGCGTCGGGTTGTTACTGCTCGTCTACTTCGGCTGCATCGACGGCAAGGGCCCCACCCGCGGATTCCTGCATCTGCCGGTCGGGGACGGGATGAACGTCCGAATCGCGATGCTGGTCGCCGCCGGGTGGCTCGTGACGTTCGCGACGCCGCTGCTGCTCACCGCGCACAACCTGCCGTCGTCGACGGCCGACGTCGCGGCACCCGCACACAGCGCGCTGGGCGGCTACCGCAAGCTCTGGCGCGACTTGGTCGCCGAGTGGCACCGGGACCGCAACCTGGTCTATTACCTGTTGTCGTCGGCGATCTTTCGGGACGGCCTGGCCGGTGTGTTCACCTTCGGCGGGGTGCTCGGGGTCAACGCCTACGGCATCTCGCCGGACGACGTGCTGATCTTCGGTGTGGCCGCCAGCGTGGTGGCCGCGGTGGGCGCCGTCTTCGGCGGCTTCCTGGACGACTGGCTCGGCTCCAAACCGGTCATCATCGGGTCACTGGCCTGCATCATCGCGGCCGGGTTGGCCATGATGGCGATGTCGGGTCCGCGCGCGTTCTGGGCCACCGGGCTGCTGCTGTGTCTGTTCATCGGCCCGGCGCAGGCGTCGGCGCGGACCTTGCTACTGCGGATGTCCAGCGACGGCAAGGAGGGCGTGGCCTTCGGCCTCTACACGATGACCGGACGGGCGGTCTCGTTTGTTGCGCCGTGGCTATTCTCGGTTTTCGTCGACGTGTTCGGCGCGGTGCGCGCCGGCATGGGCGGGCTGTGCCTGGTCATGATCGTCGGGCTGCTGGGCCTGGCGATGGTGCGGGCCCCGCACCGGGTGGCGACGGCGGACTGAGCAGGTTCAGCTGTTTCCGGTGCAGATCGTCAGCCCGGCGCCACTGCGATGGTTGATCTCGACGCCGTCGACGGTGACCGTGCACGTGACGTCATGGCCGATGTTGACGATCGTGACGTTGGGCGTTTTGCTGCCGGACTCTGGCAAGCTGACCTCTTTGCTCCACGGCAAGGGGACGTTGAACTCGGTCTGCATCATCCCGTCGTTGTCCACGTAGGTGATGCTGATCGCCCGGCCGTCGCCCGTGACGTTGTAGACCACGGTCTGCATCGCGCTCGGATCGGTGGGCTGACCGGGTTCGGTGGTCGCCGGGACGGGCGCCTGCGCTGAATGCGAGGGCGAACTGGGCACCACGGGGACGGGCTGTTGCGAGCTCGGCGTCGACGGCAGTGCCGGGACGGCGGTCTGCTTGCGCGCCGTGCCGTTGGCGATCACCAACGCGATGACCAACGCGGTCACCAGCACCACCGCCGCGGCGGCGGCGATCCACAGCCAGCGCGGCGCTTTGGGCTTGCCGGGCTCGGGCCCCTGTTGAGGCTGATTCGGTGGCGGCTGACCCTGCAGCCAATACTGCGGCAGCCTGTCGGTGGGGTTTGCCGAGTTGGGATCGTACGACGTGCCGGGATAGTACGGCGGCGGATAAGATGGCTGGCCGCTGTAGGCCGGGTCGGTGTAGGACCCGTACGACTGGTCGGCGCGTCGGGTTTGCTCGGTCCGCTCTTGGCTTGAACGGGTGTATCCGGGATGACGTCGATCGCTCATGCCCACCTCATTTTTGCAGGGTACCTGCAGCGCAACCGCCGGTGCCGAAATGTCGGATGAACACTGAAACTGCCCGTCAAACAGGCGAAGGCCCCACGGTCAACGCGGCGACGGTCATCGCCCGCATCACTGCCCGCGACCGCGCGATGCCGTCGGACTTGAGGCTGTGCGGGGTGGAGTTGAGCAGCCCGAACGCGGCATGCGCCATCAGCCGGGCATCGGTCTCGGCAAGCCCCGTATCGACCTGGCGCAGTACGCCCACCCAGACTTCGACGTACTGACGTTGGGCCCGTCGCACTTGGCGTTCCGCAGCGGCGGGCAGATGGGCGAGGTCGCGGTCTTGGATCCGGATGAGGTCCGGCTCGCCGAGCGCGAAGTCGAGGTGAAAGTCGATCAGGCCGTCCAGCGCCGAGGCCGCGTCGGTCGCTCGCGACTGGACTTCTCGTGCGCCGGCGAGCAGCCGGGTGCTGATCCCGACGAGCAGCTCGACCAGCAGCGACTCCTTGTTGGGGAAGTGCCGGTAGATCGCCGGCCCGCTGACTCCCGCTGCGGCGCCGATGTCTTCGAGGCGCACCGCAAGGAAGCCACGCTCGGCGAACAGTCGCTCGGCGGCGGCCAGCAATTGCAGGCGGCGGTCCGACTTCCGTCGGCTGCGCGGGTTCGGTGCCGGGGTGGCGTCGCCGTGGTCGGCCGGAGCGGTCGCTGCCATTCCGCCTCCCTAGACAGTTCGGTTAATCGCCACTAACATAGCACGAGTTAGTGACCATTAACCGAAATTGGCGTGTAACAGATGACCTCACCGGCCGAAAACCGCAACGCGCACACCGCGCTTGTCGAGCAGTTGCGCGGCAAGCTCGCGACGGCCGCGCTGGGTGGTTCGGAACGTTCGCGCGCCCGTCACGTCGATCGCGGCAAGCTGCTGCCACGCGACCGCGTCGACGGATTGCTCGATCCCGGTAGCCCGCTGCTCGAAATCGCGCCGCTGGCCGCCGACGGGATGTACGACGACGAGTGTCCCGGGGCCGGCATCATCACCGCAATCGGCCGGATCTCCGGCCGTGAATGCATGATCGTGGCCAACGACGCGACGGTCAAAGGTGGTACCTACTACCCGATTACGGTCAAAAAGCACCTGCGCGCCCAGGAGATCGCGGCGCAGAATCGACTGCCCTGTATTTATCTGGTCGACTCCGGCGGTGCCTTCCTGCCGCGTCAGGACGAGGTGTTCCCCGACCGCGAGCATTTCGGCCGGATCTTCTACAACCAGGCCAATCTCAGCGCGCAGGGCATCCCGCAGATTGCCGCGGTGTTGGGGTCGTGCACGGCCGGCGGGGCGTACGTGCCGGCCATGAGCGACGAGGCCGTGATCGTGCGCAACCAGGGCACCATCTTTCTCGGCGGACCGCCCTTGGTGAAAGCCGCCACCGGCGAGGTGGTCTCGGCCGAAGATCTCGGTGGCGGAGAACTACATTCGAAGACCTCCGGCGTCACCGACCACCTCGCCCACGACGACCGCGACGCCCTGCGGATTGTCCGGCGCATCGTGTCGACGCTGGGCCCGCGCGAACCACGGATCTGGGATATGCGGCCGGCGGTGGATCCGATCGCCGACCAGTCCGAGTTGTACGACGTGGTCCCGATCGACCCGCGGATCCCGTACGACGTGCACAACGTCATCGAGCGACTTGTCGACGGCGGCGAATTCCAGGAATTCAAAGCCGAATACGGCAGCACACTGGTCACCGGCTTCGCCCACATCCACGGCCACCCGGTCGGGATCGTGGCCAACAACGGCGTGCTGTTCTCCGAGTCCGCAGTCAAGGGAGCACATTTCATCGAACTGTGCGACAAGCGGATGGTCCCGTTGTTGTTCCTGCAGAACATCTCCGGTTTCATGGTCGGCCGCGAATACGAGGCCGGCGGCATCGCCAAACACGGCGCGAAAATGGTGACCGCGGTGGCCTGCGCCCGGGTGCCCAAACTCACCGTGGTAATCGGTGGGTCGTACGGCGCGGGCAACTATTCGATGTGCGGGCGGGCGTATTCGCCACGCTTCCTGTGGATGTGGCCCAACGCCCGGATCTCGGTGATGGGCGGTGAGCAGGCGGCGTCGGTGCTGGCGACCGTGCGCGGCGGGATGACGGCCGAGGAGGAAGAAGCGTTGAAGGCCCCGATCCGCGAGCAGTACGAGCACCAGGGCAACCCGTACTACTCGACAGCCCGGCTCTGGGACGACGGGGTTATCGATCCCGCGGATACCAGAACAGTTGTGGGGCTCGCGCTTTCCGTGACGTCCACCGCGCCGGTCGACCCGGTCTCCTACGGCGTCTTCCGGATGTGAGCGCGATGGGATTCCACACCGTTCTGGTTGCCAACCGCGGCGAGATCGCCGTGCGGGTGATCCGCACGCTCAAGGCGATGGGGATTCGATCGATCGCCGTCTACAGCGAGGCCGACGCGAACGCGCGGCACGTGGCCGAAGCGGATGTCGCGATCGCGATCGGCCCGGCGGCGGCACGCGACAGTTACCTCAATGTCGCCGCGATCGTCGATGCGGCCCTGCGCACCGGGGCTCAAGCGGTGCATCCGGGCTACGGATTCCTCTCGGAGAACGCCGATTTCGCGGCGGCACTGGACAAGGCCGGGATCGCTTTCATCGGTCCGCCGGTGGGTGCCATCCAGACGATGGGCGACAAGATCGCGGCGAAGGGCACGGTGTCGGCGTTCGGGGTGCCGGTGGTTCCGGGCATCGCGCGGCCCGGCCTCAGCGACAAGGAATTGATCGCAGCCGCAGACGAGGTCGGCTACCCGGTTCTGGTCAAGCCGTCTGCCGGCGGGGGCGGCAAGGGCATGCGGATGGTCGAGCGGCCGGCCGACCTGCCGGCCGCGCTGGTCAGCGCTCGACGCGAATCGGCCGCGGCATTCGGTGACGACACGCTGTTTCTGGAGCGATTTGTGCTGCGTCCCAGGCACATCGAGGTGCAGGTGTTGGCCGACGCCCACGGTAACGTGGTGCACTTCGGCGAGCGCGAGTGCAGCCTGCAGCGCCGGCATCAAAAAGTAATCGAGGAGGCGCCGTCGCCGCTGCTCGATGCCCAGACCCGCGCCCGGATCGGCGCGGCCGCGTGTGACACCGCCCGCAGCGTGGATTACACCGGCGCGGGCACGGTCGAGTTCATCGTCTCGGCGGATCGTCCCGACGAGTTCTTCTTCATGGAGATGAACACCCGGTTGCAAGTCGAGCATCCGGTCACCGAGATGGTGACTGGATGGGATCTGGTCGAGTGGCAGGTCCGGATCGCGGCGGGGGAGAAGCTGACCGTCGCCCAGGACGACATTGCGTTGCGGGGTCACGCGATTGAAGCACGGGTCTACGCCGAGGATCCGGCCCAGGGCTTCCTGCCGACCGGCGGTGATGTGCTGGCGGTGACGGAGTCGCATGCGGCCGGTGTGCGCATCGACTCGGGGCTGTCCGCCGGCATGGTCGTGGGCAGCGACTACGACCCGATGCTGGCGAAAGTCATTGCCTACGGCCCGGATCGGGCGACGGCGCTGCGAACCCTGGGCCGGGCCCTGGCCGACACCGCGGTGCTCGGCGTCATCACCAACATCGAGTTCGCCCGCTTCCTGCTGACC
>NZ_LZLV01000019.1 GCF_001673405.1 Mycobacterium sp. 1245111.1 | reverse complement strand
CTGGTCGAACTTCCTGCGCGTCTCTGACATGACTACTCCTCATAGTGCATGCCTCCACGCTTTCGGGGGATTTCCAATACGTCGTTGCCACACCTGGGGCCGGTCAGAGACGATGGTTCCTCGAAGCTATGGAACCTGCTGGATTTCTATTTCACCCAGCGCACACCGTTTTACGACAGCCAACTGCTGGACGGGATCGACGCCGGATGCCGTCAAGTCGTCTTGCTAGGCGCCGGATTTGACAGCCGCCCGTTCCGCTTGGGACTGCCCATGAACGCCGTCGTTTTTGAAATCGACCAGGCGCCGGTGCTTGAGTTCAAAGAACGGGTCCTGTTACAACACAGGCTGATTCCCGACTGCTCGCGAGTGCCACTGCGGGCGGATCTGCGTGAGGACATCGCGGGTCCACTGCTAAGCAGGGGATTTCGGCCCGAACGGCAAACAGTATGGATCGCCGAGGGACTGCTGATGTACTTCACACGCGCTCAGGCCAATCAGCTGCTCGACCGTGTCACAGCGTTATCGGCCGCCGGAAGCCGAATCATCAGCGAGTATTTCACCCACCCCTGGGATAATCGACAAGTCAACTACGAGTTGTTGGACGAAAAGGACCGAGAAGTCTGGGATCTGCTTACGCGGGAGTTTCTCAACGGTCCGCTGCCCCAGGAGCCCGGTGCGTGGCTCTCATCTCATGGGTGGCAGGTCCGCTCTCGGACGACGGTGGGCGAATTGGGCCGCGCGGCCCGGCGCGAAGTGCCACCGGAATTCGCAATGCCGGACGGCGCGGACATATGGCTGTTCGACGGAGTCAAGTTGAGTTCGGTTAACGGTACGGCGCAGGTATCGGACAGGGACGGGTACCCAAGGCCGCGACAGCTCGATGACACCATCGTTGAAACCGGGCCCGCGCCAAGCGGTGGTGTGAACAGTTTGCGCTCAGGGCACGCTTGCCGCACCGGAGGCAATACATCGCCATCTTGGGTCCACGAGGAAGGTGGGCGTCCCCCGCCGCGCCATAGCGTGCACGATCGGGCGCTACTCAATAGTAGACCGAATGGTGTATTGCAAGCCGCGGTAGATCAGCGACGAAGATGAATGCTTGTCCAACTCGGAGCGAGGCGATGGCATGCGGGTACGCGAGCGGCTCACGTCAGCTACGGCTGCGCTGATGCAGCGACACGGCGTCGCGGGCACCGGTATTGCGCAGATCCTCGCAACAAGCGGTGTGACGCGGCGTTCGATCTATCTCAACTTTCCCGGCGGCAAGTCCGAACTTGTTGCCGCGGCGACGCGTTCGGCTGGAGACGAGATGGCCACCATGCTGCGCGGCTGTGTTCAGGAACCAGATCCCGTCGCGGCATTCTGCCGGATGTGGAGCGAAGTATTGGTCAGCACGGATTTCGAGAGCGGCTGCCCCATCGTGGCCGCGGCATGCAGTCGCGACGAAGCGCCAGAGGCCGCGAGCACCGCCGCCGACGTGTTCTCGATGTGGGAGCAGATGCTGGCCGACAAGCTGAATGACGACGGAGTCAAGCGCTCCACTGCCAGGTCATTGTCGACAACGATCGTCGCCGCAATAGAAGGAGCGGTGATACTTTCCCGCGCCGCGCGGTCGACTCAACCCCTTGAGGAGGTCTCGCGTCACATCAGCGAGCTCATCGCCCGGCACCGCCCTGCTCCCCGTCGAGATCGCCGCCGGTTGTGAGCTGCACGGCCCCATCCTCGAATAATCACCACAGAGGCCGGGGAGTCGAAGAAGATCATCTGTGCGCGCTATCCGACTAAGGACGCGTTGTTGATCGGCGTAATCACCGATCTAGTGTCGCGCTTAAGACAGCCCTGTGCGGTCGGTGGAAAGAACACCCGTGATGCCGCTGTGCCCGGAGTAACCTGGCTCGCTCATAACACGTCGGCTATGACCAGGTCTAGTGCTCAAGTTGGCGCGCTAGACCCCACGGCCGTCGTCGTAATGCCAGCTCAGCAGGGTGCTTATCGGTGTCTCAGCTCGGTGAGACAGATGACATCGGATGGACATGGGTGATGGGAAAATGACGTCGCCGGGGGAACCTACATACGTACCGGTGTGACCAGATTTCAGGACGGCCATGTCGCTTTTCCGCGAGTAATGTCGGACCCCGGGTGTAAAAGTCGAATCGTGCACGAAGACTTCGACCGCTGCTACCGGGCCGTCCAATCCAAGGACGCCCGGTTCGACGGCTGGTTCGTCATCGCCGTGCGCACCACCGGCATCTACTGTCGGCCCAGCTGCCCGGTGCACCCACCGTTAGCCCGCAACGTCTGCTTCTACCCGACCGCGGCGGCCGCGCAGCGGGCCGGCTTTCGCGCATGCAAGCGTTGTCGGCCCGACGCCTCACCCGGCTCACCGGAATGGAACACGCGCGGCGACCTGGTCGCCCGCGCCATGCGTCTGATCGCCGATGGCACGGTCGACCGCGAGGGCGTCACCGGGCTGGCCACCCGTCTCGGCTACACCACCCGGCAGCTTCAACGACTGCTGCACGAGGAGGCCGGCGCCGGCCCGCTTGCGCTTGCTCGCGCGCAACGCGCCCAGACCGCCCGGATTCTGATCGAGACCACAGATCTCCCATTTGGCGACATCGCCTTCGCTGCAGGCTTTTCCAGCATCCGTCAGTTCAATGACACGGTGCGTTCGGTATTCGACGGCACGCCAACGGAATTACGCAGACGCGCAACGACACGTCGGGAGCCCAACGCAGCAGGTGCGCCCTCGCCGGGAACGGTGACGTTGCGTCTGCCGGTGCGGGCTCCGTTCGCCTACGAGGGAGTGTTCGGCCATCTGGCCGCCAGCGTAATACCCGGGTGCGAAGAAGTGCGCGAAGGCACCTACCGGCGTACCTTGCGGCTGCCGTTCGGCAACGGAATCGCCAGCCTCACACCGGCTCGCGATCATGTTCAATGCGTGCTGATGCTCGACGACTTCCGCGACCTGACGTCGGCGGTCTCGCGCTGCCGAAGGTTGCTCGACCTCGATGCCGACCCGGATGCGGTGATCGATGTGTTGAGCTCCGACGAGGCGCTGGCCCCAGTGGTCGCCAAGGCGCCCGGACAGCGCATTCCACGAACAGTCGACGAAGCCGAACTTGCCGTTCGCGCGGTGCTGGGCCAGCAGGTGTCTATGAAGGCGGCACGCACCCACGCGAGCAGACTGGTCGCCCAATACGGCGACCCTATTCATGACCCGAACGGTGCACTGACGCATACGTTTCCATCGATCGAACAACTTGGCGACATCGACCCCGCGCATCTGGCCGTTCCGGCGAGTCGCCGGCGAACCGTCACTGGACTTATCGCGGCACTCGCCGACGGCAGCGTGGTGCTGAACGCCGGCTGCGACTGGGAGGCAGCCCGCAGCCAACTGCTGGCGCTGCCCGGAATCGGCCCGTGGACCGCGGAGGTCATCGCGATGCGCGGTCTGGGCGATCCGGACGCGTTCCCTGCTAGCGACCTCGGATTGCGTTTGGCTGCAGAGCAATTGGGCTTGCCAGCCGATCATCGCGAGTTGACCCTGCGAAGCCGGCGATGGCGACCGTGGCGTTCATACGCGACGCAGCATTTATGGACGACCCTGGATCACTCGGTAAACCACTGGCCAGTCAAGGAGACCGCATGACGCACTATCGCACGATCGACAGTCCGATCGGGTTGCTCACCTTGGCCGGGTATGGCCAGACGCTGACCAATCTGCGCATGGTCGACCAAACCTACGAGCCTAACCGCGCCGGCTGGTCATCTGGTCCCACCGCATTCGGCGACGCCGTCGACCAGCTCAGCGCGTACTTTGCCGGTGAGCTCACCGATTTCGAGCTCGAGCTCGACCTGCGGGGCACTGCGTTTCAGCGACGGGTCTGGCAGGCGCTGCTGACGATCCCGTTCGGTGAGACCCGGTCGTACGGCGAGATCGCGGAACAGATCGGCGCTCCAGGCGCGGCTCGCGCGGTTGGACTTGCCAACGGGCACAACCCAATTGCGATCGTCGTTCCGTGTCACCGAGTGATCGGTGCCAGTGGCAGCCTCACCGGATACGGCGGCGGCCTGGATCGAAAACGGTCGTTGCTCGCCCTGGAGATGAGACATAGCTCCGCGACGTTGCCGCTGTTCGACTGAAGCTAGAACCCAGGGAACGGCCGCGGTTGGCCTCCGACGGGATTGATGCCTGGCAATAGGGGCTGCGGAGCAGGCGCCCCTAGCCCGAGTGGCAGTCCCGGTCCGCCGGCGCCGGGGAGCGGGAACGGCATGTTGCCGTTGGCGACGGAGTTTATCCAGCCCGGACACTGCGACTGGATTGCCATCTGGGCGAGAAAACCGGCCATGGGCGCTTCTAGACCGCCGTGACCAGTCATCTGAGCCGCCCCACTAGCCAGACTGCCCCCAGGCTTTACCAGCATCGGGCAGATGGATTGACCCATCTGGGCAATGGCCCCGCTGACCGGGCCGTTGTTGCCGATGCCCGCGCTGTTGAGAACGGGCGCCATCGGGTCACCGACCGAATCCGCGTGCGCTGCAGGGATCGAGCCCAAGACAGCCCCGAAGACTGCGGCGGTAACGATGACAGGACGCACGACCGACGTCGCCACGATCTCGACCGTGTCCCACGTGGTCCGCTTGGCATCAGAATTCGTGCGCCCCGTGGTGGACCGGCGCAGAACGCCGGCCGACTTGCTCGTGGCCATGTGAAGCTCCCCTCCGTTAGCACTCCATGCACATGGAGCACAGATTTCACTTTGATAACGTTAGGGCACTTTTGTAACAGTTACAACACGATCGGATAACTGTTTGCAACCGCAGTGTTGCGCTACCGCGACCTACGAGACCGGAATGCAACAATTGGCGGTTTGCCGCCAGGCGTTTGCTAGTAGGAGCGCCGCCAGTCGCGGAGCCGCTGCCGGCTCGGCCGGTCCAACGCCATCGCATCAGGGCCTAAACGTAGAAATGCCCGTGCCCCCCAAGGGTTTTGGGGGGCACGGGTGTGTTGTGTGTGTTCGGCGGTGTCCTACTTTTCCAC
>NZ_LZLV01000018.1 GCF_001673405.1 Mycobacterium sp. 1245111.1 | reverse complement strand
TGGCATGGCCAAGGGTCTAGCCGGAAAGGCCGAGGAGTACCTCACGCTGGGCCCGGTCGCCCCCATCGCCGACGCCGTCGGCGAAGTCAAAAGCTTCACCGACAACCCGTCCTACTACCTCGGGGAAAAAGCCGCCGACGGCGCCCTGTCGCTTCCCGGGATGATGTTCGGGCCCGAAGGTGCCGGAATCGGCGAGCTAGGCGAAGCGAGCGCCGCCGGTGCGATTGCTCGGGATCTACCTGGCGTGCATCCACCGGTGGGTGTGCCTGAGGGGTTACTGCCAGATCTTCTCGGACCGTCTAGTCCGCTCGAGACACCGCCACACGAGGGCCTCCACCCGTCCGCTCCCGTAGACGATCCGCTAACCGGTTTCATTGATACACAGGGCCCGCCCGACGGCCCCTTATCCGCGGGTGTCCATTCTTCGGGACCGGTCGACGCTCCGGCACCTGCGGGATCCGCGGGCAATCCATGGTCGGAGCCCGCCGAAGTCGTTGCGCCAGCCGGACATCCGCCACCGGATCCGCCTGGAGGGCCAATGCATTCCGACCCGCCGATAGTGGGGGGTCATGCACCGGCTTCCGAAGACGTCCCATTGGCCGCGGGACATGCTCCTGACTCGGCGAAGGTTCCGGTCGCTGCGGGACACGTTGCTAACCCCGCCGAGGCTCATGCGCCCGCGAGCCACGTGCCGTCTGGCCCGCCTGAACCTCTGATATCCGGCGGGCATGGAGGATCGGGCCCGCTTGACGCACCTGGCGGCGGGCATGCGGGATCGGGTCCGCCGGAGCCTCCTCTCTACGCAGACCACACGTCGCGAGGCATGGGCGACGGTAACGAGCACGTGCCGGCTGAGCATTCAACGCCTGATGAGCAGCACCACGTCGATCCGTACGCCATGGACAGTGACGGTCACTACCTGCCTGGCAGCCTGCCGTCGTATGAGCAGCTTCGAGGTATAACCGCCACGGAGCCAAATACTGCCTTCTACTGGTCAGGTAGAAATGCCGACGGTATCGGAGTTGGTCCTGACGGCTCTGGGATAGCTGAACTGATAGCACACGGCTCCGGAGGTACGACGCTAGAGATGACCCTCGCGGAGAAAGGAATCAATCCGCTGCCGGTTTGGAACCGTCACGATCCAGTGTCGGTGCAATTTTGGGAAGATGCTTCGGCCGCCTACGCGGAGAACGCGCACGGCGAGGTAACAGCAATCGTTGGCTCAAATCTGCGCCCTGGGAATGTTTGGCAAACTGTTGAAATACCTCGTCTTATGGAAAACCCAGATATAACACGGATCGTCCAGATCGATCCCGATACAGGGCATTCAACCACGATCTTTGAGAGAGGCAAGTGAGGTACAGATGACACTCGGCGATGATTTCAGTCTTAGTGACGCGATTGCCCTGTATCTGAAACGGTACCCGGGCAAGAACGACGAAGAGTTCAACGCACAGTACGGGTCGGCAAGTGACAGCGCCCTGGCGGGGGTGAAGTCGATATTGCGAGAAGCGATGCAGATCGAGCCTGATTGGGATCGTCTTTCTCTGAACGAAGCCGGCGACTACGTCGAGTCCGTAATTCATGATCGCTATCCCGACCTGAACGCGAAGGCGCTGGAAGCAATTGGTAATTACTACACGTTTTTAATGCGGTGAAAGTTCGGATGCCGGTTCACATGGCTGTTTCCGAGCCCACATGACGCGCCGATTCTCGACAGAAGTCGTACGGTCGTTTTCTATCGTTCGGACGACTGCAAGATTCAGATTTACCAATCTAGCCGCGAGGTGAAACAAATTGTATGATCGGGCCACTGGATGCGCCTGACCCATTCGGGCGCCGGGCCGATAAATGGCAGTACCTTTCCCGATTTTCGAAGACCCCAGATCGACCTTTGGCCGAGCTGGCCGCACTCACGAGAGCTGAATACAACGCTTATGCAAATCCTCTGGAGTGGGTGAGGGATCGGATCGCAAAGTATTACCGGGTAGCGCACCCGGGAATTCTTGAGATGTACCGTCCGTGTGAATTGGCTACTCCCAGTTCAACCTGGCTCACCCTCCGCCGCCTTGGCGGCCCGGCCGGCCACAACGGCAGTGATCACCGCGACCACGACAAACACTGCCGCGCCGCCGATTCCGATGAGGTGAACGCGCTCGACGGTTTGCGCGCTCAGAACGGCCAGCAACAGCCCGACACCGGTCAACAAGTGCAGCGGCATCAACCGCAGCGCGGCCCGGTGTCCGGCTACCCAGGCCCGGTCGCTGCGCATTGTCGACCGGGTCCGAATCCCCACCCATTGATTGCGCCGCAGCCGACCGCTCGCAGCCGCCCAGTCGATCGCGACGAGAAGGAACGCCAGCAAGGCAAAGGTGATCGCCATAAACGTCGCCACGAAGAGACGCTGCGATTCCATTCGACCACCGTACTGAGCAAACGGCATCGCCTGTTCTAACCCCGCGTGTTCTGGGTACAGGATCGGCATGCTGCGCCCCGACACGATCATCGAGATCCATCGCGAACGCGTCCAGGATCAGACCGTCGACATGTTCAGCGGCGACACGTACACCGAAGCCGTCGACGGCCCCGGCTACTCGGCAACGGCCAAGCTCGACCTCACGCTGGACCGCGTCTGGTTCGTCTTCGATGCGCAGCAACGACTGTGGCAAGAGGAAGCAGATGGTGAAACCCGCGATCCGCTAAGGCATTTCGCGATCGATCTAGCTATCTTCGACTCGAAGATCACCATCGACTCGGTCACCTGCATACCGCTCGTCTCGTTGCCGCCCGCAACGATCACGATCCCGGATGGGCCACGCGCCAACGAGTCTCGCGAAATCCCGTACAACGAGATCCCGTTGTTCGGTCGGCTTACCGTCCACGATCAGCTCGAGTCACGCGAAACCGAGCCGGGCAAGCGAACCATCGCGCTGGATCTCAACGCTCAAGATGCGCCCGTGCTGCTTGCGACCCCGGTCCAACACGAATACGCGCCACAGTTGTTCGGCGCGCACATCGAGCGGCGTGTGGACGGCAGCATCGCCTTCACCGACCAAGACCCGCGCATCACGTGGCAACTCGACTACGCCGAGGCCTACTGGATCACGCACAGCATCGCCGGCGAGCTGATGGTGAACCTCGAAAAGCTGCAACATCCAACGCTTTCCGATGACGAGGCCAGGCTTAGGGTGCTCGACTCGCTGGCCGCCCAGGTCTCCGACGCCGTCCGCCCAAAGCTCGCCGAGATGGGGGAGGCCGGCGTGATGGACCTGATGCCGACCCCCATGGAAGTCGACCCGGGATCGCGTGACGACACGACCGTCAAAGCACTTGACGCCGTCGTGCAGCGTTTCGACGTCGACGGGTCGACCAACGAATCCATGGTGATCCAGCTGCAAACCGTGCGGGAGTTGCCGTCCGGTGAGGAGCTGCCTCCGTCGATCCTGGCCGAAAACCCGCACGAGAAAACGGGATTGGCGGTCACCGGGTGGAGCATCCTGCGGCAGGTACGCGATACCGTGATGAACACCTTCGATCTGAATGAAAGCGACTTCGACGCCGACGTGCCATGCCTGTTGAACGGCCCGAAAACCATCACCATCGGCGGGCAGGACCGCTGCCTACAGGCACTCGACGCCGACATCGTCCCGCGAACCCAGGACGGTCGGCTCGTCGTCGACGGTACGGTCAGCGCCGAGACCACGCTCTACGACTTCAATGCCACGTTCCATGTCACCTACGAAATGACCTTGGACGACATCCCGCGCGACCCCGACGGTCACGAGACGCTGCGAGCCGACCTGGAAACCATTGAAAGTCTCCAGCAGGCGTTGCGGGCGGCCGGCGAACAAAAGCGCGCCGGGCAGCTCAGCACCGAGGACTACGAGGCGGAGGTCAAACGCGTCCACGAGCGGCTAGACGCCCTCCCGAAAACCGTGGGGGTGCGACCGACCCAGAATCCGCCCGAGGCTGAGGTCAACCCGGACTTCAGCCTGACCGTGCCTGGCAAGGTCGCGGCGGCGGCTGGCGCCGTGGCCACCGTGGGACTGCTCGCTCTGCCGGTGACGTGGGTCGCCGGGGCGGCCGGAATCGGCGCCGCCGGCGCTGGCGGCCTGCTGACCCTGGCGATCGTGCAGTACCTCACCACCGTGTTGACAATCGACTGGTTCGGCGTCGGCTTGGGATCGCGCCAGGTGAAACAGTCGCTGAACGATCGGCCCGAAGGCACGTCGCTGCCGCCCATCGGCATCCCGGTCGATGTGGATTTCAACCGTCAACGCCTCGCCGTGTACTTCCGCCCACTGCCGTCGAAGTTGTGGATCGGCAGCGTGGCCGTCCACCAGGACGAGGACGGCAACAGCTCAGGCATCAGGCTCGTCGGTGGGCGCTGGCCGACCGACGGCCACCCGTGGAAGCTATCCAACGACGACGCCATGTTGTACGTCGACTCCGGTGAACTGCAGCTGTTCATGGCACCGGACAGCGTCAGCGGCGACGGGCCGGCGATCAACGTGGCCACGGACCCCAACGGGCGTCGTTACCTCCAGGTGGAAAACGAGGACGCCGAGAAACTTCAGCGCCTTCCCCGGGACTGTGGTCAAGACAACGCGATGAACAGAAAGTGAGTCACTACGTGGAACGAATACGCCGGACAGCAAGCGCGCGCACCCCCTCGTCGGGTCAGCGCCGCGCGCACCGAAATCGACCTCTGTAGGGTTATTCAGGTGTGTGGAGCCACCGGTGAGGTGCGACTCGACGGGCGAGCGCCGGACGTAGCGGCGGTGGCAGCAATGACTGCCGTCATGACGCCGCGGGGTCCCGACGGTGCCGGCGTCTGGTCACAAGGTCGAGTCGCGCTTGGTCATCGTCGTCTAAAAATCATCGATCTGAGCGAACACGGCGCGCAGCCCATGGTTGATTCCGACCTGGGCCTGACGATCGCCTGGAACGGTTGCATCTACAACTACAAAGAGTTGCGCACCGAGCTTCAGGGTTACGGCTACCGCTTCTTCTCGACCAGCGACACCGAGGTTCTGCTTAAGGCCTACCACCGCTGGGGCGACGACTTCGTCAGCCACTTCATGGGCATGTTCGCCTTCGCGATCGTCGAACGCGACAGCGGTCGAGTGCTGCTCGGTCGCGACCGGCTGGGCATCAAACCGCTGTATGTGACCGAGGACAGCCATCGGGTCAGGTTCGCGTCGACGCTACCGGCGTTGCTGGCCGGCGGCGGTGTGGACACCCGCATCGATCACGACGCGCTGCACCACTACATGACGTTCCACTCGGTGGTGCCGGCACCGGCCACCATCCTGCGTGGCGTGCGCAAGATCCCGCCCGGGTCGCTGCTGGCCATCGAACCGGACGGGCGTCGCGTCGCCACCACCTACTGGCTGCCCGACTTCACTCGGCGCGACGACCGCGCCGACTGGTCCGAGCGCGACTGGGAAGACGCCGTGTTGTCGTCGCTTCGCACCGCGGTCGAGCGTCGACTGGTAGCCGATGTCCCGGTCGGCTGCCTGCTCTCCGGCGGGGTCGACTCGAGTCTGATCGTCGGACTGCTCGCCGAGGCCGGGCAGCATGGGCTGTCGACGTTCTCCATCGGCTTCGAGTCCGCCGGCGACATCAAAGGCGACGAATTCCAGTACTCCGACATTGTGGCCAAGCGCTTCGAGACCGACCACCACCAGATCCGGATCGGCACCGAGCGGATGCTGCCCGCACTCGACGGGGCGATCGGTGCGATGAGTGAGCCGATGGTGAGCCACGACTGTGTCGCCTTCTACCTGCTCAGCCAAGAAGTCGCCAAGCACGTCAAGGTGGTGCAGTCGGGCCAGGGCGCCGACGAAGTGTTCGCTGGGTATCACTGGTACCCGCCGATGGGTGAACCCGCCGCCGCCAGCATCGAGGGCTCGGTCGCGCAATATCGGGGCGCATTTTTCGATCGTGACGAGGCGGGTCTGGCCGCCCTGCTGGCCGAGGGCTACCTGGCACCGGGCGATCCCAGCCTGCGTTTCGTCACCGAGCATTTCGCGCGGGCCGGCGCCGAAACGGGCATCGACCGCGCGCTGCGGCTCGACACGATGGTGATGTTGGTCGACGATCCGGTCAAGCGGGTCGACAACATGACGATGGCCTGGGGGCTCGAAGGCAGGGTCCCGTTCCTGGACCACGAACTGGTCGAGTTGGCCGCCACCTGTCCGCCGGAGTTGAAGATTGCTCACGGCGGCAAGGGCGTCCTGAAAGAGGCTGCGCGACGGGTGATTCCGTCCGAGGTGATCGACCGACCGAAGGGCTACTTCCCGGTGCCGGCGCTGACCCACCTCGAAGGTCCGTACCTCGACATGGTCCGCGATGCTCTCTACGCACCGGTCGCCAAGGAGCGTGGATTGTTCGATACTGGAGCGGTGGACGCGTTGCTGGCCGACCCCAACGGGCGCCTGACCCCGCTTCGCGGAAATGAGCTGTGGCAGATTGCGCTGCTTGAGCTCTGGTTACAACGTCATGGTGTGACCGGGCCGGCCGCATGACCTCCGTCGGTCCGTCGAAGGACCACACCGAGGCGATCACGCTCGGTCTGCACGACGCGTCACCGCCGGATCTGGTGGACGCCATGGCGAAGGACGTCGAGCTCGAATTGGGTTGGGGCAAACTCATTTTCGGCCAGACATATGCCGACGCCGGTAAGTTGGCCGATGCACTTCGACGGGAGGCGCCCGGGCGGCGTGATATCTGCATCTATGCGCGCGAACCCCAAATCGTGGTTGCCGGAGCGCCTTCCGAGCTGTTCATCGACCCCAGTCACACGTATCGACTGCGGTTCGGTGACGAGTCGGAGGAGGACGACACCGCTCCCTCCCCGGTGGGTGTCACCGTTCGCCCGCTCGACGACTCGTCCGACGCCGACTCGATGAATCGCGTATTCGTCCGCTGCGGGATGGTTCCCTCGCCGGTCGACACGATCTGGGACAACAACCTGAACCAGCCGGCCGTCACGTACCTGCTCGCGGTACGCGACGACGACGGTGCCGTGGTCGGCACGGTGACCGGCGTCGACCACCAACTACTGTTCAACGACCCCGAGCAGGGCTCGAGTTTGTGGACGTTGGCCGTCGATCCAGCTGCGGGGATACCCGGCATCGGCATCGCGCTGACCAAGAAGTTGGCCTCACACTTCCGTCGTGCAGGCCGTGCGTACATGGATCTGTCTGTTACCCACGACAATTCGGCGGCGATCCGACTCTATGAGAAGCTGGGCTTTCGCCGCGTCCCGGTACTGGTGATCAAGCGAAAGAATGCGATCAACCAACCGCTGTTCAGCCCGCCGCCGGAGACGGTCGACGATCTGAATCCCTACGCGCGGATCATCGCCGACGAGGCATTGCGTCGCGGCATCTGGGTGGAGGTACTCGACGCCGAAACCGGCGAAATGCGCCTCACCCACGGCGGTCGCAGCGTCGTCACCCGAGAGTCGCTGTCGGAGTTCACCTCGGCTATCGCGATGTGCCGTTGCGACGACAAGAGGTTGACCCGCCGGCTGGTGTCGGACGCGGGTATCACCGTACCGCGCGCTCGGCTGGCAACGTTCGACGAGGACGACTTCGCCTTTCTGAAAGATGTCGGGGAAGTTGTCGTCAAACCCACTCGAGGTGAACAGGGCAAGGGCATCACGGTCGGCGTGACGGCTGAGAACGGACCCGACGACCTCACCGCGGCGCTGGCGCGGGCGCGCGAGCAGTATCCCGAGGTGCTGATCGAGCAGCGGATTACCGGCGACGACCTTCGACTGGTGGTGATCGACGGCCGCGTCGTCGCCGCGGCCCTCCGGCTGCCGCCGGAGGTCATCGGCACCGGCAAGCACACCGTGCGGGATTTGATCGTGGCCGAGAGTCGACGGCGCTCGGCGGCCACCGGTGGCGAGTCCAAGATTCCGCTCGACGCCATCACCGAGTCGACGGTCAACGAAGCCGGATGGCAGCTGGACGACGTTCTGCCCCAAGGTAATCGGCTGCGCGTGCGCCACACCGCCAACCTGCATCAGGGCGGCACGATCCACGATGTCACGCCCGAGGTGAATCCCGAGCTGTGCAAGGTCGCGGTCGCTGCTGCCGAGGCGATCGGTATCCCAGTGACCGGCATCGATCTGCTCGTCCCCGATGTCACCGGCGAGGAGTACGCGTTCATCGAGGCCAACGAGCGGCCGGGCCTGGCCAACCACGAACCACAGCCCACCGCAGCGGCTTTCATCGATTACCTGTTTCCCGGTCAGCCTGGCCAGCCGTTCGCCTGGACCCCCGAGGAATCGCCCCGGGTGCCCGACGACTCAGTTATCAGATAGCGTCACCACGGCGAGGGGATGCCCGCCCGGATGCGGGCGACCTCCGAGCGTGCGAAACGCACCCGGTCGGTGTCGGCGCCGCGGGCGGCGGCCAACTCGTCGGCGAGCGCGTACCCGGCGTTGAGGATGTAGCGCGCTCGCCGGCGTTCCTGCCGATTGCGGCCAGCCTTGCGATACGCCTTGCGGGCCTTGCGATTACCGGCCATCGCGTCGAGCTCCAGCGGGGTGATGATCTCGCGGGCCTGCTCGGGGGCCATCACGTCACGGACGAAGCCGCGTTCTCTTGCGACAGTCAACTTGTATACCCGCGCAACGACGATCAGCGCGACGATGATCGTGCCGATCAGCAGACCGATCAGCGCTAGCGAGTTTTGGCCGGCGATGGTGGCCACCGAATCCCAGGTCCCATGCAGCAGCATCGGTATCGCGATCAGGATCAGGCCACGGCCGACCTTGCGCGGTTCCGCCGGACGGCCGAAGAGATAGACCACACCCGCGCAGAAGATGGCGCTGTACAGAATATGAGCGGCCACCCCGGTGAGCATCCGAAGAATGATCGTGCCGACCGAGGCCCCAATTTGGTTGGCGCCAAACTGAGTACCGGCCGACGTCATGGCGTAGGTGATGTCCTCGACAATCTGGAATCCCAGGCCGATGAACGCGCCGAGGATGAACCCGTCGAACGCGGTCCGCACGTGTCGCTGCGCCAGGGCGATGAGCAACAACAGTCCCGAACCCTTGGCCAGTTCCTCGGTGAACGGCGCGGCCAGCCCGGCACCCCAGTTGAGTGCCCACACCTGGCCGAAGTTCTTGCCGTACAGGGCCAGCATCGCGTCATTGGCATTGGCGGCCATCGCGCCGGTGGCTGCGAAGCCACCCCACAGGAACGCGACGACCATCAGTTTGTGCGGCAGTTTGGCGTAGTGGTCGATCCGATCGGTGAACCACCAGAACAGCGCCGCGTAGATGGCGAATGACGTCACCGCCAGCCCGATCGCTTCGCCGTAGGCGTTGTATTCACGGGCCAGCGTCGAAAAGAACGTCAGCACACCGATTCCGACCAGCGTCAAGTAGCCCCAGAACGCGAAGTTGCGCGGTTGGTAGAACACGAACCGTCGGCCCCAGCCGGAAAGGTCCAGCGCGGCGTCGCGCGTCCGATCGAGTTGGGCCAGAGTCGTCATCGCTGTTCCTGCTTGGGCTTGTTGATGCTGTCGATCATCCGCAACACCGCGGCGCTCCGGTCGGTGCCGGCGTCGGTCGGACCGGTCGCCACCGCTTCGACTCCTCGGCCGTCGAACACGAACGCGGCGATCAGGCCTCCGGTGTGCGGTCCGGTGACTCGCACGGTTGCGCCCTGCTTGCCCTGCGAAGTGACGATGGTGGCAGGCGCGCCGGTGATGTGCACGCCGCGCCCTTGGTTCAGCGCTTCTGAGGTGGTCTCGATCTGATCGAGCAGTTGGTCCGCGTCGCCGTGGAACTGTCCGGTGCGCAGCGTGAACTTCAGCGCACCGTCTTCGACGGTGGCCGAGGCGGGATACTGCCCCGAGATCGGGGCGTGGCCGGCGCGCACACCGGACGTGATACCCCAACCGGCCTCGGGAACGAAGGTCACGTCGCCGTCGATCTGCATGACGTCGCCGGGCCGGACGATGTCGTGGTACGGGACCGACGCGTTGATCACCGGCAAGACCACCGACATCAAGACGACCAGGGCGAAGACGGCCAGGGTCGGGCGCAGCGTGCGCCGGTCCAGCCCGAACCTTCGCTCGTCGGCGGGCACCCAGCCCTCATCCGGCTCGAACCGTGGTGCTGAGGCTGGCGGGGACGTTTCGATCATGACCTGAATTCTGACATCCCGCTGCGGGCACGAACGTCGACACGATGGGAACATCGCACGATAACAACGCGACAACTCGACGCTCGGCGAGCATCTAGGCTCGTATCTCATGACTATCGACCGTGCGGCGCTGGCCGTGGGCACAATCAGACTAGCCTCCGGTATCTCGTTTCTCGTCGACCCTTTGCGGGCGAACCGGCTGTGGGGCGACAGGGATAGACCGTCGCCGACCGCGCAGTTATTACTGCGCTCAATGGGTTACCGTGACGCGTTGATCGGCGGATTGTTGGCCGCGTCGGCATTGCGCGGCAGCAATACCCGCGGCTGGTTTCTCGCTTCCGCCGGCGCTGACGCCGCCGATCTGCTGGGCGGCATGAGCGTCCACCACGAGATGAAGCGGTCGCAGCAATTGATCGGGCTGGGCGGCGCCGTCGTCGGCGTCGGCACCGGACTGTGGGGAGCGGCCCGTCGCAAGGTCGGGGCGCCGGCACCGGTCGACGACTGACGCATGCGGGCGCTGCGTTTCCACGAGTTCGGCGACCTCGGTGTGTTGCGGGTCGAGGACGTTCCCGATCCGTGCGCGACGACGGCCGAAGCGGTCGTTCGCGTCGAGGCTGCATCCATCAACCCGTCCGATGTGAAAAACATTGGCGGCGCTATGGATTGGACGATCCTGCCGCGCACACCTGGACGTGATTTCGCGGGTGTGGTCGTCGGCGGCCCACCGGAATGGGAAGGCGTGGCGGTCTGGGGAACCGGGGGAGACACCGGCTTCAATCGCGACGGGTCACACGCCGAATTGATCTCGGTTCCCGCCGCAGCCCTGGCTCGAAAGCCCGAACGACTCAGTTTCGACGAAGCCGCTACGGTCGGCGTCAACTTCGTCACCGCGTGGTACGGGCTGGTGCAAACGGCGCAACTGGCGGTCGGCGAAACCGTCGCCGTCTTCGGAGTGACGGGCGGTGTCGGGGGAGCGGTCGCGCAGATCGCGCACACGCTCGGCGCCAAAGTCATTGGTGTGGGGAGGCGATCACCCGAAGGCGACACTCCCGCGGCTGCCGTGATCGACGAATTCGTCACCTATGACATGGCCGGCGACATCAAAGCGGACGTCGTGTACGACGCGGTCGGCGGCGCGACGACGCCCGCGGCGCTGGCCGCGCTGGCCCGCCGGGGCAGGCTCGTGGTGATCAGCGCGATCGGATCGCCCGTCGTCGAGGTCAACGTTCGCGACTTGTACCGCAACGAATCTCGCATCCTCGGCGTCGATAGCGGAAAGCTGACGATCGTCGATTCGGCGCGCCGCCTCGAGCAGATGGCGCCCTACTTCGCGTCGGGGGAGTTCCGCCCGCTTCCGATCTCCGCCACCTACCCGCTCGACGACGCAGTCGCGGCCTATCAGGCCGTGGCCGACCACACCGCCGGCCGCGTCGTGATCCGGCCCTGACAAAGCGAGGCACACCGATGTCATCCAACTTGACCGAGCAGACGCTCACCGCCGCGGTGCGACAGTCCTTCGCGAACTCCACCGACCCGCGATTCCGCGAGGTGTTCGATTGCCTGGTCCAGCATCTGCACGACTTCGCACGTGAGGTTCGACTGACCGGCGACGAATGGTTCACTGCAATGGATTTCCTCGAACGCACCGGCAAGATCTCCAGCCCGGCGCGGCAGGAGTTCGTTTTGCTCTCCGACATCCTGGGGTTGAGCATGCTGCTGGACAAGATCAACCAGCGCAGCGGAGCGTCGACGACCGACTCGGCACTGCTCGGTCCGTTCTATGTTGAGGGGCGGCCGAGCGCCGCCAACGGTGATGACATCTCCGAAGGCGTCGGCGGCAGGCCGATGTTCGTCACAGGCCGGGTCGTCGACGAAGACGGCACCCCTGTCGCCGGCGCGAAGGTCGACACCTGGCACAGCGACGGCGAGGGCTTCTACGACGTTCAGCGGACTGAGAAGCCGCGCGACCAGTTCGCCATGCGGGCGCTGCTGACCACCACTGACGACGGTCGGTTTTGGTATCGGTCCATCACACCGCGCTACTACCCCGTGCCCACCGACGGGCCGTGCGGCGAAATCCTCCGCGCGGCGAATCGTTCGCCGGTCCGACCGCAGCACGTGCACTTCTGGTTTAAAGCGGAGGGCTACCGGCCGCTGATCACTCAACTGTTCCGGCGGGACGACCCGTACATCGGGCACGACGCCGTTTTCGCCGACCAGGATTCGCTGATGGCTGACTTTGTGTGGCACGAACCCGGTCAGACCCCCGACGGGACCACGGTCGACGAACCGTTCGTGACCTTGGACTGGACCTTTACACTGGCCGCCGAATAGCCAAGGGAGGAAACAGATGTCGCGGATACCGCTAGTCGACGTCGAACAGCAACCCGAACCCGTCCGCGAGTTGATGGTCCGTAGTCGCGCGGTGAACGTGCTGAGGGTGCTCGCCAACGCGCCCGACGTCTTCGTGGGTTGGGCACAGATGGTCGGCGAATTATTCGAGAGCCCGACCTTTAAGCCGCGGACGCGGGAGTTGGTCATCCTGAGGGTGGCCAGACTGCAGAACTCCCGCTACGAACTCGGCCATCACATCGTAATGGCCCTCGACGCCGGCCTGACCGAAGACCAGATCAGTGCCATCGTCGAGACTGATGACTTCGACGCGGCCGACTTCGACGACACCGAACGCGTCCTCCTCGACGTCGTCACCGAACTGTGCGTCACCCGACGACTCAGTGAGGCGTCATTCACCAAGGCTCACAGCATCTTCGGCGATGAGGCGATCACCGAACTCCTAATGCTCGTCGGCTGCTACTACGGGCTGGCCCTGGTGCTCAACGCCGTCGACGTCGAGGTCGACGCCCGATGACACGCATCGCCTACCGCGACCCGTCCGACATGACACCTCGGGCTCGCGAATTGACCAATGCCCGTGGCAATCTCAACGTCTACCGCGCTTTGGCCAACGCCGAGAAGGTGTTCACTGGGTGGATGGTCGCGGGTGACGCGGCCCTCACCAGCCCGACACTGCCGCTCAGGCTGCGAGAACTCGTCGTGCTGCGCACCGCATACCTGATGGACTGCGCGTACGAACTCGGCCAGCACCGCGACATCGCCCGCACCGCCGGCGTCGGTACCGACGAGATCGACGCGATTCTTTCCGAGTCCGACTGGCGGGAAATGCCGCTCGAGGGGACCGAGCTTGCGGTACTCGAGCTGACCAGCGAGCTGCTGACCACCCAGCACGTCTCGGCGGAGATGTTCGACCGGGTTCACCGAGCGGTCGGCTCGCAGGCCACCGTCGAAGTGCTGATGGTGATCAACCGCTATGCCGGTCTGGCGCTGGCGCTCAACGCGCTCGACGTCGACCTCGACGAAAGCGCGCGGCTGCCGATCCCGCCGAGGCGTGACGTCACATCGTGACGGTCAGCGGCCATACGTTCCAGATCTCGTCGCAGTACTCGGCGATCGCGCGGTCCGACGAGAACTTGCCGCTGCGCGCAGTGTTCAGGATGGACATCTTCGTCCACGCGTCCTTGTCCTGCCACGCGGCGCTGACCAGCTCTTGCGCGGCCACGTAGGACGCGAAGTCGGCGCACACCAGGAACGGGTCGTCGTAGCGCAGGTTGTCAACCAGCGGCTTGAACACCTCGGTGTCGCCGTGCGAGAACGCCCCGCCCGCAATGAGATCCAGCACAGCCCGCAGTTCGTCGTTGCCGTCGATGTAATCCTGCGGGCGATAGCCGTTGGCCTTGACGGCTTCGACCTCGGACTCGGTCAGCCCGAACAGAAAGAAGTTCTCGGCGCCGACCTCATCGCGCATCTCGACGTTGGCACCATCGAGCGTGCCGATGGTGAGGGCGCCGTTGATCATGAATTTCATGTTCCCGGTTCCCGAGGCTTCCTTGCCCGCGGTGGAGATCTGCTCGGACAGGTCCGCCGCCGGGTAGATCAGCTGTGCGTTCTTGACGCTGAAGTTCGGCACGAACGCGACCTTGAGGGACTTGCTGACCTGCGGGTCGTTGTTGATGGTCTCGCCAACGGCGTTGATCAGCTTGATGATTCGTTTGGCCATGAAATAGCCGGGCGCCGCCTTGCCGCCGAAGATGAACGCGCGCTCCGGAATCGACAGCTGCGGGTTCTGCTTGAGGCGGTGATAGAGCGCGACAATATGCAGCACGCTGAGGTGTTGACGCTTGTATTCGTGGATCCGCTTGACCTGGATGTCGAACATCCAGTCGGGGTTGAGTTCGATACTTGTCGCCGTGCGCAGGTACTTGGCCAACCGGGATTTGTTGCCACGCTTGATGTCACGCCACTGCGCGCGGAACGACGCATTTTCGACGAACGGCTCCAGACCCCGGAGGCGGTCGAGATCCTTCAGCCACCCTTCACCGATGGTCCGGTCCAGCAGCTCACGCAGGCCCGGGTTGGCCAGTGCCAGGAAGCGTCGCGGCGTCACACCGTTGGTCTTGTTGCTGAACCGCTCCGGCCACATCTCGTAGAAGTCCTTGAGCACACTGTCTTTCAGTAGCTCCGAGTGCAGGGCGGCGACACCGTTGATGGCGTGGCTGCCGACGGTGGCCAGGTGCGCCATCCGGACGTTCTTGCCGCCGTCCTCGCCGATCAGCGACATGCGGCGAACGCGGTCTTCGTCACCCGGGAACTTGGCGCGCACCTCGTCGAGGAACCGCCTGTTGATCTCGTAGATGATCTCGAGGTGGCGCGGCAGCGAGTCGGCGAACAGCTCCAGCGGCCACTTCTCCAGCGCCTCCGGCAGCAGGGTGTGGTTGGTGTAACCGAACGTTGCGACGGTGATCGTCCACGCCTCGTCCCAGTCCAGGCCGCGCTCGTCGACCAGTAGCCGCATGAGCTCGGCTACGCCGATCGACGGGTGAGTGTCGTTGAGCTGCAAGGCGAATCGCTGTGGAAGTTCGTGGACTCCGGCGTCGGCGAGGTCATCCATGATGTGCAGCACGTGTTGCAGCGAGCACGACACGAAGAAGTACTGCTGCAGCAGGCGCAGCCGCTTGCCGGCGTCGGGCTCGTCGTTGGGGTAGAGCACCTTGGTGACGGTTTCCGAGGTCACCTCGTCTTCGACGGCCCTGTAGTAGTCCCCGGTGTTGAAGGCTTCCAGGGCAAAGGATTCGACGGCCCGAGCGCTCCACAGTGTCAGCACGTTGCACGTGTTGACGCCGTAGCCCTGGATCGGGGTGTCGTAGGCGACCCCCTTGAGCACACGACCCGGCACCCACCGGGCACGGTCGTGGCCGGCGTCGTCGGTGTAGTGCTCGGCGTAGCCACCCCACTTCACCAAGTAGTTAACGTCGGGTTTGGCTATCTCCCAAGCGTTTCCGTTGACCAGCCAGTTGTCGGTCTTCTCGACCTGCCAGCCGTCGCGGATCTCCTGGTTGAAGATGCCGAACTCGTAGCGGATTCCGTAGCCGATCGCCGGGCGTTCGAGGGTGGCCAGCGAGTCCAGGTAGCACGCGGCAAGCCGGCCCAGGCCGCCGTTGCCCAGACCGGGCTCGGCCTCACACGCCAGCACCTCGTCCAGGTCTTGGCCCATCGCGGCCAACGCGGTCTTTGCGGCCTGCTCCAGACGCAGGTTCAGCAGGTTGTTGCCCAGCTGCGGGCCCATCAGGAACTCCGCGGACAGATAGCAGGTGACCTTGCGGCCGAGGTCGAGGGAGGTCTGCGTCGAGGCGACCCGGCGGTCCTGCATCCGGTCGCGCACAGCCAGCGCCAGTGCGCGGTAGTAGTGCTCGGGTTTCAGCGCGGCGGCCGGCCGGCCGATCGAGTAGCGGAGGTGATCGGTGATTGCACGCTGCAGCGCGTGCGCGCCCATGCCGGTGCGGGAGTGCTCGCTGAGGTCGGCCCGTACGGTGGCGGACTTTCCGTCCGCGGGTGTCTGGTCGACATCGGTCATGGTGGGTCCTACTCCCTCGATCGGTTCGATACGCCGGTCATTGTGGCAGCGACGTCTGCACAACAGGCGCGCAATTGACGTCGGCTGAGTTAACGAAAGCTCACAGGCCCGCGACGCAGAGCTGTCCGGTCAGGCGCTGGGTGTGAAGGTGTAGGTCTCGCCGTGCGCGAGGTAGACGAACTCGGTCTCCGCGGTCGAAGCCTGGGCAGCTTTTTTGAAATCTTCCAGCCCGGATAGGAAGACCGAAAAGTCGTTGTAGTGAATCGGGATGGCGGTGCGCGGCTTGGTGATCTCGACGGCCTGCACTCCCTGCTCGCCGGTCATCGTGACCACGGTGACGAGGAAGGTCGTGCCGCCGGTGTGGATGAGACCGAGGTCGATGCCGGGGTAACGCCGTGGGATGTCCTCGAGGCTGTCGACGAGCATTGTGTCGCCGGTGATATAGAGGCGGTAGAGGTGGGTGCCGTTGCGGCTGAAGTCGAGCAGGTGCCCGTTGACCGGCATCAGCAACTCGTTGACCGCTTCGTCGGTGGCATGCTTGGCCGGCATCGCGGTGATCGTCACCGTCGCATCGCCCTTGTGCACTTCCAGCGATTCCCAGGTGCTCAGGGGGTGACCGTGCCGGAAGCCCAACGCGCTGAGTTTCTCCACCGCGTCAGCGGTGGAGACGATGGGCAGTTCCTTGTCGAGCTCTTTGGCGGCGACGTCGTCGAAGTGGTCGCCGTGGTAATGCGACAACACAATCACGTCGATCGGCGGCAGGTCGCGGATCTGACAAGCCGGCTCAACCTCACGGCGCGCCCATATGCCATGACCCAGGTAAACGTGCTCGCCCTTGTGGAGGAATGCGGGATCGGTCAGGATAGTCAGTCCGCCGAAGCGGATCACTGTCGTGGCATTACCGATGAAGTAAACACTGCCTTCGTTGAAATCCGCTGTGCCGCTACTGGTTAGCTCCAATGACGTCATCGTTGTGTGCTCCCTCGGCGCCTCACTCGGCTCGGCCGTCTGCCGTCCCGCTAGCGCCGTTTGCCCAGCTCTGCATGCGTAGGATCTTACATCTTGATCGCCGGTATCAACCGGTCGATGTTCCACAGCTGATCCCGTCTGGCGGATAGACAGGAGACTCCGATCGCGACGAGCCAGATGCCGATCAGCACCACGATCGCCTGCCACAGCCGGCCGTCGATGCCGCCGAGGATGAGCTGCCGAAGTCCGTTGACGCCGTAGGTCATCGGGTCGAAGCGGTGCAGGAACTGGAAGGGTTTAGAGGTGGTCTCGACCGGATACATGCCGCCGGCACTGACCAGTTGCAGCATGAGCAGCGCCATGATCAACACGCGGCCAACCGCCGGACCGACCAACGCATTGATCGCCTGCGTTGCGGCCACGAACGCGAACGAAATCAGGATCATGAAGGCGAGCATCGAGGCCGGGTGCACCACGTGCATGCCGAGACCGAACCGCACCACGCTGTACAGGATGATCGCCTGGAACATCGCGATCGCAGCAGCGGGAAGATAACTCGCCAGCGCCACCCGGATCGGTAGCACCTCAGCGGCGATCGCGCGACTCTGTAAGGGCCGCAACACCATCCACAGCACCAATGCGCCGAAGAACAACGCAAGCGTGAGGAAGAACGGCGCCATGCCGGTGCCGAAGTTCGGTGCGGCGTTCTCGTGCGAGGTCTCGAGTTGGACCGGGCCGCCGATGGTGTCCGCGACAGCGTCCTTCTGCTGCTGAGTCCAGTTGGGCACCTGCTTGGCCCCGTCGGCAAGCTTGGTTGCCAGTTCGGCCGAACCGGACTTGAGCTGCTGCGCGCCGTCGTCGAGTTTGGCTATGCCGCTTGCCAACTGGGCGTTACCGTCGGCCACCTGTTGGGCGCCGTCACGCAGCTGGGTGAGCTTGTTGGTCAGCTCCTGGCCTTTGGCGCCGGCGTGGTCGAGGGCGGACGCGAGCGGGCTGCCCGGTGTTCGTAGCCCGGCCGTCATGTTGATTGCCGCGTTCTGGGCGTCGGTGAGGCGTTGTCGAATCTCCGGGGTGAACTGGTGCTGGCGCAACTGATCCTGCACACCGCGCAAATTGTTGGCCAGCGGATCCTGTCGCGCTGAGAGCTGGTCGATCACCGCCGACAGCGCGTTGGCGGCGTTGTCCTGCGCGGCGGCGATCGCACCGATCTGGTCGTTGGCCTGCTGCAGTGCGGTGGCACCCTGCTGTAATTGTTCTGTGCTGCCGCCGATCTGGGACAGGGCCTTGGTCACCACGAGGAGGGGATCGGTGGCCGAGTTGATCCCGTCGGAGAGTTGGCGCGAACCGGTCGCCAGTGCCGACGAGCCGGACCGGGCGGTGTCCAGGCCACCCGCTAGCTGATTCGCTCCGTAGGCGAGCTGGGCGGCCCCGTCGGCCGCCTGCTTGATGCCGGATCCCGAAGAAACCACCACGGACAGCATCTGATTGACCGCCTGCCCGGAGATCCGCGACGACACCGCGTTGAGCACCTGGCCGATCGCGGTGCGGCCGATGCTGGTCGAGATGTAGTTGTTGGCGTCGTTGTAGACGGCGATCAGGTTGGCCTTCTTGGGTTGTCCCGTCACCGGTGACGCGATCGCTTCGCTGAAATCTGGGGGCAACTCGACCATGAAGTAGTACTTGCCGTGCTCGACCCCGTCGTGGGCTTCCTTGAGGTTCACGACGTGCCAGTCGAGGCTGTGGTCGGCGGTCAGGCTTTTCGCGATCTCGGTGCCCGCGTTGAACTGTTGCCCGGACACCACCGCGCCCTTGTCCGAGTTGACCAGCGCCACAGGCATTTTATTCACGTGGCCGAACGGGTCCCAGAACGCCCAGAGATACAGCGCCCCGTAAACCAGAGGCAGCAGCATCAGCACGACGATGGCCACCCGGGTCAGTCGGCTGCGGCCGAAACGTTTGATTTCGGAGCCGAATGCGAGTCCAGCGAGCATCGTCAGTCCCCTTCGGTCAGGATGCGGTGATCGTGTAGTTCGTGGTCGGGCGCCTCGGCGCCGAGCGGATTGGTCACCCCGACGACGACGGTGCATTGATCGGTGAGTGCGCCCAACCGGTCTACCGCGATCGCGCGGCGCCGGTTGTCGCGTACCTGTTCGAGGTCGCCGACCACCAGGATCGGACGGTTTGACAGCGTCGCCAGCGTGATCCGCAGCAAAAACAGCTCCAGATCCGACAATTCGACGATGTAGGTGCCCGGGGACGGTGCCGGGGTGTCGCCGAATACTTCGGTCATTTTCGACTGGCCGGCCTCGCGGGGTATTTGCGCGTACCACGGCGCCAGCCACCGCTGCTGCTCGGCGAGCACCGTCTGCACCGTCACCGACTCCTCGAGTTCGTCGATGTCTGGGAAAGCGGCGATCGCGCAGTGCCGGCGAATCGCGCGGGGCGTCGTTTCGCCGCACACCGTCAGGGTTCCGTGCGTGGGCTTGAAGCGGCCGGCCAGCGTCATCAGCAGGGTGGTCTGCCCGGGTCCGCCGGGCATCTGGATGGCATGAAATCCCTCGGGAAGCGCCAAGTCGATACCGGAGAACAGCGGCCCGTGTTCGCCGTCGACGCCCAACCCGGTCGCGGTGATCACCACCGGCGCGTCGTTGCCGTCCTTCGTGTCCATGTATCGCTCCTAATCGCCTTGGCCGGCAACAGATCCGAGCAGGGCGGTGATCAATTGTGCGAGCAGACCCGGGTCGATCGTCCCCGGCTGCAGGACTTCTTCCATCGCGATGCCCAAGTTCATCGTGACCACGAGCTGGGCGAGTTGGGCCAGCGGTCGGCCCGACGGTACTGCGGCGGCCGATTCCGCGAAGTTGGCGGCTTGCTCGGCGGCGGCGGCGCGACGACGTGCGATCAGGCGCTCGCGCAGGTCGGGATCGCGCACCGCACGCAGCCAGTACTCGACGAACAGCACGTAGTAGTCGGCGTGGTCGTGAACCGAGTCGAGTACCGACCGGCTCAACGAGCGTGCGGACGCGGCGATGTCGCCGCCGCTTTCCAGCGCCGTCGCGATCTGTTCGCCGCGAAGCTCGAATTCGCGGTCGAGAAGGGCCAGGAACAGTTCGTCCTTCGAGCCGAAGTTCGAGTAGACCGCGCCCTTGGTGAATCCTGCGGCCTGGCCGATCGCGTCGATGGTGGCCCCAGCGAAGCCCTCGGCGGCGAAGACCTTCGAGGCGGCGTCCAATATGCGGTCTCGTACCTCACCCCTGGTAGGACGGATCCGCGGCGGCTTGACAGGCGACATGCGGATGAGCATACTCCCGGGTATCGACTGGATACCAGCGAGTATCGAAAGGCGGCTAGTGATGTCGGACCTCGAATTGGTCATCCGTGGCGGAACCGTGTTCGACGGCACCGGTGCGGCGCCGATCACGGCGGACGTCGGGACTCGAGACGGCAAGGTCGTTGCCATCGGGCGTGGTCTGCCGGACGCGGCCCGCACGGTCGATGCCCGCGGTCAATGGGTGATGCCCGGACTCATCGACGTACACACCCATTACGACGCAGAGGTTCTGCTCAGCCCCGGACTCGGCGAGTCCGTTCGGCACGGGACCACATCGGTGATCCTTGGCAACTGTTCGCTGTCGACGGTCTACAGCGACGCCGACGATTGCGCGGACATGTTCGCGCGCGTCGAGGCGTTGCCGTGGCAGATCGTGCACGATGCGGTCAAAGAAGCCAAAACCTGGAGTGGCCCCGGCGAATACGTGAAGACGCTGGACTCGTTGCCGCTCGGGGCGAACGTCGCCGCCTTCATCGGCCACTCCGACATCCGGGCGTCGGTGTTGGGCCTCGGCAGGTCGGTTGATGCCGGTTATCGGCCGACCCGCGCCGAAATCAGTCGCATGCAACAGATGCTCTCTGAGGCACTTGATGCCGGCTTCCTGGGGTTGTCGACCCTGCGTAGCTCGTTCTCCAAGCTCGAAGGCACCCGATTCCCGGCGCGGCAATTGCCGTCGACCTACGCCAAGTGGTCGGAGTTCGGCGCTCTGAACAGCGTTCTGCGGCAACGTGGTCGGGTGCACCAGAGCACGCCGAACCTGGCGCGCCAGGCCGAGGTATCGCGGTATCTCGGCCAAAGTATCGGCGGTGTTTTCCGGCGGCCGCTGAAGACCACGTTGATCGCGGCCGCCGATGTCAAGGCCGACCGCAGGGCGGCGCGCCTGACACTGCTGGCCGCGAGCCTCACCAACCGGGCCGGCGGCAACTTCCGCTGGCAGCATCTCCCGGTGCCGTTCGAAATGTATGCCGACGGAGTCGATCTGGTCGTCTTCGAGGAGTTCGGTTCCGGCTCGGCCGCGCTCAATTTCCGTGACGAGATGAGCCGCGGAAAACTGCTGGCCGACGAGTCATATCGCCGCCAGTTCCGTAAAGACATGGCCAGGCAGTTCGGCCCGCGGGTGTGGAGTCGCGACTTGTCCGACGCCGAAATTGTTGAGTGCCCAGATAGTTCCGTTGTCGGCCGATCGTTCGCCGACGTCGCGGCGGCGCGGGGGATTGAACCCGCCGACGCTCTGCTCGACCTGACCGTCGAACATGGCGCCCGGCTGCGCTGGCGAACTGTCGTCGCCAACGACCGCGAAGACGTGCTGGACCGCATGCAACGCTCGCCGAACGTGCAGATCGGCTTCTCGGATTCGGGCGCGCACCTTCGCAATATGGCGTTCTACAACTCGGGGCTCCGCATGCTGGAACGCGTCTACCTCCGCGGTTCGATGCCCGTCGAGACTGCCGTGCGGCGCCTGACCGGTGAGCTAGCGGATTGGTACGGCCTCGACGCCGGCTACCTCCGCGACGGAAAGCGGGCCGACATCGCGATCATCAACCCGGCCGGATTCGACGGGTCCAGCGCCGCCTACGCCGAGGCGCCATATCCCGGAGCGCCGGACGTCAACCGGATGGTCAACCGCAACGACGGACTTGTCAGCGCGACAATTGTCGGCGGCCACATCGTGTACAGCGCAGGCGAATTCGCACCCGGCTTCGGCACCGAACTGCACGCCGGCCGCTTCCTCGAAGCGGCTACTCGCTGAGGGTCGTGACCTCCATCGAGATCGACGTTGGTGCGAAGAAGTGCGAGTGACCACCGCGCTAACGTCGATTTGGGCGATACCCGTGACCGTGTAGGCAAAAGAAACCGATCTTGCCCCAACAGGAGGCAAGACCGGTTTCTGACGTTCGGGGAAGCGGGACTACTTGCCGCCGCCGGCACCGCCGCCCACCAACTTGCCGCCGCCGGCACCGCCGCCCACCAACTTGCCGCCGCCTGCGCCGCCGCCCAGCAACTTGCCGCCGCCTGCGCCGCCGCCGAGCACGCGAGTCCGAGTCATAGGTCCTCCTAATAAGGCGGTCACCCGCCCACGCTGGACGGACGACACCGGGTAAGGACACCAGCATATCGCCGCCCACCATCGGTCAGGTGTGAACGAATCAGCAACGGACAGTTAACAATAGGCGGCTGAATGTGCGGTATCGGCGCATGGGCCCGCCATCACGCCTTGGCGGATTTTCGATATAGCCAGGCATATTTTCGGAAGCTGGCATGCGTCGTGTCTCGTAGCGTGCGAAGTGCGTGAAGGTTCTCGACAGAAAGGCGTCATCTCATGGCGATGAACGTGTTGCATCAGCGACGGTGTAATTCCGCGGGCTGGGCCAAAGTGGTTCGCGACGAGCTGTTGCCATGGGCGCTTGCCGATGTCGAACTGGGTGACCAGACCCTCGAGATCGGACCCGGATACGGGGCAACGCTGAGAGCACTCGTCGACCGGGCCGGCACGGTTACCGCGGTCGAAGTCGACAAGCCGATGGCCGACCGTCTGGTGCGGCTCTATGGCGATCGAGCCCGGGTGATTCACGGTGACGGTAGCGATACGGGGTTGCCCACCAACGCGTTTAGCTCCGTCGTGTGTTTCACGATGCTTCATCACGTGCCCACGGATGAGCTGCAGGACCAGCTTTTCGCGGAGGCATTTCGGGTGCTGCGACCCGGCGGCGTGTTCGCCGGCAGCGACCGCTTGGGGTCGGCGATGTTCCGGCTGATCCACATCCGCGACACCTACAACCCCATTCGACCGGACGAGTTGCGCACGCGGCTCGGTGCGGCCGGGTTCGGCGACATTCACATTGACGTCGCCGGTATGCGGATGCGCTGGCGCGCCACCAAGCCCAACTAGTTTGCGGCGGAGTCGAATTCGAGGCTGTGCGAGCGGACCGAGGCGCCCGGGGTGTGGCCGAAGCTGCGCCGGAACACCTCGATGAATGCGCTCGCCGACGACCAACCACATTGGTGGGCCACCGTTGTCACCGGTGTTCGCTCGGCGAGCAGGATGAGCGCGCGGTGCAGACGCAACTGGGTGCGCCACTGCGGGAATGTCATGCCAAGGTCTTGACGGAACAGCCGCGAGAGACTGCGATCGCTCGCGCCGACCACCCGGCCGAGCTCGGCGAGCGTACGACTGTCGCCGGGATCGGCCTGCAGGATGTCGCAGACCGCCGCGAGCAGGGGGGTGGTCGGGGTCGGGACATGCAACGGCTGCTGAGGCGAGCTGCGCAACTGATCGAGCAACACGGCCCGCAACCGGTGTCGTTCCGGGGTGTCGGCGTCGCCGTCGGTGTAGGCGATGATGAGTTCGCGCAGCAACGGGCCTACCGTCAGCACGGTTGGCGAGTCGAGGTGCAGCGGATTGTCGGCGGCGCCCAGGCCAACGGTGTGCAACTTGAGTTCGCCGTAGGCGCGGTGCGCGTGGAATGTGCCCGCAGGAATCCAGATTGCCCTGGTCGCCGGGGCGACCCAGGATCCCCGGTCCGTCGTCACCGCCAGGACTCCGCTGCCCGCATAGACGATCTGGTGATCGTCGTGCCGGTGCGCTGGGATCCGGTCGCCCGATGCGAGTCGCAGGGTTCGGGTGGGAGCCGTCGGCTCCTGGCGGACTTTCAGCATTGAGCGACAGTTTATTAAAAGTCCGTCGCTTGTGGTGCGGTTAGGTCACCGACGCGTCATAGATCTCGTCGATGTTCGCCTTGAGCTTCTCGTCGAATTCGGCATCGCTCTGGTCGACGGTGAGGCCCTCGGTCAGGGCCCGCGAGAAGCTGGCGATCAGCCGGTGGTTGCGGGACAGCATGTCGGCGCTCTGGGCGAGGCTGTAGCCACCGGACAGGGCGACGACCCGCAGCACGCGCGGATGCTCGATCAGCGGCGTATAGAGATCGGCTTCGTCGGGCAATGTCAGCTTGAGCATCACCTGGCGGTCATCGGGAAGCTCGTCGAGCTTTGCCTGCAGCGCCTCGACCAACAGCCGGTCCGCGGTCGGTTTGTCCGCCGTTTTGATGCTGACCTCCGGCTCGATGATCGGCATCAGGTCATGCCGCGAGATTGTCTCGGCGGCCTCGAATTGCTGGTCGACGATCGCTGCGATGCCGCCCCCGTTGGCCTCCTGGATGAACGAGCGCATTTTGGTGCCGAAGACGCCCTTGGCGACGGCGCGCTCCAGCAGGGTTTCGAGTTTCGTCAGCGGCTTCATGAGCTGGACGCCGTATTGCACGTCGGCGAGACCCTGGTCGACCTTGACGAACGGCACGATGTGCTTCTGCTTCCACAGGAAGCTGACGGTGTCCTCACCGGCGACAGTCCGATCCATCGTCTGCTCGAAGAGGATCGCCGCCAGGATCTTGTCGCCGGTGAAGCTGGGGCTCTCGATCAACCGGGCGCGCGCCTGATGCATCAGGTCGAACATCTGGCCCTCGTTGCCGTAGGAATGCTCGGGGATCCCGTAGAGGGCCAGCGCTTTGGGAGTGCTGCCGCCACTTTGGTCCAATGCGGCAATAAAGCCTCGGCCCGACCTCATCTCTTCGAGTTGCTCGTCGTTCATGTCGATACCTCCGCGATCCCGTCGTCGACCCGCTGCTTTCCAGCATCGCGCATCGTCGATATTGCGGCTACCACTTCATCTGCCCGGGCAAACCACAGGCGCGTGGTGGCTATCGTTGACAGAGACGGGAGGGGAACCGGGTGCGGCAGCGCGATCTCGATTCGACCGATGGCCTCTTGCAGGAACTGCTGTGGACCTACGGACCCGGCGGCCAGGAGGACGCGGTCCGCGCGGTGTGTGAGCGTGAACTGGAACCTGTTGTCGACGACGTGTGGACCGACGACGCCGGCAACCTGATCGGGTACATCGCGGCGAACCCGTCGGAGTCGACCGATCACCGGCAGCGCACGAGTTCGATTTCCGGCGGTTCGGCAACACGGGTCATGGCGCACATGGACGAACTGTGCATGCTGGTCAAGCGCATCGAAGCCGACGGCACTCTGCACATGACGCAGCTCGGCACGATGTACCCGGGCAACTTCGGATTCGGCCCGGTCGCCGTCCTCGGTGACGCGCAGACCCTGACCGGTGTGCTCACGCTCGGCTCCGAGCACACCACCAAGGAGAGTCCCCGAATCTGGGAGACCAAGCCCGACAAGGGTGACCGCGCACTGGATTGGCAACACGTCTACGTGTTCACCGGGCGCACTCCCGACGACCTCGCCGCCGCTGGGGTGCACGCCGGAACGCGGGTCTGCGTCGACCGCAGCAAGCGAGACCTCGTCGAACTCGGCGACTACATCGGCTGCTACTTCCTGGACGACCGCGCCGCGGTGACGGCCCTGCTTGGCGCCGCGCGCCAGCTACGCGAGCGTGAGCAACGGCCGCCCGAGGACGTGTATCTGGTCTTCACCACCAACGAGGAGATCGGTGGGGTCGGGGGCACCTACGCGAGCGCCACGCTGCCTGGCACCCTCACGATCGCTCTGGAGGTCGGTCCGACCGAGCGGGAGTACGGGACCACTGTCAGCGGCGGCCCGATCGTCGGCTACAACGACCAGCTTTGCGTCTATGACAAAGACGTCGCCGATCGCCTGATGAAGATCGCCACCGATCGCGGGCTCTCGCCGCAGGCGGCCACGCTGGGCGCCTTCGAATCCGACGCCTCTCACTCCAAGGCCAGCGGATTGACTCCACGTGCGGGACTGCTATGTCTGCCGACGCTGAGTACGCATGGCTTCGAAGTCATTCGGCGTGCGGCAATCGACGACATGGCCGGAATTGTGACCGACTTCTTGCTGCAGAGGCGCTAGCCGCCGATCGCTAGCTGACCGCCGGTGACCTGCAGGACGGCGCCGTTGACATAGCTCGCCGACGAAGAGGCCAGAAATGTGATGGCGTTGGCGATCTCATCGGGCGAGGCGGGCCGCCCGATTGCGGTGTAGGCGGCAAACGCATCTGCAAGGCCCGGCGTCGCGTCAGTGCCTGGGGTTTCAGCGGGCCCGGGTTGCACGGCGTTCACCCGCACGCCGGACCGACCGAACTCGTCAGCCCAGACCCGCGTCAGCAGTTCGACGCCGGCCTTGCTGGCACCGTAGATACCGCCGGTCTTGGCCGCAGTGGTGGCAGCCACGGTGCTGACGTTGACGACAACGCCGTGGCCCCGCTCGGCCATACCCGGCACCAACTTCTGCACCAGGATGTACGGTGCGCGCAGGTTGATGTTGATGTGCTCGTCAAAGAACGCGTCGTCGGTGTCGACGGTTGTGCCGAACTTGTAGACGCCGGCATTGTTGATCAGGATGTCGACCGATCCCGCTTCGGCGGCCAGCCGGCGTACGTCGTCGGCATCGGCAAGATCGGCTGCGATGAAAAGTGCTTTGCCCCCTGCGTTTTGGATCTCTTGCGTGACCTTGGCGCCGCGTTCAGCGCTCCGCCCGTGCACGATGACCTCGGCGCCGAGCTGGGCGAGTTGCAACGCTGCCGCGCGACCGATGCCGGCGGTGGCTCCGGTTACCAATGCGGTCGAACCCTCGAGTGTTGTTGTCATTGAATCTGCTCCTTAGGGGAGATCGTCGGTGAATGCTGTGCGTAGTAGCGCCGACCGAAATCCATCCATTCCGCCGTGGCGGGCGGGTGATCGATCAGGCTTATCGCCGCTATTAGCAGCCGTTATAAGCTCGGCTGATAGCCAATCGGCTTCGGCGTGAGGCGGCCCAACGATCATGGAATTGCGAGACCTCAGGGCCTTCGTGGCGGTCGTGGAAGAAGGCGGGATGTCCGCGGCCTCGCGTCGCTTGCATGTCAGCCAGTCGGCGTTGTCGCAGACGGTGATTGCCCTGGAGCGCGAACTCGGGGTGACGCTCTTGGATCGTTTCAGTACTGGTGTGCGCCCAACCGATGCGGGAACGACATTGCTCGCCGAGGCGCGTGCGGTCCTGGCTCGCTACCACCAGGCTGTGCGGACAATGGGCACTTACGGCACCGTGTCCGGCGAAGCTATCAGGCTCGGCATCCCATTGGAGTTGGCTCCAGACGTGCTGCCAACCGCGCTCGCCAAATTCGCGGTGGAATACCCGAACACGCAAGTTGTCCCGCAGCATCTCTCGACGGCAGCGCAATTGAAGGCCTTGCGCAACGATCAACTTGACGTGGGTCTGGTCCGGGAACGCCCTTCCGGATCTGAATGCGACGCGATGCTGGTCGCTCAAGAATCTCTTGGTGTGCTCACCTCGTCGAAAGTTGCTGCGCGACTGGCTGAATCCGCCGGCATCCAATTGGACCAACTCGCCGAGTTGCAGTGGGTCGGCTTTCCGCGCTCCAGTAGCCCCGCCTGGTATGACGAGCTGACCGGCATCCTGCGTAGTCACGGCATCGACACGGGGCCTCCGGTGGCCGACGATCATGTAGTGATCGCCGCTGTGAAATTCGCGGCCGTCAGCAGTGGACGGGCGTTCGCGCTGGCTCCTGAGCACGGGCTGCAACCGCTGCCCGACAATGTGAGCTGGTCACCGTTGGTCGGGAACCCGTTGGTGCGGCGTACCTGGGTCGTGTGGCCGGCCGAGTCGCGGCGGCGCGATGTCGGGAGCTTGGTCGCGTGTTTTCAGGCGCCCGAGGGCATCTGACTCAGCAGCGCGCTGAGCCCGTACTCAAAGACGGCGTCGTAGTCGGTGGGGGACTGAAGTGCCTGCACCAGAGCCTGATCCGGCCAGCCGTCGTCCCACAGCGAGGGGTCTTCCTCTTCGTGTTTGGCCCCGCGAACCGCCGAGAACTGCATCACCGCCGACGATATGACGTGGACCTGCACCGCGCGCAGGACCAGCGCGGCCTCGGTCCCGGTCACGCCCAAGTCCGCCAGCAAGGCGGCCAGCTTCTGCTGGATCGGCAGGAACAGGGTGGGCGTCCGGTCGCGCTCATGTGCGATCGCGAGCAGGTGCTGACGATCGATCAACGCACTACGTTGCGAACGGGCAAGGGAAGCAATACGTTCCAGTGTCGTGTCGCCATCGATGGGCAGGTGCGCCATCTCGCTGAGCAGTCGATTTACCAAGCTGTCGAAGAGCTTGTCGCGGCCGCCGACGTGCCAGTAGATCGATGTGACCGCCACACCGAGTTCCTCGGCGAGGCCTCGCATGCTGAACGCCTCCACGCCCTGGCGTTCGATCAGGCCCGCGGCGGTGTCGAGGATCGTCGCCGCGTTAAGGGCTTTCGGCACTGGGCTCACCCCCACTGATGCGTTGCCCTTGCGGTAGGTCGAGGTAGCGATCGAGGTTGCGATGCATATTGATCACCCGCCGCTCTTCGGCCGACAGGGTCAGATGGGTGAGGCCGGGCTGATGCAGGCCGCGCTGAAGCCCGGCCAACACCGAAATATCTTGGGTCAGAACCAGACCCGGCTCGGCCTGGTCCGCCGTCAGCCGAACGTCGGCGGGTGTGACGCGCGGGGCGCCGGGCGGCATACGCATCCACAACATCATCACCAATTCGCCATGGTCGGGATCGGACCCTGGCCGTGAGCACATCACCGTGAGGTGGTCGGCGTTGGCGAGCACGGTCAGATTCGGGAAGACGTTGTACTGGTGCAGCCGCATCAACTGATCGGTGCTGGCCCAGCTCACGTCGACGCCGCGGCCGGCGGCGAATGCCCTGATGTGATCGGCGATCACCTCCATCACAGGACGGCCGCCGGGGAACGGGGTGCCTTCGGCGACTCCCATCAGTGCGCCCTGGGTGGTCACGTAGGCCTCCCACACCTCGGCATCGCTCAACGCCTGCTTGAGATGCGGGCTCGCCAGACCGTAGAGCTGCTCGGACTTGCCGGCATGACCCCAAATCACTTGTGGTGCATACACGTCATCCATGCACCGATGCAGCTCGGGATGCAGCGTCTGGATGTGATAGGTCTCGCTGAACCCGTCGGCAATCGTCTTCCAGTTCGCGTCGACGTCGACGGTCATGGTTGCGTAGCAACGGAAGTCGCCGAGCCCCAGCCAGGCGATGTCGTCCGGCACGGCCTCGAGGTAGTCGGCCAGCGGCGGCGCGTCGAGGTCGAGGTTGACGAAGACCAGCCGCTCCCAGGTGTCGACACGGACCGCGAACAGCGGAAGTTCGGCCATCGGCAGCGCGCCGAAGCCCTTGCGGTGTGGGACCCGCTTGAGCGCGCCGGCCAGATCCCACGTCCAGCCGTGGTAGCCGCAGCGCAGCTCGCGCAGGTCCGTGCCGGAACCTGCGCACAGCGAGTTGCCGCGGTGACGGCAGACGTTCTGGAAGGCCCGCAATGTGCCGTCGTCGCCGCGAACGATGAGCACCGAGTAAGGCCCGCAACGGTATTCGAAGTAGTCACCGGGCTCGGCGACGTGGTCGACCGTGCACGCGATCTGCCAGACCTTCGGCCACATCCGCTCGACCTCGAGTTTCGCGAAGGCCGTGGAGTGGTAGCGCTCGGCGGGCACCAGGGTCGGCCGCCGCGGTGGCGTGCCGATCGCATCCTCACGCCGGACTTCAGGCGATGCGTGCGTGGTCATCGAAGTACTCCCCGGAGCCTCTGTAACGGTGTTACATTCGCTGTCAGTGGTCACTGTAGCCTGCGGCAGCCTAGGGAGTAATCGTGTTTGACCTGAAAATCACCGGTGGCACCGTCGTTGACGGCACCGGCGCGGACCGATTCGACGCCGACATCGCCGTCAAAGACGGCAAGATCGTCGAGATTCGGCGCCGTGGGCCTGACGGTCCGCCACTGGAAGGCAATGCCGCCGAGACCATCGACGCCACCGGCAAGATCGTCGCTCCTGGGTTCGTCGACATCCACACCCACTACGACGGGCAGGTCAGCTGGGACGACATGTTGGAGCCGTCCAGCAGCCACGGGGTGACGACCGTCGTCACCGGCAACTGTGGCGTCGGCTTCGCGCCGGTCCGACCGGGTACCGAGGACTGGCTGATCGGCCTGATGGAAGGCGTCGAAGACATTCCCGGCAGCGCACTCACTGAAGGCATCTCATGGGGCTGGGAGAGTTACGCCGAATACCTCGACGTCATCGGACGCAAGAACTTCGCCGTCGACGTCGGCAGCCAGGTGGCCCACGGCGCGATCCGCGCGTACGCGATGGGCGAGCGCGGCGCCCGCAACGAGCCCGCCGCGCCCGACGACATCAAGGCGATGGCGCGTCTGGTTCAGGAAGCGATCGAGGCTGGGGCGCTGGGCTTTTCGACCTCACGCACTATCGGCCACCGGGCCATCGACGGCGAACCGGTGCCGGGAACCTATGCCGCAGAGGACGAGTTGTTCGGACTGGGTCGTGCCATGGCGGCCGGGGGTCAGGCTGTCTTCGAGCTGGCTCCGCAGGGCGTGGCCGGAGAGGACATCATCGCGCCCAAGAAAGAACTCGACTGGATGCAGCGGCTGGGCGCCGAAATCGACCGCCCCATCTCGTTCGGCATGATCCAGGTCGACGCCGCCCCAGAGCTATGGCGCGAACAGCTGGACATCTCGGCGGCCGCGCACGCCGCAGGTAGCCGGCTATACCCGCAGATCGCCGCGCGCCCGTTCGGCATGCTGTTCGGCTTCCCTGGCCACCACGCCTTCACCCACCGCCCGACCTTCCGTCGGTTGACGGCCGAATGCAGCCGCGAGGAACTGGCACAGCGACTCGCGGATCCGGCCGTCAAAGCCGCGATCCTGTCCGAGGACGACCTTCCGGTGGACCCAAACAAGTTGTTCGACAACATGTTTGCGCTCGCTCAGTATTCGCTCGGCCGGCTCTACGCGCTGGGTGACCCGCCCGACTACGAGCCGACCGACGACCGCACCGTGGAGAAGATCGCCGCCGAGCGGGGCGAGGACCCGTTGGCCACGCTCTACGACCTGATGCTCGAGGCCGACGCAACGTCGATGCTGATGCTGCCGTTCTACAACTACTGCCATGGCAACCACGACGCGATCCGCGAGATGCTGTTGCATCCCGCGGGTGTGGTCGGGCTGTCCGACGGCGGCGCGCACTGCAGCATGATCTGCGACGCGTCGTATCCCACCTTCCTGTTGACTCACTGGGCGCGTGACCGCCATCGGGGCGAGAAGCTGCCGTTGGAATACGTCATCCGCAAGCAGTCATATGACACCGCGCAGCTTTTTGGACTCTCCGATCGCGGCATTATCGAGATCGGCAAGCGGGCCGACGTCAACGTGATCGACATGGACGCGATCACCCTGCATCCCGCCCGGATGGCCTACGACCTGCCGGCCGGGGGCAGCCGACTCGTGCAGGGCGCATCAGGCTACGACGCCACGATCGTCAACGGCGTAGTGACCCGTCGCGACGGCGCCGACACCGGCGCGCGGCCCGGCCGGTTGGTTCGCGGCGCGCGCTGACCTCGGCGAGCAGACGCAAAATCGCCCAGGATTTCGGATCCTAGGGCGATTTAGCTGGGGGCACTTCCCGCTTGCGGGGGACTGCTCGCGCCGTTGATTGGTCGATCAGTGCTTCGGCGGCCTTTTTGGCCCGGGCCCACGGCTCGGGGTCGTCGAGAGATGTCGCCAGCGCCCCGGCGCCTTCGTACAACACGGCGAGTTGGTTGCCGAGCTCTCTGGGATTCGCGGCCCCGGCCTGCTCGCCCAGCTCGGTGAGCCAGTCGGCGAAGCCGAGCTTGGACGCCCGCACGATCTCCTGAACCTCGGGCATGGTCCCGGCCGCCTCGACGGCCGCGTTGTGGAAGGGGCATCCCCGGAACGTCTCGCCGTCGGCGGTGTGGCCATCGAAGGCGGCCAGCATCCTCGCGCGCGGTGTCTGGTGGGGGTCGGAATGCATCACGCTAGCGGCGATGCGTTGTTCCATGCCGCGAAGATATTCCTCGACCACCGCCGTCTTACTCGGGAAGTGTTGGTAGAGCGTGCGTTTGGAGACCGACGATTCCGCGGCAAGCTTTTCGACGCCGGTGGCGTTGATACCGTCACGGTAGAAAAGCTCGGCGGCTGTGTCCAGGATGCGTTGGCGCGCGCCCCGGCCGCCCTTGGTAGGCGCAACCTTGTTCATGTCAGGAGTATACCGAACGGTTTACATTGTCCGCTAGTGCGTGTAGCGTGGCGACAGCAGATGTACACCAATCGGTTTACTAGGAGTAGATATGACACAGCGATCGCCCGTGGTGCTGGTTACCGGCGCATCTTCGGGGATAGGGGAGGCCATCGCGCGGGCCTTCGCGGAGAAGGGCTTTGAAGTCTTCGGCACCAGTCGGAACCCAGCTCGTACCGAGCCGATCGCCGGCGTGGAGTTCGTGCAGCTCGACGTCACCGATCCCGAGTCGGTGGCCAGGGCGGTGTCGACGGTCGTCAAGCGCGCCGGTCGCATCGACGTCGTGGTCAACAACGCCGGGTTCGGCGTCCTTGGTGCCGCGGAGGAAAGCTCGACCGCACAGGCTCAGCAGCTGTTCGACACGAATTTCTTCGGGCTGGTGCGGGTGACCCGGGAAGTACTGCCGTATCTGCGGGCGCAGCGCAGCGGGCGGATCATCAACATCAGCTCGGTGCTCGGTTTTCTGCCGGCGCCCTACAGTGCGCTCTACGCCGCTTCCAAGCACGCAGTCGAGGGCTATTCGGAATCAATTGACCACGAGACGCGCGAGTTCGGCGTTCGGGTGTTGGTGGTGGAGCCCGGCTTCACCCACACGTCTTTCGAGGCCAGCGCCACTGACGCCGACTCGCCGATCGACGGGTACGCGCCCATCCGTGATCACGTCAAAAAGGTGCTCGCGGACGCGATTCCCGCCGGAGACGACCCCGCAGTGGTGGCGGCCGTCGTTCTCAAGGCCGCGACGAGCGCCACGCCCAAGCTGCGGTACCCCGCCGGACCGCTCGCGCGGCGGTTGGCGCTGCTGAAGAGGTTCGCTCCGGCCCGCGTGCTGGATAGCGGTATTCGTCGATCATTCAAGCTGGGGTCGGCACCGCAATCGCATCAGGTGGCGGAGGTCGCTCGCTGAGCGGTTGTCACGACGCTTTGGCGTACCGGCGAACGAGATCGCTTTCTCCGAAGACGTTCGCGTAGTCCGCGCCTTTGTCGTCGCGGCCGAAGAACGTCCACTTGCGGGGAGTCTGCTGTGGGGTGCTGATGAGCTTGACGGTGTAGCGCAAGGCCGTCTCGCGAAGTGTGCCGATGGTGTCGCCCACACGGATCTGCGACGGGTGGATCTCAGGCGCGTCGTGCCAACTTTGAATGACCACTAGTTCCTTACGGGTTTTCCTCACTCTACCCGGAAAAGACCGACAGCGGTGTGCCGGGCTACCCGACCCCGCAGTTGGTGGCGTAGCGTGGCAAGTGAGCCTTTTCGTTGTCAGCAGTAATTCACCGCGACACGTGAGCATGGCACTCGCGGGCAATGGGATTCCTCCGCATCTCTGCGCTGGCAGGGAGTGACGCCAGCCGTGAAGGAATCCCGTTGGAACGCAATGTTTTCGCCCTACATCGATTTCCGCTCAGATGACGCGCTGGCGGTCGGCGAACCCCGTCCGGCTATCGCTTGCCAGTGAGTTGGGCGGAGAAATCGACGGAGCGTGGTGGCCGCGAGTCGATCGCATGACGGTCGAACTGCCGGGTCTCATTGACGCTCTGACCCCGTCGTTGGGGGAGATCACCTCCATCAACGTGAATTGGCCGCACCTGCAGCGACCGCCCGACTTCAACTGGCCCGGGTGGGAAACCAAACCGCAGCACGTGATCACCGTCGTCGGCGACAAGGCGCAGGTCAGGCTGTTGATTGTCGCGTACACCACGCATAGCGCGCTGGCGCTGATGGTGCTCCGTCGAGCCGCCGGTTTGATGATCATGCCCGCTGACCGCGATAAACCGGCATTCGTGACCGCGGGCTCGATCCTGCGGGCCGCGCTGACCCAGCATGCCCCGATATCTCAGGTGCCGCAGAACGTTCGGTAGTCGCCGAAACCTTCCGGCGCCGGAAGGGTGTATCGCTCGAGGCCCGGTCGCTCGTCGTACGGGGTGCTGACGGCAGTGAGCAACTGCTGCAGTGGATTCAGGTCGCCGGCGGTCGCCGCCGTCAGGGACTCCTCGACGAGGTGGTTGCGCGCGATGTAGAGCGGGTTGCTCCGATCCATCCGCGCCGCATCGGGATTCAGCGCTCGCCAGCGCGGGATCCACCCGTCGATGCCGGCCACGTCGAGACGGTCGGGGCTGTGGCTCAGCGCGCGGAAGAACGAGGTGTAGTCGACGCGGCTTTCCTTGAGCAACGCAAGCAGGTCCTGCGACAACGACGTGACCGTCGCAGCGTCGACGTCGGCGGGCAGCCCGAGCTTGGCCCGCATCCCGTCGGTCCAGGTTGCGTCGTACTGGTCGCGGAAAACCTGAAATGCCTTCTGCGCCAGGGCAACCCCTTCGTCGACGGTGTCTGCCAGCAGCGGCAGTAGGGCCTCGGCGAATCGGGCCAGGTTCCACCCGGCGATCGCCGGCTGGTTGTCGTAGGCGTAGCGGCCCCAGTGGTCGATCGAGCTGAACACCGTGTCGGGGTCGTAAGCCTCCATGAAAGCGCACGGGCCATAGTCGATTGTCTCGCCGGAGATCGTCATGTTGTCGGTGTTCATCACGCCGTGGACGAATCCGATCAGCATCCAGCGGGCCACCAGCGATGCCTGCACCGCGGCGACCGCCTCGAACAACGCGAGGTAGGGATTGTCGAGCATCGCCGCGCCGGGATAGTGGCGGGTGATCGCGTGATCGGCCAAGCGCCGCAGCAGGTCGAGATTTCGTGTGGCGGCCGCGTATTCGAAGCTGCCCACCCGCAGATGGCTGGCAGCGACCCGGGTCAGCACGGCGCCGGGCAGCGGCGTCTCGCGCTGCACGACGGCACCGGTCGCCACCACCGCCAGCGATCGCGTGGTCGGGACGCCCAGCGCGTGCATCGCCTCGCTGATCACATATTCGCGCAGCATCGGCCCCACCGCCGCCAGCCCGTCGCCGCCGCGGGCAAACGGCGTGGGACCCGAGCCCTTGAGGTGAACGTCGCGCAGCCGCCCGTCGGCGTCGGCGAGCTCTCCCAGCAGCAAGGCGCGCCCGTCGCCCAATTGCGGCACGTATCCGCCGAACTGATGGCCCGCGTAGGCCTGCGCGACGGGGGCCGCGCCGTCGGGAACGTAATTGCCGATCAGGAATCGCAGCCCGTCGGGACCTTGCAGCCACCCCGGGTCGAGCCCCAGCTCACCGGCCAGCGGTGCGTTGAACGTCAGCAGCCGCGGATCCGGGAAGGTCTGAGCTTGCCAAGCCACGGCCATCTCCGGCAGATCGCTGGCGAAGCGGTTCTGCAGGGCAATGGTGGTGTCCGGTGCGACGCTCATCTCGCCCAGCCTACGGGCGGCCCGGCCCGTGACCAGCGTGACTAACATGACCAGGCACACCTTCGTCAAAGGAGTCGTCACCGGAATGCTGGAGCCGCACGAGGTCGACCGCCTCTTTCCCGCCGACCTGCCCGAGACGGCTGCGTGGGAACAGCGCTACCCGCCGCGTGACCTGCCCGCCGGTGCTCAGGCGACCCGGCTGGCGCCGTCGCCGACCGGCTTCATCCACCTCGGCGGCATCTACACCGCGGTGATCGACATGTCCGTCGCACACGAGACCGGTGGCCGCTACTTCGTCCGGATTGAAGACACCGACCAGTCGCGGGAAGTGGTGGGCGCCTACGAGCAGTTCGATCGCGCGTTCGCCTACTTCGGGGTGGTCCCCGACGAAGGTGTCGGCGCCGGCGGCGACTACGGGCCCTACCGCCAGTCGGAGCGGGCGACGATCTATCTGAGCTATGCCCGAGAGATGTTGCGCTCCGGCAAGGCCTACCTGTGCTTTGCCACCTCTGAGCAACTCGCCGAGATCCGCACGCGTCAGCAACAGCTCAAGCGCCCGACCGGGTACTACGGCGAGTGGGCGATCTGGCGTGACGCCGACGACGCCGCCGTTCGCGAGCAGTTAGAGAAGGGTGCGCCCTATGTGGTGCGTTTCCGGTCGCCAGGCCGCACCGAGAAACGCGCGACGTTCACCGACGCGATCCGCGGCGAGCTGTCCATGGAAGACAACTACAACGACGTAGTCATCCTGAAATCGTCTGCGGCGGTGCAGCTTCCGACCTACCACTTCGCGCACGCCGTCGACGACCACTTGATGCGGTGCAATCTGGTGATCCGCGGCGAGGAGTGGTTGTCGTCGACGGCGTTGCATCTGCAGCTGTTCGAGGCGCTGGGTTTCCAGGCGCCGACCTACGCGCATATCGCCTTGCTGATGAAGCAGATCCCGGGCGGTAAGCGCAAGTTGTCCAAGCGCAAGGACCCCGAAGCCGACGTCGACTTCTACATCCGTTCGGGCTACCCCGCCGACGCAGTGCTGTATTACCTGCGCGGTCTGGCCAACGGTCGGCTGGCAGAGATCCCGCTGCCCGAAGCGCTTGCCGCGCCGATCTCGCTCGCCGAGTGCGGCGGCGCCGGCCCGCTGGTGGATCTGGTGAAGCTGGAAGACATCAGCGCCGACCACATCGCCACGCTGAGCGGGCAACAGATCTATGGCGCGCTGACGGTGTGGGCCGCGGAGTTCGATCCCGAACTGCTCGGTGTGATCGAGGCTCACCCGGAGCAGACGCTGGCCGCGCTGGCCGTCGAGCGCGACGGCGTCGAGAATCCGCGCAAGGACCTGCGGAAGTGGTCTGACTTCCGCGACGCCTACGGCTTCTTCTTCGCCGACCTTTTCACGACGGTGGCCGCTGACGACTCACGGTTGGGCGGGCTGCCGGTGGACTTGGTCCGGTCGTTCGCGGGTGACTTCGTCGCCGCCTACCAAGACCTCGACGACCCGGTGCAGTGGTTCCAGCAGATCCGCGACCTGGCCGACAAGTTCGGTTTCGCCGGCAACGCCAAGGAATACAAGAAGAACCCCGAGGCCTATCCCGGCTCGATTCGGGAAGCATCGCAGTTGATCCGTGTCGGCCTGACCGGTTCGACCAAGAGCCCCGACCTGTTCCAGATCGCGCGCACTCTCGGCCGCGACGAAGTCATCCGGCGGATCAGCAGCCTGACCGGTTAGCGACGCCGTTCAGCCAAGCCCGTGCTCGATCAGGTCGCGCGCGCGGTCGAGCATCGACGCGAATGGTCCGACCGCGAAGTTCAACTTGGCCGACTCGACACCGGCGTGCGGGCGGGTCGGCGCAATGGCCTCGGCGGCGCGCACTGCCGTCGTCAGGCGCTTGGATTCCTCGGCGTCGAGTTGCTTCTCCAGCTTCGGAAACTCATACGTCTCTTCGTGCTGCGCGTGATCCAACACCGCATCCCGAAGCTTGGTGAGCTCCTCGATGAACTGCTGCGACGTGATGTCGATCTTCTCGATCTGAGACAGCAACTGCTTGGCGTCATGCTCTTCTTCGAGCCGGGAATCGACGATCGAGTCGACGGGTTCCTTGGCGCGGCGTGCCCGCGGGTGCACCACCATCTCCTCGGCGGTCTCGTGCACGGCCAGCAATTGCCGCAGCTGCACGAACGGCTTCTCCCTGGCGTGCGGGTCCGAGGCGTTCAGCACTTGGTCGAACATGTCCTCGATGAGGTTGTGCTGTGCCTTCAGGAAAGCGATCACCTCGTCAGGTGACTCGATAATCATCTCGGACATTTTTGCTCCCAGCGCTGCATGAGTCGATGAATTAACGGCCGTCAACCGGCCGAGTTCGGCGTACCCCCGCAGAATGCGGCTAAACGCCGGGCCAGGGGACGCTAGTCTGCATGCGGCGCTGCGTCGAAGAGGAGGAGCGGCCGCGTGAGCCCTTCGGATCGCGACATCGACGTCGACGATCTGTTGTCGCCGCAGCTGACCGAGGTCCAGCGCCAGATCCTGGCGTACACCGAAGCCCGACCCGTTGAGTTCGACATCGAGCGGATGCTCGCCGAGGCCGTCGAGCAGGCCTCGGTCGGTGGCGATCTCGATGACGGCGACGGGTTCGGCGATCGGTTGGCCGTTCACGTCGCCGCGATCGAATCCGACCACGGCCTGACCCAGCTCACCCGTTCGTCGCTGCGGCAGCGTGTGGTTCGTCTGCTGCGTAACCGGTTGTCGCTGACCGAGCTTGTCAAGCGGTATCCCGAAATCGAGTCGATCCCGATCGAGAAGCCGTTCATCGTCGTCGGGATGCCGCGGTCGGGGACTACGCACCTGGTGAATCTGATCGCCGCCGATCCGCGTCGACGGGCGTTGCCGTACTGGGAGAGCCAGGATCCGATTCCCGCTGTCGGCCAGGGCCCCGACAACTTCGGCGTCGATCCCCGCTATGCGCGCGCGAAGGCCGAACACGACGCGCTGATGGCCAGCGCGCCGTTGGTGGCCGCCATGCACGACCGCTTCCCGGAAGCGATCGAGGAAGAGGTCGAGCTGCTGGACCTCGATCTGGCCGGCTACGTACTGGAATGGCATGCGCGCGTGCCGGATTGGCGCGACTATTACTTCGGCCTCGATCAGCATCGGCATTACGCATACCTGCGAAAGGTGTTGCAGGCTCTGACGTTCCTGCGGGGCCCACGGACCTGGATCCTGAAGAGCCCGCAGCACTGCGAACAACTCGGTCCGCTGATCGCGACCTTCCCCGACGCGACGGTTGCCTTCACCCACCGTGACCCGGTCGCGGTGATCCAGTCGGCGATCACGATGATGGCTTATTCGGATCGGCTGCGCCGCACCAGCATCGAGCCGGGCTGGCTACTCGACTACTGGTCCGATCGCGTGCACCGACTGCTCAGCGCGTGCGTGCGCGACCGCGAGTTGGTGCCCGAGGATCGTAGCATCGACATCGGCTTCCACCACCTCAACGGCAACGAAATGCCGCTGCTGGAACAGCTTTACCGGCGCGGCGACGTGGAATTGACACCCAAAGTGCGCCAGCGGTTTCAGCAGTACTTGGATAGCAATCCGCGCGGCAAACACGGCAGCATTCGCTACGATCTGCAACGGCATTTCGGCGTATCGCCTGAGGAGTTGCGACAGCGGTTTGGCTTCTACTTCGAACGCTTCGACGTGCGGCCCGAATGAAGGAGTCACCAGCGATGTTCGAGCCGATCTATCGCAGCCGGCCGGGCGCCGACGCCCTGTCCCCGGCCTGCGCCGAGGCGGCGGAGCAGATCGCCCCTGGGCTCTGGTGCTCGCCGGGTCTGTCGAACGCCTACCTGCTGACCACCGACGAGGGCCGGGTCATCGTCAACACCGGGATGGGCTTCGAAGGGCCGGTGCACCGCGCCAACTTCGACGCCGTCGACTCTTCGCCGGTGCGCTACATCGTCTTCACGCAGGGCCACGTCGACCACGTCGGTGGGCTGGACAGTGTTCGCGACCCCGACACCATCGTTGTCGCACAGGAAAACTGGACGATGTGGCGGGACGACAACGAACGCCTGATCCCGTACCGAGCCAACCGAAGCGCGTTCGCGTTCAAGCACACCCTGGCGACCGGGATTGAGGCGATCCAGCGTCGACTCGGCACCAAGCGCCTGCCGGGGCAGAGCGTTCCGGTCGTCGACGTCGACTTCGAGGACACCCTGACGCTCGACGTGGGCGGACGGCGCATCGAGTTGATCGCGGTGCCGGGCGGGGAAACCAACGACTCGCTGGTGGTGTGGCTGCCCGACGAACGAATCTGCCTGTGCGGGAACACGTTCGGACCGATATTTGGACACATTCCTAACCTGGTGACGATGCGCGGGGACCGCTACCGCGACGCGCTGACCGCGATCGCATCGGTCGAGCGGGTCCGCGCACTGCGGCCCGAGCTGCTGGTCACCGGCCACTTCGCGCCGATCGCCGGCGCGGATCGCATCGATGCCGAGCTGACCCGATTACGCAAGGCCCTGCGCTACATCCACGACCAGACAGTGGACGGCATGAACACCGGCAAGGATGTGCGGACGTTGATGCGCGACATCGTGCTGCCCGCCGAATACGAAGTGGGCCAAGGCTACGGAAAGGTGGCCTGGGATGTGCGGGCCATCTGGGAGAACTACTCGGGCTGGTTCCATCACCGCTCGACCACAGAGCTATACCCGGTGGGTTTCGACGAGGTGGCCGCCGACGTAGTCGAACTAGCCGGTACCGACGCGCTCGTGCGGCGGGCGGGCGAACACCTGGACGCCGGACGACCGCTGCACGCCATCCACTTGGCCGAGCTGGTGGCCGACCAGGCCGGCGGTCGTGATGTGCTGAAGCGGGCACACGAAAAGCTGCTGGAGCAGAGCGTGAACTTCTGGGAACGCGCCTGGCTCACCGAACAGATCGAGAAAAACTCATGACAGCTCGGGTTAGTTTCGACTTCACCGGCACCACGGTGCTGGTCACCGGTGGGACCAGTGGAATCGGCCATGCGACGGCGTCACTGTTCCGCGACGCCGGCGCAGATGTCGCCGTCACCGGCACCAAGCCGGCCGCCACCGACTACGACGCAGATCTGTCCGGCGTGACCTATCACCAGCTCGCAATCACCGACCACGACTCGGTCGACGCACTGACCGCCGGCTTCAGCCGACTCGACGTGCTGGTGAACAATGCGGGCGCGAATTTCCCTGGCGGCCTTGACGAGTCGAAGCCCGACGGGTTCGACGCATCGGTGGCCCTCAATCTGACCGGACCGTACCGGCTGACCCTTGGGCTCTATCGTGCGCTGAAGGCATCGACCGCCGCCGGCGGAGCCAGCGTGGTCAACCTGGCGTCGATGTCGGCGTTGCGCTCGGTGCCGATGGTGCCCGGCTACAGCGCCGCCAAGTCCGGCATCATCAATATCACCCGAAACCTCGCGGTCAAGTGGGCGGACAAGGGAATTCGGGTCAACGCCGTCGCGCCCGGGGCGATCGACACCCCGATGACCGCGCCGATGCACGGCGCGGTCGAGCTCGTGAACGCCGAACTGGCGCATATTCCGCTGCGACGGTTCGGGTCCGTCACTGAGATCGCACCCGCAATCGCGTTCTTGTGCACCGAACAGAGCAGCTACACATCTGGAGCAGTATTCGTTGTCGACGGCGCGTCGGATTGCGTCTGAAACAGTTAGGAAATCAATGACATTCGCGCTCAACCCAGAGGATTACTATCACACCGGCATCGTGGTGCCTGATCTGGACGTTGCGATGGAGCGACTCAGCGCGGTGGCGGGGTACAGCTGGATCACCCCGATGACGTACACGCTGCCCTTTCGCACGGTGAACGGCTCGCGCGAGCTCACCTCGACGTTCGTGTACTCGTTGCAGGCCCCGCACGTCGAGCTCATCCAGCAGGTGCCCGAGAGCCCGTGGACGGCGGCGGCCGGTAATTCGGTGCACCACCTGGGCTACTTCGTCGACGACCTCGCCGAGACCGCGAAAGCACTGGAAGCCAACGGATTCGCGTTCGAGGCGACTGCCGACGTTTCGCCGCCGGATTTGGCGCTGTTCGCCTACTACATCGACGCGTTCGGCACCCGCATCGAAATCGTCGACCGCAAACTGTTTCCCGACTTTCCGGCGTTCCTGAAGTCGGCGTCGGCCGGGTCCTGATAGGCGCGACGTGCTACCGGTCCTGCGCTTCAACTTCGCCTCGCCGCATGGAGATCCCCGTACCCAAGGTGAATTGATCCGCGCGGCAGTCGAATTGGCACAGTGGGGTGAGTCACGAGGCATCATGACGGTGAGCGTCGACGAGCACCATGCGACCGGGCACGGGTGGAGCTGTAACCCGGTCCTCGCGGCCGGGATGTTCCTGTCGGGCACGTCGACGCTGATCGTCAGCGTGGACTGTGCCCTCGGCCCGCTGTGGAACCCCGTCCGGCTTGCCGAAGACATTGCGTTGGTCGACAACATGAGTCGTGGCCGACTGCACACTACGGTCGGCCTCGGCTATCGCGTGAGCGAATACGAGGCCCTCGGAGTCGATTTCAGCGAGCGTGGCCCGCTGATGGACAGCCTGATCGAGCGGATGCTCTCGGTCTGGTCGGAGATCGGTTCCTATACCCGGCCGCATCCACCGCTGTACATCGGTGGTGGCGCCCGTGTCACCGCGCGGCGGGCGGCACGGTTTCGGCTACCGCTCAGCCTCGCCGACCACCTGCCCGACGTCGCCGATCACTACCGGGAACTGTGCGTGGAGTCGGGGCTGGCCCCGCTGATCATCATGCCGGGTCCGGTCAACCGCGGCATGATCTATCTGCACGAGGATCCCGACCGGGGATGGACCGAGCTGGGGGAGCACATCCTTTGGGAGGCAGTCACTTACGGGGGATGGGCGTCGGACCAACGGTCGCTGATGCACTTGCCCGGCGTCAAGACGCTCGACGAGGTGCGCGCCTCAGGACGTTACCGCTTCCTGACGCCTGACGAACTGATCGCCGAAGTCCGCGCCGCACCGGACTACGGCCCGCTGGTGCTGCATCCCCTGGTCGGCGGCATGCCGGTCGACGAAGCGTGGAAGTCCGTGCACCTGCTGGCCGACAAGGTACTGCCGGCACTGCGCTGACGGCGCTACGCTGGCGGCATGAGCGCCACGTCCCGAATCCGGGTGGCCCGGGTCTATGACGAACCGAGCGACGACGACGGCCAGCGCATCCTGGTCGACCGACTGTGGCCGCGGGGATTCCGCAAGGACGACCCGCGGGTGGGCACGTGGTTCAAAGACGCTGCGCCGTCGAAGGAACTGCGCGACTGGTACCACCACCGGCCTGAGCGTTTCGACGAGTTCGTCGCGCGTTACCGCGAGGAGCTGCGGGACAGCGCGCCACTCGACGGCCTGCGCAAGCTCACCAAAAGCGGCGTCGTGACGCTGGTGACCGCCACCCGCGACATCGACGGCAGTCACGCCGCTGTGCTCGCCGGGCTACTGCGGAAACGCTGACACTCAATAGTCGTGGCGGGCCAGCCGGCCATCGCCGTCGCGGTCGGACCCGTTGATCGACATCACCGCGGGCACCATCTCGCTGGTGACCAGGCCGTGCTCGGTGGTCAGCTCGTCGACGATGTCGAAGCTGCGCGCGATCCACTCCGGGGTGTCGATGATGATCGTCACCACCGGAACTCGACGGGTCAGCTGAAAGAGCCTGTCGCCGTAGGGTTTGTGGTCGCCGTGAAAGCCCCACACGCCGCGCAGCGCTGTTGTCCCGCGCGCCATCCCAGAGTCCAGTAGTCGATGCACCAGTGCGCGGTGGATCGGTACGCCGCCGTGGGTGGTGGCTTCGCTGGTGTGCACCATCAGTTTCTGCCACAGTGGACGACCCTGGGCGTCGTTGTCAGGCAGCCGATGTGGTCGAGCGAGCAACTCGCCGCTACGTTTACACAGCCGGACGCGCTCGACGGTCAGCAACGCGCGAGGCGTCAGCGCGCTGAGTTCGGTGATCGCCGCCGACACGCGCCCCCCGGTCCCGACCGAGATGATCATCAGCGGAACGTTGACGTTGCGGCTGAAGAACGCCGCCCGGTAACGCTCACCGTGGGCGGTGCCGTCGACGCCTAAAAAGACTGCGCCACCGGAGAATCCGTGTCGATGCAAGAGGTGGCAGACTGCGCGGTGCGCGGGCTGACCCCCGACACGCTCTTGACGGCCGACGTAGACCGTGAGCTTGACGGCGTCGTGGGGGCCGACGTCAACCGCGTCGTCGCGGCTGAGCAACCGTGCTCGTTCCAGGGTCACCAGACCGTGCCCCGTCATCGCGACGACGTCGTCGACCAGGCTGCCGATTTTCGGCTCGACATCGACCGCCGCGATCGCCACCGGCGGGTCTTCGGACAGGCTCAACGACTCGTCGGTGCGCAGCACGTGCCGGGGTCCGAAACTGGCGATGCCGCGCAGCATTACGCTCGTCGCGATCTCCCGGGTGTCGAACAGGTCCAGCATCGTGTCGGCCAGAAAGCCGGGTCGATGACCATCGCCGACAGCACGCTGGCGTTCACCGAAGTAAGTGGTGAGCTTGAGGCAGGGTTGGCTCACAGCAGGCTCCCCGCCCATTGCCCGACGAGCGCGGCGCCGAGGCCCAGCACGATGCTGGCGACGATGTTGGCGACGGCGTTGCGGACCTGCCGCTCTTCGCCGAGCCGCTGCGTCTCCAGCATCCAGGTGGAAAACGTGGTGTACGAGCCGACAAAAGCGGTGCCGGCCAGCAACGCCGCGTAGCGATTCAACGCCAGGGCGCCCAGAAAGCCGAGCAGCGCCGCGCCGCTGACGTTGACCGCCAATGTCCCGAACGGCAGGCCCACAAAGGGAAGGGACTTGCCCGCGCGGCGCGCGACAGCGCCGTCCAGCAGGAACCGCAGCACCGCACCCACGCCGCCCGCGAGAACCACCCCGATCCAGATCATGTTCAACGGACCGCCGCCCGGCGAACCAGCGCCGACGCCAGATGTACGGCGAGCAACCCCAAAACGATGCTGGCGCAGGTGTATCCGATCGCCAGGCCGTAGTGGTGATGCTCGATCATCCTCAGCGTCTCGACCTGCATGGTGGAGAAGGTGGTCAGGCCGCCGCACACGCCCGTGCCGAGCAGCGGCCGGCGATAACTCGACAGCGGCAGCCGCTCCAGCAGTCGCGTCGTGAAGTAGCCCAACAGGAAGGCGCCGACGATGTTGACGGTGAAAGTCGGCCACGGCCAGCTCGCCGGATCGGTGGTCACCAGGAGACCCAGGCCGGTGCGCACCACCGTGCCCAGCGCGCCCCCGACGAACACGGCGGCCAACTCCCGGTAGTCGCGCGGCGACGCAGAGCTGGCCACTCGTCGAAATCCCTTCCTTTGCAGGGAGTGCTCACGCAGCTTATTCGGCAGAATTGGTCTCATGGTGGCCAACCCTCGCGCCGGTCAGCCGGCCCTGCCCGAAGACCTCGTCGACCTACCCCATCTGATCACGGCGTATTACTCGATCGAACCCAATCCCGAGGACGTCGCCCAGCAGGTCGCGTTCGGAACGTCGGGCCATCGCGGGTCGGCCCTCAACGGCGCGTTCAACGAGGCGCACATTCTGGCCATCACCCAGGCAATCGTCGAATACCGCGCCGCGCACGGCACCACCGGTCCGTTGTTCATCGGACGCGACACCCACGGGCTCTCGGAGCCGGCGTGGGTGTCGGCGCTGGAGGTGCTCGCCGCCAACGAGGTGGTCGCGGCCGTCGACTCCGCCGACCGCTACACCCCGACTCCGGCGGTCAGCCACGCGATCCTCACCTACAACCGCGGCCGCGGCGACGGCCTGGCCGACGGCATCGTCGTTACGCCGTCGCACAACCCGCCGTATGACGGCGGCTTCAAATACAACCCGCCCAACGGCGGACCGGCGGACACCGACGCGACCAACGCAATTGCCAAGCGCGCCAACGAGATTCTCAAAGGCGGCGAGGCGGTCAAGAGATTGCCGTTGGCCAAAGCGCTGCAGACCGTCCTGCGGCACGACTACATGGACGCATACGTGGCCGACCTGCCGAACGTGGTGGACATCGACGTCATCCGCAAGGAAGGCATTCGGATCGGCGCCGACCCGCTCGGCGGGGCCAGCGTCGACTACTGGGCGGCGATCGCGGAGCGGCACAACCTCGACCTGACCGTGGTCAACCCGCTGGTTGATGCGACCTGGCGGTTCATGACGCTCGACCACGACGGCAAGATCCGGATGGACTGCAGCTCTCCGGACGCGATGGCGTCACTGATCGCCAACCGGGAGCACTTCCAGATCGCCAGCGGCAACGACGCCGACTCCGACCGGCACGGCATCGTCACGCCCGACGGCGGCCTGATGAACCCGAATCACTACCTGGCGGTGGCGATCGACTACCTCTACACGCATCGGCCCAACTGGCCGGACGGGGTCGCGGTCGGCAAGACCGCGGTCAGCTCGTCGATCATCGACCGAGCCGTGGCCGGCCTGGGCCGCAAACTCGTCGAGGTGCCGGTCGGGTTCAAGTGGTTCGTCGAAGGTCTGATCGGCGGCACCATCGGCTTCGGCGGCGAGGAGTCGGCCGGGGCGTCGTTCCTGCGCCGCGACGGATCGGTGTGGACCACCGACAAGGACGGCATCATCCTTGCGCTGCTGGCCAGCGAGATCCTCGCCGTCACGGGCAAGACGCCGTCGCAGCGCTACGCCGAGCTGACCGACAAATACGGCGCCCCGACCTACGCGCGGCTCGATGCGCCCGCGGATCGCGAGCAGAAGGCCCGGTTGTCGAAGCTCTCGCCGGAGCAGGTCAGCGCCACCGAACTGGCCGGAGAAGAGATCACCTCGAAGCTGACGACGGCCCCCGGCAACGGCGCCGCGCTGGGCGGTTTGAAGGTCACCACCGCCAATGCCTGGTTCGCCGCGCGGCCGTCGGGGACCGAGGACGTGTACAAGATTTACGCGGAATCGTTTAGCGGACCTGAGCACTTAGCCGAGGTGCAGCGCGAGGCGCAAGAGGTGGTGGATAAAGTCATCGGGTGATCCTCGTCTCTCCACGGGCCCGTCTGACGTCGTGGCGTCGCGAAAAGACGAGGTTGCCGCGTGAAGCGTGGGTGCTGATCGCGGCCAACGTGGTGGCCGCCCTGGGCTACGGCGTCGTGTCGCCGGTGCTGCCGACATTTGCCCGCACGTTCGGCGTCAGCATCGAGGCGGTGACGTTCGCGATCACGATCTTCTCGGTGATGCGGCTGTGCTTCGCACCACCGAGCGGGCTGCTGGTTCAGCGGATAGGGGAGCGGCCGGTCTACGTGGCCGGACTGTTGATCGTCTCGGTGTCCACTGGCGCGTGCGCATTCGTGCACAACTACCAGGAGCTGCTGGTGTTCCGCGCGATCGGCGGCATCGGCTCGACGATGTTCTTTATTTCCGCGCTGGGCTTGATGATTCGGATCAGCCCGCCCGATGCCCGCGGCCGGGTTGCGGGATTGTTCGCCAGCTCGTTTCTGATCGGCTTGGTCGGTGGGCCGCTAATGGGCAGTCTCACAGCGGGTTTCGGGCTGCGGGCGCCGTTCTTCATCTACGGCGTGGTCATGCTGTTCACCGCCCTCATCGTCTCCTATAGCCTGCGCGGGTCGGAACTCGGTGCGCCGGCGGAGCACATCGATCCGCCTGTCACCCTGCGTACCGCGCTGCGACACCGCGCCTACCGCTCGGCGCTGCTGTCGAACTTCGCGACCGGCTGGTCGGTGTTCGGTTTGCGGATGGCCGTTGTGCCGCTGTTCATTTCGGACGTGCTGCATCGTGGGCCGCAGATGACCGGTGTGGCGCTGGCGGTCTTCGCGGTCGGCAACGTGATCGTGGTGATGCCGAGTGGCTACCTATCGGACCGGATGGGTCGGCGCGGGCTGTTGATCGGCGGCCTGCTCGCGTGCAGTGTGGCGACGGTCGGGTTGGGCGTTTCGTCGTCGATGACGGTGTTCCTGGTCGCCGCGTGCGTGGCGGGTGCGGCCTCGGGTGTGTTCGCCTCGCCGCAGCAGGCCGCGATCGCCGACATCCTGGGCAACGCGGCGCGGGCGGGCACCGCCGTCGCCACGTTCCAGATGATGGCCGACCTCGGTGCCGTTGCCGGCGCGCTGGGCGTGGCCAAGATCGCCGAACGTTTCGGCTTCGAGTGGGGCTTCATCGTCAGCGCGTTCGTCATGTTGTGCGCCGCCGTCGTGTGGATGTTCGCACCGGAAACCCAGCACCTCGACCCGCTGACGCAAAACGACTGGGATCCCGAGCCCGAGCCCGCTTGATCAGCGACTTTGAAGGCGGGCAGGCCGTGGTGTAACTTCGACAGGCACATCTTCGGGGCTATGGCGCAGCTGGTAGCGCACCACACTGGCAGTGTGGGGGTCAGGGGTTCGAGTCCCCTTAGCTCCACTTAGGAAACCGCAGGTCAGAATGCATGGAGTTCACGCACTGCTCAGCGCAGGGCCCGAGCTGTCGCCGTAGCCACGTCACCTCGCAGATACGCGATCGGTGGATCGTCTCGCGGATCGATCGCGCTCGTGAGCACAATGACGTAGGTATCCGAACGTGGGTCCATCCACATTGAGGTTCCAGTAAAGCCAGTGTGGCCGAAGCTGCCGATGGGAAAAATCATGCCGCGCGTGCCGGAATATGCGGTATCGATATCCCAGCCGAATCCACGCAGGTTTTGTCCCCGGATCGCCGGATAGCGCGGAGCGAGCATCGGATCGTATGTGTTCGGTGTCTTCGCAATGGCTTCTTGGGACGCATTGTTGGCTGCCTCGACTTGACCCGGGGTATGTCCGGGCTGCTGCGGACTCGTCATCAACTCCAGCGTCGCTTGTTTGAGCGGAAAACTGCTGGGGCGGCCCGCAAGCCGATCGAGCAACGCCTGCGCAAAGAGGCCGACATCGTGCGCTGTCGAAAACACACCGGCATGCCCGGCCACCCCACCCATGCGGCGCGTCGACGGGTCAAACACGGCGCCCCGGAGCAGGAAACCAAAATCGGGATTCTTACCCGGATCATTCCTGCTTTCGTCGTCGGGCACCGTTGGTGCGACGCGCGGCAAGATGCTGGTGCTCCAGGTGCCCGCGGGACACGGCCCCGGCATCCCCCCTATCGGCGCGCGCGCCCAGCCAATCGCGGCTCCCCGCAACACATGTGGACCGCATGCTTTGGCCGGAGGAAGGTAGCGGGTTTCTGTCATACCAAGGGGCGCAAAGACATTCCGCTGAACGAAATCGTCTTCAGCCTCACCGGTGAGTTTCTCGATCAGCGCGCCAAGCAGGATGAAGTTGATGTCGGCGTAATTGAATTCCTCACTGGGAGCAGACTGCAGCGGCGTGGTGAGCGCACGGTGAATGCCTTCTGGTTTATCGGCGCCGTCGAGTCCCCAGGGATCCCCCAGGTTGACGTCTTCCGGTTCACCCGAAGTGTGGGTCAGCAGCATGCGAACAGTCACAGTTGCGCGCTGTGGATCGTTGGCCGCATTGAAGTCGGGCAGATACTTCTGCACGGGATCGTCGAAGGCAACTTTGCCCCGCTCGTAAAGCTGCATCACCGCGGTCGCCGTTGCGAGGGGCTTCGTTAACGACGCGATGTCGAAGATGGTGTCTTCGGCCATTGGCTCCGCGGGTGCGGGCGATCCATCTAGGCCCGGCTGACCCTCCAGCTTGCGCGAGCCATAAGCCTGATGGAACACGACCTTGCCGGCATGTCCGATCATCACCACGCCACCTGGGATCGTATGTGCCGCAACCGCATCGTTCATCAGCTTGGATACCGTCGCGAAGTCCGGTGCGGGAGCCGCATCGGGCGTCGGCGCCGCAGGCGTGGGAACCGGGTCTGGTGCCGGCGGAGGTGCGGGATTTGCAACCAGCGCCGGCGTCGTATGCGTGCCGTCGCTTAGCGGAGTGTGCGCCGCATAGCCACACGAGGATGTCGGCGCGACGGTAAGCAAGAGAGTCCCAACAGCAATTGCTTTTCGCACAAATGGCGCCGTTGCCTGCTTCTGCTCTGCCGATCCACCGCACACGCCAATATCGTGTCACCACCAACCGGCCAGCACGCGTCATATCGCCGTGGAGGCGACAGTAACGCTCGCGCCGTGTGGTCTATCGACGGGGCGACTGCTTCGCGCTGAAAACCGTCTCGGTCAGCATTCGCCGAAGCCATTTCCGATATGCGTCAAGACCAAAACCGTCGTAATTCACGATCCGCTGGTAAGTTTCCACGCTTGTGAGAACTGCGGCCGTTTCGACGAGCTCGTCGAACGGAATGTCATCCCGCAGCCATCCGCGATCGCGGCAGACCTCAAGTAGTCGGCGGTACTGATGGGTCACGCCGGCCACGAAATCGGCGTGGTAGCGGCCTAACTCGGGGTCCATGGTCGCGGCCCCGGCCAGCGCCAGCCACAACGACGCGCCGCGCGCGAACATCTCGCACCACTCGGTGATGATGTAGTTGAGGAACTCGTCGCGGTCATCGATGGCCAGCACACGCTGGCCGAGTTCCAGGTCGAACACGTCGTCCTTGTCGGCTGCGCCGAGTACCACATATTCGCCCGCGGCTTTGAGGAGCGCCGCCTTCGGGCCGTTCGCCTGGACCGTCTCAGCGGATACACCCGCCGCCGCCGCGATCTTCGCGAAGGTCGTGCGGGAATAGCCCAGGGTGCCGAACAGCTCGGCGGCCGCGGCGATCACCTTTTGCCGCGTTTGCTCTGCCTGCTGCTGGCGTAATTCCGACCGGTAGACCCGAGATATTGACTCCTGTGGCATGGTAGTGAATACTACATCACACCATTGAAACCGTGACCCCAAGGGGGAGCGATGTCGTCGATCATCCTCGCCGCTGTTCCATTCCACGGGCATGTCACGCCGTTGCTAGCTGTCGCCAGTGGTTTCGTTGAGCGCGGCGACGACGTGCGGTTCATCACCGGAGCGTCCTTCGCCGATCGGGTTGCCGCGACGGGCGCCAAGCACATCGCGCTGCCGCCCGAAGCCGACTTCGGCGCCGGCTTCGACATGGACGCTCTGGTCGCGACGTATCCCGAGCGCGCCAGGCTAAAGGGCATGCGGGCGGCCGCATTTGACATCGAGCACGTATTCGCCAAGCCGGCCAAACTGCAGTACGAAGCGGTCATGGGCGCCCACTCTGCACAGCCGGCCGACGCCGTGCTCGTCGAGCAGAATTTCTTCGGCGGCGCGTTCCTGCTCGCCCATCCGCGTCCCACACGTCCGGTTGTCGTCGTGTGCAGTGTGATTCCGCTGGTGATGCCCAGCGCCGACACCGCTCCGTTCGGCATGGGCCTACCCCCGGCGCGGTTGTTCAACCGCCAGCGCAACGCCGTGTTGGCCGCGCTGAGCCGCCGCGTCTGGGCGGGCGCCGACCGCACCCTCGACCAACTCCACCGCGCCGTGCACGGCCAGCCCCTGCCGGGCCAGATTGTGAGCTGGCTCGGCTGGGCCGACGCGGTTGTCCAGTTCACCGTGCCGTCGTTCGAGTACCCCCGCTCGGATGCACCGGCGTCGCTTCATTTCGCCGGCCCTCTCAGTTGCACCTCCTCGCAAGCACCACGGCCGGATTGGTGGGGCGATCTCGATGGCTCGCGCCCGGTCATCCACGTCACGCAAGGGACGGCAGCAAACAGGGATTACGCCCAGGTGATCGCGCCGACGCTGGAAGCGCTCGCCGGCGAAGATGTGCTGGTGACGGTGGCGACGGGCGGTCGTCCCCTTGATACCCTGCCGCCGCTGCCTGCCAATGCGCGGGCAGCAGAGTTCCTGCCCTATGACGACTTGCTCTCGCGCACAGACGTTTTCGTCACCAACGGCGGGTACGGCGGAGTTCAATACGCCCTGCGCTACGGCTTACCGATCGTTGCCACCGGCGGTCAAGAAGATAAGCCCGAAGTGGGTGCGCGAGTGGCATGGTCGGGTACCGGCCTGCGGCTGCGGTCCGAGCGGCCGACCCCCAAGGCCATGCGGCGGGTGATCCTCAAGGTCCTTCGTGAGCCCCGCTACCGCGAAGCCAGCCGACGCATCGCCGCGGAAATGCGTGCATCCGGCGGCTTCCGCGTCCTTGCCGAGGTCGTCGACCAGCAAATTCACGCGACCGCTTGCGGTCGGACACCGTCCGGCTAAGACGGCCACGGCGGCGCCTCCTTCGACGGCGCGGCCGGCTCTCCCGCCGGAGGCGGCACCGGTCAGGGGATCCTGATCACCTGCCCCGGCACGATCAGGTTGGGGTTGGCGATCTGTGGGTTGGCCGCTTCCAGCGCGGAGAGCGTGACGCCAAAGAATTGCCCGGCGATGCCGCTGAGCGTGTCACCCGGCTGCACTGTGTAGACGACAGTGTCGCTCGGGATTCCGACGACCTGTCCGGGAAAGATCAGGTCGGGATCGGTGATCTGTGGGTTGGCCGCTTCCAGTGCGCCCAGAGTGACTCCGAACCGGCCGGCGATACCGCTCAGAGTGTCACCCGGCATCACCACATAGACCTCTGTCGCGATGTCCGCGGATGGCACCAGAGTGGCTACCGACATGTGTGGCCAGGTGAGGGTGGCGAAGTTGAGCGACACGTTTTGGGTGTATTGGATCTGCCGGTAGGTCACGGTGATCGCTTGTTTGTCGGTGATTGCCGATGCTGACGTCACTGTGAACGTCGGTGCCGGCGCGCCGGCGGGGACGACCGGTGACACGGTCTGCGACCCGCCGGCGCCGAGAGGACCGATCTCGATCGGGGCTTGCACGATCTCGATCCAGAACATCGTCGACATGCGTTGGGCGTCTGCGTTTGGAGCCGCAGCGTCACCGGCAAGAAAGTCGATGTTGTCGGTGCCGCCACCGGGTATCGCGGGCTGTTGGGTGTCGACGGTGAGCACGTCGGTGAACAGGATCGTCACTCCCGCAATGTGATCGTTCAACATGCTGTTCGGGTTGTCGAGCAGCTCTTGGGTGATCGCCGGAACGCTGGACAGATCCTGGGGTATCCGCGGCGTTCCGGCGTTTGTGACCGTTTGGCTGTCAAAGCGAAAGGGGTTTCCGCCGACGGTGGAAAACGGGGTAATCGCGCTGGTTCCATTGGGCGCCAACGGGATCTGCTGCTTGGCCGGTGCTGGCCCTCCGGTCTTCGGTCCCCCCGCGATCGACGTGATCGTGCCCTGCGCGTTGATGGTGGTGCCGTGCGGGATGGAGGCCATCCGCGCCACCGTGGTCACGGGCTGGGCGGGATCGGTCGTGGGAGGCACGATGACCCAGATGCCGGGTTCCAGGTGAATCGGGGTGGCCTTCAGCGGGTCGGTGACGTCACTGATCGACTGCAGGTACGGAACACCGTTCAGAAATATGTCGGCTTGTTCCCTGCCCCGGTTCGGGACACTTCCCAAGGGATCCATGAAAGACAACGACTCGGCTGTCAGATTCAACTCGAGGATGTTGTCGCTGTTCGGTTGTGGGATGGGGAGTTCGGTTGGCGTCGTTGGGTTCTGGGGGCGAAATATGGTGTTGAAGCCGCGGCCGGTGAATGTGCCGGTGAACGCCGCGAGGGGACCCAGGGGCGGGGGTGGCTGCGTCGCCGCCAACGGTGCGATACCCGGTTCTACCGGAACCTCGTTGATGACAAAGCGATCCGGTATCTCAGTGGCGGCCTTCAGATGTGTTTCTGGGATGGCGACCATGGTGTGCTCCTATCAGCGTGCGACTTGACAACGCCATGCTCGCTGACCACCGCGTTAACGACACGAGTAGTGCACTACCTGTTTTCGAATGCAGCGTGACCTCGGCCGATTCTTCGGCTTCCTGGTCAAGGCAGGGATTAGAGTCCTCTGGCCTGAGTTCGCCACAACCACGCCTTTTCACCCGTGAGGGTGTAGCTTTAGCGGTGTTGGTACTCCCAACCCATCCGGTACGGCTCAGCTTCTGACGCTGATCTGCCCGAGCATCCGCTCACGCCGGATACATCGTTTCACCGCTCAGTCGGGATAATTTTGAATGCTCCATCGTTGTTTCAGCCATTGATTGCTCCCTTTGGGATGCAACACTTTTCGTACCTGCCAAGCTTTGGCTTCCTCGGCACCTACTCACCGACACCGTGTGGATTGGCGACCGTCGCGCGGGTCGCCGACGGCCCCATCGGCTTCACCACCGCGTCGCTTCCGCAGCTGCTGGCCACGATCGTTCAGCAACCAGATCACCCGAAATGAGGTCACCATCAGCACCATGAGAAGGTCCCGCGACACAACGCAAAATCCGCTCGGCGAATATGTCCTGCACATGGGTGCGGGATTCGTCGCCAAGGAACGCTCACATGTGCTCGAGGCGTTGGCTACGCTCGAGCCGCACCTGGGCCGATGGGACCCGCCCGACATCAGCCTGGAAGTCTCGTTGCAGGACCGCGGGCGCAAGGAGCAGCGCGTCACGTTGCGGACGACCTTGCCGGGGCTTCCGCCCCTGGTGGCCGTCGCCGACAACCGCGATATCACCCGCGCCCTTCACGAAGCCAAGCACGAGTTGATCCGGCAGCTCGAACGCCAGAAGTCGGCGCACGAACCCATGCACAATCGCAAGCTCGGCCACAAGACGATTCGCCACCCGGGCACCTCGTCGGAGGGGCACCGCGCCACACCGGCACCGTAGCCCGAACAGCACTCACAACGAAGGCAGGTCCCCGACGTCATCGGCGTCTGGCACTGGTACGTCGGCCCGCCCAGGGTGCTCGACTTTGGTGACGAAGGGCGACGTCATCGCCCGAACAAGTGCGCCGTAGGCGACACCGAAGCCGATCTCGTCGCCGACCGCCACGCGGTGATCGCCGAGGTCGACCACCAGGTGATCGCTGCTCGTCCCCAGGATCGTGATGCCCTCCGGTGGCCGCAGACCGTCTGGGTCCACGTCCTGGCGCCCGACGGCCAGGATTGCTTGGTGCACAGTGCTGCTGCCGTTGCGGGCCGGCGCCGTGCCGAAGGCCGACTGAGCCCGATCTCCCCAGGGTTGAGCCGGTTTCGTGGCGACCTCGATCACCTCGGCGGTCACGGTGAAGGCGTCCGTGTGTAGGCCGGGGATCGGTGTCCGGTACAGCGGATCGACGCCGAGAAGGATGGCTTCGCCGAGTCGGAGCTCGTCGATCCGGCCGACGTCGCGAGTGTGCAGGGCCCAGTTCAGGTTCGCTGAGTTGCCGCCGGAGACGACGTCGAGCGAGATGCCATGCAGTGCCTCGATGTCGTCCGCCAGCCCGGTGAGGATGCCCATGTTCCGGTCGTCGGGAACGACACCGCTCTGACACGCGAGATTGGCGCCGACCCCGGCCAGCCGCAGGGAGGAGTGACCGAGGACGGCCCGCACGGCTTCGGGGACGTCGCCGAGCGCGATGCCCTCCCGCAGGTCGCCCAGCTCCACCATGAGCACGACGGCGTGTATCCGCTTCTGTTGAGACGCGGCTTGATTCAGCGCCGCCAGGACGACGGCTTCAGTGTTCAGGCTGATGTCGGCGACGTCAACGACGTGTGCCGCCTCGCTGAGCATGGGCGAGCGGATCAACGTGCGGAACGGCGGTCGGTCGAGCCCGGCCAGCCGAATGAGGTTAGGCAGCCGGGAATCACCGAGGCCGCGGGCGCCGCCGCGCAGCATCGCCGCGCCGACTCCCGGCGAGCCCAGCACGGCCTTGGTGATCCCGGTGACCCGGATGCCGGTGGAGGCAAGGCGGTCAACCAGGATCTGAGTATTCTGCTCGATCTTGTCGAGGTCGGTCTCGATCCGAAGCGTCACACGGGGGTCGTCGCGTCGACCGCCGCCGCAAGTGCGGGGAAGGCCGTCAGCACCATGTCGACCAGCTCCGACGCGGGCCGCGTCAACGGGTCGGTGACCGGGAGACCGAGCTGCGAATGATGCTCAGAGATCGCGTCATTCAGCTCGTCCTCGGTCATCTCTTCGTGGTTGATGGTGACCCCGATGACGCGGGTGTCGGCGAACGCCTCGATCAGTGCGATCTCGCTCGCCGCGGTCGGCATCGGCACCATCGGGAAGTCACCGAGCACCTTGCGCTTCGGCGCGTGCTGCACGATCACGCCGGCCGGCTGGCTGCCGCGCAGGATGTGAGCCGACGTTATGTACGCGGGGTGGCTCAGCGCGCCCTGGCCCTCGACCACGATCACGTGAGGGTCCTCACCCTCGAACGCGGCGACGACCTGGTGCTCGACCTCACCCGAGCAGAACTGGGGGACCAGCGCATCCAGCGCGACGCCGTACCTCCCGCCCTGGATCAAGGTGGTCTGACCGGTGCCGACCATGACCGCGTTGATGCCGCATGCGTTCAGCGCCTGGACCAGCAAGGTGGCAGTGGTGCGCTTTCCGATCGCCCCGTCCGTACCCAGGATCGCAATTCTGGGACATGTGACATCGAAGATCCGGCCGGAGAACAGGTGCAGGTCGCGCTTGGCCTTGGGTCGGCGGACATCGGTGATGGTGACACCGGCGATCAACGCTGCCGCCACGAACTCGGCGTCGTCGTTGAGGAACTCGTGCAGGCCGTTGATGATGTGCATCCCGCGGGCGATGCCGTCGAGAAGCACGACCCGCTGCTCGTCTGACAGCAGGCCGTCGGCGGGCGCCAGCCCACAGATCAGGTAATCAGGTACGTGGCCGGCGTGCGAGATCGACTCGGCGAGCGATGCCAACACCGGGATGCCGTTCGCGGTGCCGTCGAGGAGCTTCCCGGCGTCGACTCCGGCCCGCAGGCTGTCGATGACACTGAGGATCTCGTACTTCTCCGAGTGCCGGACCAGGCCGTTGGCGGTCTTACCGTCCTGCTCGCCGAATACGCCCTCGCAGTAGACGATCGCGGTGGAACCGGCGGGCAGCGCAAAGGAAGCTGCGGGAAGGCTTTGTTCGGACGCGTTGCGAAAAGGCATGCTGCTGGCGCGGGGAGACATAAGTTCCTCTGAGAAGTCTCAGAGAAGGCGACGGGATCGTGGCGAGGCGATGAGCCCCACCTTCAGCAAGTGATCTGCCCTGAGGGCCGGCAAGATTACCGGCGTTTAAATCTTACTCGGTCGGGGCTGACTGGCCGCTTCCGCCCAGCCTGGAGTCAAAGGTCAAGAATGCGCGCGCCGAGGAAAAGTTCCTCGGCGTGCTCGACGCGTTGCGCATTTAATTTCGGGACGAGACGGGCCATCAACGCACCTCAACATCGGGATGCGCTGCGTGCCAAGCCTTTTCGACAGTGCTCACCCGGCGGTTTTCGACGACGAGCCACAATGCGCCGGCAACCGCTCCGAGCGCCGCGATCAGCACCGTCGTGCTGATCCATTCGTAATGTCGATAGGCGGCGGCCGCCACCGTGCAGATCACCCCGAACGCGGACACAGCCAACAGGATCAGCCCGGGCCAGTAGAAGTTGTCCTTCATGGCCAGGCCGGCATGTGGTTGCGTGGTCCGAGAGTGATCGGTCGGATCGTGATGAGTGTCGCCCATCTCATCTCCCTCCGTGGTCGGACGAGATACGAAAAATGCTACTCAGTTGGCCGATCTGACGAAATGCTCAATTCGCCCCGGCTTGTTCAGGGCCCAACAACTCGGGCAGCGTGACCGCGCCGATCGTTGTCACGAGCCACACCACGAGCGTCGTGGCGACCCAGGACGCCATGCCGCGGATGGTGAACCCGTGCGTTTCCGCCGTAGCGAGGATCAGCGCGAAAACGGTCAATGCCAAGCCGGTGCCGCCGAGGAGCAGCGAGGCATACGCGTGGGGCAACTTCAAAATCGACAACGACAACATCTCCTGCGCGACCGAGAAAGTCACGACCGCGACGATGAACCCCGACATCGACATCGAAACTCCGGGGACGACCTGCGCCGCGATCAGCAGCCCGATCGCCCACGCCGCCAAAAGTAGAACTGCGCGCGACACGATGTGCTTCTTCATGGATCAAGCGTAGGTCTCGAGCGTGCGGCCGCAAAGGTTCTGAGCGCCTGACGTTCACCCCGTCGCCATCTGGGCAACATCTGTATCGCGGTGCTGGTACGTGACTCCCTCCACACTGAGGGAGTGGTTGTCAAAGACGACGGAGTCGCGGTCAGCTCGGACGTCGATCCGGCTGGACAGCGGGCGCAGGTTCGGCGCGCGGCGCTGGCCAGCTCGATCGGTACCACGATCGAGTGGTACGACTTCTTCCTCTACAACACCGCCGCGGCGCTGGTTTTCCCGCATCTGTTCTTCCCCGCCTCGACCCCGTACGCGGGTGCGATGGCCTCATTCGCGACCTACGCGGTCGGGTTCGTCGCGCGCCCGCTCGGCGCGGCAATCTTCGGGCATTGGGGCGACCGGATCGGTCGTAAGGCCACGCTGATCGTGACGCTGCTGGTGATGGGCATCTCGTCGGCGGTCGTCGGCATTCTGCCGGGCACCGCGACCATCGGCGCGGCCGCACCGCTGATACTCGTGCTGCTGCGACTCGTCCAGGGCCTCGCGATCGGCGGGGAGTGGAGCGGCTCGGTGTTGATCGCGATGGAGTGGGGCGACCAACGCAAGCGGGGGCTGCTTGCCAGCTTCGCGCAACTCGGCGTGCCGATGGGGCTGGTGCTGGGCACCGGCGGGATGACGTTGCTGTCGGTGACGCTCTCGGCCGAGCAATTCAACTCATGGGGCTGGCGGATTCCGTTCCTCTTCAGCCTCGTCCTGGTGGGCATCGGTCTGCTGGTCCGGCTGTCCATTCTCGAGACGCCGATGTTCGCCAAGGTGACCGAGGAGCGGAAAACCGCCCGCATCCCGGTGGCGGACGCGATCCGGCACCACTGGCGCGAGATCCTGCTGTCGGCGGGGCTGCGGTTCAGCGAGCAGATGCCGTTCTATCTGTTCACGACTTTCGCGCTGAGCTACGTCGTGTCTCGGCACGAGTTCACCAAGACGTTCGTTCTCAAGGCCGTGCTGGCGGGTGCGGTGTGTGAACTCGTCGCGATCCCGCTGTTCTCGCATCTGTCAGATCGATTCGGCCGCAAGCGGATATACCTCACCGGTGCGATTCTCACCGGCGCGATCGCCTACCCGTACTTCGCGGTGCTGAGTCACGGTGGGGCCGGGTTGATCTTCCTTGCGGTGGTGGTGTCGTTGTTCATTCACGGGCTGCAGTACGGCCCGCAGGCCGCGCTGATCGCCGAGAATTTCCCCACCCATCTGCGCTACGGCGGCGCCGGCCTCGGCTATCAGCTGGCGTCGGTTTTCGCCGGCGGTCCCGCGCCGCTGATCGCAACGTGGTTGCTGCACAAGACCGGAACGCCGTACGCGATCTCGGCCTACATCGTCTTCGCCGCCATCGTCACGGTCGCATGCGGCCTTGCCCTGCCGAACCGGTCCCGGGCCGACATCGACGACGCCGCGCTTTATCGCAGATAGCAGGTTTGCGCTGGCCCCCGCCGGGTATCTACTGCCTCAAAGTGGACGCTTGACCGGGGAGATCGTGGAATGGAATACGCGCTCAGCGATGCATCGCATCGGCAAACGTCCTACGACGAGTTGCTGCGTGAGTTCAAGGTTGCGCTCGAACGGGCGTTGTCAGGGTCGGTGTTGCCGCCGGGAACCACGATCTCCGACGGCCCATTGGCACTCGCGTTGCTCGACATCGCTTACGCGGCGCGCGCCGGCCAACCCACTAAT
>NZ_LZLV01000017.1 GCF_001673405.1 Mycobacterium sp. 1245111.1 | reverse complement strand
CGCCAGCCACGCGTGGAGATTCGCCGCTGCGGATCGAACAAACCGAAGCGACCGCCGACCACGATGACGGCCGGCACCAGGGTCAACGCCACCGCGACCGCGACGACCATGCCGACCGCGCAAGGGACACCGATGGTTTGGAAGTACGGCATCCGGCAGAAGCTCAGGCAGAAGGTGGCGCCCGCGATCGTCAGACCCGACGCCAGCACCACGTGGGCAACGCCGCGGTACGTCGTATAGAACGCGGCCTCGCGAGTCTCACCGTGCTGGCGCGCCTCTTGATAGCGACCGAAGAAGAAGATCGCGTAGTCGGTGCCCGCGGCAATTCCCAGTGATACCAACAGGTTCACCGCGAACGTCGACAGACCGATCAATTGGTGATAGCCGAGAAACGCGACTATTCCTCTGGCAGCGGTTAATTCGATGAACACCGTCATCAGCAGCAGCACCACTGTCCACACGGAGCGGTACACCAACAGCAGCATGGTCAAGATCACCAGCATCGTCACCATGGTGATCTTGACCAGCGTGCTGTCGCCGCTGTGGTGCATGTCCGACACCAGCGCCGAGGGACCGGTCACATAAGTGGTCACACCTTTGGGTGGTGGCGTCCGGTCGACGATTTTGCGGACCGCCTCGATCGACTGCTCCGCGAGCGTCGTGCCCTGGTTGCCGGCAAGGTTGAGTTGGACGTATACCGCTTTGCCGTCCGGGCTTTGGGCGCCCGGTGCGGTAAGCGGATCGCCCCAGAAGTCCTGTACGTGCTGGATGTGCGTCGGGTCGGCCCGAAGTTGCTTGATGATGCTGTCGTAGTAGCGGTGGGCGTCGTCGCCGAGCTTGTCGTTACCCTCGATCACCAGCATCGCGAAGTTGTCAGAGTCGGACTCCTTGAACTTCTTGCCGGTCTCCTCCATCGCCTGCACCGACGGCGCATCCTTGGGGCTCAAGGAAACCTGGCGTTCTTCGGCGACTTTCTCCAGCGGCGGCACGGCCACGGTCATCAGGACGATCAGACCGATCCACGCGAGGATGATCGGCACCGCGAACCGACGGATCAGTCGCGGGGCCCGTGGCGGTTGGGTGTCCGCGACGTTCGTCTGATGGCTGGTCATGCGCCCTTGAGAACGCAATAGGTAAAGGCGTTCACCTCGTGCGAAATCCGCTCGGCCTTGACCACGTCATCGATGATGATCCGGCAGCCCAGGGTGTTGCTGTTGCCTTGCGCCACGATGTTTCCCACGACAGACGCGGCTTTCGTCGTCATGTTGAGTGTCCAGGGCAGCTGCGCGTTGTCCACATGCTGCGGGTCGGCGTTGGTGTCGAAGTAGCTGATGTCGGCGGTGGTCCCCGGCGGGCCGAACACCTCGTAGGTGATCCGCTTCGGATTGAACGGCTTGCTGTCGTCGGTCGCGCTGTCGGAGTACGAGGGACGCTTCTCGGAGCCGAAGAGACCGTGGATGCGGAACACGGTGAAACCGCCGAGCCCCACCACCATCGCAATCACGAGCGGAATCCACGTCCGCTCCAGCACCCTGAAAATCGAAAACCCCTTCACCCACTGCCGCTTTCCTGGTCGGCCACGTCTCAATTACTCGACGATATGTACCCACCGATCGGCGGGGCGCCTCAGGGCGCTTGCGTGGGCCTCACGGCATTGCCAGACCCCGACGAGTAAACCACGCCCACCACCCGGATTGTCGACTCCTCACCCGTCCGGAACTGCGCTTCAGCCATAACGCATGCTATGTGCGTAAGCGGACGGTACCGGGTTCTAGAGCGGCCCGCAATGCGTCCGTGTGCGCTATCCTCGCGCGGTGCCGCAGCTCTCGTTCCAGCGTGCCCGCACCGAAGACAAGAAGCGTCAGCGGGCCGCGGCGCTTGTCGAAGCCGCGCGCTCGCTGGCGCTGGAATCCGGCGTAGCCTCGGTCACCCTGACCGACGTTGCAACCCGTGCGGGGGTGCACTACTCCGCGGTGCGGCGCTACTTCACCTCACACAAAGAGGTGCTGCTGAATCTGGCGGCCGAGGGGTGGGCCAGGTTCTCGGATACCGTGTGCGAAAGCCTGCGACAGCCCGGTCCCCTGTCGCCGGCCCGGGTGGCCGAGGCTCTGGCTCAAGGTCTGGCCGACGACCCGCTGTTCTGCGACCTGCTGGCGAATCTGCATCTGCATCTCGAGCACGAGGTGGAGCTCGAACGCGTCCTCGAGTTCAAGGAAATCAGCAACGCCGCCGTGATCTCGCTGACCGACGCGATCGAGAACGCACTGCCGCGGCTGGGTCGTTCGGGTGCTTTCGACGTGCTGCTCGCCTCGTATTCGTTGGCGGCGCCGATGTGGCAGATGGCCAACCCACCGAAGCGGCTTGCCGACGAGTATGCGAAGCGGCCCGACGTGCCGCCCGATTGGAAGATCGACTTCACCGCCGCGCTGACGCGGCTGATCACTGCGACGTGCGTCGGCCTGCTGGCCGACAATGATCAGGTCTAAACCGTCAGGACCAGTGCCAGAGCGACATGTCACCCTTGGGGTAGTTCTGGCAGTTCTCGGTTTCCTTGGCGACGACGCCCTTGTTGTTCCAGAAGATCTTCATGTGGTTGGGCCACGCCAGCCACAGTGGATCGGCCTGAGGCGCGTAGAAGTTGGCCGAGTAACCACGCCGGTCCGCCGGTGAGAGCGAGTAGAACCAGTGCGCCTTGTCGATGGCGGCCTGGTTGACGTTCGGGTGGTTGTTGAAGTCGATCATGTAGCGCTGGTAGTACACCGGCGAGTAGTCGCGGGCCGCGGCGAGCAGTTGCTCGGCGTCGCAGGTCGTCGAGATCATCCGCCGCGGGATCGGGAAGTCCTCGGTGGAGTCGTTCGATGTGCATCCGTCACACGGACCCAGCGGATCGGCGTGAGCGAACTGTGGCACAGACACGGGGGCGGCACTGAGCGCGAGCGCTACGAGGCCGGCGCGAACGGCGAGGCTCAGACGATGAAGACGCATGCGGCTACTATAACGCTCCGATTACGGCTGCGCCCAGGGGCTGGGAAGACTGGCTAACCATCGGCCGGTGTGATCTCCAAGCCGACGTGAACCTTGTCGATACCGCCCCGCACGATCGAGTGCACGTAGAACCACGGCGCGTGGTACCAGTACCGCTTGAGGACGGCGTTGTAGACCCGATGGGTCTCCGATTTCGGCAGCACCCGGGCGACACCTTCGACGGCGTCGCCTTTCGGCTTGCCCAGCGCTCCACTCTTGGCGATGGTCACCCGGGGCGTGTTCTTGATCCGCTTGGTTTTCCACGATCCGTCGTCGGTGATCACCAGGAGCTTGCCGTCCTGCGGCACACCCCAGATGGGCGTCGGCTTGGGGCGACCGTCCTTGGTGAAGGTGGTCAGGAGCAGGTACTTGGATTTGATGACGTCCGAAAAGGCGGCCACACCTTTCTTTATAGCCCCATCCGCTGAATGCGTGACGTCCTTGCGGGGTCGGCTTACTGTGTGTTCATAGCCGAAGGACAAGCCCCATGAAACTCGACGACGAGTCCGTCACGACGCTGGAAGACCTACGCACCGACCTGGCCCTCCGCTATAAATGGACGCCCAGCGGTGGCTCCGCGGTGGACCCGGCAGTGGTCGACGCCGACGCGGCCGCGCTGGCCCGCGACGGCTACGTCATCTGGGAAAACCTCCTCACCCCCGAGCAGTGCGGCCAGATTCGCGATGAGGTCAAGCCCTGGCTCGCGCACACCGGACGCAACTCGTTCGAAGGGCGACGGACCCAGCGGATCTACAGCGTGCTGAGCCGGACCCGGGTGTGCGATGCGGTCGTCGACCATCCGCGGGTACTGGCCGCATTGGATCGGCTGCTGATGCCCAACTATCTGCTGTCGGCGTTGCAGGCGATCAACATCCAGCCTGGCGAGTCCGCGCAGCTGGCCCACCACGACGACGGCTTCTACCCGATCCCCCGCCCCCGAGAGCCGTTGGCCGCCGCGACGATCTGGGCCATTGACGACTTCACCGCCGACAACGGTGCGACGGTGCTTTACCCGGGCAGCCACACCTGGGGCAAGCGCCGTCCCGGCCCGGACGACGAGGCCCTGCCCGTCGTCATGCCCGCCGGCTCGTGCGTGTTTTTCGTCGGCACGCTCTGGCATGGCGGCGGCGCGAACACCACCACCGCCGACCGGCTGGCCATCACCGCGCAGTACTGCCAGCCGTGGCTGCGTCCGATGGAAGCCTTCACGCTGTCGATATCCCGCGACATCGCCCGCTCGGTGTCAGCCGACATCCAGCGCATGCTCGGCTACAGCATTCATCCGCCGTTCGTCGGCGCGGTCGACGGCCTGCACCCGCTGAGATTGTTGGAGGATGGCAACATCTAGCCATGACCAATCGCACCATCGCGCGCATCATGGCTGGCACACCACTGATCTTGACCCTGTTCAGCATTCCGCTCGGTACGCCCGTGGCCGCGGCCGACGGATGCCCGGACGCCGAAGTGGTGTTCGCCCGCGGCACCGGTGAGCCGGTTGGCCCCGGTGGCCCAGGGCAGGCCTTCTTCGACTCGCTGACCTCGCAGCTGCCCGGCAAGACGATCACCCTCTACCCGGTCGACTACCCCTCGACCACCGACTACGCCAACAGCGCCAAGCTCGGTGCCGACAACGAGGTGGCCCACGTTCAGGGCACCATCGCCAACTGCCCGAAGACCAAGGTCGTGATCGGCGGCTATTCGCAGGGCGCGGGCGTAGCCGACCTGACCAGCCATCGGCTGCCCGCACAAGACGCCAGTCACATTGCCGCCCTTGCTTTGTTCGGTAATCCGCAGAGCACCTACGCAAAAGGCTTGGCGGACAACCAGATTCCGCCGCTCGACCCGAATTACACCCCGAAGGCCATCGACATCTGCCTGCCCAATGACAACATCTGCGCCGAGGGCGGCAGCATCATCGCGCACCTGGGCTACGTCCCGGACGCGACGAACCAGGCCGCGACGTTCGTCGCGCAGAAGCTGCAGTAGCTACTTCTTGCGGTCCGTATCTTTGCTCGGCTGAACACGTTTCGGCTCACCGGGCATCTTCGGGTAGTTGGGCGGGTACGGCAGATCGCCGAGGCCGTTCCCCTCGTCGGCCGCGGCCATCTCCAGTAACGGTTCGATCGACTGGTCTTTCGTGTCGATGTCGGCCCACGGGTCGTCCCGGTTGGCCACGAACTCGGCCGCCGTCGCGATCGTGTAGTCGTCAGGGTTCGCGGTCGCCAGCTCGTCCCAGCTGAGCGGCATCGACACCGTCGCAATCTGGGTGCGCCGCACCGAATATGCCGACGCGAACGTGCGGTCGCGGGCGTTCTGGTTGAAGTCGATGAAAATCCGCCGGCCGCGTTCTTCCTTCCACCACGATGTCGTGACCGCATCGGGCGCGCGACGCTCGACCTCGCGCGCCAGCGCGATGCCGGCGCGGCGCACCTGGATGAAATCCCAGTCGCGTTTGATCCGCAGGAACACGTGGACGCCGCGACCGCCGGACGTCTTGGGATAGCCCACCAGCCCGAGTTCGTCGAGCAGCGGCCGCAAGACATCGACCGCGACGCTGCGCGCTTCGTCGAAGCCGGTGCCCGGTTGCGGGTCCAGGTCGACACGTAGCTCGTCGGGGTGCTCGGTGTCCGGGCAGCGGACCTGCCAGGGGTGCAGCGTGATCGTGCCCATCTGGGCGGCCCACACGATCGCGGCGGGGTGGGTCACCCGCAGCGCGTCCGCGGTCCGGCCGGACGGGAACGTGATCTGGCAGGTCTTCAGGTAGTCGGGATGATGCTGCGGGATGCGCTTCTGATAGATCTCCTCGCCGTCGATGCCGTCGGGAAATCGCTGCAGATGTGTGGGCCGGTCTTTCAGCGAGGCAAGCATCGGACCGGAGGCGACGGCGCGGTAGTAGTCGACGAGCTTGCGCTTGGTGCCGCCCGATCCCAGCTTGGGGAAGTAGACCTTGTCGGGGTTGGTCAGCCGGACGGCGATCCCGTCGACGTCGATTTCCTCCGCTGGCGTTGCCATACTCCGATTATGGACTTGCCTGTCATGCCGCCGGTTTCGCCGATGCTGGCCAAATCGGTGAAAGCGATCCCACCGGAGGCCTCTTATGAGCCGAAGTGGGACGGCTTCCGGTCGATCCTGTTCCGCGACGGCGATGAAGTCGAGGTCGGCAGCCGCAACGAAAAACCGATGACCCGCTACTTCCCCGAGCTGGTCGCCGCGGCAATCGCCGAGTTGCCGCGGCGCTGCGTGGTCGACGGCGAGATCGTGATCGCCACCGACCACGGCCTCGACTTCGACGCGCTGCAACAGCGCATCCACCCGGCCGATTCGCGGGTGCGGATGCTGGCCGAGAAGACGCCGGCGTCGTTCATCGCCTTCGATCTGCTGGCCGTCGGCGACAAGGATTTCACCGACCAGCCCTTCACCGAGCGCCGCGCCGCGTTGGTGGATGCGCTGGACGGCGTCGGCCCGTCGTTTCACGTCACCCCCGCCACGACGGATCTCGCCCTCGCGCAGCGCTGGTTCGACGAGTTCGAGGGAGCCGGACTCGACGGGGTGATCGCCAAGCCGTTGTCGATCACCTATCAGCCGGACAAACGGATCATGTTCAAGATCAAGCACGAGCGCACCGCGGACTGCGTGGTCGCCGGTTATCGGGTGCACAAGTCCGGCGACGACGCCATCGGCTCGCTGTTGCTGGGGCTCTATTCCGACGACGGCACGCTGGCGTCGGTCGGCGTGATCGGCGCGTTCCCGATGGTCAAGCGACGCCAGCTGTTCGCTGAATTACAGCCGCTGGTAACCAGTTTCGACGATCACCCGTGGAACTGGGCCGCCCACGAAGCCGGCGAGCGCACGCCTCGCAAGAACGAGTTCTCCCGCTGGAACGCCGGCAAGGACCTGTCGTTCGTGCCGTTGCGGCCCGAGCGCGTCGTGGAGGTGCGTTACGACCACATGGAAGGCGCGCGGTTCCGCCACACCGCCCAGTTCAATCGCTGGCGGCCGGACCGCGAGCCCACGTCGTGCACCTACGCGCAACTCGACACCCCCGTCACGTTCAGACTCGGCGATATCGTTCCCGGCCTGGGAGACTGAGTGACGTGACTGACTCCGAAGACTTCAACGAACGCAACATCGCCGAATTCCGCGCGAACCACGGCCGGGTCGGCGGCAACTTCGAGGGCGCGCCGCTGGTCGTCTTGCACACGGTAGGAGCCAAGAGCGGCGAGCCGCGGACCAACATCATGATGTATCAGCCCGACGGCGAGCGGTATCTCGTCTTCGCGTCGTATGCCGGCGCCGACAAGAACCCGGCCTGGTACTGGAATCTCAAGGCTCACCCGGACGCTCGCATCGAAGTCGGCGACGACATCGTCGACGTGCACGCCACCGAATTGGAAGGCAAAGAGCGCGACGAGAAGTACGCGCTGCAGGCCGAACGCTATCCGGGGTTTGCCGACTACGAGGCCAAGACGTCGCGCGTCATCCCAGTCATCGCGCTCACCCCGACGAGTCCGCCTCAGCCGCGCACCTAGATCGCGATGTCCAGTGACGCCAGCCCGCGCAGCGTCACGTTCGGCTTGTAGACCGGTTCGCCGGCCAGCCGCGCATGCGGGAAGCGTGACGTCACCGCCGACAACGCGACGGCAGCCTCCAGCCGGGCCAGCGGCGCGCCCAGGCAGTAGTGCAGACCGCGACCGAAAGACAAGTGCCGGAACGTTTTTCGGTCGGGATCGAATATCGCCGGCTGGTCGAACTCGGCGGCATCGTGCTGAGCGGCGGCCAGCAACAGCAGCATGGTGTCACCCCTGACCACGTCGGTGTCGCCAATTGTCATGTCGTCGGCCGCAATTCGGGCCACCAGCTGCACCGGTGGGTCGTAGCGCAGCGTCTCCTCGATGATCGCCGGTGCGCGCTGCGCGTCGGCGGCCAGCGCGGCCCAATGCGCCGGCTCGCGCAACATCGCCAGCATCGCGTTGGCGATCAGGTTGACCGTGGTCTCGTGGCCGGCGATCAACAGCAGCATGCAGGTCGAGACGATCTCGTCTTCGGCCAGCTGGTCACCGGATTCCTCGACCGCGATCAACCGTGACATCAAATCGTCGCCGGCCTGTTTGCGTCGCTGCTCGATCAGGTCGTGTAGGTAGCCGCGCAACCACTGGCCGGCGGCGATCCGCTTGTCCAACCCCTCCATCGGCTCGCCGGTCGCCACGAAGAACGGGTCGAGCGCCTGCGCCAGCAGCGCCGAGGCGTGGCTGAACTCGGCATGATCGTCGATCGGCACGCCGAGCAGCCGGCAGATCACCGTGACCGGTAGCGGTTGCGCCAGATCGCCGACGGCGTCGAAGCGGCCGCGCTCGGCGACCCCGTCCAGCATCCCGTCGACCAATTCGGTGATATGCGGCGTCAGCTCGTTGACCACCTTGGGCACGAACGCCTTGCTGACCAGTTTGCGCAACCGGGTGTGGTCGGGCGGATCGAGAAACAGGAACATCGGCGGGCCCTGCGGCCGCTGGGTCGAGCCGTCGTCGACCCAGCGTTGCACCATCGTCGACTTCTGCCGATCAACCGACGACGCGGGATGCCGCAGCGCCTCGTCGCAGTCGCGGAAGGACGAGAAGATCGTCAGGTTGCCATCCGGCATCTGCAAGGGCCCACGCTCGCGGAACAGCTCGTACACCGCATAGGGATTGGCCCGGTTGGCCGGGTCCAGAAGTTGCAGCAGAAGTTCCTGCGGCCCGGCGACACTGGTGGCAGACATATTTGCATTGTGCAGGTGTAAAAGAAATCGCAGGTAGCTACGGTCGCTGCAAGAAGCCGAGGCGATCGGCGCCGGCGCACGGTTAGCTTGTTTGCGTGGAGAAATGCGTCTGCGCCGTCGCGGCGGCGGTGCTGATCCTCAGCGGCTGCGCGCCCGGTCGAGCCGCTGCGCCCGGCTCTGGGACGTTGCCGCCGGGCACCGCGACGCTCACCGCCGAGGGCAAGCGGATCGGCAGCACGTATTCGGTGCGCTGCGAATCGATCGATTGGATGACGCAGATACATGTAGACCTGCATGAAGCACGCGTCAGCGCGATGCTGTCCCGCGCCGAGAAGCTGACGGCCGAATTCGTCCGGCTCCACGACATCGACGGGTTTACCGGCTCCTACGAGCGGGCGCGGCAGGGCGAGGCGTCGGTCACGATGACGGGTCCGACCTACCAGATCACCGGTGCCGCAGTGGGTTTCAATAACGCGCAGCCGACCCGGCCGAAAGCCGAGACGTTCACGCTTACCGTGTCCTGCTAGTGGTGTTCGGCGCCGAGGATGGCTTTGAATACCGCTTTGCCTTCCCTGCCCGCGGCGGCAACCCATCGCCGCGCTCGATCGCGCGCAGTGCCACCGATACCAGATCGGAGCGCGCCGGGTCGAGATGAATGCCAGAGAACTCGATTGCGACGAGCACCGAGTGCTATGGCCCCAAGCCCTGGCTTACACCAGTCACTGGCGACGATACGCACGACGTGTCCGCCGTCGCGGACCATTCCGATGATCGCCGTGGAGCCAATGCCAAAAGCATGACGGCGCAAACTTTTTCACGGCGAGGCTACCCCAGAACCTCGGCGATCCATCCGGCGAGTGTGCGCAGGGGCTGCAGACTGTGAACATACGCCAGCCGTTCAGCCTTCCCGCAGATCGACCAATCCCGGGTCGGCCATCAACTGGTCGAGCAGAGCCAGCTGACCCTTCAACAGCTTGCCCCTGGCCTGTGCGACGGTAAACCACTCGAGCCGGTCGACCTCGGGGAAGGATTTCAGTTTGCCTGAGCCCTTTGGCCATTCGAGCTCGAAGGTGTTGCTGTGGGCGTCGGCAACGTCGAGGTCGGCCCGGACCGCAAAGGCGGTGACGACCTTGCCGCCGGATTGCTTGACCGGCGCCAACTCGATGCGCGGGCCGGGCGGCGCCGCGGACCCGACCTCCTCTTCGAATTCACGTTGCGCGGCGGCCCAGGGATCTTCGCCCGGGCTGTACTCGCCCTTCGGGATCGACCAGGCGCCGTCGTCCTTGCGCGCCCAGAACGGTCCACCCGGATGGGCGATCAGGACTTCGACGACGCCGTCCTGCAGCCGATACAGCAGCAGGCCCGCGCTGAGCTTGGGCACGGAGTCACACCCCGACCGCGCGTTCTAGATCCTTGAGTGAGGTTTCCAGGTGACCAAGCAGCCGCTGCAGATGTGGCACGCTCTTGCGGCACCCCACCAGGCCGAAGTCGATGTTGTCCGCGTTGTTGACCATCGTGATGTTCAGAGCCTGCCCGTCCAGCGCGATCGACAGCGGGTAGTTGCCGTCCAGTCGCGCGCCACCCCAATACATCGGCTCGGTCGGCCCCGGCACGTTGGAGATGACGATGTTGAACGGCGGCGGGGACGTCCGGACGAGGCCCGGAAGCGATGACAGCCCCAGCGGCGCGATCAGCGCCGCTGACAGCGCATACGCCTGAAGCCTCGGCAGTTCGGCGAACACCTTTTTGTTACCCCGCATCGACGCGCTGATCGTTTCCAGCCGCTTGGCCGGATCTTCGACGTCGGTGGCCAGGTTGCACAGCAGCGCGCCCACCTGGTTACCTCCGGAGTCGGCCTGCTCTTCGGAGCGCATGCTCACCGGGACCATCGCGATCAACGGATTGTCCGGCAACGCATGCTCGTCCTGCAGGTAGTAGCGCAGCGCGCCGGCGCACATGCCGAGGATGACGTCGTTGAAGCTCACCCCGGCGGCGACCTTGATGCTCTTGAGTCGGTCGATACCCCACGACTGGGCGGCCACCCGTCGGGCGCCGCCGATCGGCACGTTGAACATCGTGCGGGGGGCGGCGAACGGCAGGGTCAGCTGCTGCTCCAGTAGCGCGGCGCGGGCCAGCGCCCACGTCGAAGGCCCATATGCCGCAATGGATCCCGCGATCTGACCCAGGCCCGGCCGCTTCGACTTCTCGGGTTCGCGGTGGCGTCGCGGCAGGTCCCAAATCGCCTGCATCTCAGTGTCTTCGGGACTGGCCGACAGCGTCCGCTGCATGAGCCGCAGGGCGGAGACGCCGTCGATCAGCGCGTGGTGGAACTTGCTGTACAGAGCGAACCGGCCGTCGTTCAGGCCTTCGACAAAGTGGGCTTCCCACAGTGGGCGGTGTCGGTCGAGCAGGCCGCTGTGCCACCGCGAGGTCAGCTCGAGCAGCTCGCGGACCCGCCCCGGCGACGGCAGCGCCGAGCGCCGCACGTGGTACTCGACGTCGACGTCGTCGGGGTCGTCGTAGGTCCAGGCGACGTTCGGGAGTCCGCCGAACGTCCACGCGGGGTGTTTGCGGAAGGTGGGCTGAAAGTGACGATTGGCGACCAGCTGGTCGTGGGCTTCGCGGACGAACTCCGGACCCGCGCCTTCCGGCGGCTGGAAAAGCTGTAATCCGCCGACATGCATGGGGTGCTCACGCGACTCGATCGTCAAGAAGACCGAGTCGAGGGGACTCATTAGTTCCATCAGTTCATCTAAGGCGCTGCCGTCAGTCACGGCCAGCGAATCCGCGGATCCATTTGCGGCGAGATCAGGTGGTAACGGTAATCCGATACGGCAGTTGGCCGTAAGCTCGTGGGATGCGCGATCGGGAGACGATCGACTCCGAACTACGCCGCGTAGCAGCCGAGCTCCGCTCGATCCGCGAGCGCGGCGGGCGGCCGTCCAGCCAACAGGTCGACGCGCTTCTCGACGAACGCCTGGGGCATCCCGTCGAGGTGCTGTGCGACACCGCGGTTCTCGACGAAATCCTGGCGCCCTTCGAGGAAACCTTCGAGCGCCCGCGCCGTCGTCGTCGGATTGGGCTACTGCGTCTGGCGCTGCGCGCGGCGGTCCCGATGTCGGTGCTCGCGCTCGGCTCGGTTCTGGTGGTGATGTTCATGCTGCACCGGCATCATCGGCCGACCGTGCCGCCGAGCAGCCCGGTGTCCGAGGAACAACCCGTCCCGGTGGCTGCCCCGCCGTTGATCCCGCCGGCCAAGGCATCGTCGCCAACTGAGATTGCCGAAACGGCGATGATCGACGTCTTGCAGCACGAGGGCGTGCCGGTGCCCAACCGCGACTACGTCGCGACGCAGGGGCATGCGGCGTGCGACTTCCTCGGGCGGGATGCCAACTTCACCGATGCCGCCCAGTTCGTACAGCGGTCGACCGTTTGGGATGCCCAGCAGAGCGCCGATTTCACCACCGCCGCCATCGTCACCTACTGCCCGCAGTTCGAGTCGACGGGCAACGATCAGGCGCAACAGACGTATCAGAAGTCGCTGACGAATCTGCAAGCGGTTCAAGGCGATCTGCAGGGCATCAACCGGGATCTACAGGACATCAGCGACGGCCTGCACGGGGGCAGCTGACTGTCACGAGCCAAGTTGGACCGTCGACTGTGCAGCTTTTGCTCGCGAAAAGACGAAAATTCCTTTACGAGCCACACACTCGACGCCGAGCAGATGTCGTAGAGAAAGTCACCCGGGCCAAAGCAGGATTGGGTCCTATTTATTCACCTTTTAGTTTGATAATGTTCACTCAGCGTTAACCTGACTGGCAGGTCGAGAAAAGCGCCTGCACGCGCGTTGCAGGGGCGAAGCTGAACGGCGCGACGCCTCTAAACATTTGGCACTGCACACTTTTCGATCGAGGCGATCATGATCGTTGCCGAAGATTCTGCTCTATCAAACTCCTACGTTGCGGCGGTCGACCGCGATATCACGCCGCCCACAGTGACAAAACATCCGTCGCATATCCACCTGCCTCTGGCCGGCATTGCCGGACCAATTGTCGGTGCCGCTATTGCGCTGGCACCTCAGGCGAATGCGGGCAGCGATGACGACTTCTTGGCGATGCTCGCTCAGGCCGGCGTTCCCGCGGCCGACAACATCCCGTCGGTCATCGACTACGGCCACCAGGTTTGTGCGGCGCTGCAGGGCGGGGAGCCCGCGTCGCAGGTGGTCGACACGATGGCGAATTACAGCTACGCCGAAGACCCCTCGCATGACCTTGGCCAATACCGCCGCACGATGGTCCGATTCGTCAGGGTCGCGGTGACGGCTTTCTGCCCGGGAGCCGGGGGAAATCTGGCTTCTGCGTCACGGTCCAGCGACGGGCGTCACGTGGTGCTCGCCGGAATGACGATTCCGAACCCGCCAATGATTCCGCCGCAGCCGGACCTGGTGACGAAGTTGCCTGCACCGGCCGTTGCGACTCCGGTACCCGCTCCGAAACAAGCACCGCCGCCCCAGAAGGTGCAGCCGCCTCCACCACAGGTGGTCGAACCGCCAGCCGTCGGACCGCAACCAGGCGCGGGTAACGGCGGCAGCGACGGCTCCGGGGGTGGGCACGCCGGAAGTGACAATGGTGACGGCACCCCGGGGCCACCCGGACCGCGACTCCCGGAAGGCCACATCGTCTTGGCCCCATGACGTGAGAACGTCTGTCGGACAATCGGATTCAGCTAGGCAGACAATCCCGTGCCGGTGGCCGGGGTAATAGCTTTGGCGGTGGCGGAGGGATTTGAACCCTCGGACGGGGGTTACCCGTCACACGCTTTCGAGGCGTGCTCCTTAGGCCGCTCGGACACGCCACCGCCGGAGAGCTTACCGAACGCCCACGTCCCTATCCCAATCGCTGGCGGGCGAAGAAGTCCTCCAGCAGCGCAGCGCACTCCTCGGCCAGCACGCCGCCGCGCACATCGGGCCGGTGGTTGAGCCGGCGATCACGGACCACGTCCCACAGCGAGCCCACCGCGCCGGTCTTGGGCTCCCACGCCCCGAACACCACCCGCCCGACCCGCGCCATCACCAGCGCTCCGGCGCACATCGTGCACGGCTCGAGGGTGACGGCCAGCGTCGCACCTTCCAGCCGCCAGCCGTCGCCCAGCACCCGGGCGGCCTCCCGGATGGCCAGGATTTCGGCGTGCGCGGTCGGATCGCCCAGCGCTTCTCGGGCGTTGACCGCGCGGGCCAGCTCCGTTCCGTCGGCCGCGACGACCACCGCACCCACCGGTACGTCCCGCGGACCCGCCGTCGCGGCAACCGCCAGCGCGGTGCGAATCAGATCGTCGTCAGCGACCAAGGCGATCGAGCACCGACGACAGCTCGTCGGCGAAGCCCATCTCCCGGGCAATGCGACCCAGCTGCTCGTCGGCGTAGAGGTCGGTCTCGTCGAGGATCACGCTGAGCACCGCCTCGGGCAGGCCCACGTCGGACAGCAACCCGAGATCCCCTTCGGCGAACGGGTCGGCGTCTTCAAGCTCGTCCTGCTCGATGTCGGCGTCGAGGTTGTCCAGCACTTCTTCGGCGATGTCGTACTCCAGGGCCGCGGTCGCGTCCGACAGCAGCAAACGCGTGCCGGACGGCGCCGGCCGCACGATCACAAAAAAGTCGTCATCGACATCGAGGAGGCCGAAAACCGCGCCGGCACTACGCAACTCGCGCAGTTCGGTCTCGGCCTCGGACAAACTCACCAAAACCTTGGGCCCCATCGCTGAGCAACGCCATTTGCCGTCTTCGCGCACGACAGCCACACCGAATCCGTCCGGCGTATCGGCCTGCGCAGACGCCCGCTGTGCTCCCATGGGCGCCTACGCTAGTCGCGCGGAAGCCCGTTGACCAGCACATGCCCAGCAAACGGGTGTCGCGTCCCCAGCCAGATATGCCAACCTTGACACGTGGCTTCTCCCGTTTTCAAGACACCGGTGTGCGTGCTGGGCCTGGGACTGATCGGCGGTTCGCTGCTGCGCGCCGCCACCGAGGCCGGCCGAGAAGCCTTCGGCTACAACCGCTCGGTCGAAGGCGCCCAGGCCGCGCGGTTCGACGGTTTCGACGCGTCGACGGATCTGACCACGGTGCTGAGCCGCGCCGCGGATGTCGGCGCGCTGATCGTGATGGCGGTGCCGATGCCGGCGTTGCCGATCCTGCTCAGCCACATCGTCGACACCGCACCCGATTGCCCGCTCACCGATGTCACCAGCGTCAAGGGCGCGGTCCTCGACGAGGTCACCGCCGCGGGTCTGCAGGCGCGCTTCGTCGGAGGACACCCGATGACAGGCACCGCGCATTCGGGCTGGGAAGCCGGGCACGCCCGCCTCTTCGTCGGCGCCCCCTGGGTGATCAGCGTGGACGACCACGTGGACCCCGCCGTGTGGTCGACGGTGCTGCAATTGGCGCTGGATTGCGGGTCGGTCGTGGTGCCGGCCAAATCCGACGAGCACGACGCCGCCGCGGCGGCCATCTCGCACCTGCCGCACTTGCTGGCGGAGGCCCTGGCGGTGACGGCGGGAGAGGTACCGCTGGCGTTCGCGCTGGCCGCGGGATCGTTCCGGGACGGCACTCGGGTCGCGGGCAGCGCGCCGGATCTGGTGCGAGCCATGTGCGAAGCCAACGCCGCGCAACTGCTGCCGCGCGTGGACCGGGTCATCGACCTGCTCAGCGAGGCCCGAAAGTCGTTGGTGCACAACGACTCCGTTGCGGACCTCGTTGAGAGCGGGCATGCTGCCCGCGCCCGCTACGACAGCTTCTCGCGGCCGGAGATCGTCGGTGTGTTCGTCGGCGCCGAGAATTGGCGCGGTGAGTTGGCGGCCGCCGGACGCGCCGGCGGCGTGATCAGATCCGTTCTGCCAAGCCTGGGTAATCCACGATGAACCCGTCGGCGTCGAGGGTCAGCGTGACATCGGCCACCGGTGAATGCACCTTCATGCCGTCGCCGATGTTGCTGTAGCTGACCGTCGCCGCGGCCACGCTCATCTCCGGCAGGTTCACGTAGACCGTCGGCACGGCGACCGCGTCCTGGTGCTCGTGGAGTCCGATCCGGCGGATCGGCAGCGTGTTGAAGAACGGGCTGTACACCACGTCGACGTCGAGCGCGCCTTCATAGGCCGCGCGAGAGTCGCCTTGGTGGTCGGTGATCAGCCAGACGTTCTCGTCGTCACGGGCGACGACGAGCTGCCGCTCCCGCTCGGCCAGCGTGGCGGTCATGCCGAGTCGCTTGGTTGCGCCGGTTTCATCGGTCAGCAGGTCGTAGTAGGCCGCGAAGGCCGGGTTACTGTCGGTCGCGGCGGCGACGATGCGGCCATTGGCCTTGATTCGCTTGCCCGACAACTGCACCCGCACCGATTCCATCCGCCGGTGATCCTGTGAGCGCCAGGTCAGGATCGTCGACCACGCGTTGCCCGTCGGGTCTGACAGCGTTTGGCTCACGGGTCTACGTTAGGCGACGGCAATACAGATATCGACGTCTGGTGGTGTGGCCTTCGGCGCAGTCGCCCGGTACCCGGTACCGACGCCCATACCGCGAACGCCAGCACGCCATCGAGGGTCAGCGCCAGCGCAGCGACCATCAGCGCACCGACCAGCGCGATGTGGAACTGGCGCACCTTGATGCCGTCGATCAGGTATCGCCCCAACCCACCGAGGCTCGCATAGGCGGCCACCGTCGCCGTCGCAACGACTTGCAGCGTCGCTGTCCTCAACCCCCCCACGATCAGCGGCAGCGCGTTGGGCACCTCGACCCGAAACAACACCTGTAGCTCGTTCATGCCCATCGCGCGTGCGGCATCGACCACCGTGCGATCGACCGCCGACACCCCGGCGTAGGTGCCCGCCAGCAGCGGCGGGATGCCAAGCAGCATCAGCGCGACGATCGGCGGGATCAGGCCCAGGCCCCACAGCAGCACGGCCAGCAGCAGCACACCCAGCGTCGGCAATGCGCGCAGCGCATTGACCAGGCTGACCACCACCAGCGTGCCGCGCCGAGTGTGCCCGACCACCAGCCCGAGCGGGACGGCAACCAGCGCCGAGGCCGCCACCGCCATAGCGGTGTACTCCAGATGCTCCACCGTCCGTTGCCCCAGGCCGACCGGCCCGAACCAGTTGTCGGCGGTGAACAAGTAGGACAGCGCCTGGGTAAGGAAGTTCATCGCGAGCCACCCACGTCGACCGCTCCCCCGGGAGCTTTCAGCAACCGCCGAGTCGGCCGCGACACCCGCTCCCACGGCGTGGCGAACCGGCCGGCCAACATCAGCGCGACGTCGATCACCACCGCCAACACGAAGATCGCGATGATGCCGGCCACGATCTGGTCGCTCTTGTTCGCCTGATAGCCCTCGGTGAACCAGGTGCCCAAACCGCCGATACCGATCACCGCACCCACCGACACCATCGAGATGTTGGTGACGACCACTACCCGCAGACCCGCGATCAGCACTGGAATCGCCAGCGGCAGTTCGACTTTCAATATTCGAGCCAGCGGATGGTATCCGACGGCGATGGCGGCGTCACGCACCTGCCACGGCACCGCATCCAGCGCCTCGAAGATCGCGCGCACCAGCAACGCGGAGGTATAAAGCGTCAGCGCGACAACGACATTGGCTTCGTCGAGGATCCTGGTCGGGATAATCAGCGGCAGGACCACGAACAGCGCCAGCGACGGAATGGTGAACATTGCGCTGGCGGCGACCGTGGTGAACCGCCGCAGCGGTGGGATTCGCCACGTCAGCACACCCCACGGCAGTGCGAGCACCATGCCCGCCAGCACCGGCACCAGCGACAGCCGCAGGTGAATCACGGTCAACGCCCAGGCGGTTGGAAGGTGATGCAGCAGATAGTGCACGGTTAATTCCGTCGGTGAGAATCCAACGCGGCCAACACATCCCCCGCCGACACTCCGCCGGTGACCTTGCCCGCTTCGTCCACGGCCACACCCATCGCCGCCGGCGACGACAGCGCGGCGTCCAGCGCCTGGCTCAGGTTGGCACCGGGCCGGAACACCGCACCCACCGCGGTCACGCTGTCGTCCAGCGATGCGCCACCGCGGTGCTTGCGCAGGCCGTTCACGTCGATCCAGCCCAAGGGCGCGCCATCGGGATTGACTACCAACGCCCACCCGTCGCGCAGCAACTCCTCGCTGACCGCGGCAGGATCGGTGATGGTGGCAATATCATGCAGCGGAAGGTTTGTCGCGCCAAGGAACTGCAACCAGCGGTACCCGCGCCCGGCGCCGATCATCCGGGATACGAAGTCGTTGGCCGGACGCGACAACAGCCGGGCCGGCTCGTCGTATTGCTGCAGCACGCCGCCGCGGCCGAACACCGCGACCCGGTCGGCCAGCCGGATGGCCTCGTCGATGTCGTGCGTGACGAACACGATGGTCTTGTGCAATTCGGCTTGCAGTCGCAGGATTTCGCGCTGTAGCTCGTGGCGAACGATCGGGTCGACGGCCGAAAACGGCTCGTCCATCAGTAAAATCGGTGGATCAGCGGCCAGAGCGCGCGCCACGCCGACGCGTTGCTGCTCGCCGCCGGACAGTTGCGCCGGATAGCGTTCGGCCAGCTTGGCGTCCAGGCCGACCCGCTCCAGCACGGCGTACGCGGACTTGCGCGCGGCCCGGCGCGACTGGCCTTTGAGCACCGGAACCGTTGCGACGTTGTCGATTACCCGCTGGTGCGGCATCAGCCCGGCGCCCTGGATCACGTAACCGATGCCGAGGCGCAGCCGCACCGGATCGACACCCGCGACGTCTTCGCCGTTGACCACGACGGTCCCCGATGACGGCTCGGCCATCCGGTTGATCATCCGCATCGACGTGGTCTTGCCACATCCGGACGGGCCCACGAACACCGTCAGCGTTCCGGGCGGCACGTCCAGATTAAGCCGGTCTACGGCGACGGTGCCGTCGTCGTAGACCTTGTGGACGTCGCGGAAGCTGATCATTGTCCGTTCTCGATCGGGTGGTCGAAGCCGTTGTCGTGCAGCCATTTCCGGGCTGCCTGATCGGGGTCGACGCCACCGTTGCCCGTCACCGAGGCATTCAGGTTGGCCATTTCGCGAGTCGTCAGCTTGGCCGATACCGTGTCGAGCACCTTCGCGAGCCGATCCGACTTCTTCTGCGTATTCACCAACGGGACGATGTTTCCGGCCAGGAAGTTGTGTAGTGGATCGTCAAGTGCCACGAGGTTGCCTTGCAGGAGCGCGGGCGAGGTGCTGAAGATGTTGGCCGCGTTGACCTTCCCTTCGGTCAGGGTGCGCACGGTGACGGCACCTCCGTCGTCACTGATTGCCACGAAGTTGCCCGGCGAAACGTTCAGTCCGTAGCGCTGTTGCAGTCCTTTCAGGCCCGAGGGTCGCACGAGGAAGTCCGACGGCGCGGCGAACTTCACCTCGGCCGAATGCGGGGCGAGGTCGGCGATGGTCTTGAGGTGCCATTTGGCGGCGGTGTCGGCGGTGACCGTGACGGTATCGGTGTCGCACGCGGGCGACGGGGCCAGCAGTGACAGATCCGGCGGCAGGCGTCGGCTCAACTCCCGTTCCACATCGTCGAGCATCGTCGCGGTGGCGTCCGGCTCTAGGTAGAGCAACAGGTTGCCGACATATTCGGGCACCAGATCGATCGAATGATCCTTCAGCGCAGGGATATACGTCTCACGGCTACCTATCCCCATTTGGCGGCCGACGCTGAAACCATTGGCCTGCAACGCTTGTGCGTAGATCTCGGCGACGATCTTGGACTCCGGAAACCCGGCCGACCCGACCACGATCGAGTTGGGACCGCCCGACGCCCCGCCCAGCGGGTTGGAGCTGCCGCAGGCCGCGGCGGTCAGGCACACAGCGGTCAGCCATACCGCGACACGGTTCCCGCGCCGCCGCCGCATGCTCATGCCACCGACATTAATGCCCGTTTCCGCCTAGATCGGTTCCCTTTGCCCCGGCAAGGGGTAAAGATGAATTTATGAGCAGCGAGCCGCCTGTATCACCCGAAGAGTCGCTGGCGCACCCCGCGCCGGCCCCGGAGCCTGCGGCGCCACCCGCGACGGCGGTCAAATTCACTCGGACCGCCAGCGTGTGGTCCTCCTTGATCGCGGGCTTCCTGATCCTGATCGTCCTGCTGGTCTTCATCGTCCAGAACCTGTCCGAACAACGGGTGAACTTTTTCGGCTGGCATTTGTCGCTGCCACAGGGCGTCTTGCTCTTGCTGGCAGCGGTTGCCGGCGGGCTGGTCACCGTGCTGGTCGGCACCGCGCGGATCTTCCAGCTGCGGCGCGCCGCGAAGAAGAACCTGCTCGCGTCCGGCCGCTAGTCAGGCCTTCTGCAGTTCCGCCAGCCCGGTCGCGATCAACGGCGCCACGGTTTCTCCGACCCGATCGGAGGCGTCTTCAGCGTCGTTAGCGCCACGCGACATCCGCCTGCGGAAGTCGATGCCGGCTGCGATGATGGCCAACTTGAAATAGGCCAGCCCCATGTAGAAGTTCCAGTGCGCCAACGGTTGTCCGGAGATCTCCGAATACTTGTGAGCCAGCTCGTCGGCGACCGGTAATCGCGGCGAGGTCCACGCGGCGTGTGCGTTGATGATCAGGTCGAGCGAGGGGTCCCGATACACGCACATCAGCGCCGCGTCGCTGAGGGGGTCGCCCAGCGTGGAGAGCTCCCAGTCGACCACCGCGCGCACCTGGGTCGGGTCGTCGGCGTCCAGGATGGTGTTGTCGATCCGGTAGTCGCCGTGCACGATCGACGTTCGGCTCTGCTCGGGAATGGCGTCCTGCAGTGCCTGATGCAGGCGCGCGACGTCGGCGTCGCGGTCGTCGCCGGGCAGGTGCACGTGCTCCCATTGCGAGCCCCAACGCCGGACCTGGCGCTCCAGATATCCGCTGGGCTTACCGAAGTCGGCGAGACCGACCGACGCCGGGTCGACGGCGTGCAGGTCGGCCAGCACCTTGATCAGCCCGTCGACGCACCCGTCGATGACGTGCTGGTCGCCCATCGCCTCCAGCTCGGCTCGGCTGCGCACCACCTGCCCGGCAACGTATTCGACCATCTGGAACGGCGCGCCGAGCACCGAGTCGTCGCTGCAGAGCGTGACCGCCCGGGCCACCGGGACGTCGGTATCGGCCAGGCCCGCGACCACGGTGTACTCCCGCGCCATGTCGTGCGCCGAGGGAGTCAGCCCGTGCAGCGGCGGGCGGCGCAGTACCCATTTCGACGAGTCGTCGGCGACCAGGAACGTGAGGTTGGAGCGGCCGCCGGAGATCAGCTGCGCCGTCAGCTCACCATCGCGCGCCACTCCCGCGGATCGCAGGTGTTTGTCCAAGGCGAGGAGATTGAGCCCTTCGAGATTCGAGCGAGTCACGACGTCTTCTTATCAGGGCTGGTTCGACGGTTTCGCGGCAGCAGGTCCCATACGTGTTCGGTGCCGTTGACAGCCACCACGCTGGCCTGACCGGACCGGGAGAACAGCAGCCGGGTCACCGAGGCGTAGTCGATCGGGAACGACAGGATCCGCCTGGTGCCCAGGATCTCGTGCAGCACCACGTTGATCACCCCACCGTGGCTGAACACCGCGACGGTGTCCTCGTGCTCGGTGGTAGCGACCACATTGTCGACGGCCGCTCGCACCCGCGCCCGGAACGCGTCCTCGTCGACCGCGCTCGGGAGATGCCCCTCCGCCATCCGCGCCCACTCCTGCGGATTCTCGGCCCGGATCTCTTCGATCGGGATGTAGACCGGCAGCTCCCGGTCGTACTCGGCGAAGCGGTCGTCGATCTCGATCTCCAGCCCGCATGCCGCGGCGACAGGTTCCGCGGTCTGCACCGCACGGCGCTGCGGGCTGCTGATCACCCGTGCGATCGGAAAGCGGACGAGCGCCTCGGGGAGTCGGGCCACCTGCTCACGGCCCTCGTCGGAGAGGTCCGGGTCGGCGCCCCGTCCCCCTCCCCCAGGAACCGGGCCGCTGCGGAGCGGCAACGCGTGCCGGACCAGAAGCAACTGCATCCGGACAGCCTTGCACGCGCCTCGTGCCCCTTGCGATGCCGTCGGAGAATGCTATTCTCCATCTGGAGATTGGGGTGTGCAGATGTTGGACGCTGAGGTCCTTGGACGCTGGCTGGACGCGAACGGCGCTCCGGGCACCGGCGAGGAAACGGTTCTCGAGACGTTGTCCGGCGGCTCGCAGAACAACCTGTACCTGATTCACCGCGGCGACGAGCGCATGGTGTTGCGCATGCCGGGCGACCGCGCCGACGCCGCCCGCATCGACGGGTTGTTGCGCGAGATCCGGCTGGTTCGCGCGTTGGGCGGCACCGACGTTCCGCACGCCGAGTTGATCGCGGGCGACGACAGCGGCGAGCTGTTCGGTAAGCCGTTCTACGTGATGCAGGCGATCGACGGGTGGAGCCCGATGGACGGCGGCTGGGAGGCGCCGTTCGACGACGACCTGGACGCTCGCCGCGGACTGGCCTTCCAACTCGTCGAGGGCGCGGCCAAGCTGGGCCGAGTGGACTGGCAGGCACAGGGTTTGACCGGATTCGGCCGACCCGACGGATTCCACGAACGTCAGGTCGACCGGTGGCTGGCCTTCCTGGACAGCTACCGCGTGCGCGAACTGCCCGGCCTGCACGAGGCCGCGGAGTGGTTGCGCGCCAACCGGCCCGCCCACTACACACCGGGCATCATGCACGGCGACTACCAGTTCGCCAACGTGATGTTCGCCCACGGCGGGCCGGCCCGGCTGGCCGCGATCGTGGACTGGGAGATGACCACGGTCGGCGATCCATTGCTGGACCTGGCCTGGTGTCTGCTGGGCTACGACGGCGAAAACCCCAAGGAGGACGGGTTTTATCTCGACATGACGGGGATGCCGACGCGCAGCGAGTTGCTCGAGCGCTACGAGCAGGTCAGCGGCCTGTCCTGCGAGAACATCGACTACTACCTGGTGCTGGCCAACTGGAAGCTCGGCATCGTGCTGGAAAAGACCTACGCTGCTGGTGTGCGCAGCGGCAAGGTCGACCCGAAGATCCAGGACGCGTTCGGGGCGATGGTCCCGCAACTGATCACCACCGCGGCCGGGTTGGCTGGGTCACTGAAATGAGTCGCGCCGACGACGATGCCGAGCGAAGCTCGGAGGAGGAGCGGCGCAAATGAGTTATGCCGAACAGCTTTTCGACCTGACCGGCCAGACGATTCTGATCACCGGCGGCAGCCGTGGGCTGGGCCGCGAGATGGCGTTCGGCGTGGCCCGCTGCGGCGCCGACGTGGTGATCGCCAGCCGGAAGATGGAGAACTGCGTCGCCGTCGCCGAGCAGATCGAGAGCGAGACCGGCCGCACGGCGATGCCCTATCAGGTGCACGTCGGCCGATGGGATCAACTCGACGGCCTCGTCGACGCGGTCTACGACCGATTCGGCAAGGTCGACACGTTGATCAACAACGCCGGCATGTCGCCGGTCTACGACAACCTCACCGACGTCTCCGAGAAGCTGTTCGACGCCGTGGTGAACCTCAACCTCAAAGGTCCATTTCGGTTGTCCGCGTTGGTCGGCGAGCGGATGGTGGCGGCCGGTCGCGGCTCGATCATCAACGTCAGCACGGCGGGTTCGCTGCGGCCGACGCCCGACATCATCCCGTACGCGTCGTCGAAGGCAGGCCTGAACGCGATGACCGAGGGCTTCGCCCGCGCCCTCGGGCCGAAGGTTCGAGTCAACACGCTGATGGCCGGGCCGTTCCTCACCGACGTCAGCAAGTCGTGGAACATCGAACGAGCCACGCACAACCCGTTCGGCAGCCTGTCGTTGCAACGGGCCGGCGATCCCGTCGAAATCGTCGGCGCCGCTTTGTTTTTGGCGTCGAACGCGTCCAGCTTCACCACCGGCTCGATCGTGCGGGCCGATGGCGGCATTCCCTGACTAGGAGCGTGAGATATGGCGTGGGACTTCTCCACCGAACCCGAGTTCGCGAAGAAACTCGACTGGATCCGCGAGTTCGTCCGCGACGAGGTCGAGCCGCTGGAGGTGTTGTTCCCCGGCTGCGAGTTCCTGCCGCTGAACGACCAGCGCCGCAAGATCGTCGACCCGCTCAAACAACGGGTCCGCGATCAGGGCCTGTGGGCGCCGCACCTCGGCCCGGAACTCGGCGGGCAGGGCTTCGGCGCGGTCAAGCTGACGCTGATCAACGAAATCCTCGGCCGCAGCCCGTGGGCGCCGATCGTGTTCGGGACGCAGGCGCCCGACACCGGCAACGCCGAGATCATCGCCCGCTTCGGCACCCAGGAGCAGAAGGACCGCTACCTGTCGGGACTGCTGTCCGGAGAGATCTTCTCCTGCTTCTCGATGACCGAGCCGCAGGGCGGCGCCGACCCGCGAGTCTTCACCACGCGCGCCGTCAAAGACGGCGACGACTGGGTCATCACCGGGCGAAAGTACTTCTCCAGCAACGCATCCGTGGCCTCGTTTTTCATCGTCGTCGCGATCACGAATCCCGATGTGGCGGTGCACCACGGTGCGTCGACGTTCCTCATCCCGGCTGACACGCCGGGCCTGAAGGTCGAGGCGAACCATCATCTCGTCGGCGCCGGTGCGCACGAGCCGGGCCATTCGCTGGTGCACTACGACGACGTGCGGGTGCCCGCCTCCGCGCTGCTCGGCGAGCCCGGCCAGGGCTTCCTGATCTTGCAGACCCGGCTGGCCGGCGGCCGACTGCACCACGCGATGCGCTCGATCGGGATGGCGCAGCGAGCGGTCGAGATGATGGCCCGCCGCGCGAAAAGCCGCTTCACCCAAGGCACGTTGTTGGCCGACAAGCAGTTGGTACAGGAGTTCGTCGCCGACTCCTACACCGAGCTGACGCCGTTCCGGCTGACCGTGCTGCACGCCGCATGGCTGATCGACAGCGGCGACGAACACAGTGCCCGCGCCGAGATCGCCATCTGCAAGATCCTGGCCTCACAGGTGCTGAAATCCATTGCGCTGCGGGCGATTCAGGTACACGGTGCACTCGGGCTGACCGACCAGCTGCCGCTGGTCAACGTGCTGCTCGGCGGCATCGCCCTCGGCCTGGCCGACGGGCCGACCGAAGCACACAAGGTCAACCTGGCCCGCATGTTGCTCAAGGGCGTCGAGGCCGAGAGCGCGGAGTGGCCCAGCGAGATGCTGGACGTTCGCCGCGAGGCCCTGCGCGCCAAATACGGTGCCCTCGTTGACCACTAGAGCAACCGCAGCCGTCGAGCGCGCGCTCGACGAGCGCCAGCGCGGAGCGACCCAGGAGGTCGAACGGATTCTCGCCGCCGCGGTCCGGGTGATGGAACGGGTGGCGCCCGAGCCGCCGCGGGTCAGCGACATCGTCGCCGAAGCCGGATCGTCGAACAAGGCGTTCTACCGCTACTTCGCCGGCAAAGACGACGTGATCCTCGCGGTGATGGAGCGCGGTGTCGCGATCGTGGTCTCGTATCTGCAACACCAGATGACCAAGGAGCGCACACCGGCGGGCAAGGTGCGGCGCTGGATCGAGGGCGCGCTGGCACAGGTCGCCGATCCGCATCTGATCAGTATGAGTCGCGCTGCGGCCGGCCAGGTTTCGGCCACCACCGACTGGCGGGCCGCCGACGACGCCATCATGCACCCGATGCGCGAACTGCTCACCGAACCGATCGCCGAGCTGGGCAGCAAGGACGTCGACCGCGACGCCGACGCCGTGTTCCTGTGCACGGTGTCGGCGATGCGGCGTTACCTCGATTCCGCGCAGCGCCCCCGGCGCGCCGATGTGGACCATCTGGTGCGGTTCTGCCTCCGCGGGCTGGGAGTCGGCTGATGCGCGCCGCAGTCTGCCGCACCTACGGCCCGCCTGAAGACCTTGTCGTGGAAGAGGTCGCCGACCCGGTACCCGGCCCCGGCCAAGTGGTGGTGCGGGTGCACGCGGCGGCGGTCAACTTTCCGGACGTGCTGATGATCGACGGCAAGTATCAGGTCAAGCAGCCGCCGCCGTTCACCCCGGGCAGCGAGCTGGCCGGCGAGGTGCTCGCCGTCGGTGACGGCGTGTCGATTCGCGTGGGCCAACGGGTCTCGGCCACAACGTTTGTCGGGGCGTTCGCCGAGCAGGCGTTGTTGCATGAAGCAATGGTCACGCCGATACCCGACGGCGTGGACTTCGCGTCCGCAGCGGCGTTCGGCGTCACCTACCGCACCGCGTACCACGCGCTGCGGTCAATCGCCGACATCCGGCCGGACGACTGGGTGGTGGTGCTCGGCGCCGCCGGCGGCGTGGGATTGGCGGCGGTGGATCTCGCCGTCGCGATGAAGGCCCGGGTGCTGGCCGCCGCGTCGAGCCCGGAGAAACTCGAGCTGTGCCGCCAGCGCGGAGCCGAGGCCACGGTCGACTACGACCGCGAGGACCTCAAGACCCGCATCCGCGAGCTCACCGGTGACGGCGCCCGCGTGGTACTCGACCCGGTCGGCGGGAGCTACGCTGAGCCGGCACTGCGCGCCCTGGCCCGCGGCGGGACGTTCGTCACGCTGGGCTACGCCGCCGGAGCGATCCCGGCCATCCCGCTGAACCTCGTTCTTCTGAAGGGAATACTGGTCCGCGGCATGGAAATTCGCACGTTCGTCACGGACCGCCCGCACGACTCGGCGCGCGACATGCGGGAGTTGACGGAGATGTTCGCGACGGGTGTGATCCAGCCCTACATCGGCGCACGGTTCCCGCTGGCCGAGACCGGGGCGGCGTTGCGGCTGGTAGCCGACCGCAAGGCGATCGGCAAGGTGGTCATCGACGTCACGGCGTGATCATGGCTTCTGACGTCGTGAGACGGAAGCCAGGGCTGCCATTTCTTGGAATTTACGACCGTGGCTTCAGTTTCACGCAAACGGGTGAGCGTCACGGCGTGACGATGTTGAACGACGGGTCCGGCCGGTCGAGCACGCCGAGGAACTGCTGCAGGGTCGCCTGGTCGCCGGACACCTCGAAGCCCGGCGAGGTAAAGTCACCGGTCCCCAACAGCACCAGCCGAAAAGCGTTGTCCAGCTTGATGGTCACGGCGGCCGTCGACGGGTCGGCGGCCACTCGTCGATGCACCAGCACACCATTGCGCAGGGCGAGCCGATAGTTCGCGGCCGGGTTGCCCAGCGTGACGTCGAGGGCGATGTCCAGATCCCACGCCCGTGGCCCGTTCACGCTGATCGCCAGCCCGTCGAAGATCTGCTCGGGCGTCAGCTGCGCCAACAACGTCGGCGACGACGGCTGCACCGCGGTACCGAAGTTGCCGTCGCGCAACTCGGTCGCCCCCGACAGGAAGAAGTTGCGCCACGTCGCGTTCTCCGCGCCATACGCCAACTGTTCCAAGGTATCCGCGAGCAGCGCGCGGGCACCGGCGTGCTCGCTGTCGGTGAACACGGCATGGTCGAGTAGCGTTGCCGCCCAACGGTAATCGCCCTCGTCGAAGGCCCGCTGGGCGAGCTCGACCACCCGGTCGATGCCGCCGAGCGCGTCGACGTACCGCGCGCCCAACGCCTCAGGCGGGTGTGGCCACAGCCGAGCCGGGTTGCCGTCGAACCAGCCCATGTAGCGCTGATAGACCGCCTTGACGTTGTGGCTGACCGAGCCGTAGTACCCGTGGGTGTGCCACGCCTTGTCCAGTGCCGGCGGCATCTGCATGGTCTCGGCAATCTCGGGGCCGGTGTGCCCCTGATTCAGCAACCGCACGGTCTGATCGTGCAGGTAGCCGTACAGATCCCGTTGCACCGAAAGGAATTCGACGACGCGGTCGCGGCCCCAGGTCGGCCAATGATGCGACGCGAAGACCACATCGGTGCGGTCGGCGAACGAGTCGATGGCCTCGGTCAGATACCCCGACCAGGCGTGCGGGTCGCGGACCAGCGCACCGCGCAACGTCAACAGGTTGTGCAGGTTGTGGGTGGCATTCTCGGCCATGCACAGCGCGCGGAATTTCGGGAAATAGAAGTGCATTTCGGCCGGTGCCTCGGTGCCCGGCGCCATCTGGAATTCGATCTCGACGCCGTCGATGGTGTGGGTCTCTCCGGTGCGCTTGACGTCGACGGTCGGAACGATCAGAGCGATCTCACCTTGCGAGGCCGCTTGTCCCAGACCACAACCCACGTGCCCGCGCGGACCAACCTCGAGCAGGGTGCCGTACATGTAGGAGGCCCGGCGCGCCATCGCCGGCCCGGCGTACACGTTCTCTTGCACGACGTGTTGGGTGAACCCCTCGGGCGCCAGCACCGCGACCTTTCCCGCGTCCACGTCGGCCTGCGAGGTGACACCGAGCACGCCGCCGAAATGGTCGACGTGGCTGTGGGTGTAGATCACCGCGACGACGGGCCGGTCACCCCGGTGAATCCGGTACAGCTGCAGCGCCGCCGCGGCAACCTCGGTGGAAACCAGCGGATCGATCACGATCAGGCCGTTGTCGCCCTCGACGAAGCTGATGTTCGACAGGTCCAGTCCGCGAACCTGATAGATGCCCGGCACGACTTCGTAGAGGCCTTGTTTCGCCGTCAGCGCGCATTGCCGCCACAGACTCGGATGCACCGACGGCGGCGCCTCCCCGGTGACGAACGAGTACTTGTCGTTGTCCCACACCACCCGACCGTCGGCGGCGTTGACGACGCACGGCGTCAGCGCAGCGATGAATCCCCGGTCGGCGTCGGTGAAGTCGGCGGTGTCGTCGACTGGTAAGTGACGATCCTGATGTGCGGATGCGACGGCGGCCGTCGGCGGCTTGTGGTCCACGGGATCGACCTTGCCACTATTGCACCGGCGTCGGAAGAGACGGATCAGCAAACGTCTGGCGCACCTTCGCTCGTAATTTGCCGAAATCACCAGCCGCCATTTCAGCAAACCTGCATACTGCCGAAACGGCTCGTCATTGCCGACGGGCCGCCACACAACGAAGGAGAACCGGGTGAAGCGTTCAGTGACGGTCGCCGCAGCAGCGCTGGCGATCGTGGGAGTCGGCCTGTCTGGCTGTTCGAGCGACAAGAAGAGCAGCAGCGTGTCATCGAACGGCACCAGTGCAGCGGCGTCCAATGGCACGTCGACAGCGAAGGTCACCATCGACGGCAAAGACCAGAACATCCAGGGCACGGTTGCCTGCACCACCGCTGCCGGCACCGTCAACATCGCCATCGGTGCCGCCTCCACCGGCATCGGCGCGGTGCTGACCGACGCCTCCCCACCGACGGTGAAGTCGGTCGGTCTGGGCAATGTCAACGGAGTGACGCTTGGCTACACGCCCGGCACTCCCGGCGCGGGCAACGCCAGCGCGACCAAGGACGGCAGCAAGTACAAGATCACTGGGACAGCGACCGGGGTGGACATGGCCAACCCGATGCAACCCGTGAGCAAACCGTTCGAAATCGATGTGACCTGCCCCTAGGGGTGGTCTAGCGGTTCGCCGACACGACAGCGACGACCCGGCGTCGCCGTCGTCCGGCGAACCCAAGTTGAGTTAGTACACAAGGTCTTTCACGACTCATCGGAAAGTGACAATCGGACCGTGAAGTCGGTGTGGCCCGGCGCGCTCTGCAACGTGATCGTCCCATGGTGTGCCTTGACCACCGCGGACACGATGGCCAGACCCAGCCCGGTGCTACCGCCCTTGCGGGACCGCGACGTGTCGCCGCGGGCGAATCGCTCGAATACTTCTGACTGCAGCTGCTCCGGAATCCCGGGGCCGTTGTCGCACACGCTCAATACGGCATGCGTGCCGTCGGACTCCAGTCGGGTGGTCACCACCGTGCCTGCTGGGGTGTGGACGCGGGCATTGGCCAGCAGGTTGGTCACCACCTGATGCAGCCGCGCCGCATCGCCGGACACCATCACCGGCTCTTCGGGTAGATCGAGCTCCCATTGGTGGTCCGGGCCGGCGACGTGCGCATCGCTGACCGCGTCGACCGCGACCCGCGAAAGATCGACCGGCTCACGCTCCAGCGGCCGGCCGGAATCGAGGCGAGCGAGCAACAACAGGTCCTCGACGAGGTGCGTCATCCGCTCGGTCTCGGACTGCACGCGGTTCATCGCGTGCGCCACCGCGTCGCTGTCGTCACCGACCCGCTGGGCCAATTCGGTATAGCCACGGATGGCCGCCAGCGGGGTACGCAGCTCGTGACTGGCGTCCGCGACGAATTGCCGCACCCTGGTCTCGCTGGCTTGCCGCGTCGACAACGCCGCGGCGATGTGGTCGAGCATTCGATTGAGCGCGGACCCCAGTTGGCCGACCTCGGTGCGCGGGTTGGCGTCGGACTCCAGCACCCGGACCGGCAGCGCGACTTCGCCGCGGTCCAGCGGCAAATCGACTACCTCACTTGCGGTTTGGGCCACCCGCCGCAACGGCGCCAGTGCGCGCCGGATGATCACGATCCCCGCGGTGATCGCGGCCGCCACCGCGATCACGGTGACGACACCGAAGATCAGCAGGACGCGGATCATCGTCGCGTCCACGTCCGACATCGACACGCCGGTGACCACCACGTCGCCGCTGCGGCGCGCGGTGGCGGCGAGCACGCGATAGCGGCCGAGCCCGTCGAGGTCCCGGGTCACCGGTCGCCGGTCGACCGGCAGCGAAGCCAGCTCCTTGCGCGCGGCATCGGTCAAGGCGGCGCGGCCGCCTGCCGCGGTCAGGTAGCCGGCCTCGATCGCCCCGTTCGGGCTGACCACCGCGCCCACCATGCCGACCGGCTGAGCGGGAGCGTCCAGGAAGACGGGCCCAGGGCCGGGCCGCGGGAACGGTCGCGAGTGGTGCCGCCACGGCGCCATCGGCTCGAGGAATATCCGCACCGATCGTTGCGAGGCGTCGCGCAACGACGTGTCCAGCTGTGCCACCAGGTATTTGTAGAGGGCCAACTCGGTCGCGGCGCCGATGCCGACGCAGACGATGACCAGGATGAGGATCTGACCGACCAGCAGCCTAAACCGAAGCGAGGCGCCCCCGCCCATGACTAGCGGGCCGGCTTGAGGACGTACCCGGCGCCACGCAGCGTGTGAATCATGGGCTCATGCCCGCTGTCGATCTTCTTACGGAGGTAGGAGATATACAGCTCGACGATGTTGGACCGGCCGCCGAAGTCGTAACTCCAGACGCGGTCGAGGATCTGGGCCTTGCTCAGAACCCGCTTGGAGTTACGCATCATGAAGCGCAACAACTCGAATTCTGTGGACGTCAACGAGATTGACTCCCCCGCGCGAGTCACCTCGTGGCTGTCCTCATTGAGCACCAGATCCCCGACCACCAACTGTGCGCCGCTGTCCTCGGTCGTCACGCCGGTGCGCCGCAGCAGGGCGCGCAGGCGGAGCACCACTTCTTCCAAACTGAACGGTTTGGTCACGTAGTCGTCGCCGCCGGCGGTCAGGCCGGCGATGCGATCCTCGAGCGCGTCCTTGGCCGTCAGCAGCAGCACCGGCAGCTGGGGTGTTTCCTCGCGAAGTTTGCGCAACACGTCGAGCCCGCTCATGTCGGGCAGCATCACGTCGAGAACGACCACGTCGGGCCGCTGCGCGCGGGCCGACTCCACGGCCGAGGCCCCGTCACCGGCCGTCGCGATGTTCCAGCCTTCGTAGCGCAAAGCCATCGAGACCATCTCAGCCAGGACGGCTTCGTCGTCGACCACCAGCACGTTGATCGGATTCCCGTCGGCGCGGCGCATCACGACGCGCTCGACAGGGGCTTGGGGTTGGCTCACAACTACCCAGTATGCGCGTGGCGATGAGGGCCTGCTATGCCGCTCCTATGCGCCAGCTGTGAGCCAACCGCGAGGGGCTAGAACCAGACTTTTCGCCCGGCCACCGGTCGTCCGACAGCCCCGAGGACCCACAAGATGACGCCGAGCACGACCAGAATCCACCCGATGGTGATCAGGAGGGGCATCGGAAGCACATAGCCGAGCACGAGAAGAATGATGCCGAGAATAATCATGGTGACTCCTTTTTCTTCAATTGTTGAGAATGAATCGTCAGTACCAATACCGCCTGCCGCCGACCGGGCGACCGACAGAACCGAGAACCCACAACACCGCACCGATCACCAGCAGGATCACGCCGATCGTCTGCAGCACAGCAACTTTGAGGATGTACCCCAATATCAGCAGAAGGATGCCGAGGGCGATCATGACGCCTCCAATCCAGTCAGTTCCAGAGCGGGCATCGAACTTGGTTGCGGTAGATGGCAATCGGTCACCTTCGGGTTGACGCCCGCATAATTCAGGGGTCCCGCCAACACCGTGACCGCGATCGTGCCTAGGGTGGCACAATTTTGCTCGGTGTTTTTCAAATAGTCCCGTTGGAATGCTGCGATAACCCCGATCACCAACCAGACCACCACGATCGAACTGATCAAACCTCCGCCACGCATCCTGGCCTCCATTCTTGGGGCAAAACCGTAGAGCAGAGCTAAGGTACCCATGCCGGTAGACGTCCAAACATTCGGACGCCGGATCTGAGATACCGACAGACAGGGCTAATTCCGGCATCCTCGCCGAGCAGCGGTTTCACGAAGTTGCCGCGTTTGGATGGGTACGTGGGTACTAGAAAGTCACGGCGTCAACGACGCCCTGCGCCAAGCAGTTTCGCAGCGCTAGCAAATCAGGGATGCCGGGCAGAGGTGAACACGACGGGCGGCAGCACATCGTCGGCGGGGATGGTGCGCCCGTGCCGGCCCAGCAGATCGGCCATGCCGATCGACGATGCTTCCCAGCCGCGTGCGCCCAGCCAGTCGACGACCTCGGTGCGCTCCTCCGGATACCAGAGCTCTTCGACATTGGGAATCTCGGCACCGAGCACCTGGGCCGCCGCGGCGCGGAAGCGCGTCGACTGCTCATGCTGGCTGGCGAGCAATTCGGGGTTCACCGCATTCTTCGAGGGGCCGTTGGTGGCCAGTCGGCTGCCCGGCGCGCTGAGCGAGTCGATCCGCTCGAACAGCAGATCCTGCGCCGCCGCGGGCAGGTAGCGCAACAACCCCTCGGCCGACCACATTGTCGGCGCCGATGCATCAAAACCCGCGTCCTGCAACGCTTTCGGCCAGTCTTCGCGCAGATCGACCGCCACGCTCACCAGTCGTGCGGCGGGCTGCGCGCCGTGACGGGCCAGAGCGCCCGACTTGAACTCCAGCACCTTCGCCTGATCCAGCTCGTACACCGTGGTCCCGTCGGGCCATGACAGCCGCCAGGAGCGCGAGTCGAGGCCCGACGCCAAGATCACCACCTGCCGAATGCCGGACGACACCGCGTCGAGGAACAACTCGTCAAACCACTTGGTGCGCACGGCCATAAAGTCGACCATCACCTGCGCGTGGGCACCGAGGTCCGGCGCCAGCTCGGTCAGCGCGGCCGACAGCTTCGGGTCCGACGTCAGGCTCCACATGCCTGGGCCGGCCGCGTCGAGGAATACCTGCGCGAACGGGTCCTGGACCAACGGGTTCTCGCTGACGGTTTCGGCGGCACGGGCGGCGGCCACCCCGAGCGCGGTCGACCCCACACTCTCGGTGATCTCCCAGGAATCGTTGTCGGTCCGCGCCATCCTCGTTCCTCCCTCTGGTAGCCAGCATCGGACACTACGCGGGCCGCCTGTGAGGACGCTTGGCCCAGTAGTAGTTTCACCATCGTGGAGGAGCTCAAAGCCCCGGACGGCCTTGCGGAGTGGATGTCGGCCCAGGGGTTAGGCGATGGCCCCCTTGAAGACGTCGCCAGGATCAGCGGCGGAACACAAAACATCATGCTGCGGTTCACCCGATCAGGGCGGGAGTACGTGCTGCGCCGCGGCCCGGAACATCTGCGTCCGCGAAGCAACGTCGTGATCATGCGCGAGACGGAGGTGTTGGCGGCGCTGGCAGGCAGCGACGTGCCGCATCCGCGCCTGATCGCCAGCTGTGCCGACGTCGATGTGCTCGGCGACGCGGTCTTTTATCTGATGGAACCCGTCGACGGGTTCAACGCCGGCCAGGAATTGCCGCAGTTGCACGCCGGCGACCCGGCCGTGCGCTTCGGAATGGGACTGTCGATGGCCGAGTCGCTGGCCAAGCTGGGCGCGGTGGACTACGAAGCAGTCGGCCTGAGCGACTACGGCAAGCCAGAAGGTTTCCTGGAACGTCAAGTGCCACGCTGGCTTTCGGAGCTGGAGGGCTATCGCGAGTTCGACAACTACCCGGGCCCGGACATCCCGGGCGTCGACGACGTCGCCCGGTGGCTCGATGCCGGCCGGCCGGCGCATTGGACGCCGGGCATCATGCACGGCGACTACCACGCCGCCAACGTGATGTTCTCCCGCACGGGTCCTGAGGTCGTCGCGATCGTCGACTGGGAAATGTCGACGATCGGCGATCCGCTGCTCGACCTCGGCTGGCTGCTGGCCACCTGGGGACAATCGCCGGCATTCGGCGGCCAGCTGTTCGAGCACGACGGGATGGCCACCCAGAGCGACCTGGTCGAGCAGTACGCCCGCAACACCACCCGTGACCTGTCGCATGTCACCTGGTACACCGTGCTGGCGTGTTTCAAGCTCGGCATCGTGCTGGAGGGCACCCATGCCCGTGCCTATGCCGGCAAGGCACCCAGGGAAATCGGCGACCTGCTCCACGCCGCCACCGTCCAACTTTTCGACCAGGCCCTGACACTGATGGACACCCGATGATCGACTTCGACATTCCCGCCGACGTCGCCGCGCTGCGCGACCAGATCCGTGCCTTCGTCAACGACAAGATCGTGCCGTACGAAACCGATCCCCGGCTCACCCGCCACGGCCCCGACGACGGGCTGCGCGCCGAGCTGGTCGGGCTGGCCCGCGATGCCGGCTTGCTGACCTTCCAGGCGCCCAGACGATTTGGTGGCCGGGAGCCGTCGCATCGCGAACAGGCTGTGTTGTTCGAGGCGGCCGGCTGGTCGACGCTGGGCCCGATCGCGCTCAACTGCGCCGCGCCCGACGAGGGCAACATGTTCCTGCTCGGCAAGATCGCCGACGAGGAGCAGATCGAGCAGTTCTTGGTGCCGGTGATCGACGGGCGGCAGCGGTCGGTGTTCGCCATGACCGAACCCGGCGGCGCCGGCTCAGATCCCAACCAGCTCAACACCATTGCCGAATTCTACGGCACCCATTACGCCGTCAACGGCCGCAAGTGGTTGATCACCGGCGCCAACGGCGCGCGAACCTGGATCATCATGGCCCGCGTCGCGCCCAACCCGCACGGTCCCGACGGGCCGACGCTGTTCCTCTGCGAGGGCGACACCCCTGGTATCGAGATCGAGCGGGTGATGAACACGATGGACCGCAATTACGTCGAGGGCCACAGCGTCGTCCGGTTCACCGATCTGCGCCTGCCCGCGTCGGCGGTGCTGGGTGACGTCGGGCAGGCCCTGCGCTATGCCCAGCTGCGGCTGGCGCCGGCGAGGCTGACACACTGCATGCGCTGGCTTGGCGCAGCGTCTCGCGCGCAGTCGATCGCGATCAAGCACGCCCGCGAGCGGACCGCGTTCGGCAAGACGCTCGGTGAGCACCAAGGTGTCGGTTTCATGATCGCCGACAACGAAATCGCTTTGCAGCAATGCCGACTTGCGATTTGGTGGGCGTGCTGGACGCTGGACATGGGCGATCGGGGCACCGGCCGCCACGAAAGCTCGATGGTCAAAGCCTACGTATCCGAGGAGCTGTTCAAGGTCGCCGACCGGTGCGTTCAAATCCTCGGCGGCATAGGCATTTCCGACGAGACGCCGGTGGGGATGATCTTCTCCGACATGCGGGCGTTCCGGCTCTACGACGGCCCGACCGAAGTGCACAAGTACGCGATCGCGCGACAGGTGCTGCGGCCCTAGGCCGTTACTCGGCGGTCGCCCGTAGCGCAGCGTCCAGCGTGGGAAACAGCTCGACGACGTTGTCCAGGCCGGTCAGCTGGATCGGCCTGGAGGCCGCCGGATTGTTCGCTACTACGGCGAGTCGGGTCGAGTCTCCGACCTTTTCGTTGGTGGCCGCCAAGACCCGCAGCCCCACCGAGGCCATGAAGGTCACCTCTGACAATTCGATGGCGAGAACGGCTGGCTGGTGTTCGAGCGCTTCGGTGATCGCCTGCTCAAAGGCCGGCGCGGTGCTCAAATCGATCTCACCGCCAACGCTGACCACGGCGGCGCCTTGTCGATGCGCAACGGAAGTGGTGATCGGGCCCGCAGGTGACAACGGCCATCCTTCGTGTAAAGTCTCGTCGCTTCTGGCGGATCCGGTGCCGACCCAAGCCGCCTGGCAAATTCGGAGAAATCGTACTGCAACCGCGGGCGTCGCGAGGCTCGGTTAGTCTGAGCCCGGCAGCAATACTTGCCGTTCAGATTCGGGAGGTCCGATGTCGGATCAGTCGCCAGAACTTTCGGCAACCAGCGGCGCCGCCCAGGCGTCGGCAGCTTCCGGCGAAGGCTTACTGCTGCCCCAGTTGGTGCAGCACCTCAGGCAAAACCGGACGGTTCTGCGTGAGGAATGGGCCCGCCGAATCACCGAAGCCGAATTGCTCACCGCGATGTCGCCCGAGGAGATCTTCTCCGAGGCGACCACGGTCTACGACAGCTACGTCGAGGTGCTCGAGACCGGAAGCGTTGAAGCGCTCCAGGCCTACGCGCGTGACCTTTCCGAACGCATCATTCCTCGAGGCGTCGAGACCGATGAGGTCGTCGGCATCGTGCTGCTGCTGCGCGACGTGCTCGCCCGGTCGCTCTTCGAGAAGTACCAATCCGACTTCACCATGCTCAACCGGGTGCTCGACGCGTACGAGCCGGCCGCCAACCGGATCGCCAACACCGTCGCGGTGAGCTTCGTACAAGAGCGCGAGCGCATCATCCGGCAGCAGCAAGAGGCCATCCGTGAGCTATCCACCCCAGTTCTGCAGGTGCGCGAGCAGCTGCTGATCCTGCCGATCATCGGCGTCCTCGACAGTCAGCGGGCCCGACAGGTTACCGAGCAACTGCTCCGCGCCATTCGAGCAAACCGGGCGAAGGTCGTCGTCATCGACATCACCGGTGTGCCGACCATCGACTCGACGGTGGCCAACCACTTGGTACAGACCGTGGATGCGTCCGGGTTGATGGGCGCCAGCGTGATCATCACCGGCCTGTCCTCGGAGATTGCGCTGACGCTGGTGACGATCGGATTGGACCTCTCGAAGATGAACGCGGTCGGCGACCTGCAGGGCGGCATCGAAGAGGCCGAGCATCTGCTGGGGTACGAAGTCACTCGCGCGGGCGAGCCGACCTCCTAGAGCCTCCGCAGACACCTCATGCCTGTACCGATCCTGAAACAGGGACAGATCCTGATCGCCACGGTGCAGAACGCGCTGTCCGACTCTGACACCGAGGCGTTCCGGGAGCGGCTGATGGAGCGGGTGACGGAGTATCGAGCGCAAGGCATCGTCGTCGATGTCACCGCGATCGACGTCCTGGATTCCTTCGCCGCCCGGTCATTACAGACCGTTGCGCGCATGACGAATCTGCGCGGCGCCCACACCGTGATCGTGGGCCTGCAGCCCGAGGTGGCCTTCGCCATGGTCCAGCTGGGCATCATCTTCGAAGACATGGACACCGCGCTCGACCTGGAAGAGGGCCTGGCGCTGCTGAATCGGCGTCTGGCCGCCCGAAAACCGGTTGGACGCGCCGGTGACCAGTGACGTCGTCGTCAACGTAGATCACCCTGACGACATCGTCGCCGCCCGCCAAGCCGGTCATCAGCTCGCCCAGGACATGGGTTTCTCGTTGACCGATGTCACGATGATCGCCACCGCGATCTCTGAAGTCGCACGCAACATCACCAGCTACGCCGGCCACGGTGCCATTCGAGTCGCCGTGCAAGACCGCGAGGGCCGGCGAGCGCTGGTGGTGCGGGCCGAAGACGAGGGCCCGGGCATCGCGAATGTCGAAAGAGCGATGGAGGACGGCTTTTCAACTGGCCGCGGGCTGGGACTCGGCTTGCCCGGCGCGCGCAGGTTGATGGACCGGCTGATCGTGCAGTCCACCTCGGGTCAGGGGACGACGGTCGAAATGTGGAAATGGATTCCGGACAATGGCTGAATATGGCCGGCTGGGGCCCATTGATTGGGCCGTCGCGTCGCGCCCGCTGCCGGGCGAGGTTACCAGCGGCGACCGCTCGATTGCGCTCGACGTGAATGGCTCCGGCGCGCTGATCGGCGTGCTGGACGGCCTCGGCCACGGCTCGGATGCCGCCGACGCGGCAGACTGCGGTGTCGGGATTCTCGCCGACGCCCGCGACGAACCGCTCGACGTACTGTTCCAGAGCTGCCACCGTGCGCTGTCGAACACCCGCGGTGCCGCGATAACATTGGCGCGCATCGACTTTCACAAAGACACCGTCAGCTGGATCGGGGTCGGCAACGTCGCCGGCGATCTGGTTGCCAAACATCCCGGCGGCGTCGAGGTGCGTTCATCGGTACGCCTGGCCGGAGGTATCGTCGGATACCGGATGCCCGATGTGCTTGTCCCGCAGGATGTTCCGATTCGCCCCGGCGATCTCCTTGTCTTCGTCAGCGACGGGATCGTCGAAGACCACCTCAACGACATCGACTTTGCGGCACCGACTCTGGCAATCGCCGAGCAGATCCTGGACAACCACGCCAAGGACAACGACGACGCGCTGGTGCTGGCCGCGCGGCACCGAGGTATGTCCGGATGACATCCGACGATTTCGATGCCTGCTATGCCACCGCACTGCGCAGCTACCTGGAGACAGGTAGCGAGGAGGACCTGGCGGTCGGACACGAGCTCGGGCGCCGAGCACTGCGCGACGACATCAGCACGCTGAAGATCGTTGAGCAACACTCTGAGCTGGTACGCCAACTGACACAAGAGATTTCCGCTTTCGACAGCGCACCGGCACTGGCCTTCCTCTTGCAGACTCTTGCGCCGCTCGACATCGCGACGCGCGGCTTTCTCGACGGCACAAAGCGATACGAGGAACAGCGGGCCCGCGCCGAGGACCTCGCCGATCGCGATGTATTCCGCAACGCCGTGGTCAATTCGCTACAGGAGGGCTTTTTCGTCTCCGACGACAGCGGGGCGGTCATCGAGGTCAACGATGCCTTCCGCAAGATCACCGGGTACTCGGCGCAGGGGCTCCCGTACCAGTGGCCGCATCCGTGGCTGGTCGACATCAAGGCAGCAGAGTTTCAACGCTCGCGTCTGCACCGGGAAAGTCAGGTGCAATACGAGACACCGATTCGGCATCACGACGGCCGGCTGGTCTGGGTGGCGGCAAATGTCAATCGCATCCAGGCCGACAACACCGGCGACGTCTATGTGGGGACGCTTCGCGACATCACCGCCGAGCGCGCGTTCGCTGCGCGGGAAAGCGCGGTACTGCGGCTGGCCACCGCGGTCAGCGTGGCCAAGAGCATGTCCGATGTCTTGTCGATCACCCTGGACGAGTGCCGTCTTGCCCTCGACGTGCACCGTGTGGTGGCCGCGGTGTGGCCGACAGAAGGTGCCGAGCCGACCATTCAGGTTGCCGGGGAACGGGGGACGTCGGATTGGCGTCATCTCGATCCGGCGTTGCGGGAGATGTTCGAGCAAGCTCGTCGCCAACTCCCGCTGACCGTCCACCCGATCGAAAGTCCCGACACCCCAGGTCAATCGAGCGGCGTGGTGGCGGTCCTCACCGGCGGCGGTGGTGTTGCGCTGTGGCTCGAGCTCCGAGTCCCCCGGCGGCTCAGCGGCGACGATCGTCTGCTGATCACCGTGCTGGTCGGTCATCTCGGATTGGCGATTCAGCACGTCCGCCAATTCGAGGCGGCCCGTGAAACGTCGCTGACCCTTCAGCACGCGATGCTGGCACCCGCCAAGCTGCCGCCAGGCTTCGCGGTTCGCTACGAGCCGGCGGTCCCGCCGCTCGAAATCGGTGGCGACTGGTATGACGTGCTGCGGACCGGCAACCATCAAATCGGCATCATCGTGGGCGACTGTGTGGGCCGCGGCCTCGCGGCCGCAGCGGTGATGGGTCAGCTTCGCGCCTCCGCACGGGCGCTGCTGCTCACCGGTGCCGAGCCGGCGCGGCTGCTCGAGGAGCTCGACGCGGTCGCCGAGCTGATTCCAGATGCGTTCTGCACTACCGTGTTCCTGGCCGTCCTGAACACCGAGTCCGGCGAACTCTCCTACAGCTGCGCCGGCCATCTACCCGCCGTGCTGGCCGCGCCCGGCAAGGAGCACACGCTGATCACCGATGCGCGATCGGTACCATTAGCCGTGCAGCGCAAGGGTTCTCGTCCGCAGGCGTCGGTGACCTTGGCACCGGGTTCGACGCTGATGCTCTACACCGACGGCCTCGTCGAGCGGCGCGACGTGAGCCTCGACGACGGGATCGCGCACCTGGGCGAAACGGTAGCCGCCGGAACGAACCAGACCGTCGACGACGTCGCCGACGCGGTACTCACCGAACTGGTGCCACCCGACGGCTACGACGACGACATCGCGATCGTCGTCTACCGCCGGCCGTACCCACCGTTGGCGATCCATCGGGTGGTCAACGCCGGTCAACTCGGCGACCTCCGGCACGAGCTCGCGGATTGGCTGAGCGCCGCCGGTGTCGTCGAGCAACGGGCCGCCGACATCGTGCTCGCCGTCAACGAAGCGGTCGCCAACAGCATCGAACACGGCTACCAGGACCGCAAACTGGGAAAGATTCGTCTCAAAGCCGAAAACGACGGCGCGCGAGTACGTATCAAGATCACCGACAAGGGCTCGTGGAAACCGCTGTCCAGCGAACCGGGCACCCGGGGGCGTGGACTACTGCTGATTCGCGCGGTCAGCGACTGGCTCGAAATGGACTGCACGCCAAAGGGAACGACGGTCGACATGAGCTTCAGCCTGAGCAGCGGATGACGCTACCCGGCGCTAGGGCAGTACGGTGTGCATCAACATCACGTCGTACGCCGACCACAGCGACAGATTGAAGTACAGGTCCTTGCCGCTCGACCACGGGTGGATCATCGGCGCATAGATGCCACCGGGCATCTGGAACGACGAGACGAGTGGCTGCTCGGGGCTCCACGGCCCTTCCGGCGACGGCGCGGTGCGCGCGATGACGTCGTTGCTGCCGCCGTTGGTGTAGAGCACCAGATACTGCTTGAGGTAGTCGTTGTACTGCGCCGACATCTCGCCGACCGGACCCGGGAAGATCGGCGTCGCCGCGGACGGATCGACCGGCACCCATCCTCGCCCTTCACCGTTCCAGTACTGGTACTTGCCGAGGTCCGGCAACGCATTCGGCGGGACGCGGGACAGGAACGCCGCGCCGCTACGTCCGGCCGGGGTTCCGAATTTGTAGAGGTAGCCGTCTTTTCCGCGCATGAACGCGCCCATCTGGAAGTTCTCGTTGCCGGGAAAAAACCGTGCGCCGGGCACGGTGTCCGCGGCGGCCAGCCGGATGCTGCCCGGGTAGACGCCCCACGACTGGCCGTTGTCCAACGAGCGGGCGATACCCGAATAGTTCGTCGACCATTCGCCGTCGCGGCCCCAGCTCTTGATCGACATGAAGTCCATGTACTGCGTGCGCCCGAGCGAGATCGCGGAGGTCGGAATCATGCCGGTCTCGTGGCTGGCCTTGTGGATGCTGTTGAGCACCTGCTTGGACAGGCCGGGCGCCCACACCGGCGAGCCGGAGTACGGGTTGTTGGGCACCCCGTCCGCGACGTGGATGCCGTGCGAGAGGTCGCGGTCCTGGCTGCGGAACAGCACGTTGTATCGCCACTGCTGGCCGTGCACGGCGCAGTACCCAAAGGTGTCGCCGAACGCCATCAGCACCTGGCGGTTGGCCGGATCGCCGTTATCCCAAGGGATCCCGAGGTCGGTGCCGGAAATGCCGAAGCGCGCGAGGGTTCGGTTGGGGCTGTTGGGCCCGGTGACGTAGTCGACCAGAGAGGTCGGCGCGCCCGCGATCGCGGCGGGCGGTGGTGACGGCGGTACCGGAACCGCTTCTGGCACAGCCTGATTGGCGTTGGGTGATTGCGGGACGGCGGCTCCGGGAACCGGTGGGACGGGCGTCACCGCCGCTTGGAGCTGGGCCGGCCGTTGCGGAATAGCCTTGAGCAGACCTGAAATCAGCGGACCCAGCTTGGGCAGCGGCGCGTTGTCGTTGGCACCCCGAGGCCGGCGACCGGTCGGTGGAGCGGCCGGGCCCGGCGACGGAATCGTGGGCATGCCCGCGGGCGGGGCGACGTTCGCCTCCGGCGCGCTGCACGGAACCGCAAAGGCCGGCGGCGCGTAGCCGACCGGCACGATCAGCGCGATCACGGTTACCAGAGCCACGGGTACCGAAGCAGTTCGACGAATCGCCGACATGTCCCACCTCTCCAGGGGCGGGCCGTCGCCGTTGACACACGTTGACGCCCGCAGTTACTCATGTGACGATAGGGGCGAATGTGGCGGTGGAAACCTATCCGTTGTCAATAGGTATGCATCCGAGACCGTGTCGCAACCTCACCGCGGCGCGACGAAAAAGGGCAGCGGCGCTAGCGTGTCGACCTGCCACGGTTCTCACGGCTTCACGGCTCCCGCCGCGCACCGACAAACCGATCGGGCACCCGGACTTGTCGGCGATGACGGTTCCCGACCACTTGGAGCGGCTTCGTATCGGTGTCGTCGTCGACGCGTGTCCGCTGCGCTTCGCTGTCCGGCTGGGGCGCCAATAGTAGGGACCGAACCGTCGAACGGGATGCGCGAAACTCGAGTAACCGACTGGCCGGGCGCGGGCGCACGACCTGCGGCCACCAGAACCAGCGGCCCAGCAACGCGGCGATGGACGGCGTCATGAACGAACGCACGATCAACGTGTCGAACAACAGACCGAGCCCGATGGTGCTTCCGATCTGGCCGATGACCCGTAGCTCACTGACGGCCATCGACGCCATCGTGAACGCGAACACTAGGCCGGCGGTGGTGACGACTTTTCCGGTCCCCCCCATCGCGCGGATGATGCCCGTGTTGATGCCGGCGCCAAGTTCCTCCTTGAACCGGGACACCAACAGCAGGTTGTAATCGGACCCCACTGCCAAAAGGATGATCACCGACATCGGAAGCACCATCCAGTACAGCTGGATGCCCAAAATGTACTGCCAGATCAACACCGACAATCCAAAAGACGCGCCCAACGAAAGAGCAACCGTGCCAACGATAACGAGCGCGGCCGCCACGCTTCGGGTGATGATCAGCATGATGGCGAAAATCAGACAGAGCGCACCGATGCCCGCGATCAACAGATCGATTTTGGAACCGTCCCGCCAGTCTTTGTAGGTCGACGCCGCGCCCGCGATGAAGATTTTGTCGTTCGCCAGGGGCGTGCCCTTGAGCGCCTCCTCGGCCGCGGTGTGTATGCGGTCGATGCGTGAAATTGCCGCAGGTGTGGCGGGATCGCCACGCTGCGCAATGATGAACCGCGCCGCCTTTCCGTCCGGAGAAAGGAAGGTCTTCATCGCGCGCTGAAAGTCGGGATTTTTGAACACCTCTGGCGGCAAATAGAAGGAATCGTCGTTCTTCGCGGCGTCATACGCCTGCCCCATGGCCGTCGCGTTCTGGCCCGCGTCGTCCACCTCTTTAAAGGTCCCGGCCATGGTGCTGTGCATTCTCAGGATCATGGTCCGGGTGGACTTCATGATCGCGATCATTTTCGGGAACTGAGCTATCAACTCAGGCATCAGCTTGTCCATATGATCCAGGTCTTTGATCAGATCCTGCATCTTGTCGCTCATCTCGTCGACACCGTCGAGTACGTCGAAGATCGATCGGATCGACCAGCAGATCGGGATGTCGAAGCAATGCTTTTCCCAGTAGAAGTAGCTGCGAATCGGCCGCCAGAAGTCCTCGAAATCCGCTGTGTTGCTGAGTAATTGCGCGATGACGATGCTGAGCTCTTTCGACACGGTGATCGTGTGATGAGTCGTTTCGGTGAGCTCCTGCGCCAAGCCGTACATTCGTTCCATCAGGACCGTCGTTCTCGCCAAATCGTCGGCCTGTTTGAGGAAGTCGTTCACGCGCGCCTTCATGTACGTCATGCTCTGCAGCTGACCGGCGTTCTGCATGCTGATCAGAAACGGTATCGACGTGTGTTCGATCGGGGTGCCCTCGGGCCGGGTTATCCCCTGCACGCGCGAAATACCGGGAACCTTGAAGATTCCCTTGGCCAACTTGTTGAGCACCAGGAAATCCGTTGGATTGCGCATGTCGTGATCGGACTCGATCATCAAGATCTCCGGCATCATCCGCGCCTGGGAGAAGTGGCGGTCGGCGGCCGCAAACCCCAGGTTGGATGGAATGTCGTTGGGGATGTAGAGACGGGCGTTATAGCTCGTCTTGTAGCCCGGCAGCGTAAGAAGGCCGAGTACCGCAATGGCGCAGGAACACACCAGGATTGGCACGGGCCACCGCGCGATCACCGTGCCTACCCGGCGCCATCCGAAGACCCCGATCTTACGGCTGGGATCGAAGAGCCCAAAGCGCCCGCCAACCGCGATGACGGCCGGCACCAGCGTGAGGGCCACCGCGACCGCGACGAGCAGGCCCACCGCACACGGGATGCCCATGGTCTGGAAGTACGGCATCCGGGTCGTGCTCAAGCACAGGATCGCGCCCGCGATCGTCAACCCGGAGGCCAACACCACGGGAGCGACTCCTTTATATGTGGTGTAGTAGGCCGATTCTGGATCGGCGCCGGCTTGACGTGCTTCCTGATAGCGGCCGAGGAAGAAAATCCCGTAATCGGTTCCGGCGGCCATCGCGAGCGACATCAGCAGGTTGGTGGCGAATGTGGATAGCACGATCAAGTTGTTGTGACCGAGAAAAGCGACCACTCCCCGCGCCATCTCGACTTCGATCCCGACCGTCAGCAACAGCAGAATGACGGTGGCGATCGACCGGTAGACAACGAGCAGAATCACGAAGATCACCACGCCGGTTACGGCGGTGATCTTCAAAATGGAATCGTTGCCACTGCGCTGCATGTCCGAGACCAGCGGGGCCGCGCCGGTGAGGTAGACATTGATTCCCGGCGGCGGCGGCGTGCGGTGCACGATATCCCGCACGGCCACCACGGACTCGTCGCCCAGGGTCGTACCTTGGTTGCCGGCCAGGTTCACTTGCACATACACGGACTTCTGATCGGGGCTTTCCGCGCCCGACGCCGTCAGCCGATCTCCCCAATAGTCCTGCACATGCTGGACATGTTTCGGATCGTCTCGTAACTCACGGACCAGGCCGGAGTAGTACGTTCGAGCGTCTTCCCCGAGCGGCTGCTGGGATTCCAGCACGATCATCGCGGAGCTGTCCGAATCGGATTCTTTGAAGTCGGTGCCCATGCGCATCATGGCTTGAACCGACGGGGCGTCCTTGGGACTCAGCGAGACCGCGTGGTCGCGCCCGACCGTCTCCAGCAGTGGAACACCCAGCGTCACAAGCACAGTCAGCGCCACCCACGCCACGATGACCGGCACCGAGAGCCTGCGGATCGCACGCGCTGTCCGCGGCGGCTGCGACATCATGCCTACGACGATCTGCCGGTCACGCTCGCCCCCGACGCGGTTCCGTTGCGCACCGGATGGCCGTTGCCTACCGGCTCCCTGAGCAAGAGGGCACGCACCACCGGTCGCGGGCCGACCGACCGAAGCAGGCTGCTGGCGGGCCGGGGACGCACCCGTTGCGGCCACCAGAACCAGCGTCCCAACAGCGCGGCGATCGACGGCGTCATGAACGCGCGGACGACCAGGGTGTCGAACATCAGACCGAGACCGATCGTGGTACCCAGCTGGGCGACGGTGACCAGATCACTGACCGCCATGGACGCCATCGTGAAGGCGAATACCAGGCCGGCGTTCGTCACCACCTTGCCGGTGCCGGCCATCGCCCGAATGATTCCCGTATTGATGCCGGCGTGGAGTTCTTCTTTCATCCGGGATACCAGCAGCAAGTTGTAGTCGGATCCCACCGCCAATAACACGATCACCGACATTGCGAGTACCGCGAAGTGGAGCGGTATTCCGAGGAAATACTGCCAGACCAGCACTGCCAGGCCGAAGGACGAGCCCAGCGAGAGGGCGACAGTGCCGACGATGACCATGGCAGCGATCGAGCTTCGGGTCATGATCAGCATGACGGTGAAAATGAGACAGAGTGCGGCGACACCCGCGATCAGCAGATCCCATTTGGACCCGTCGACCATGTCTTTCAGCATCGCCGAGGTGCCGGTGAGATAAATTTTTGCGTCTTCTAATGGAGTGCCTTTCAGCGCCTCCTCGGCTGCGGTTTTTATCGGCTCGACCCGCGCAATTCCTTCGGGTGTCGAGGGATCGCCTCGTTGCGTAATGAGCATCCGGACGGCTTTCCCGTCGGGGGACAGGAAGATTTTGAGGAGCCGCTTGAAGTCCGGATTCTTGAAGACCTCTGGGGGAATGTAAAAGGAGTCATCGTTTTTGGCGGCGTCGAACGCCTTTCCCATGGCCGTCGGGTCGTTGCTCGACTCGTCCATCTGCCCGAAGATCCCGGACATGCTGCTGTGCATCGTCAGCAACATGGTCCGCATGCCTTGCATGATCTGGATCATCTCGGGGAACTGGCTGAGCAGCTGGGGCATGAGGACATCGATCTTGTCGAGGTCCTTGACCAACTCACCCAGTTTGTCGCTGACGTCGTCGACCCCATCGATTGAGTCGAAGATCGATCGCAGTGAATAGCAGATAGGAATGCTGGCGCAGTGCTTCTCCCAGTAGAAGTAACTGCGAATGGGCCGCCAGAAATCTTCGAAATCTGCGATGTGATCGCGCAATTCGTAGGTGATCGCCGCCATGTCGTGCGTTTCGCCGGCCATGTGATGAGTCGTGCTTGCCAGGTCTTGCATCAGCGTATACATGCGCTGCATGATCGCGATCGTCTCGCCGAGCTCGTCGGCCTGCTTGAGCATGTCGCTCATGCGGTCTTTCTGAAATGCCATATTTTGCAGCATGGCGGCCTGCTGCATGCTGAGCATGAATGGGATGCTCGCATGCTGCAGCGGGGCGCCGGTGGGTCGTGTTATCGATTGAACGGTGGAAACGCCCTGCACGGCGAAGATGGCCTTCGCGAGTTTCTCCAGCACCAGAAAATCTGCCGGATTGCGCAGGTCGTGGTTCGCCTCGATCACGAGGATCTCCGGCGGTGTCATCCGTGACGCGGGAAAGTGTCGTTCCGCCGCTGCATATCCCACATTGGCGGGGATGTTTTGCGGGATGTATTTCTGGTCGCTGTAGCCGGGTTTGTACCCCGGAAGCGTCAAGAGCCCGATCAGGGCGACTGCCAATGTCGCGACCAGGATGGGCGCGGGCCAGCGGACGATCGCGGTGCCTACCCGCCGCCATCCGCGGTACGTGATCGCGCGCTTCCGGTCGAACAGCCCGACGCGGCCACCAAGTGCGATAACGGCCGGAGTCAAGGTCAGCGCTACCGCGACCGCCACGAGGACTCCCACCGCGCACGGCACGCCCAGCGGCTGGAAGTAGGGAAGCCGGGTAAAGCGAAGGCAGAAAAGCGCCCCGGCGATCGTCACACCCGACGCCAAGACAACGGGCGCCACGCTGCGGTAGGTGGTGTAGTAGGCGGTTTCCCGGTCCTCGCCGGCCTGGCGGGCCTCCTGATACCGGCCCGTGAAAAAGATCGCGTAGTCCGTTCCGGCCGCGATCACGATCGACACCAGGAGATTGACGACGTACGTGGAAAGGCCGATGAGCTGGTGATGGCCCAGGAAAGCGACGATCCCTCGCGCGACTTGCAGTTCTATCCAGACCATCGCGAGCAAAAGAAGGACGGTGACGATCGAGCGGTAGACAAGCAGTAAGAGAACGAAAATCACCCCGAGGCTGACCGCCGTCACCAGCAGGACGGTCTTTTCTCCGCTGCGACCCATATCCGAAGCGATCGCTGCCGCGCCCGTGACATAGGCGGTCACCCCGGCGGGCGCCGGCGTCCTCGCCACAATGTCGCGGATGGCCTCAGCCGATTCGTTCGCCTGGGCCGCGCCGAGGCGGCCGGCGAGATCTAGTTGAACGTAGGCGGCCTTACCGTCGGCGCTTTGCGCGGCGCCTGCCGTCAGTGGATCCCCCCAGAAATTCTGAATGTGCTGCACGTGCTTGTGGTCGTTCTCGAACTGGCGGATCAGACTGTTGTAGTAGCGGTGCGCTGCGTCGCCGAGGGGTTGCTGACCCTCCAAGACGATCATCACCGACGTGTCGGAATTGGCTTCCTGGAAGTCCTTGACCATGTGGTCTGCGGCCTCGAACGACGGTGCCTCACTGGGACTCAACGAAACTGAGCGTTCCCGCTCGACCTGCTCGAGCGACGGGACGCCGACGGTGATCATCACGGTGATCGCCAACCAGGCCAAGACCACCGGCACCGACAATCGCCGGATCGTTTGCGCCACCAGGGGGCGAGCGTTATGCAGCTGGTGGTTGCTCATGAGGACTTCAACGCACAGAAGGTGAATGCGCTGGTCTCGTGCGTGATCTTCTCGGCTTTGACCACCCCGTCGACCACGATGCGGCATCCGATCGTATCGCTATCCCCCTGCGCCACAACGCTTCCCACTGCTGTTGCGTCGGTCATCGCAAACGTCAAGGACCAGGGCAGGTGTGCCGCCTCGATTCGTTTCGGATCGGCGTTGGCATCGAAATAGCTGATCCTCGCGACGGTTCCCGGCGGTCCGAAAATTTCGTAGGTCAGGTGTTTGGGGTCGAACGGCGCGGGGTCGATGATTTGGCTGTCGGCGTACACGGGACGGTTCTCTGCACCGAAAATGCCGTGCAGTCGCGACACGGTCAATCCGCCGGCACCGATCACCACGGCAATGAGCAGCGGTATCCACACCCTGCCCAGAATTTTCGACATCGTGAATCGCTGTGTTCGTCGACGCGGTCGGGCAGGTCGAGGCGCGACGGAGGGTTCGCGCGCGAGAGGTTGAAGGGTGATTCCGCGGACGGGAGGTTGGTCGAAGACGTCGAAGGCGGAAAGGCCCACTGCGGCGAATTCGGACCGGGCCTCCGCAACGCGATCGTCGCGCACACCGGGTTCGGCCACCGCACCCAACCTTCCACCGCCGGGCGAAGACAAAGTCGTCGTCAACGGGTTGATCTCATCGGTTCTGCAGACCGCTTAGTTCGACATGAGTTGAACAGTTCCAAACCATACTCAAGGCCGCTGCGGTCGATCCGGAGTTTCGGAAAAATGAGCAGTGATGTCGGCCGAATCGTCCGGACTTCTGACGACACTACTAGGCACACGTGCTATAAGGTGATCCGCTATGGCGACTCCGACGCACGTCGAATCGACCACGCCGGACGACAGCACAAGCCACGTTCCGACTCGCCAGTTCATCACCGTCCTCAGCGCGATCGGCGGGATGCAGCTGATGGCAGCGATGGACGGCCCGGTCGCAGTCTTCGCGCTTCCGAGGATCCAGAACGAGCTGGGCCTGTCGGATGCCGGCCGCAGCTGGGTGATCACGGCGTACGGGCTGACCTTCGGTGGCCTGATCCTGGTGGGCGGCCGCCTCGGCGACAGCATCGGACGCAAACGCACGCTGCTGATCGGGGTGGCGATGTTCACCCTGGCCTCGATGATCTGCGGCATCGCCTGGGACGGCGCGGCCCTCGTCGCGGCGCGGCTGCTGCACGGCGCCGCCGCCGCGATCGTGGTGCCGACCTGCATGGCGCTGGTCGCGACCACGTTCCCCAAGGGCCCGGCGCGCAATACGGCGGCGGCGGTGTTCGGTGCGATGGGCGCGGTCGGCGCGGTGCTGGGCCTGGTCGTCGGCGGGGCGCTCACCGGGGTGTCGTGGCGGCTGGCGTTCCTGGTGAACGTCCCGATCGGCGTGGTGGTGTTTTACCTGGCGCGCACGATGCTGTCTGAAACCCAACGGCAGCGGACCCGGCTCGACGCCGCCGGCGCAGTGCTGGCCACATTGGCGTGCACCGCCACTGTCTTCGCCATGTCGATCGGACCGGAGAAGGGCTGGCGGTCGGGCGCGGAAATCGGCACATCGCTGGTGGCCGCAACCGCGTTCATGGCGTTTGTGCTGGTTGAGCGGACTGCCGAGAACCCGATCGTCCCCTTCAACCTGTTCCTCGACCGCGACCGGGTCGCCACATTCGCGGCCATGTTCCTGGTCCGCGGAATCGGCTTCGCGATGACAGTGCTGCTCGCCATGTATGTGCAGGCCATCATGGGTTACAGCCCGCTGCGCGCCGCCGTCGGCTTCATTCCGTTCGCTTTCGCGATGGCCCTCGGGACGGCCGCGTCGTCACGGCTGGTGACATGGTTCTCGCCGCGAGTCACGGTGATCGTCGGCGGAGCCGTGGTGCTGGCAGCGACGCTGTACTGCTCGACGCTCAACGCAGGCATCCCTTACTTCCCTAACCTCGTGATGCCCATCGTCGTCGGCGCCGTCGGCCTCGGCATGATCGGTGTTCCGCTTGCGCTTTCGCTGATGGCCAGCGTCGACGTCGATCGCATCGGGCCCGCGACGGCTATCTCGGTGATGCTGCAGAACCTCGGCGGGCCGCTGGTGTTGGTGGCGATCCAAGTCGTGATCACGTCGCGGACACTCCGGCTGGGCGGCACCACCGGGCCGGTGAAAACCATGACCGCCGCCCAGCTGCACGCACTCGACCACGCTTACACCGACGGCCTGCTCTGCCTGGCCGGTGTGGTGGGCCTGCTCTGCGGCGCGGCATTATTCATCGGATACAGCGCACGGCAGGTCGCGCACGCCAAAACCGCCGCCGACGATTCGTCAGTCGACCTGGCCGGTCAGGTCGAACTCATCTAGCACCCGCGCCGCCAACTCACGCAACGCGGGCTTGCTGTTCTCGGCGCCCAGTTGGTAGCCGAGGACGTGGACGACGACCCGGCCGGGAATGCGAAACGACAACAACTGCAGTTGTCCGCCGATGCGCTCAAGCCACCGGCGCGTCACGTGTTGCCGTGTCCCGCGCGCGAAGGCGTATTCGGCGTCGCTGCCGTCGAGACGGTTCACCACCATGCCGACGTCGCCGAGGTTGGAGCACACCACCGGGCGATCGGGGTCGGCGAACGATCGATCGACCGCCCATTTCCACGTTCGCTTCGGCATGAACGGGGTCAGCGATTCGAGGTGCGATGACACGTGTGGCGTTTCCCGCCACGTCGTCAGCGCCTCCTTGACCGCAGCGCGGGTATCCCTCAGATCCGTTGTCACCCAGGTCGGATCGACCTGAATGCGGGCCAGCGACACTGCGACAGCACGCGTGTCGCCCTCCGTGCGATCGCTCATGACGAGCTGCACAGTGACATTGCCGTCGTGGTCATGTTCGTGGCCCATCAGCTCGCCGAATTTCGCGGCCATCCCGGCCACCAGCGTGTTGCCCGATCCGCCGAGCGACTCCGCCCGGGCATCGAACGCATCGATGTCGACGTAGATCGAGACACCTGGCACGACGACGGGCTCATCGCCGTCACTGTGACGGATGGCCACGGGTCGCGGTGTCGGCGCTGGTGCACCCACCGGCGGACGTAAGCGGACCTGTTTGGGCGCCGCGGCAAGTGCCCGGGCGACCCCGGGTACGTCCCGCGCTGTTCGGCGGGCATCCTCGACCATCGCGCGGAGTCGAGTCCGTGACTGTGGTGGCCGGTAGCCGAGATCGCGGGTGTTTCCTGAAAGCGCATCGACCAGCGCGACCACCAGCCCGATGCCGTCGAGTAGATAGTGGGAGGCCACCAGGCTGACGGCGGTCGAGCCGTCGGTAAGCGGAAGCACGCCGAGGTGCCAGCCGGGTCCCCATTCCGGGTCGGTGGGCAACTGCGAACGTTCATCGGCCCAGTCGCTCAGTTCGGCGCGTGGACGTGCGCGCTCCTCGATATCGATATCCGACGGCCCGTGATCCACGACCCAGCGATACCGGGCGAACGGCAACGGTGACCGCTCGATGCGCCGTCCCAGCAATCCGCGACCCAGGTTGTGGTGGAAACGTCTCAGGCCATCCCAGTTGATGGGGTGCTCATACAGCCACACCACCTGCATGACATCTTTCTGGCCGGCGGCTTGATGCCCCGCAAAGAAGGCTTGATCGACGAGCGCGAGCCGATCATCTTGTTGGACAGCACCTTTGGGCCCAGGAGTGTTGGTGGATTCCCGCGCGCGGCGCATCCGGACTGGCACTGATCACACCTCCGATGACCTAGGTCCGACAGCGCACGGACCGCCGTTTGTGACGCCAGGCCAATTCATCACATGTAGAGTAGCCGACGCCATGACCCCCGACCCACGCATTCCCGCAAAGCCCGTCGCGCTGTTCGTGCTGGGCTTCGGCCGGTCCGGAACGTCGGCGCTCGCCCGGGTGCTTTCGCTGTGCGGAGCCGCCCTTCCTACCGGGCTGTTGGGGGCCACCTCCGAGAATCCGCGCGGCTGTTGGGAACCGCGGGCGGCCATCCATCTCAACGAAAAGATCCTGCGGCGCCACGGCAGCTCCGGATACGACCTGACGCTGCGCATGCAGCAGGAAGGTGTGTTCGACGCCGACGGGAACGCCGCCGACGTCGCGGTGGTCCGGGCGTTTCTGACCACGTTGCCGGACGCGCCGGTCGTGGTGATCAAGGAACCAAAGATCACGACGGTGTCCGGTATCTGGTTCAAGGCGGCACGTCTGGCCGGATTCGACGTCAAGACCGTGATCGCCGTCCGCCACCCGCTCGAGGTGATCGGCTCGCTGGAAAGGCGTGCCGCCCAACAGAATTACGTGCAAGCCTCCCCCGAGCTCACCAGCGCGTGGTGGCTGAAATACACCCTGCTCGCCGAGCGAGACACCCGCGATATGCCCCGGGTCTTCGTCGAATACACCAACCTTCTGGAGGACTGGCGCCGGGAAGTGAAACGGATTTCCGCGGCCCTCGACATCGATCTCAGCGCCCAGGATGAGGCAGCGACCGACGAGTTCCTCACAGCGGATCTTCGGCATCACCGACACCGCGGCCAGGTGCCGGAGCCCTTCGGCACGGACTGGATGTCAGTGGTTTACGAAGCGCTGGGCGCGGCCGCGCGGGACGAGGCGTGGGACCCGGCTGAACTGGACCGCGTTTTCGCGGCGTACGCGGCCAACGAACACGGTTTCCGGACCGCACTCGCGGATTCCCGCCGCTACCTGCGGCTCAACCGGTTCATGCCGCCGTGGTTGGTGAAGCTGGCCCTCGAGATGCTCGCGCTGGCTCACCGGCGCAGCGGGACTTGGGCATAGCGATGCGAATTGTGCTCGCGTTCTACGGAACTCGCGGTGACGTCGAACCCGGCGTTGCCCTCGGCCGCGAGCTGCAGAGCCGCGGACACGACGTGCGGATGGCCGTCCCGCCCGACCTAGTCGGCTTTACCGAGGCGGCCGGGGTTCCAGCGGTCGCCTACGGCCCAGACGTTGCGGCGTGGCTGGAATCGACACGCAACTTCTGGGCGTACTTCTTCCGCAATTTCTGGCGGGTCCGGGATGTGCTCGCGATGTTCCGTGAATCGCGAAAGCCGGGCACCCAGGCCTGGGCGGAGATGAGCGCGATGCTGACCTCGCTGGCGGACGGGGCCGACCTGCTCATCACCGGCATGAGCTACCAGGAACTCGTCGCCAACGTCGCCGAGTATCGCGACATTCCATTGACCACAGTGTTGTGGTTTCCCATTCGGGTCAACGGCCACGTCGTTCCGACGCTGCCGGCGCCGCTGAACCGCTCGGCGCTGACGGTGTACGAATGGCTGGTGTCCCGCGGGGTGCGCAAGGTCGAGGCCGCCCAGCGCCGCGAGCTGGGACTGCCGAAGGCGGTCGGGCCCGCGCCGCGCCGGATCGCGGAACGCGGATCGCTGGAAATCCAGGCCTATGACGAGGTGTGTTTTCCCGGACTGGCTGCGGAATGGGCACAGTGGGATGGCAGCAGGCCATTCGTCGGCACGCTGACGCTGGAGTCGCCGACCGACGCCGACGACGAGGTCGCGAGGTGGATCGCGGCGGGAACGCCGCCGATCTGCTTCGGGTTCGGCAGCATTCCCGTCGAATCACCGGCCGACATGATCGCGATGATCAGCGCGGCCTGCGCGCAGCTGGGCGAGCGGGCGCTGGTGTGTGCGGCCTCCAGCGACTTCGGCGACGTCTCCCCGCCCGATCACGTCAAGGTGGTCGGCACGATGAACTATGCGACGGTCTTTCCGGCCTGCCGCGCAGTCGTCCACCACGGCGGCGCGGGCACCACGGCCGCCGGCCTGCGCGCCGGGGTTCCCACGTTGATCCTCTGGATGGCCGACGTTCAGGTGGTGTGGGGCGCCGCGGTCAAACGGCTGAAAGTCGGCACGGCTCGGCGCTTTTCGTCGGTCACCGAGAAGTCGCTTGTCGCGGACCTGCGCACGATCCTCGCCCCGCACTACGTCGCGCGGGCCCGCGAGGTCGCCGCCCGGATGGCGAAACCCGCGCAAAGCGTGGCGGCCGCCGCCGATCGGGTCGAGGATTACGCCCGCTTACAGCAGGTCGGCTGAGCGAAATCCGGTTCTTGTTCAACACCCGTCTAACTGACCGTAGTATCTGATCCGTGATCGAGCTCAACGGCGTAGCCAAGACGTTCGACGGAACCATTCACGCCTTGCAGGACGTCACCTTTTCGGTTCCGTCCGGGTCGGTCTGCGCGGTTCTCGGCCATAACGGCGCCGGTAAGACGACCACGATCAAGATCCTGTCCACGCTGCTACGACCCACCTCCGGGCAGGCGATTGTGGCTGGCTACGACGTCGTCCGCCAGCCCGCCCGGGTACGCGCGAACATCGGGACCACCGGCCAGCTCGCGGCCCTCGACTGGCAGCTGACCGGACGCGAGAATCTGGTGCTGTTCGGCCGGCTGCGGGGCATGCGCCGCAAACATGCGCAGCTGCGAGCGGACACCCTGATCGATCAGTTCGACATGTCACACGCCGCCGATCGGCGGGTGGGCACCTATTCGGTGGGTATGCAGCGGCGCATCGATATCGCCGCCGCACTCGTGATCCCGCCGAAAGTGCTGTTCCTCGACGAACCGACGACCGGGTTGGACCCGCGCAGCCGCCGCGACGTGTGGGACCTGGTGTCGTCGCTGTCAGCCCAGGGCGTCACGGTCCTGCTCACGACGCAGTATCTCGAAGAGGCCGACGTGCTCAGCGATTCGATCGTCGTGATCGACGGAGGCCGCGTCATCGCCAGCGGGACGGCCGAGGACCTCAAAAGCCGGGTCAGGTTCGGCTATTGCACGGTGAGCCCGGCCAACCCGTCGGATCTGTGCAGGATCTTCGACGTGATTGCCGACCTCGATGGCGCCCAGGCCGATAGCGAGGCGAACACGGTGTCGGTGCTGGCACCCGACGGCGTTGTGACGTTTGGCGAGGTTTTCCGCCGGGTCGACCAGCTCGGCGTCGAGTTGCTCGACATATCGCTGCGGAAGCCAACGCTGGACGAGGCCTTCCTGCATCTCACCAAAAGTGTCACGGCGTGACCGCAGTAGCCGCGCTGACCGAGCGCATGGTGCTCGGCGCGCTGCGGGATGATCTACCGTTCGCGGTCCTGGCCCCCGCGGGTAATTTCGTCGTCTTCAACTTCGGGCTGCGCAATGTCATCGACACCGGCCAGATGAGCTACCCGCAATACCTCCTGCCGGTGATCATCGTCCAGGTGATGCTGCTCGGCGCGCTGACGACCGTCGACCGGGCGGCCCGAGATCAGGGCTCCGACTTCGGGATTCGGCTCCGGACACTGCCGATATCGACCGCGGTGCCGCTGACGGCCCGGATGTTGTACTGCCTGTTTCGCGGCGCGCTCGCCCTGCTTGCCGCGATCGCCGTCGGGTACGTGTTCGGCTTCCGCATGCTCGGCGGCGTCGTCTACGCGGGGGGCTTCGCCGTTCTCGTCCTGACGTTGACGGTCGCGGTCTCGCTCGGCGCGGATGCCGCGGGAACCAAGATCGCGGCGTCGGGAATCGCCGGGGCCGAGATGGGCAGCAGCGGAGGGGCCAGCCAATTGCTCCTGGTTCCTCAGCTGTTGCTGGTCATGTTGTCGACCGGGATGGCACCGGCCGACGCGTTCCCCGACTGGCTGCATCCGTTCGTGCAATACCAACCTGTTTCGCAGGTGACGGAGACCCTGCGCGGACTCGCCGCCGGCCACGTCACGATCGGCACTCTGGCCGCCAGCGTGACGTGGTGCCTTGGGCTACTCGCGGTGTTCGGCGCCCTCGCGGTGCGGATGCAGAGGCGTACCCAATGACGCAGATCGCACCGCCGAGAAGCTCATTGGCTTCTGAAAGTCTGCTGTTCGCAGGCCGGCTACTCACGCAGTGGCGGCGCGCACCGACTGTGCCGATCCAGGCATTGTTGTTCCCGACTTTTCTGCTCATCACGTACAAGCTGCTGGTCGGCAAGTCGATCGTGAGAATCACCGGCACGGACAGCCTCTACGGGTTGGTGCCGATGTGCGCGGTGGCCGGCGCGATGTTCGGGGCGCTCGGCGCCGGTCTCACGATCATCGGCGAACGCGACAGCGGTCTGCTCAGCCGATTGTGGACGTTGCCGGTGCACCGGGCCAGCGCGCTGCTCGGCCGGCTGATCGCCGAAGCCGCGCGTACGGCCGTCGGCGCCGCGCTCATCACCGCGGTGGGCGTTGCGCTCGGACTTCGCTTCGACGGCGGCTGTCTCGCGATGATCGCGTTCTTGCTGATTCCGGCGCTGGTGGCGGTCGTGTTCTCTACGGCGGTCATAGCGATCGCGGTGCGCGCGAACAGCAGCGCCATGCTCTTCTGGCTGGCGATGCCGTCGATCGCGCTGGTGTTCTCCAGCTCCGGCATTCCTCCGGTCGCAATGTTGCCGGCGTGGATGCAGCCACTGATTCCGCTGCAACCGATGGCGCCGGTGATCGAATCCATGCGGGCGCTTGCCGAAGGCGATTCCGCGCTGCGGCCACTGCTACTGAGCGTCGTGTGGGCCGTCGGCTTGGCCGCGGTGGTCGGGCCATTGGCCGTCCGTGGCTATCGCGCCGCGGCCGAAGCCGGGCGCTGACCGGCAAGTCAATCTTGGAATACTTTTATACACACGTTGAATGACGGCTTAGACTCAGCGCCGGAAACGCTGGCATCCCAGACAGGGGCAGGCATGACACTGACCGCTTACGACGTCCGATCGCTGTACCTGGACCTGATCCGGCGCAACCTCACTCGGTTCGGGATGCACGAGCGCATGCCCGCGGAGTGGTCGTGGCGCCGACGACTTCTCTTCAAGACCGTCAACCGGATCAATTCCAGGCGCGCGGGTGACGGGCCGTTCGACGAGCGCAAGCGTGAGTTGGGACTGGACTGGCCCGCCGAAGCCGAAACGATGATCGGCATGCAGCGGCTGACCAGCCTGCAGCAGTGCGTCGAGACGGTGCTGGCCGACGACGTTCCCGGCGATTTGGTCGAATGCGGCGTCTGGCGAGGCGGGGCGTGCATCCTGATGCGCGCGGTTCTCGCAGCCTACGGGGACGAGACGCGAAGCGTGTGGCTGGCCGATTCATTCCAGGGTGTGCCACGATCGGACCCGGCAAACTACAAGGCGGACAAAGGAATTCGGGCTGACTTCGCCGCAGGCATCCTGGGCGTCTCAGAGGCGGAGGTACGGGCCAATTTCGAGCGCTACGGGCTGTTGGACGACCAGGTCCGGTTCCTGCCCGGCTGGTTCAAAGACACGCTCCACGATGCGCCGATCGAGCGCATCTCGGTGTTGAGGCTCGACGGCGACCTCTACGAGTCGACGATTCAAGCGCTCGACGCGCTGTACCCACGGCTCTCCCCCGGCGGCTTCTGCATTGTCGACGACTACCAGGCGGTCAAGGCCTGCGAACAAGCTGTCACCGACTACCGCGCGGCGCACGGCGTGTCCGCTGAGATCGTCGACATCGATGGAACCGGAGTGCTGTGGCGCAAGTAGCCGAGGCGCTGCGGATCGGAATCCTGGGCGCTTCGAGCTTCGCACCGACGACGCTGATCAACCCAGCTCGGGGAAACGACGAAGTCGTGGTGGCCGCGGTGGGAGCACGCGACATGCCCAGTGCCGAGGCCTTCGCCGCCAAACACGGCATCGCCCGGGCGCACGGAAGCTACGAGGCGCTGATCGACGATCCTGACCTGGACGCGATCTACGTCCTGGCGCCCACCAGCATGCACGGCAGATGGACCCGGGCCGCACTTGCCGGAGGCAAGCACGTATTGTGTGAAAAGCCGTTCACCGCAAACGCCGCCGAGGCCCGCGAGATCGCCGAATTGGCCGCAGCGTCAGGCCGCGTCGTGATGGAAGCAATCCAATACCGTTATCACCCTTTGACTTTGCGCGTCGAGCAGATCCTCGCCTCAGGCGAACTCGGCACGTTGGAGCATGTCGACGTCGCATTGTGTGTCTTGATCCCGAAGTTCAGCGGCAACTGCTACAACTACACCTTTGCCGGTGGCGCGATGATGGATGCCGGCAGCTACGTGGTCAACATGATGCGCACGTTCGGCGGGTCGACGCCGAAAGTCGTTTCCGCACAGGCAAAGTTACGTGATCCGCGAGTGGACCGGGCCATGAAGGCCGAGTTGCGTTTCGCGGGCGGGCATACGGGCCGGATCCGGTGCGCGCTGTGGTCGTCGGATCTGTTTCGGGCAAAGGCCAAGGTGGTGGGCGACCGTGGTGAGCTGCGGGTGCTCAGTCCCGCTGCACCACACCTGTTTCCACGGCTATCGGTCCGCTCGGCCGGCCAACGGCGCGTCGAGCGCTTCCCGCGGCGCATCAGCTACGAATATCAACTCGACGCGTTCGCTGCGGCGGTGCTGCGCGGGGAGCCGGTACGGACCACACCGCAAGACGCGGTCGAGAACATGACGGTCATCGACGAGATCTATCGCGCTGCCGGGCTCCCGGTGCGCGAACCTAGCTGATCTCGGGAGGCAGGCTCGTACCGGAGAGCCATCCATCGACGGTGCGGGAGAACAGATCCGGATAGCGCAGCGGCCAGTCGTGGCCCATCCCGCGTGCCATCCTGTCGACTCCGTTGGGCATTGACTGTGCCAGCGCTGCCGCCGAGCGGTGCGCCAGTCGCGTCTCCTTGCCGCCGGTGAGGAACAACGTGGGGGTATCCACGTCGTCCAGCCCGTCGGGCCGGGTGAACCGCGCGGAGGCCGCGACGATGTGAGCGAATTGTGCTCTCGTAATGAGGTTTACGTCGTTGCGGTAGTCGTCGAGTCTGGTCACTGGAATCCCGCCGCGACGTGCATTCCAGCCGCGGCGGACGACCGCCCTGAACCAATTGGTCCGTGCGAGCGGGACCGCCAGGTGCTGCATCAGCCCGACGCCCAACTTGGTGTTGACGACGGCCCCGCACACCACCGCCCGGTCGATGAGTTTGGCATCGCTGGTCAGCAGCTGCACAGCCAGCTGCGCGCCCAGCGAGTACCCCACCAGGTACGCCCGACCGGCACCCACCCGGGAGCGGATGAGTCCGGCCACCGCGTCGGCGGCCCGGCCCATCTCGAATGGTCCCTGCTGGAAGCTGTTTCCGAACTGCGGCAGATCGGGGACCAGGCAGCGGTATTGCGGCATTCGCTCGACGACGGGCTGCCAGCACCAGCCGCTCATCCTCCCGCCGTGAAGGAAGACGACGGCGGGCGCCCCGACTGGACCAGACTCCCGGACGAACAGGTCCATGCTGGCGATCCTATCCGGATCCGCTCGCCCACTTGGTATTTCGAATCGGTTCAAGAGGCGAAATGCGCCTGATCGACGTGCGCGGCCACCCGCAGGGCGTTGGCGGCGATCGTCAAACTTGGGTTCAAGCCGGCGCTGGACGGGAAGAATGAGCTGTCCACGACGTAGAGGTTGTGCACTTCGTGCGCCCGGTTGTGTGGGTCAAGCACGCTGGTTTCTGGGTCGGTGCCGAAGCGGCACGTGCCGCACACGTGGCCAAGATTGGAGTTGCCCGTGCTGCTGCCCAAACCGATCGTGCGGAAGGGCGCCAACACCGCCTTCAACTGCCGCAAAAACACTGCGCGGCGGTCGATTTCGCTGCGGTGCAAGCGATAGTTAATTCGCAGCCGCTGACGGCCATCCCCGTTGCGCCGATCGCTCGGCAGCACGCGATTGTCCGGATACGGCAGGTCCTCCATGATCGCGGCCAGCACCAACCCACCGGTGAAATACCGCTCGTAGATCCGTCGCACCGCCGGGCTCATCAGCCGCAGCGCCTTTCCCCGCGCGCCGGGCCGGTTGCTCAACCACTCCATGGGCGGGATCGCGCCGAATGACTGCACGGTGCCATACTTCTGTCCCTCCCAAAAGTAGAAATCGTTGAGCCCGATCTCCTTGTTCGCGGCCATGGTTCGGTAGCCGGGTCGGGGCCAGACCTCGATTGGCTCGAGCAGATGGCGCATGAAGTTGCGCCCCACGAGATCTGAGCCATTCGCCAATCCACCCGGCCAGTCACCCGACCGGGAATTGAGCAGCAGCACCGGGGTGGCCAGCGCGCCCGCGGCCAGCACAACGACCTTGGCCTCCAGGCTGACCGTGCTGCCGCGATGCTCACAGATCACGTGCCGGACGTGGGTGCGGTCCGCGTCCAGCCGCACGACCCGACAGTCGGTCAGCAGGCTGGCGTCGTGCTCGACGATGGCCGGCAGCAGGCCATTGCGGGCGGCGTCGTTTTTACATGTCTGATCGCACAGATAGGTCTGACAGGTGCGGCAATCAGCGGTGTAGTCACAGGCCATCGGAAGGTGGTAGGGATGCAATCCGCGACCCGCCAGATAGTCCACCAGCGGCTGGTTGTCCACCGAAAAAGGCGGCGGCGCAGGCAGATCGGCCTCGACCGCCTCGGGTCGGAGCGGATCGGGCTCGCCGCGAACTCCTAGTAGCTTTTCGGCTTCGGCGTACCAGGGCCGCATCTGGTCGTAGGTGACGGGCCAGGCCTCCGGCACGGTGGATTCACCGGGGTCGCGGAAATTCTGTCGGGGAGTGAAATCGGCCGCGAAGAATCGCTCGCACACCATGCCGTAGAGCGCCGACGACCCGCCCGTCCCGCCTCCGATGAACGGCACGAACCGCTTCGGGAAGCGGCCGCTGATGTCTTCGACCTCGTCGGTCGAGCGCCCGGCCCGGGCCAACGCGTCGTAGTAGGTGCCCTCCGAACGGCAAGCACGTGGCTCGACCATTTCCGGCATCGCCGAGCGGATCGTTCCCGGCGTTCCGGGCAGCGTCGAGCGACCTTTCTCGACGAACAGCACCCGGCGACCCGACCTGGCCAGCCGGTAGCCCAGCATCCCGCCGCCCATGCCAGTACCGACCACGATCACGTCCCACATCACGTGTTCCGCCTCGTGCGCAGTCAGTTCGCTGCCAGCCAAGAGCGAGCTCCTCAATTCCGGACGCCCAGCCTATAGTCCACGAACCGGGCACAAAGTCCGACCGTGCAGATATTATGCGTGCGTCTAATTGAGAGCCAGGGGTCGGCGATGAAATTTGTGCTGGCGAGCTACGGCGGTCGCGGCGATATCGAGCCCGCCGTGGTGGTGGGCCGTGAACTACTGCAGCGCGGCCACGACGTGTGCATGGCCGTGCCTCCCAACCTGGTCGGCTTCACCGAGGCCGCCGGCCTTGCCGCGGTCCCCTACGGGCTGGATTCACAGGCCATTCTCGACACCCAGCGAAAATATTGGACGTGCTACTTCCGCACTCCCTGGAAGCTCAAGGAACTGAACAGGTTGGGGCGGGAGACGGCAGAGTTCGCCATGCGGTGCTGGGCGGAGATGACGACGACGCTGGTACCCCTGGCGCGCGGGGCCGACTTACTCATGACCGGCCTGATTTTCGAACAACCGGCCGCCAATGTCGCCGAGTACCACGACATTCCGTTGTCGACCCTGCATTTCTTCCCGGTTAGGGCCCACGGCCAGCTGCTGCGATTCCTGCCGTCGCCGCTGGCCCGCACGGCGATGACGATGAACGACTGGCTGGTTTGGCGCGGGACCAGAAAGGGCGAGGACGAGCAGCGCCGCGGACTTGGCCTACCGAACGCGAAATCCTCGGCGCCGCACCGCATCACAGAGCGCGGATCGCTGGAGATCCAGGCCTACGACGAGGTGTACTTTCCCGGGCTGGCTTCCGAATGGGCGAAGCGGGCGGGACTCAACAGGCCATTCGTCGGCGCGTTGGCGATGCAGTTGGCGACGGATGCCGATGCGGAGGTCGCGTCGTGGATCGCCGCGGGCACACCGCCGATCTGCTTCGGCTTCGGCAGCATCCCACTCGGGTCGCCGGCCGCCACGATCGCGATGATCGCCGCGGCCTGCGCGGAGTTGGGCGAGCGGGCGCTGGTGTGCTCCGGGTCGACCGACTTCAGCGGCGTCCCGCGCTTCGAGCACGTCAAGGTTGTCGGGGTGGTGAATTACGCGACGATCTTCCCGACCTGCCGCGCGGTCGTCCATCACGGCGGCGCCGGCACTCTGGCGGCATGCCTGCGCGCCGGGGTCCCCCAGCTGATCCTCTGGACGTTGCCCGATCAGCCCTTCTTTGCGGCTCAGCTCAAACGGCTGAAGGTGGGCGCTGGGCGGCGCTTTTCGACCACCACCGAGAAGACCCTGGTGAAGGACCTACGCCGGGTTCTCGCCCCGCGATACGTCGCGTCCGCCCGCGAGATGACAGCCCACATCACCGAAGCGGCCAAGAGCGCCATGGCGGCCGCCGACCTGGTCGAAGATTTCGCGCGAGTCCAGTGCATCGGCTGAAAGATCCGGTTTTCAAGCCTTATTAGTCAGGTGTTGGATAGACTGCCCACGGGCCGGCCGGGGATGCCAGGCCTCGCATTCGTTCGACAAGACGCGCACGGGGGACTGGAGGATGAGGTTCCGCGATGCTTACAGGCGCGTTCGGACGCACCGACGCTGAGATCGACCTGCTGGTCCGCGGCATGCGGTCCGGGATCGCGGTCGTTGGATTCGGATACATCGGCACCGTGATCGGCGCGGTGCTGTCCGACCGCGGCTGGCCGGTGACCGGAATCGACGTGCGCCAGACCGTCGTCGACGAGATCAACCTGGGCAAGACCACCGTCCCGGAACCCGGGCTCAACGAGCTGGTGGCGAACAACGTACGAGTCGGGAGGCTGCGCGCCACAACCGATTTCGGGGCCGTAGCCGACAACGACTTCGTCATCGTGACCGTCGGCACCCCGCTTGGTCCTGACTTCGAGCCGATCGTCGACGACATCAAGGCCGCGGCGCGGGCCGTCGGAGAGCACCTGCATCCGGGCCACCTCGTCATCCTCAAGAGCACGGTCCCACCCGACACGACCGAGACGCTGTTCAGGCCCATCGTCGAAGAGGCCTCCGGCCTGACGGCCGGGGTCGACTTCGGGTTGGCGTTCTGCCCCGAGCGGATCGCGGAGGGGCAGGCGATCAAGGAGCTGATGTCGATACCGATCGTCGTCGGTGGCGTCGACGAGCGCAGTGCTCGCGCCTGCTCCACCTTGTGGCGCCACGCCCTGGGCGTGGAGGCGATCGTCGTCGACGATCCGCGGACCGCCGAGATGGTCAAGCTCGCCGACAACGTCTGGATCGACCTCAATGTCGCGCTGGCCAACGAGCTGGCCAAGGTGTGCGACGGGCTCGGGATGGACGCGTTACAGGTCATCGAGGCGGCCAACACGATGCCGAAGGGGGACCACCCCGTGAACATCCTGATGCCGAGCATGGGCGTCGGCGGTTACTGCCTGACGAAGGATCCGTGGTTCGTCAACCATTTGGGCGAATCCCTCGGGTTGGAGCTGGCAATTCCGCGGACCTCCAGGAATGTCAACGACACGATGCCCGCCTACACCTACGGGCTGCTCACGCAGCTGCTCGCCGAGCAGGGCAAGGCAGTTGAGACCAGCCGGATTGCGGTGCTGGGCATCGCGTTCAAGAACAACACCGGCGATTGCCGCCTCACACCGACCAAGTACGTCGTCACGCTGTTGGAAGAATCCGGCTGCGAACTCTCGATCCATGATCCGTGGGTGGGGGCCGAGGATGCGCTCAGCGTGACGGATATCCCGCTGACCGCGGATATCGAGACCGCGGTCGAGGGCGCCGACGCCTTGGTCGTGCTCGCCGGTCACCGACAGTTCCATCAGATACCACTGGCCCGGCTCGCCGACCTGGTTCCGCCTGGGTGCGTGTTCCTCGACGGTAGGAACAGCTTCGATCCGGCGGCGGTGCGCGCCGCGGGCTTCGTCTACAAGGGCATTGGCCGTTAAGCGGGCCGACGCGTGACGATCGAGGCACGGATCCTGGCGTTGTGGCGGTGGTACATAAGGCTTCTGCGTACCGACAAGCAACGCGTCGGCGCCGTCGAGCGCTGGGTGCGCGCGCTGCTGATGGCGCCGTCCGTCGCGGTGTTCGTTCTGCTGCGCATCCGCACCGCATTGCGGGGACCGCTGACCGTCGATGGCACCACCGAGGACGGCATCCGGCTTCGGTGCCGGCTCCCCGATGCGATCCCGACGTGTCTGTACCTGTTCGGCACGTGGGAGCCCGATCTCGCCGCGTTTCTGCGCCGGCGTCTGCGACCGGGCGACACCTTCGTCGACGTCGGCGCCAACATCGGCTGCCTGAGCGCGCTGGCCAGCACACTGGTCGGACCGCGCGGCACGGTCGTCGCGATCGAACCGTCCCCATCGGTAATCGCCGAGTTGCACGAGACTCTGGACAGAAACGGCCTCACCAACGTTCGGCTGGTGACGGCCGCGGTGTCCGATCGCGACCAGGAACTGCGGTTGTTCTCCGGCCCGATGCGCAACACCGGCATGACGACGACGGTCGCCCGCACCGGCCTCCGGGAAGACGGCCGCGTTCGCGCCGCGACACTTGGCGCGCTCGTCACACCCGAAGAGCTTCGAACCGCGCAGGTGATCAAGATCGATGTGGAGGGCGCCGAGGATCGCGTGCTGGCCGGCATGGTGGCGTCCCTGGACGCACTCGCTCCCGACGCGGAACTGGTGGTCGAACTGTCACCACGATGGTGGAGCGATTCGGAGCTGCTGCCCATCGACGTACTGCGTCCGTTTCTCGAGCGCGGCTTCCATATCTACCTGCTGCCGAACGACTATGCGGTCGCGCGGTACCTGTGGCCCAGGGACGTGGGCGCGCCGCAGCGGCTACGCGACTTGGTGGTACTCAGTCAGCGCGTGGAACGCCTCGACGTGGTGCTGTCACGCATCGATGCCGATGCGTTATGACCCGGATTTCCAACGGATCTGGCTACGAGGGAGTGCAGTGCATGAGCGACTTGGCCGAAGAAACCGACCACGCCAGCGACACAGGGCTGCCGGGCTTGTTTTCGCCGCGCGCGTCGCACCATTGGGTCCGCATCGTGATGGATCGCGAGACCCGGAAACTGGTGCGCGGCATCAAGCCACGTGAGCTCGACGTGTTGGAGATCTCCGGCGACTCCTGGGGCCGCACCGAGCAATTCAAGTCGTATCGCTCGGTCCGCTACCCCGAATTCGACATCTGCGCATCCGCTTTGGACGAGCAGTTCGATCTGATCATCGCCGAGCAGGTGTTCGAGCACCTGCTGTGGCCCTACCGTGCCGGAAAGCACGTGTACGAAATGCTCCGCCCCGGTGGCTACTTTCTGGTGACCGTGCCCTTCCTGATCCGCATCCACAACATTCCGGACGACTGTTCGCGCTGGACAGAGACGGGCATCCGATACTTGTTGGCCGAGTGCGGCTTCGATCTGGACCAGATTCAGACCGGCTCCTGGGGCAATCGCGCCTGCGCCCGTGCCAACTTCATCCGATTAGGGGCGTGGTACCGGCGCTGGTGGCATTCCCTGCACAACGAACCCAACTATCCCGTCGTGGTATGGGCGCTCGCACAGAAGTGAGCGGTCGATAGGTGAAAGTGAGCAGATATGTCTAACGTCGTCGTAACGGGCGGCTACGGCTTCATCGGGTCGCACTTGGTTTCCGCACTGCTGCGGCGTGGAGATTCCGTCACCGTGTTCGACGCCGCCAAGAACACGCGCGACACCAGCATCGACTTCGACGCGCATCCCAATTTTCGTTTCGTGGCAGGCGATGTCACCGATTTGGGCGCGCTCGAGCGGGCCCTGACCGCCGACGTCGACACGGTCTTTCACCTGGCCGCGGTCGTCGGTGTCAAGAACTACCTCGACGATCCGCTCCGGGTACTCGACGTCAATGTGATCGGCACCCGCAACGTGCTCGAGCTGAGCCGTCGCCACGGCACACAGGTGGTGTTCGCCAGCACCTCGGAGGTATTCGGGAAGAACCCGAATCCGCCGTTCGCCGAGGACGACGACAGGGTCCTCGGCTCGACACGGACCGACCGGTGGAGCTACAGCACCAGCAAGGCCATGGCCGAGCATCTGGTCTTCGCGATGCACACCGCCTACGGCTTGCCGGTGACCGTGGTGCGCTATTTCAACGTGTACGGTCCGCGACAGAGCCCGATATTCGTTGTCTCGCAGACCATTCACCGAATCCTCAATGGCCGGGCGCCGTTGCTGTACGACTCCGGTGACCAGACCCGGTGCTTCACCTACGTCGACGACGCCATTGCCGGCACCCTGCTGGCCGCCGACAGCGAAACGGCGATCGGTGAAGCGTTCAACATCGGGAGCATGACCGAGACCACCGTGCGTGACGTCGTGGAACTCGCGATCAAGATCGCTGACGTCGATGCGATATCTGCGCCCGAAATCGTGGACACCACAATGCAATACGGTGATCGTTACGAGGACATCCCGCGTCGTATTCCCGATTCGACCAAGGCTCAGCGGGAGCTGGGATGGCGCCTGAAAGTGGACGTCGAGGAGGGAGTCGGCCGCACTATCGAGTGGGCGCGAGCCAACCCGTGGTACCTCAAAGGGCCCAAGGAGTAACGAATTAGGCGACCGCGATGAAAATTGTGCTGGCAACCTACGGGACGCGCGGCGATGTCGAGCCCGGCGCCGCTCTCGGTCTGGAGCTTATGCGCCGTGGACATGAGGTGCGGATGGCCGTCCCGCCCAATCTGTTGGGTTTCGCCGAGTCGGCCGGGCTCGCGCCGGTCGCCTACGGACCGGATTCGCGAACAGCACAGGAAATGGACATCGGTGTCAACCTCTCGAAGGAGGAGCATCGTGCCTGGCGGGTCAGCGACTTGGCGAAACTGTGGCGCGAAAACTGGGAGCTGTCCACCCAGTGCTGGTCGCAGATGAGCCAGACGCTGATGTCTTTGGCCGACGGGGCCGACATGCTGATCACCGGCATGATTTTCGAAGACGGCGCAGCGAATGTCGCCGAGTATTACGGCATTCCGTTGGTCACTCTGCATTACTTTCCGCTGCGGCCCAACGGGCAGTTCCTGCCGTACCTGCCGGCGCCGGTGGGCCGCGCCACGATGGCGACGTTCTGGTGGCTGTGCTCGGCCCTGTTGGGCAGCTTCGAAAGGAAGCACCGTCGGGAACTCGGCCTGCCGAAGGACACGGGCCCCTCGTGGCGGCGAGTCACCGAACGCGGAGCTCTCGAAATCCAGGCCTACGACAAGGTGTGCTTCCCCAACCTGCCCGTTGAATGGGCGAAACGGGCCCGCCAGCGGCCCTTCGTCGGCACGCTGACTCTCGCGTTACCGACCGAGGCCGACGCGGACGTCGCCTCGTGGATAGCTGCGGGAAAACCGGCTATCTGCTTCAACTTTGGCAGCATGCCGATGGACTCGCCCGCCGACACACTCGCGATGATCGAAGCGTGCAGCGCGGAGTTGGACCAGCGGGCGCTGGTGTGCTCAGCATGGACCGATTTCAGCAGCGTCCCCCATGGCGACCACATCAAGGTGGTACGCACGATGAATCACGCAGCGATCTTTCCGATCTGTCGCGCCGTCGTGCACCACGGAGGCGCGGGCACCACTGCCGCGAGCCTGCGCGCAGGGGTTCCCACCTTGATCCTGTGGGCGACGCTCGAGCGTCAGCTGTGGGGCACCCTCGTCAAACGGCTGAAAGTGGGCACCGCCCGGCGGTTTTCGAGCCTCACCAGAGAAACGCTGGCTGCGGATCTGCGCCTGATCCTGAACCCGGGATATGTCGATCGGGCCCACGAGCTGGCCGGCCGGATGACGACGCCCGCGGAAAGTGTCGCGGCCACTGCCGATCTGGTGGAATGTCATGCCCGGTTACGGAGCGTCGGCTGATCGTCCTACTTCAACAGCGCTGTCACATGCGTGTGATCGCCGGCCTCGACCGGTAATTCGGGCTGCTCGCCGATCCAGTCAAGCAGATCACGTAGACCTTCGCCGAGGGTCCATTTCGGTCGCCACTGGAGATCTGTTGTCGCCGGGCCGATATCGCACTGCGCCGCGCGCACGTCGCCGTCGCGAAACTTCCGCACGCCGATCGGCTCGGGGGCTCCGCAGATGGCGGCAATCTGGTGAGCCAGCTCGTTGATCGTCGTCGGAACACCCGACCCGATGTCAACGCAGCGCATCCGCGTCGCAGGCCGCTCTATCGCCGCGAACAGCGCCTCGATGACATCGTCGATATAGACGAAATCGCGTAGGATCCGGCCGTCTTCGTAGACTTCCAATGCCCGCCGCTCGCGGGCCAACCGGGCAAAAAGTGCGACTATTCCGGTGTACGCATTCGTCAGCGACTGACCCGGTCCGTAGACGTTCTGCAGACGCAGCACGCTGAGTTTGACATCGTGGGCGGCCGCCCAGGCAGCCAGGATGTGCTCTTGGGCAAGCTTGGTCGCGGCGTAGATGTTGGTCGGGCGGGGTTCGGTGCGGCCGGCGCAGCTCGGCAGCGGGACTGCGGGATCGCCCGTCGGGCCTTGCGGATCCCAGATTCCGGCCAGCAGTTGGGCGTGGCTACGCGCTGGCGGGTAGCAGATCTGAGAGCCGTATTGCCAAGCGCCCTCGCCATATACGGCCCTCGACGACGCCAGAACGAGTTGCTCCGGCACGTGCGCGGAACGGCTCAGGGCATCGAGAAGCTGCGTCGTTCCCACCACGTTGACCGAGCCGTGTCGCGTCGCCTCCGACAGCGACTGCGCCGTTCCCGTCTCCGCCGCCAGATGGACGACCTGGGCAGGCCGGAACAACCGCAGCACGGCGTCCCAGTCGGGACCATGGGTGACGTCGCCGGTGAACAACCGCGCCGAGGGCGGTAGAGCGATCGCCGCGTGGTCGCCGTGCACTTGCGGATGCAGAACGTCCATCACGGCGACGTCGTATCCGGCGTTCACGAGACGGCGCGCAAGAGCCGACCCGATGAATCCCGCTCCGCCGGTGATGAGCACTGACGTTGCCATAAAATCGAATCCTCCGGTGTTACAGCGTTATTCGCGTGCGAGCGCGCGGTCGGCCAGCGCACCCATGACCGGTGCCAACCGCCGCGAGTATTCGAACGTCAGGTGACTCGCGTCGACGTACACGAGGGTGTTGCCGACGATCACCGGGCACCGGTCGCCGGCGCAGAACAGGTCGGTGAGGTCGGTGTACTGCCCGCCCGCGGCTTGGGTCGCGGCGGCCTCGGCCGCAATGCCGGTTTGGTTGACGGCCGTCGACCGTCGCGGCAGGCAGGCGGCCACATCGTCGAGGTGGGCGGACAGGCAGATCGGCACCGTCGTGTGTGGGTCCGGCACCGGCCCGAGCACCAGCACCTTGGCGCCCGTGCCACGCAGCTGTTGGACCAGACGGGTCAGGCTGTCGAGCCACGCCGGGTCGTAGGCGTTGAAACCGGTCAGATGTTCGTCGGCGCCGTAGCCGCGCCACGCGCTCACCACCACCAGCCGCGGACGCTCGGAACGCAACCTGTCCATGATCTGAGCGCGCCATTGCTCGCAGTGTTCGAAGACTTCGACCACGCGACGGAACGGGTTGTTGACCCGCATGTCCATGAATGGGCAGGCCGCCTTTTCGAGGGTCTCCAGCCGCCAGCGCCGCTGGGCGGCAACCTGCTGGAACGACGGATTCCAGATCGCGGCGTGCGAATCGCCGACCAGGACCACCGTGGTCGGCGACTCGAGATCGCCCGTCGCGCACTCCGGCTGCCCGCCCTGCAGCGGTGCGCGAAGGCAGCCGCTGCCCATATACGCGTTCTGTTCGGCTTCCACGTCAGCAAACGGCGGGTCGAGGTTCGACGGCACGGCCGTCAGCCCGGCGGATGCGACGAGCGCGGCCTGCACTTGAGCGAACGCATGTTGCACCGCCGCGTCGTAGGCGGCCATGTCCGAGCCCGCAGGCACCGGCGTCGCGGTGACGTTCAGCGCTGCCGTCGGCGCGCCGCGTCCCGTCGGCAGCGGGACCACGACCAGCAGCGCGGCGCCCACGCAGACGGCGATCGCGGTCGCGACACCCCCCAGCGCAAGGCTGCGCCCGGCCGAGCGGCGCACCGCTGGAGCGAACCGTAGCGGGTTCTCGACGAAGCGCAGGGTCAGCACCGCCAGCCCGCCGGAGGCCAGCGCCGCGGCCACCCGGGCGGCCAGCCCCAACGGGTGACCCAGCACATCCGGTGCCAGCAGCAGCACCGGCCAGTGCCACAGATACCACGAGTAGGAGATCCGGCCGATCGCGCGCATCGGCGCCACCCGCAGCACGCGGCCACATCCCTGGGTCGCCGTCGCGCACCCGGCGCCGATCACCAGCGCCGTGCCCGCGGTCGGCAACAACGCCGCGAGCCCCGGATAGGGTGTTGCGCCGCTAAAACCGGTGCAGGCCAACAGGATCAACGCCAGCCCGGCCCACCCCGTGATCGCTCCTGCCCGTGGCGAGAGCCCGCGCCACCGCACGACCGTGAGGGCCACCAGCCCACCGACGGCCAACTGCCACGCCCGGGTCGGCAGCGAAAAGAACGCCACGGCAGGAGCGAACGGGGTGGCCACCAATGACAGCGCGAACGACACCGCCGCGACCAGCGCAAGAACCACCAGAAACGGCCGCCGCGACGACGTGGCCTCGACGCGGGTGCGCCGGCGAAGACGCCGGATCAGCCAGGCCGTCCCGATGATCAGCGCCGGCCACACCAGATAGAACTGCTCCTCGACGCCCAACGACCAGTAGTGCTGAAACGGCGACGGCGGCCGGGCGCTGGCGAAGTAGTCGACGCCGCGCATGATGAACCAGTAGTTGCCGACGTACAGCGCACTGGTGATGCCGTCGACAATGACGCTCTTGACCTGCAACAGCGGCAGTAGGACGACCGAGGCGATCATGGTGACGACGCCGACCGCGGCCGACGCCGGCAGCAGTCGCCGGGCCCGTGCCCCGTAAAAGCGGCGCAGCCCAACCGTGCCGGTGGCACTCGCCTCACGCCACAGCAGCCCGGTGATCAAAAAACCCGAGATCACGAAGAACACGTCGACGCCGACAAAGCCGCCCCCGACACCGGGCACCTCGGCGTGAAACAGCACAACGGCCAGCACGGCGACCGCGCGCAGCCCCTCGATGTCCGGGCGAAATCCCGTCTCCGCCGCACCCCGACCCGCACGGTCCTCGGTGGTGCTGCCGCTGACGGTCTGGTGCACAGTCACCTACCTAGTACGGAGGGTTCGTCGAGTCGAGGCATTATCACACACACGTCCAACAGGCCCGGGGTGAATTTGACGATGTCAACGCCCGCCCAGCGCACGGTCGGCCAGGGTTCCGACGACCGGCGCCAACCGCCGGGAGTACTCCAGCGTGAGGTGGTTTTCGTCGAGGTAGACCAGGGTGTTGCCGACGATCACCGGGCAGCGGTCGGCGGTGCAGAACAGCTCGGTGGTGTCGGCATAGTGGCCACCACCGGCCTCGGTGGCGGCGGACTCCGCCGCGATGCCGGATGGGTTCACCGCGGTCGATCTTGACGGCGTGCAGACCGCCACGTCATCGAGGTAGCCGGACAGGCAGATCGGCACCACGAAGTGTGGATCCGGGATCGGGCCCAGCACCAGCACGTTCGCGCCGATGCCGCGGAGCTGCCGCACGAGGCGGGTCATGCCGTCGAGCCACGCCGGGCCGAAAGCCCGGTAGCCGGTGAGCGATTCGTCGGCGCCGTAGCCGCGCCAGAGGCTCAACACGACCAGCCGCGGATGCTCGGCACGCAACCTGTCCATGATCTGAGCACGCCATTGCTGGCAGTGCTCGACTTCTTCGACCAGCCGACGCAGGGGGTTGGCGACGGACACGTCCAGCAACGGGCACGCGCCCTTGCTCAACAGCTCCAGCCGCCAGTGTCGCTGGGCGGCGATGTCCTGGAACGCCGGCGTCCACATCGCGGCATGCGAGTCGCCGACCAGGGCGATCGTAGCCGTCGACGTGGTGTCTCCCATCGCGCACTCCGGCTGGCCGCCTTCGAAAGGGGTCCGCATGCAGCCGTTGAATTCGAGCGTCTTTTTCTCGGCTCCCGCAGCGGCAAGTGGCGGATCCAGGTTGGACGGAACGGCTTTGATGTTTGCCGACGCCGCCACCGCGGCCTGCACTTGAGCGAACGCGTGCTGGACCGCCGCGTCGTAGGCGGCCACGTCGGCACCGGCGGGCACCGGCGCCGCGGTGAAAGTCGGCGACGCGGCCGGCGTCCCATGACCGACCGGGGTAGGCACCACCACCAGCAGCGCCATGCCCATACCTACCGCGATCGCGGTCGCGACACCGCCGACCGCCAGACTGCGCCCGGGCGAGCGGCGCACCGCCGGAGCGAACCGTAGCGGGTTCTCGACGAATCGCAGGGTCAGCACCGCCAGCCCGCCGGACAACGCGGCCGCGACGACCCGGGCGGCCAGGCCCAACGGGTGGCCGAGCAGCGCCGGGGCGAGTACCAGCACCGGCCAGTGCCACAGGTACCACGAGTAGGAGATCCGCCCGATCGCGCACATCGGCGCCGCCCCCAACGCCCGGCCGGCTCCCTGGGCGGGTGTGGCGCACCCGGCGCTTATCACCAGCGCCGCACCCACGGTGGGCAACAGCGCGGCACCACCGGGGTAGAGCGTGTTCGCATTTAACCTGGTGCAGGCCAACAGAATGAGGGCCAGCCCGACCCATCCGGTCACCGCGGCGGCCCGCGGCGAGAGCCGCCGCCACCGGACGACCGTGAGCGCCACCAATCCGCCGAGCGCCAACTGCCACGCTCGCGTCGGCAGCGAGAAAAACGCCGCCGCGGGCGCCACGTAGGTAGCCCCGAACGACAGCACGAACGACACCGCGGCAACCAACGCGAGGACCGCGACGTAGGGACGCGGGGAGGACGGGGTTTCGGCCTTGTTGCGCCGACGCAGACGCCGGATCAGCCACGCCGTCGCGATGATCAACGCTGGCCACACCAGATAGAACTGCTCCTCGACGCCCAGCGACCAATAGTGCTGAAACGGTGACGGCGGTACGTGGTTGGCGAAGTAGTCGACGCCGCGCATGACGAACCGGTAGTTGCCGACGTACAGCGCGCTGGCGATGCCGTCACCGATGTCGGTCCGGACCTGCAGCGGGGGCAACAAGAGCGCCGTGCCGACCATGGTGACGACGCCGACGGCCGCCGACGCCGGCAGCAGTCGGCGGGCCCGCGCGCCGTAGAAGCGGCGCAACCCGACCGTGCCGGTGGCACTCGCCTCACGCCACAGCAGCCCGGTGATCAAGAAACCCGAGATGACGAAGAAGACGTCGACGCCGACAAAGCCGCCCCCGACTCCGGGCACCTCGGCGTGAAACAAGACCACGGCCAGCACCGCGACCGCGCGCAATCCCTCGATGTCCGGGCGGAATCCCGCCTGCGCCGGCCCCCTCCCCTGTTCCCCCTCCGCGATGTTGCCGCTGACGGTCTGGTGCAAGGTCGCCTGCCTAGTAAGAGGACACCTGTCTTCGAATCGTGGCATTATCACACACCTGTTGAACAAACCTCTTGTGAGTGACCCCGTTGGCGGAGAGGATCGTCGCGTGAACTTCAACGACAGGCTGGTCATGGTGGCCGACGCGCTGCCGGGCGCCAACCGGATCAGGGCCGTGCAGCGTGCGCTCGACGGCCGGGTGAGTCCGGTGTACCTGGAGATCGGCGTTTCGAAAGGTCAGGCTTTCCGGCGCATCACCGCCGACGAAAAGATCGCCGTCGACCCCGCGTTCAGGCTGACCGAGCGCACTCGCCGGTTGGCCGACGTCAAGGCGCGCGCCACGCATTACTTCGAAATGACCAGCGACTCGTTCTTCGAAGAACGAGCGGCTTTCCTCGCGGAGCGCCCGATCGACGTCGCGCTGATCGACGGGCTGCACACCTACGAGCAGGTCGTGCGCGACGTCGAGAACACCGTCCGCTACCTCAAGGACGACGGCGTCATCTTCCTGCACGACTGCAATCCCGCGTTCGAACTGATCGGCCGGCGCGCGGAAACCTGGGAAGACTTTGTCGCGCAACAGAAAGGACCGCTGGTGATCGGCATCTGGAGCGGCGACGTCTGGAAGTCGATCGTCTATCTGCGCAGCCTCCGGCGCGATCTACGGGTCGCGGTGCTCAAATGCGACATGGGCGTCGGGGTGGTCCGAAAAGGAATTCCGGAATCACCGCTGACCTACACGCCGGCGCAGATCGAGGACCTCAGCTATTCCGATCTCGCTGCCGATCGGAAGAACCTGCTCAACCTGAGGCCGCCGAGCTACCTGGGCGAATTCCTCGCCGCGCGATGAAATTCGTGCTCGCCAGCTGGGGCAGTCGCGGCGATATCGAGCCCAATCTCGCGGTCGGTCGCGAGCTGGTCAGTCGCGGGCACGAGGTGTGCATGGCTGTCCCGCCCGACCTGGTCGGCTTCACCGAGGCCGCGGGAGTTACGGCGGTCGGCTTCGGGCCGGAAGCGCAGTCGATCTTGGACGCGCACCGCGAATTCTGGACGTGCTTCTTCAGTCGGCCCTGGCGGATCCGAAGCCTGATCAGGTCGCGGCTCGACATTGCCGGACCCCTATTGCGGGGTTGGCAGGAGATGAGCACGACGCTGATGTCGTTGGCGGACGGGGCCGACCTCCTTTTCACCGGTATCAATTTCGAAGACGCCGCCGCCAACGTCGCCGAGTACTACGACATTCCGTTGGCCACGCTGCATTACTTTCCGCTGCGGCCCAATAGCCGGACTCTGCGATTGCTGCCGGCGCCGGTGGCCCGTGCGGCGGTGACGGCGTTCTGGTGGGTGACGTGGCTCGGGATGAAGAAGGCCGAGGACGCACAGCGCCGCGAACTCGGCCTAGCGAAGGCCGCAGGTTCCGCGCCGCGACGGATCACCGAACGCGGTTCGCTGGAAATCCAGGCCTACGACGAGGCGTGCTTTCCGGGGCTGGCGGCCGAATGGTCGCATCGGGCGGCTCAACGGCCGTTCGTCGGCACGCTCACCCTCGGTCTGGCGACGGACAGCGATGCCGAGATCGCGTCGTGGATCGCCCACGGGACACCGCCGATCTATTTCGGATTCGGCAGCATCCCGGTCGAATCGCCGGCCGACACCATCGCGATGATCGCCGCCGCCTGCGCGCGGCTGGGACAACGGGCTCTAGTCGGCGCCGCCGGCACCGACTACAGCAACGTCCCCTATTTCGACCACGTCAAGGTGGTGGGCGCGCTGAATTTCACGACCGTCTTCCCGGCCTGCCGGGCAGTCGTCCACCACGGCGGCTCCAGCACCACGCCGATCGCCATGCGCGCGGGCGTCCCGCAGCTGATCCTCTATTGGGACATGGTGCACGCCGTCTACGGAGCTGCGGTCAAACGACTGAAAGTGGGCACTGCCCGGCGTTTTTCGACCGCAACCGAGGAGTCGTTGGTGGCAGATCTGCGCACCATATTGGCGCCGGACTACGTCGCCCGGGCCCGCGAGTTCGCCGCCCGGATCACCGAGCCCGCCGCCAGCGCCGCGGCCGCGGCCGACGCGCTGGAAGAGTTCGCCCGCCTGCCACGGGTGGCTGACCGGCACTGACGCTTTGCGGCGGCCCGGGCTACGTCCGGCAACCGGAAGTTTTTACCGAAAATCTGGATTGACCCTCCGGGCCTCCAGTATGGTTTGGAACTTGTTCTACTCATGTCAAACTAATCGGCTCGTGCCGACTAGGCGGCTGTCCGGGCCGCGACGCCCACAAGCCGGATCGAAAGACCCAATCGGCGAGAGGACAGCCCCTTGACCATGGAGACACCCATTCCGGCGGATGAATCACAGGGGGTCGACGAGGGGTTTGCGGTAGTCGGCTACGCGCTGCGCGTGCCGGGCGCCGCCGATGCGGAGCAGTTCTGGGACGTGCTGGCCCACGGCCGCGACGCGGTGTCCGAGGTGCCGCCAGACCGGTGGGACGTCGAGGAGTACTACGACCCGGATCCCGATGCGCCGGGCAAGATCGTCAGCCGCCGGGCCGGCTTCATCGACGACGTCACGGGATTCGACGCGGCCTTCTTCGGGCTGTCCAAGCGCGAGACGATGTTGATCGACCCGCAGCATCGGCTGTTGCTCGAGACGGCGTGGCAGGCGGTGGAGCATTCGGGCACCGCGCCGTCGGCCCTGGCAAACACTCAGACCGGGGTGTTCATGGGGCTGGGCACCCACGACTACCTGGGGTTGATCTCCGAGGAGTTGAGTCCCGCCGAGATCGAGGCCTACGTGGCGATCGGAACGTCGTCGGCGGCCGGAGCGGGCCGGATCAGTTACGGGCTGGGGCTACAGGGCCCGGCGGTCTCCGTCGACACGGCGTGCAGTTCGTCGCTGGTGGCGGTCCATCAGGCCTGCCAGGCCTTGCGCTTCGGTGAATGCGACCTCGCCCTGGCCGGCGGCGTGAACGTCATGCTCAGCGCGAAGACTGCGATGACCTTCTCGCACGCCCACATGCTGGCTCCGGACGGCAAGTGCAAGACCTTCGACGCGTCCGCGGACGGGTACGTGCGCGGCGAGGGCTGCGGTGTCGTCGTCGTCAAACGTCTCGGGGACGCGATCCGCGACGGCGACCGGATCCGGGCCGTCATCCGCGGCAGCGCGATCAACCAGGACGGCGCATCGGGCGGTTTGACGGTGCCGAATGGTGTCGCCCAGCAACGTGTCATCACCGAAGCACTACAGCGTGCCGGCGTTGCCGCGGGCGATGTCGACTACCTCGAGGCCCACGGCACCGGGACGTCGCTCGGCGACCCCATCGAGGTCCAAGCCGCCGGTGCGGTCCTGGGTCAGGGCCGCGACGCCGGCCGGCCGCTGCTGATCGGGTCGGTGAAGACGAACATCGGGCACCTGGAGGCGGCCGCGGGGATCGCGGGCCTGATCAAGGTGATCCTGTCGCTCGAGCACCAGATGTTGCCGAAGCACTTGAACTTCGAGAACCCGTCGCCCCACATTCCCTGGGACCGGCTGGCGGTCCGGGTGGTCGACGAGGCTCACCAGTGGGAGCGCAATGGGCGGCCGCGGATCGCCGGGGTCAGCTCGTTCGGGTTCTCCGGGACCAACGCACACGTGATCGTGCAGGAGGCGCCGGTCGCCGAGGTGAACCGTGTGGCCACGACGCCCGGCGACGACAGGAGGTTCAGCCTGCTGCCGCTGTCGGCACGTAGCCCGGCCGCCCTGGTGGAGCTCGCCGAGGCATACGGAAACTGGCTCGACGCCAACCCGGACGCGTCGTTGGCCGACCTGTGCTTTACCGCCGGGGCCGGCCGGTCGCACTTCGAGCACCGGGCCGCACTGCTGGTCAACTCGACGGAATCCGCACGTGAGTCACTGCGGGCGCTGGCCGAGGACCGCCCGGCAACCGGTGTGGTGCGGGGGGAATGCGCCGACAAGCCGAGGACGGCGTGGTTGTTCCCCGGTCAGGGCAGCCAATACGCCGGAATGGCCTGGGAATTGTTCGAGACCGAACCGGTGTTCGCCGACACGATGACCCGGTGCGCTGCGGCGGTCGCCGAGGTGCTCGAAAAGCCGCTGCTGGACGTCATTTTCGATCCGGAAGGCGACGAAACCCTGAGGCAAACCGCCTACGCCCAACCGGCGTTGTTCGCGGTGGAGATGGGCCTGGCCCGGCTCTGGCAGTCGTGGGGCTTCGAGCCCGACGTGGTGATCGGCCACAGCGTCGGCCAATACACCGCGTCCTGCGTCGCCGGTGTGTTCAGCCTCGAGGATGGGGCGTTGCTGCTGGCCGAGCGCGGCCGGTTGTTCGGCAGCTTGCCCGACGGCGGCCGGATGATCGCGGTGTTCGCCCCAGCCGAGCGGGTGGAAAGCATGACCGACCAGTTCCCGACCCTGTCGGTGGCCGCCTACAACGGCGCCAACACCGTGTTGTCGGGACCGACGCAGGATCTGGACCAGGCCGTGGCCGGGTTGGAAGCCGACGGGGTGCGCTGCGACTGGCTGGATACCAGCCACGCCTTCCATTCCGCGCTGTTGGATCCCGTCCTCGACGAGTTCGAGTCGTATGCCAATCGATTCGAATTCGCCTCGCCGCAACGGACATTGGTGTGCAACCGCACCGGCGCAGCCCTGGGCCGGACCGCGACACTGGACGGCGCGTACTGGCGGCGCCATGCGCGGCAACCGGTCGAGTTCGCGAAGAGCGTCAACACGCTGGCCGACCTGCACTGCACGATGCTGCTCGAGGTCGGCCCGCAACCGGTGCTCACCGCAGCGGCGATGCGGGCCTGGCCCGACCCGGCAACCGCACCGCGGGCTATCCCGTCGCTGCGTAAGAACAAGGCCGACCACCGTCAGATCGCCGAAGCCCTCGCCAACGCCTACATCGTCGGACACCTGCCCGACTTCGCCGCTCTGCAGCAGGGACCGGTGCACAAGCTCGACCTGCCCACCTATCCGTTCCAGCACCGTCAGTACTGGTTCCGTGAGCAACGGGCCCGCGCCACCCGGAGCTTTGACGACGATCAAGCCGCACGAACCGATACCGTCCGGCTTCTCGAGGATGGCCGAATCGAGGAACTCGTCGCGCTGATCGACGGCGGCAGAGACAATCAGCAGGCGGTCGACCTACTGAAACAGGTTGCCGCCCAACATAACCAGCAGCGCAAAGCGCAGTCGATCGCCGACTCCCGATACGAAATCCGGTGGGAGAAGTCAAGTTCCGGAGTCCCAGGGGGTGCACCGGCCGGCGAGGGATCGATCTGGCTTCTCTTCGGGGACGACGCTGATGCGGTTCAGCCGTTGGTCGATGCGCTGACTGCGCGCGGGCACCGGCACGAGATTCTCGGGTTGCCGGTAGCCGAGGCGGACGAGCAGCGGCTCGAAGCCACGCTGCGCGCCGCGGCCGCCGACGAAGCCGCGCTACAGATCCTGTATCTCGCCGCCATCGACCCGAAGGACGCCGCGTCGACGCGCGCGCTGGACCGGATGCACATCCGGGTGCTGAGCGGGGCACGGCGACTTTTCCGGGCCGCGGCCGCCGCCGAACTGCGGGCACCCATCTGGCTGATCACCCGCGGTGCACAACACATCCTGAGCACCGACCACGTGTCACCGGACCAGAGTTCTCTGTGGGGACTCGGTCGCGCCGCCGCGCTGGAACATCCGCGATTATGGGGTGGACTGGCGGATTTGCCTCAGAGCGGCGCGGACGACTGGTCGCGGTTGATCGACCACCTGGTCACAACCCCCGCCGAAGACCAATTCGCGTTGCGCGATCACGCGGTCTATGTCCCCCGGCTGACTCGACGCTCCGGCCAGCCCGTCGCGACCCCGTTGGCGTTACGTTCTGACGCAACGTATCTGGTGACCGGCGGACTGGGCGCGCTCGGAATGGAAGTCGCCGGATACCTGGCCGAGCACGGCGCCCGGCATCTGGTGTTGACCAGTCGCCACTCGCCCAGCGAGGTCGCGCAGCAGCGTATCGACGGGCTACGGGAACAAACCGGTTGCGACGTGCGGGTTGTCGCCGCCGATGTCGCCAATCCACGCCACGTCGCCCGCCTCTTCGCCACGGTGCACGCCGAACTGCCGCCGGTGGCGGGCATCGTGCACGCCGCAGGCGAGATCGGCACCACTCCCCTGTGCGACCTCGACGACGACGAGGTCGACCGGGTATTCGCCGGCAAGGTCTGGGGCGCTTGGCATTTGACCGAAGCGGCCGCCGACCTGGAATTGGACTTCTTCGTCAGCACGTCCTCGATCTCCGCGGTGTGGGGCAGCTTCGGCCAGACCGCATACAGCGCGGCCAACGCCTTCCTCGACGGGCTGGCCCGGCGGCAGCGTGAGCTGGGTGTCCCCGGTTTCAGCGTCAACTTCGGTCCGTGGTCGGCCCCGGGCATGGCCGACGAGGACGCCCGCGCGCAACTGAACAAGCGCGGCGTCCGGCCATTGTCGCCCGCCGACGCACTGGCGGGTCTGGTCGACCTCATGGCGTCCTCGACCGTCCAGGGCGTGGTGGCCCGGATCGACTGGGCCAGCTTCCTGCCCCTCTACCAGTTGACCGGCAAACGGCCATTCCTGGCGCAGCTCCAGAAGGAAGTGCCCGAGTCGGCACCGGTGCCGACATCTTCTGGGACAACCCAATTGGTGGACCGGCTCACCCTGGCTCCGGTGCAACAGCGGAAGCAACTTGTCGTGGACTACCTTCGCGACGTCGTCGCGGAGGTGACCCGGATCGATCCGGCCGAGATCCGCGACGAGTCCGGCTTCTTCGCCGTCGGGATGGACTCGCTGATGGCCGTGGAACTACGCACCCGACTCGAGCGCGCCATCGGGCAGGAGTTGCCGGCCACCCTGGCGATGGACTATCCCCGCCTGGTCGACGTGACCGACTACCTGCTCGACGACGTACTCAGCATCGGCGCGCCGGCCGCCACTAAGCCAGCGGCGCAACTGGATTCGCCCACGCCGATCCGCACCGACGAGCCGATCGCGATCGTCGCGGTGGCCTGCCGTTTTCCGGGGGCACCCGATCCGGAAGCGTACTGGGAGTTGCTGTCCGGCGGTGTCGATGCGATCCGGGAGATCCCGGACGACCGGTTCGACGTCGACGAATACTACGACCCGGATCCCGAGGCCCCGGGCAAGATCTACACCCGTTACGGCGGATACCTCGACAGGATCGACGGATTCGATCCGGAGTTCTTCGGAATCTCCCCGCGCGAGGCCGTGTGGATGGATCCTCAGCAGCGGTTGATGCTGGAAATCGCGTGGGAAGGGCTGGAAAGGGCGGGGTACGCGCCTTCCGCACTGCGGGGTAGCCGAACCGGGGTGTTCGTCGGGGTGGCCGCCAACGAGTACTCGCAACTGCTCAACACCAACTCGGTGGAAACCATTGAGGCCCACTTCATCACCGGCAATGCGCTCAATGTCATCGCGGGTCGGGTGGCGTTCGCACTCGGGCTGGAAGGCCCGGCGATGGCGGTGGACACCGCGTGCAGTGCGTCGCTGGTGGCCGTCCATCAGGCCTGCCAGGCTTTGCACTCCGGCGACTGCGACATGGCGCTGGCCGGCGGGGTGAACGTGTTGGTGAGCCCGGCTTCCATCGTTGCCACCTCGCGCGCCAGAATGCTGTCCGCCGACGGCCGGTGCAAGACCTTCGACGCGGCCGCGAATGGCTATGCGCGCAGCGAGGGCTGCGGAATTCTGGTGCTCAAGCGGCTCACCGATGCGCAGCGCGACGGCGATCAGATCTGTGCGGTCATTCGGGGCAGCGCAGTTAATCAGGACGGCGCGTCCAGTGGTTTGACGGTGCCGAATGGTGGTGCGCAGCAACGGCTTATCGCCACCGCCCTGGCCCGCGCCGGTGTCGAGGGCCGAGACGTCGATTACCTCGAGGCGCACGGCACGGGCACCTCACTGGGAGACCCGATCGAGGTGCAGGCCGCTGCGGCGGTCTACGGCGCCGGTCGTGACTCGAGCCGCCCGCTGCTGATCGGGTCGGCGAAGACCAACATCGGGCACCTCGAGTCGGCAGCGGGGATCGCGGGCCTGATCAAGGTGGTGTTGTCGCTGCAGCACGAAGTGCTGCCGCAGAACCTGCACTTCGAGAACCCCTCGCCGAACATTCCGTGGGATTCCCTGCCGGTTCGTGTGGTGGACAAGGCGATTCCCTGGCAGGCCAACGGCAGGCCGCGCCGCGCCGGAACCAGTTCCTTCGGTTTCTCCGGCACGAACGCACACGTCCTCATCGAAGAAGCGCCGTCGCGATCGGCAGACGAGGTCGCGACGGAGCCGACGCCCGAACCGCTGAGCGTGCTACCGCTGTCGGCCCGATCACCGCAGGCGCTGACGGCCCTGGTGCAGCGGTACGGAGCCTGGCTGGATGCACGCCCGGACGCCAAGATCGCCGATGTGTGCTTCACCGCCGGAGTCGGTCGTTCGCATTTCGAACACCGCGCCGCGCTCGTGATGGATTCCGTTCAGGGCGGTCGCGAGCTGTTGGCCGGGTTGGCCGAGAACCGCCTGGGGCCGGGCGCAGTGCGCGGCGTGTGCGGCGACCGGCCGAAGACGGCGTGGCTGTTCACCGGGCAGGGCAGCCAATACCCGGGGATGGCGCGCGAGTTGTTCGATACCGAACCGGTGTTCGCCGACGTCGTACAGCGGTGCGCCGATGCGGTCGACGGGCTGCTGCCCCGTCCGTTGCTCGACGTGCTGTTCGACACCGACAACGCAGACACCTTGCGGCACACCTCTTTTGCGCAGCCGGCATTGTTCGCCATCGAGATGGGTTTGGCCCGGTTGTGGCAGTCGTGGGGCATTGAGCCCGACGTGGTGCTCGGCCACAGCGTGGGCCAGTACGCCGCGGCGTGCGTGGCCGGCGTGTTCAGCCTCGAAGACGGGGCACGCCTCATGGCCGAGCGCGGCCGGCTGTTCGGCAACCTGCCCGAGGGCGGCCGGATGGTGGCGGTCTTCGCCGACGCCGAACAGGTGGAACGCGTCGCCGACGGATTCCCGCGGATTTCGGTCGCCGCCTACAACGGACCCAACACGGTGCTGTCGGGTCCCGCCGAGGACCTCGAACAGATCGTGACCAGCCTGACTGGAGATGAGATCCGCTGCACCTGGCTGGAAACCAGTCACGCCTTCCATTCCGAGCTGCTCGAGCCAGCATTGGATGAATTCGAGGCCTATGCACAGGGATTCGAATTCGCGGTACCCACGCTGCCGCTGGTCTGCAACCGCACCGGGGAGGTTCTCACCGCGGAAATCCCTCTGGACGGCCAGTATTGGCGGCGGCATTCCCGGCAGCCGGTGCAGTTCGCCGAAAGCGTGCGCACCGTCGCCCAGCTTGGCTGCTCGGTGTTGATGGAGGTCGGTCCGCAACCGATTCTGACCGGTGCCGCACTGCAGGCCTGGCCGGACTCCGCCGCGACTCCGCAGGCGATCGCGTCGCTGCGCAAGGGCACCGACGCCCAGCGCCAAATGGCGGAAGCGCTCGCCGCGGCCTACGTCGCAGGGCATCGGCCGCGGTTCGCGGCGCTGCACCGCGAGCCGGGCCGGAAGTTCGAACTGCCCACGTATCCGTTCCAGCGCAGTCGCTACTGGCCCAAGACCGCCGACATCCGCGCCGACGGCGGCAGCGCCGGGGCCGGAATACTCGGCAGCGCAAAGGATCTCGCTTCCGGCGACGTCGTCTACACCAGCCGCTGGTCCATCAATACCCAGCCGTGGCTATCGCATCACGTCATCTACGGCACCGTGGTTGTCCCAGGCGCGACGTACGCGACGATGGCCATTGCGGCGGTCGGGACTCCCGCGCAGGTGCGCGACGTCTTCTTCTACGAGCCGATCATCCTGGGCGAGAAGACGTCCCGGGAGGTGCAGCTCACCGTGCACCCGGTCGAGGCCGGCGGCGGCTGGACCTTCCAGGTACACAGTCGCCCGTACGGTGATCGAGACACCGAGTGGTCGTTGAACGCCGACGGCCACATCGTCCCCGATGTCGACGACGAGCCGACTTCGGAGCCGACCGAGTCGATCGACGCCGCGTGCGAGAGACTGGCCCGCACGCGCCCGCAACAGCTGTTCGACACCTTCGCCGACATGGAGCTGACGTGGGGTCCGACCTGGTCCACCTCGCTCAAGTCGCTGTGGGCGGGTGACGGTGAGGCCGTTGGGGATATCGCCATCGGTGACGAACTCGCCGAGCAGCTCGGCGACGAGCCGATCCATCCGGTCCTGCTCGACCTGTGCACCGGAATTGCGTTCCCGGCCTTCCCGGCGGTGCTCGCGGCGGCCGAAGACGGCGGCGTTGCCGACCTTTTCCTGCCGCTGCGGTACGGGCGAGTGACATTGCGTGAGCGGCTGCCGAAGCGGTTCTATTGCCGCGCGCGGTGGCAAAGTGGCGGCGTCGACAGCGAAACGCAGGTGTTCGACCTCGATTTCGTGGATCGGGGCGGTCGCCAGCTCGGTGAAATTCGCGAGTTCACGGTCAAGCGCGCGCCCCGGGAGGCGCTGTTGCGCGGACTCGGCGGCGACGGCAGCCGGAACCTGTATACCCTTGGCTGGCAAGAGGTTTCGCCGCCGGCTCCGGGCGACGGGAACCGCGACGACACCTGGCTGATTACCGGCTTCGACGAACTGGCTGCCGAGGTTCCAAGTTGCCTGTCGTTGGACCACGACAGCCGTCCGGAATCCTGGCAGCGGCTGTTCACGCAAGCCGCCGAGCGCGGTACGCCGGTCACCGGCATCGTCTGGCGCAGCACCGGGCGACCGGGCGCAGACGAGGCAAACGACGAATTCACCGCGCGGCTGGAGATCGAGATCGATCGATTGCTCACCGTCGTGCAGGCACTTCAGGAGCAGCCGGACCTGAAACTCACCGGCGGACTGTGGATCGTCACAGAACGCGCCGTGGCGACCGAGGCCGGCGAACCGGTGGACGCGGTCCAGTCGGCACTGTGGGGGTTCGGCCGCACCGTCATCACCGAGCAGCCGGCGCTTCGGTGCAGACTGGTCGACTGCGACGGCTTCGGCGACGCCGTGCCCACACTGGCCGGTCTGCTCGACGCACCCACAGACGAACCCGAACTCGCACTGCGACAAGGTAAGTGCTTGGTGCCGCGACTGCTGCCGTGGGCGCGCGACGGCCATCTCCCGATACCTCGTGCAGAGGATTACATCCTAGAGCCGACCGAACGCGGCGCGATCGACAACCTTCGGCTGATCGAGGCACATGTGCCGCCGCCGAGCGCGGGACAGGTGCAGATCCGGGTGGAGGCCGCGGGCCTCAACTTCCGCGACGTGCTCAACGTGCTCGGCCTGTATCCGGGCGATCCGGGGCGGGTCGGCGGCGGCGACCTTGCCGGCGTCGTCACCGAGTTGGGCGACGGCGTCACCGGATTCGAGATCGGCCAGCGGGTATTCGGCTTCATGCCTGGCGGTTTCGCGAGCCGAGTCAACGTGCCGGCCCAGTTCCTGGCGCCTGTGCCGACCGCGGTGAGTGCGGTAGCCGCGGCCACCGTCCCCGCGGGAGCGTTGACGACCCGGCTCGCGTTCGACTGGGCGAACGTGGGGCGCGGCGACCGGGTGCTCATTCACGCCGCCAGCGGTGGCGTCGGTCTGGCCGCGATCCAGATCGCCCAGCAGCGCGGTGCGACCGTCTTCGCCACCGCCAGCACCTACAAACGCGCGGCGCTGCGTGAGATGGGTGTCGAGCACGTCTACGATTCGCGCACAACGGATTTCGCCGACCAGATATTGGCCGACACCGGCGGCTCGGGTGTCGATGTCGTGCTGAACAGCCTCACCAACGAGGGATTCATCGAAGCGACCGTGCGGGCCACCGCTCCGGGCGGCAGGTTCGCCGAGATCGCCAAGCGCGACATCTGGACTCCCGAGCAGATGGCGGCGGCCCGTCCGGATATCGACTACCAGATCATCGCGCTCGACTGGTGCATCGAGCACGAGCCGGAGCGGACCGGGAACCTGTTGACCGAGTTGGCGGACAGCATGGCCAAGGGTGAACTCGCACCCATTGCCGCCGAGGTCTACCCGCTCACCGAGGCGAAGACCGCGTTCCGCCGCATGCAGCAGGCCCGGCACATCGGCAAGATCGTGTTGCAGATGCCGAAACCGCTACAGCCGCGCGATGATCGGAGCTATCTGATCACCGGCGGCCTCGGTGCACTCGGCCTCTACACGGCGGCCCACCTGGCCCAGCTCGGGGCCGGTGACATCGTGCTGACCAGCCGGGGTGCACCGGATGCCGACGCGCAACAGGCCATCGCCGAGATGGCAGAGCGGTACCGGTGCCGCATTCACACCTTCGCGGCCGACGTCGGCGATGCGGCGCAGGCCAGCGAACTGATCGAGCGAATCCGGGCGGAGTTGCCGCCGCTGGCGGGCGTGGCACATTTGGCGGGCGTACTCGACGACGCGCTGCTCTCCCAGCAGAGCCTCGCGCGGTTCCGAACGACGTTGGCGCCCAAAGCCCTCGGCGCCCGCCACTTGGACCGGTTGACGCGAGACGACGACCTCGATTTCTTCATGGTGTACTCGTCGGCGGCCAGCGTGATCGGTTCACCCGGCCAGGCCAACTATGCGACGGCCAACGCGCTGCTCGACGGGCTCGTCGCCGACCGCAGAGCACAGGGCCTGCCGGCGACCAGCATCAACTGGGGCCCCTGGGCAAAAGGCGGCATGGCGACCTCGCACGCCGCCCGCGCCAACCTCAGTGCGCAAGGCCTGATCCCACTCGAGCCCTCGGCCGCACTCAACGGGCTGGGCGAGATCATCGCCCACGGGACCGGGCAGGCCACCGTACTGAAAGCCAACTGGCAGCGCGCCGCAAAGGGACTCGGCGGCACCCGCCCCGCGATCCTCGACCACTTGCTGCCGAGTGCTGTCGCGGCCTCCAGTGGTGACAGCGAGTTGCTCCGCCGTCTGCACGAGGTGCCCGAGGCCGAACGCGGCAGCTTCCTCACCGAGTACCTACGGCGCGAAGTGCAGAACTTCCTGAGGCTCGCGCAGCCGCCGGCCGCGACCAGCCGCTTCCTTGAACTGGGCACGGATTCACTGATGGCGGTCGAATTCAGCAACAGGTTGCTCCCCCAGTTCGGCGGCGGGTTCACGATCACCGCCACCGCCGTATTCGACTATCCGACGATCGGGTCGCTGGCCGAGTACCTGGCCGGTCAGGTCCCCCAGTCGATCGAGGCCCAGCCAGTCGAAGCCGAACCCGTCGGCGCGGCCGAGTCTGCCGGATAGGAGCGGCACAATGAACCAACCGATGTCGGCGCACCTGGCTGACGACCTGCTGTCGACGACCGCCGACGGATGGCACAGCTTCTACGATCTGCTGAGCCGCCGCTTGGAGGCGGTCGGGGTGGCCGACTCGTCGTTTTTCCTGAATTACGGTTACGTGCCCACCGATTCCCACAACGAATCCTCGTTCGCCATTCGCGACGGCACCTTCAATGCCAATTCGGTCCGGCTGGTGTTCGAGGTCATCGGATCGCTCGACCTGAATGACCGCACCGTCGTCGAAATAGGCTGTGGGCGCGGAGGCAACTCGCGACTCGTCGCGGAGAGGTTCAGCGCTCAGGTCATCGGCATCGACATGTCCGCGGAAGCCATCGGCTTCTGTCGTAAGACGCACCTCGGCGATTCGATCGACTTCACAGTCGGCGACGCGTTGGATATTCCGCTGGCCGATGAGTCGTGCGACGCCGTCCTCAACGTCGAGTCGTCACATTCGTATGGGAATTTGCCCAAGTTTCTGAGTGAGGTCCGTCGGATCTGCCGGCCCGGGGCATGGTTCCTGCACACCGACTTCCTGAGCCCTGACGATTGGGACTTCGTCCGGATGCGTCTGGCGAAACTGGGGTTTTCCACCGGCGACGACCGCGATATCACGGCGAACGTACTTGCCTCGCGTGATCTGGCGAGCAGCAACTGGGAGCAGGTGTATGGCGACGGAAATGCTCGGGTAGCCAACTTCCTTGCGCTGCCCGGGTCCGCCATCTACGAGCAGATGCGGGCGGGCCTGCTCGAGTACCGCATACTGCGATCCCAATTGCGTGCGCCGGCGACTTCGGGCCCTCGGTGAGGTGACCCGGTGATCCGTTTTCCAGACTCTTCGTCCGAACCCTTAGACAAGCCGTCGGGGGCCCAGTATCGTCTAGAACTTGTTCTACTCATGTTGATTAGGCGGTCTGGAGACGCGTGAACATCAATCCGTTCGACGACAGCGACGGCAGCTTTTTCGTCTTGGTCAACGACGAGGAGCAGCACAGTCTGTGGCCGGCTTTTGCAGATGTTCCGGCCGGCTGGCGGGTGGTCTACGGCGAGGGGGATCGCGCAGCGTGCCTGGACTACATCGAAGCGAACTGGCCTGATATCCGGCCGAAGAGTCTGCGCGACAGGTTGGCAGCGGGACAGGGGGTCTCGATAGGTAATCCGGATGGATCATGACGACCGCGCACTCCCGCTGACGCGGGGACAACTCGACATCTGGCTCGCGCAGGAAACCGGTCGCTCCGATACGGAATGGCAACTGGGCGTGCTGGTGCGGTTCGACGGCGCGATCGAGCGTGATCTGCTCGAGCGGGCGATCCGCCACGTCATGCACGAGGCCGAACCGGCCCGGGCGGCCATCTTCGACCAGGATGGCACGGCTTACCAGCGGATCGCCGACCCGGACGTCGAGGTCGCCTTCTACGACCTCAGCGACTCGCACCATCCGGTCCAAGAAGCGCGCCGGATCGCGGCGTCGATCCAGGGCACGCCGATGGCGGCAACCGGGCCGCTCTACCGGTTTGCGCTATTTCGCACCTGGACCGACGAATTCCATCTCTTCGGCTGCTTCCACCACATCGTCATCGACGGATCCGGGATTACCCTTCTCGCCCACCGGATTGCGACGGTCTACGCGGCAATCGCTGCGAACGAACCCATTCCGCCGGCCTTCTTCGGAACGTTGCAGGACTTGGTCCGTTGCGAGCTGGACTACGAAGCCTCCACCGATTACTCGGACGACCACACGTACTGGTCGCAGAACCTGCCGCGGGACAGCGAATCGAATTACCGGCTGCCCGATGCCGCGGATGACGGCGAGCCGTATTCGCCTGCGCCACCGGTTCGACTAGACCCCGTCGTGCTCCGGCAGGTTCAGCATCTATCCGAGACGTGGCACATGCCTCGATCGTCGGTCATCACCGCGGCGTGTGCTCTTCTGGTGCGGGGCTGGTACGCCGAGGGCTCAGAGGTGGTGCTCGACTTCCCGGTCAGCAGGCGCGTGCTGCCGGAATCGAAGATGCTTCCCGGGATGGTCTCCGGTGCGCTGCCGTTGGTGTTGCGGGTTCCGCCGGCGACGACGGTGACCGACTTCTGCGCGCACGTCGACGCGCGGATCCGGGAGGCCCTGCAACATCAGCGGTTTCCCGTGCACTCCCTCGAACGTAAAGGCCATCCGCACGGTTCGGAGCGCCGCGCCAACAGGGTGAGCGTCAACTTCATGCCGTCGAAAATGACGATGGACTTCGCCGGCGTCGAGGCATCCGCGTCGTTCACCAATCCGGGCCAGGTGGGCGACTTCGGGCTGATCTTCTCGGGCGCCGGCGACCAGCTTTTCCTCAGCACGGCGGGGACCAGCGGGCCGTTATCCCACCACGACACCGCCACTATCGCCAGACGGCTGGAGCGGCTGTTGGGGGCGCTGGCCGCTGATCCGGGCCGCCGGCTCTCGTCGATACGTCTGCTCGACGACGACGAGCAGGCCGGGTTGGATCGCTGGGGTAACCGGGCGGTGCTGACCGAGCCGGCGCCGGTGTCCCCCTCGATTCCGGCGATGTTCGCAGCGCAGGTCTCCCGAGTGCCGGACGCGGTGGCGATCAGCGACACCGCGCGTTCGTGGACCTATCGCGAGGTAGACCAGGCGGCCGAACGGTTGGCGCAGCGGTTGACGCACGGGGGCGTCGGACCCGGGCAGCGGGTGGCGTTGCTGTTGGCCCGGTCGGCCGAAGCGGTCGTGGCGATGTTGGCCGTCCTGAAAACCGGTGCCGCGTATGTGCCGATCGACCCGTCCGTGCCGGCCAGCCGGATTGCGTTCGTGCTCGGCGACGCGGCGCCGATCGCCGCGATCACGACCGCCGAGTTGCGGCCGCAGCTGGCCGGTCATGACCTGCTGGTCGTCGACGTCGACGCGACCGCCGTCGACAGCCTGCCTGGCACCGCGCTACCGGAACCGGCTTCCGACGACATCGCCTACCTCATCTACACGTCGGGCACGACCGGAACCCCGAAAGGTGTGGCCATTCCGCACGGCAACGTGACGCGCCTACTGGAGACTCTGGACGCCGATCTGGAGTTGGCAGGTCAGGTGTGGTCGCAGTGTCATTCGTTGGCGTTCGACTTTTCGGTGTGGGAGATCTGGGGTGCGCTGCTGTACGGCGGCCGCGTGGTGGTGGTACCCGATGCGATCGTGCGCTCGCCGGAAGACCTGCACGAGTTGCTGGTGACCGAGGACGTCACGGTGCTGAGCCAGACCCCGTCGGCGTTTTATGCGCTGCAAACCGCCGACACGCTCAGGCCCGAGCTCGGACGTCAGCTGAAGCTCGAGGCTGTGGTCTTCGGCGGCGAGGCACTGGAACCGCAGCGGCTGGCCCCGTGGCTGCAGGGCCACGAAGGATTTCCCCGCCTGATCAACATGTACGGGATCACCGAGACCACGGTGCACGCCTCGTTCCGCGAGATTTTCGAGAGCGATGTCGACAGCATCACCAGCCCGATCGGGGTGCCGCTGGCCCACATATCCGTACGCTGCCCCGGCGCCGGCCACGTACAACTCACCGACCACGCCGGCGGGCACGGGCTGCAACCATGCATCGAGCACGAAGAAGCCGAGGTGGGCCAGCGGCACCCCGATCGGGCTGGTGATGCTGTCGACATCGCTCTCGAAAATCTCGCGTAACGAGGCGTGCA
>NZ_LZLV01000016.1 GCF_001673405.1 Mycobacterium sp. 1245111.1 | reverse complement strand
CTGGCCGGTCGTGGGCGGACATGTTGCGGCCACCAGAACCAACGTCCGAGCAGTGTGGCCAGCGACGGCGTCATGAAAGACCGGACGATCAGGGTGTCGAACAGCAGACCCAGCGCGATCGTCGTACCGACCTGACCCATCACCTTCAACGGGCTGAAGGCGAACGTGGCCATGGTGGCGGCGAACACCAGACCGGCGTTGGTCACCACCTTGCCGGTGCTGCCCATCGCGCGGATGATCCCGGTCTTCAGCCCGGCGGGTATCTCCTCTTTCAAGCGGGATATCAACAACAGGTTGTAGTCCGAACCGACGGCAAGCAGCACGATCACCGACATCGCGAGCACCATCCAGTGCAGTTTGATACCGAGGAAGTATTGCCAGACGAGCACCGACATGCCGAACGATGCCCCCAACGACAGCGCGACCGTCCCGACGATCACCGCCGCCGCGATCAGACTGCGGGTAATGATCAGCATGATGATGAAAATCAGGCAGAGCGAACCGATTCCGGCGATCAACAGGTCGATGTTGGAGCCGTCGTGCATGTCCTTATAGGTCGCGGCTGTGCCGGCGAGATAGACCTT
>NZ_LZLV01000015.1 GCF_001673405.1 Mycobacterium sp. 1245111.1 | reverse complement strand
TGCTCAAGCAGGCAGACGAGCTGCGCAAGACGATGGCGACGCTGCACGAGCAGATGAAGGTCACCCAGGATCTGACCAACACCACGCACGAAACCACCAAGCTGACAAAAGAAACCGTGAAGATCACCGAGTCGTTGCGGGACGACATCGCCAACTTCGACGACTTCTTCCGGCCGATCCGCAGTGGTTTCTACTGGGAAAAGCACTGCTTCGACATCCCGCTGTGCTGGTCGGTGCGGTCGATCTTCAACGCACTCGACGGCATCGACCAGGTGAGCGAGAACATCGAGGCGCTCAGCGCGAACCTCGACAAGCTGGACCAGATTCAGCCGCAGCTGGTGGCGCTGATCCCGCCGCAGATCGAAAGCCAGCAGCACAACCTCGACACGATCATGTCGAACTACGCCACCACCAACGGTCTGAACGAACAGGCAAAAGCGCAGTCCGACAACGCCACCGCCCAGGGTGACGCGTTCGACAAGTCGAAGAACGATGACACGTTCTACCTTCCGCCCGAGGCGTTCAAAAGCCCGGACTTCGCGCGAGGTCTCAAACAGTTCATCTCACCCAACGGGCACGCCGTCCGGCTGATCATCTCGCACCGTGGCGATCCCGCGTCGCCGGAAGGCATCGCGCGCGTCGATAAAATCCGCGAGGCCGCCGAGGAGTCGCTCAAGGGCACCCCGCTGGAGGATGCCAAGATCTACCTCGCCGGCACCGCAGCCACCTTCAAAGACTGGAAGGACGGCTCCAAGTACGACCTGATGATCGCCGGAATCGGTTCGCTCTGCCTGATTTTCATCATCATGCTGATCATTACCCGCAGTCTGATCGCGGCGGCGGTGATCGTCGGGACGGTCGCGCTGTCGTTGGGGGCATCGTTCGGCATGTCGGTGCTCGTCTGGCAATACTTCCTCGGTATCAAACTGCACTGGATGGTGCTCGCGATGTCGGTGATCGTGCTGCTTGCCGTCGGT
>NZ_LZLV01000014.1 GCF_001673405.1 Mycobacterium sp. 1245111.1 | reverse complement strand
CAGCGCGGCGACCGTCGTCCGTCCAGCTCGGAGAAGTTCTACGGGCAGATCGACGCCGCGATCACCCAGGCGACCGGCCGGCCGCGCGACCAGACGGTGGTGTTGACCGCCGACTACAGCTTCCTGTCGTATTACCCCTACTACGGCTTTCAGGGGCTGACGTCGCACTACGCCAACCCGCTGGCGCAGTTCGACAAGCGGGCGGCCGCGATCAACCAGTGGGCCAAGCTCAAGACCGCCGACCCGTTCATCCACGCCCTGGACACGTTGCCGTGGGCGCCGCCGACGGTGTTCCTGATGCGGCACGGCGGCTCGGCCGGCGCGTCGAGCACCTACACCCTGCGGCTGGCCGAGGACGTCTACCCCAACCAGCCCAACGTTCGCCGCTACACGGTCGAGCTCAACGCCGCCATCTTCGATGATCCGCGGTTCAGCGTGACCACGATCGGCCCCTTCGTGCTGGCCATTCGCAAACCCTGATGGCTACCGAGGCGACCGATGCCGGGCAACTAGCATCAAGCACCGTGACCGAGACGGCGGCGGGCAAGAGCTACCGGGCTGCCCGATTCGTCGCGGTCGTCGCCGGTCTGCTGGGCACGCTGTTGGCCCTCGCGACGCCGCTGCTGCCGGTCAAACAGACCACCGCGCAACTGAACTGGCCGCAACACGGGGTGCTCGGCAGCGTCGAGGCCCCGTTGATCGGCTACGTGGCCACCGACCTCAACATCAGCATCCCGTGTCAGGCCGCCGCCGGCCTGGGCGGCCCGAGCAAGACCGTGCTGCTGTCGACGGTGCCCAAGCAGGCGCCCAAGGCCGTGGACCGCGGTCTGCTGATCGAGCGGGCCAACGATGACCTGGTGCTGGTCGTCCGCAACGTGCCGCTTGTGGTCGCGCCGCTGAGCCAGGTACTCAGCGGCGACTGCCAGAAGCTGGTCTTCACAGCACATGCCGACCGGGTGATCGGCGAATTCGTCGGGCTCAAGCAGGGTCCTAACGCCGAGCACCCCGGCGCCGCGCTGCGCGGTGAGCGCAGCGGTTACGACTTCCGGCCGCAGATCGTCGGCGTCTTCACCGATCTCAGCGGGCCGGCCCCGCCCGGCTTGACCTTCTCGGCCACCATCGACACCCGCTACAGCAGCTCGCCGACGCCGCTGAAGATGGCGGCGATGATGCTCGGTGTCGCGCTGACGCTCGCCGCGCTGATCGCGCTGCACGTGCTGGACACCGCCGACGGCACCCGGCACCGGCGCATTCTGCCGCCGCGCTGGTGGTCGCTGAGCTGGCTCGACGGGCTGGTCACAGGCGTGCTGGTGTGGTGGCACTTCGTGGGCGCCAACACCGCCGACGACGGCTACATCCTCACCATGGCCCGGGTCTCCGAGCATGCCGGCTACATGGCCAACTACTACCGCTGGCTGGGCACCCCCGAGGCGCCGTTCGGCTGGTATTACGACCTGCTGGCGCTGTGGGCCCATGTCACCACCGCGAGCATCTGGATGCGGCTGCCCACGTTGCTGATGGCGTTGGCCTGCTGGTGGGTGATCAGCCGGGAAGTCATCCCGCGGCTGGGGCACGCGGTCAAGACCTCGCAGGCGGCGGCGTGGACGGCGGCGGGCACCTTCCTGGCGGTGTGGCTACCGCTGGACAACGGCCTGCGCCCGGAACCGATCATCGCGCTCGGCATCCTGTTGACCTGGTGCTCGGTCGAGCGTGCGGTGGCCACCAGTCGCCTGCTGCCGGTGGCCGCGGCCTGCATCGTCGGGGCGCTGACGCTGTTCTCCGGGCCGACGGGCATCGCCTCGATCGGTGCGCTGCTGGTGGCAATTGGCCCGCTGCGCACCATCATTCACCGCCGCTCGCGACAGTTCGGGGTGCTACCGATGCTGGCGCCGATCGTCGCGGCGGTGACCGTCAACGCAATACTGATCTTCCGCGACCAGACGCTGGCCGGCGAAATGGAGGCGACCACGCTCAAGCGTGCCCTCGGGCCCAGCCTGAGCTGGTTCGACGAGCACATCCGCTACGAGCGGCTGTTCATGGCCAGCCCGGACGGGTCGATCGCCCGCCGTTTCGCACTGTTGGCGTTGCTGGTCGCGCTCGCCGTGTCGATCGCAATGACGTTGCGCAAGGGGCGAATTCCGGGCACTGCCGCCGGGCCCAGCCGTCGCATCATCGGCATCACGGTGATCTCGTTCATCGCGATGATGTTCACGCCGACCAAGTGGACCCACCACTTCGGGGTGTTCGCCGGATTGGCCGGATCGCTGGGCGCGCTTGCCGCGGTGGCGGTGACCGCGACGGCGATGCGCTCACGCCGCAACCGGACGCTGTTCGCCACGGTGGTGTTGTTCGTCGTCGCGCTGTCCTTCGCCAGCGTCAACGGCTGGTGGTATGTCTCCAACTTCGGCGTACCGTGGTCAAATGCGTTCCCGCAGTGGCACTTCGGATTCACCACCGGTTTCCTGGGGCTGACCGTACTGGTCGCGCTACTGGCCGCCTGGTTCCACTTCGTCAAGAACGGCACCGACGCCGAGCCGCCCAGGGACACGCGCGTAGGTCGAATCATCCGTTCCCCGTTGGGGATTGCCTCGTGGACGATCGTCTTCTTCCAGGTGCTGTCGCTGACACTCGGCATGACCGACCAGTACCCGGCATGGTCGGTGGGCCGCTCCAACCTGCAAGCTTTAGCCGGCAAGACCTGTGGACTGGCGACCGACGTCCTCGTCGAGCAGGATCCGAACGTCGGCATGCTCAAGCCGGTCTCCGCGGACGAGAAGGACGCGCTGGCAGACGGTTTCGCCGAAGGCTTCGACGCCAACGGCATTCCGTCCTCGGTGTCGGCCGACCCGGTGATGGAACGTCCCGGCGACCGCAGCTTCGTCAGCGACGACAGCAGTGTCACCAGCGGCGAAGCCGGCAACGAGGGCGGCACCACGGCCGCGCCCGGCATCAACGGCTCACGCGCGCGGCTGCCCTACGGCCTGGACCCGGCCCACACCCCGGTACTGGGCAGCTGGCGATCCGGGGTCCAGGTGCCCGCCCGGCTGCGGTCGGCCTGGTACCGCCTGCCGCCCCGCGGCGAATCCGGTCCGCTGCTGGTGGTGTCGGCGGCGGGCCGGTTCAACTACGGCGAGGTCGAAATCCAGTGGGCCACCGACAAACAGGCCGCCGACAACAAGCCCGGCGGCTCGACCGGACTCGCCGACGTCGGCGCGGCTCCGGCCTGGCGCAACCTACGGGCGCCGCTGTCCGCGGTGCCCACGGACGCCACCCAGGTGCGGGTCGTCGTGACCGACGAGGACCTGGCGCCGATGCACTGGATCGCCGTCACCCCGCCGCGGATCCCGCGGCTGCGCACGCTGCAGGACGTGGTCGGTTCGTCGGATCCCGTTTTGCTGGATTGGCTTGTCGGCCTGGCCTTTCCGTGCCAGCGGCCGTTCGGCCACCAGAACGGCGTCGACGAGGTGCCGAAGTGGCGGATCCTTCCCGACCGGTTCGGCGCCGAGGCCAACTCGCCGGTGATGGACAAAAACGGCGGCGGCCCGCTCGGCGTCACCGAGTTGCTGGTGCGCGCGGCCACCGTGTCGACATACCTGAAGGACGACTGGTCTCGGGACTGGGGCGCGCTGCAACAACTTACGCCGTATTACCCGGACGCCGGGCCCGCTGAACTCGACCTCGGTTCGGCGACACGCAGCGGCCTGTGGAGCCCGGCCCCGCTGCGGGGGTAGCGCCTTAGTACGCGACCTGTTGACGGCCCGCGCGGACCGCGGTGACGCAGGCGGTCAGCGCGAGAAGCGCGAAGACCGCGAAAGCCCACCGCGCGGCCGAAGCCCCGCCCCCGTCGACGAGGTTCACCACGACACCGGCCAGCCCGGCGCCGAACGCGCCGAAGATCAGCTGCACCGAGTTGATCGCCGTGGCGGCAGCGCCGCCCTCGGCGGGATCATCGACGTCGCTCATCGCCCAGGCCGACAGGTGCGGCCACGCGGCGCCGATACCGACGCCGACGGCCAGTAGCGCGACCGCGCAGAGAATGACAATGCCGGCGGTGGCGCCCTGCACGTGCGTGACTCCGGCCAGCGCCAGACCGCCCGCCATCACCAGCGGCGCCGCGACCACCACGGTCACGATCGTGCGGGTCTTGTTCAATGAGCCGCTGCCGAACCCGCTGATCGTCCAGCCCAGCGACAACGCCGCGCCGAGCAGCCCGGCGATAATCGGCCCGAGGTGGGCCAATCGCTGCCCGAACAACGGCACGTAGAGGTCGACCTTGGTGGCGGCCACCAACAGCCCCAACGTCAGGTAGACCCACTTCAGCGGGCCGAATCCGTAGACGCTGGCGGGCAGCACCGCGGTGTCCATCCGGCGGTCGACCACCAGGAACGCGCCGATCAGCAGCGCGCCGACGACCAGCAGCCCTGCCGTCGCAAGGGTGTTGTGCGGCAGGGACGCCACGCTGACCGCCAGCGCGGCCGCACCCAGCAGAACGACCGATGGAAGCGGAATGCGGGCCGAATCGCGGTCGGTGGCCGGCTCGGAGCCGTCCACACTCAGCAAGCCCGGCGCCAACGCGGCCATCGCCACGCTCAGCATCGCCAGCAGGCCGAAGGCCCAGCGCCAGGCGCCGAACTGGGCGAACAAGCCGCCGAGCGCGGGACCGAGCAACGCGCCGATGCCCCACGTCGAGGCCGCCAGCGCCGAACCTCGGCTCCACAGTCTTCGCGGCAGCACCGCGTTGATCACCGCGAAGCTCAGTCCGCACAGCAGACCGCCCGCGAGCCCTTGGAAGAACCGTCCTATTAAGAGGACCTCCATGCTGGGCGCCGCGGCGCAGACCAAGCTGCCGACCGCCAAGACGGCGAAGCCTGCCAGGTAGGAGATGCAGGCGCCGATGCGGTGCAGCAGCGCATTGACCGCCGCTGCTGCGACCACCGACCCGACGAGGTAGAGCGTCGTCACCCACGCATAGATCCGCTCGCCGCCGATCTCGTTGATCGTGCTCGGCAGCATGCTGATCGTCAGGAACTCGTTGGTGGAATACAACACCACGCCCCCGGCGACCACCGCGGTCGTTCGCGAATAGGGCGAACTCCACAACTCACGCCAATGGCCGGTGGTGGATTGTTTCTGCTCCGTTAAATTCACCACCGTTGAGCCACTAAACCACGTTTTTTCCGAGACGTCGAACGGCCCCGAAAGCTACGTCAGCCCGCGTCGAGTGGACGAAAGCGGCTCCGACGGCGCACTGACCTGCGCGCTCTCCGGCGGGCATTCTATGAATCCGGTTTGGATCGCGGCCGGACTTATTTTCGTTATCCGGCTGCCTCCCTAGTTACCGGCCCCGTCCGATTACCCGCCTCCTCCTCAGCCCGCGGCGCGGTCTGCATCGTCGCCGGTGGCTCGTCGCCTACCATCGTGCCTCGTGCCCCATGACGACACCGAGCGATCGACACACCGGCTCGCCCGGCTGATCGCGGTCGTCGCGGGGATCGCCGGCGCGTTGCTCTGCGCGCTGGTCCCGCTGCTGCCGGTCACGCAGACCACGGCCACGATTCTGTGGCCCCAGGGCCTCAAAGACGGCCACATCACCGACATCACCGCGCCCCTGGTATCCGGGGCGCCGCGCGCGCTGGACATCTCCATCCCGTGCGCCGCGATCGCTACGCTGCCCGCCAACGGCGGACTTGTCGTGTCGACGCTGCCGGTCGCCGGCTTCGAGACCGGCAAGAGCGGGCTGTTCGTCCGGGCCGGCAAGGACTCCGTCGTCGTCGCGTTCCGTGACACGGTGGCCGCCGCGGCGCCGCGCTCCGCCGTAGCCGCCGGCGCCTGTAGCACGCTGCACATCTGGGCGGACGCCGTCGGGGCCCATGCCGACTTCGTCGGAATTCCCGGCGCGACGGGCACGCTGGCGCCCGAGAAGAAGCCGGCGGTCGGGGGGATCTTCACCGACTTGACGGTGCCCGCGCAGCCCGGATTGTCGGCGCGCGTCGACGTCGACACCCGGTTCATTGTTTCGCCGACGTTTCTGAAAACGGCGGTGATGGCCCTGGGCGTGTTGGCCGTGTTCGCCTCGATCGTCGCGCTGGGCGTACTCGACCGGACGGCGGGACGGCGGACGCCGCGCAACCTCAAGGCCTGGTTCAACGTCGGCATCGCCACGTGGCTGGCCGACGCCGGGGTGATCGGCACGCTGCTGCTCTGGCATGTCATCGGCGCAACCTCGTCGGACGATGGCTACAACCTGACGATGGCCCGCGTCTCCGGGCAGGCCGGCTACGTGGCCAACTACTACCGCTACTTCGGCACGTCTGAGGCGCCGTTCGACTGGTACCAGGCGGTGCTGGCTCAGCTGGCGTCGGTGAGCACCGCCGGGGTGTGGATGCGACTGCCCGCCACGCTGGCCGCGATCGGCACCTGGCTGATCATCAGCCGCTACATGCTGCGACGGCTGGGCCCCGGCCGCGGCGGCCTGGCCGGCAACCGGGTGGCGGTGTGGACTGCGGGCGCGGTGTTCCTGGCGGCCTGGCTGCCGTTCAACAACGGGCTGCGGCCCGAGCCGCTGATCGCGCTGGGCGTGGTCGCCACCTGGGTGCTGGCCGAGACCGCGATCGCCACCCGGCGGCTGGTGCCCGCGGCGGTGGCGATCATCGTCGCGATGCTGACCGCCACGCTGGCACCGCAGGGCCTGATCGCGGTCGCGGCACTGCTGGCCGCGGCTCGACCGATCGCGCGGGTCATCATGCGGCGCAAGGTAACTGACGGGCTCCTTGCTCCGCTGGCGGTGCTGACCGCGTCGCTGTCGCTGATCCTCGTCGTGGTGTTCCGGTCGCAGACGCTGGCCACCGTCGCCGAGGCAGCGCGGATCAAGTACAAGGTCGGCCCGACGATCGCCTGGTATCAGGAGTTCCTGCGTTACTACTTCCTCACGGTCGAGAGCAACGCCGAGGGTTCGATGACGCGGCGCTTCGCGGTGCTGATCATGCTCCTGTGCCTGTTCGGGGTGCTGATCATCTTGCTGCGGCGCGGCAAGGTTCCCGGGGTGGCCAGCGGTCCGGCGTGGCGGCTGATCGGCACCACGGCCATCGGGTTGCTGCTGCTGCACTTCACCCCGACGAAGTACGCGATCCAGTTCGGCGAATTCGCCGGCCTGGCAGGGGCTTTGGGCGCGGTCACCGCGTTCGCGCTGGCCCGCATCGGTCTGCACAACCGCCGCAACCTGACGCTCTACGTGACGGCACTGCTGTTCATGCTGGCGTGGGCGACGTCGGGCATCAACGGCTGGTTCTACGTCAACAACTATGGCGTCCCGTGGTGGGACATCCAGCCGGTGATCGCGAGCCACCCGGTGACGTCGATGTTCCTGGCGTTGTCGATCGCGACCGGGCTGCTGGCGGCTTGGCAGCACTTCCGGATGGACTACGCGGGGCACACCGAAGTCGCCGACACGCGCCGCAACCGCGTGCTGGCGTCGACGCCGCTGCTGGTGGTCGCCGTGATCATGGTTTTCGGCGAGGTCGCCTCGCTGGGCAAGGGCGCGGTGCTGCGTTACCCGATGTACACCACCGGCAAGGCCAACTTCGCCGCCCTGGCTACGTATTTTGCGGGCACGCCCGCGCTGAGCTGCGCGATGGCCGACGACGTGCTGGCCGAGCCCGACCCCAACGAGGGTGTGCTGCAACCGGTTCCGGGCCAGAAGTTCGGACCCGACGGGCCGCTGGGCGGCGACAACCCGGTCGGGTTCACCCCGCAGGGGGTCGGCGACAACCTGCAGTCCGACCCGGTGGTGACCAAGCCGGGCGTGGTCAACTCCGACGCATCTCCTAACAAGCCGAACGCCTCGATCACCGACTCGGCCGGCACCGCGGGCGGCAAGGGCCCCAAGGGGGTCAACGGCTCGGAGGCCGCACTGCCGTTCGGCCTCGACCCCGCGCGCACGCCGGTGATGGGCAGCTACGGCGAGAACACCCGCGCCGCCACCGCCACCTCGGCGTGGTACCAGATGCCGCCGCGCACCCCGGACCGGCCGCTGGTCGTCGTCGCCGCCTCGGGCGCCATCTGGTCCTACAAGGAGGACGGCGACTTCATGTACGGCCAGTCGCTCCGGTTGCAGTGGGGTGCAACGAAATCCGACGGCAGCGTGCAGCCGCTCGGGCTGATGTTCCCGATCGACATCGGGCCGCAGCCGGCCTGGCGCAACCTGCGCTTCCCGATGAGCTGGGCGCCGCCGGAGGCCAACGTCGCGCGCATCGTCGCCTACGACCCCAACCTCAGCGAGGACCAGTGGTTCGCGTTCACGCCGCCGCGGGTGCCGGTTCTCAAACCCGTGCAGCAGCTGATCGGGTCGCAGAAGCCGGTGCTGATGGACATCGCGACCGCGGCGAATTTCCCTTGCCAGCGGCCATTTTCCGAACACCTGGGGATCGCCGAACTGCCGGACTACCGCATCCAGCCCGACCACAAACAGACCTCGGCGTCGTCGAACCTGTGGCAGGCGTCCAAGTCCGGCGGGCCGTTCCTGTTCACCCAGGCGCTGATGTGGACCTCGACCGTGCCCACCTACCTGAACGGCGATTGGTACCGGGACTGGGGTCAGGTGGAGCAGTACCACCGCTGGCTCCCCGATGACGTGGCGCCGCTCGCCGCCGTCCAGCAGGGCGCCGTCACCGTCAACGGCTGGAGCCGTCAAGGACCGATTCGAGCACTCCCGTGACCACACAGACGGAAAACGTGAAGGCGACGCGGTGGGTCGCCACCATCGCGGGGATGATCGGGTTCCTGCTGTCGGTGGCCACCCCGCTGCTGCCGGTCGTGCAGACCACGGCCGACCTGAACTGGCCGCAGAACGGCCAACTGAAAAGCGTGACTGCGCCGCTGATTTCGCTGACACCGGTCGACTTCCATGCCACCGCGCCCTGTGAGATCGTGCGCGATCTGCCTGCGGACGGTGGGGTGGTGCTGGGCACCGCCCCACGAAAAGGCAAGGACGCCAACCTCCAAGCTCTGTTCATCGTCGTCAACAAGCAGCGGGTCGACGTCACCGACCGCAATGTGGTGATCCTGTCGGTGCCGCGTGACCAGGTGTCGTCGCCGGCGTGTCAGCGCATCGATGTCACCTCGACGCTGGCCGGGACCTACGCCACCTTCGTCGGGCTCAAGGACTCCGGCGGCAAGGAGTTGCGCAGCGGTTACCCCGACCCCAACCTGCGCCCTCAGATCGTCGGGGTGTTCACCGATCTGATCGGGCCCGCGCCGCCCGGGCTGAAGATGTCGGCGACCATCGACACCCGGTTCTCCACCACCCCAACCACATTGAAGCTCGTCGCGATGGTCGGCGCGATGCTGGCGACGATTGTCGCGCTGATCGCGCTGTGGCGCCTCGACCAGTTGGACGGCCACCGGATGCGCCGGTGGATCCCGGCCAACTGGCGGACTTTCACGCTCGTCGACGCGACGGTGATCTTCGGGTTCCTGCTCTGGTGGGTGATCGGGGCGAACTCCTCGGACGACGGCTACATCCTGGGCATGGCGCGCGTCGCCGACCGGGCCGGCTACATGTCCAACTACTTCCGCTGGTTCGGCAGCCCCGAAGACCCGTTCGGCTGGTATTACAACCTGCTGGCGCTGATGACCCACGTCAGCGACTCGAGCCTGTGGATTCGCCTTCCCGACTTGGTGGCCGGGGTCGTGTGCTGGTTCCTGCTGTCCAAAGAGGTGCTGCCCCGACTCGGGCCAGCGGTGATCAGGAGCAAGGCGGCCAACTGGGCGGCCGGCATGGTGTTGCTGACGGCGTGGATGCCGTTCGACAACGGCCTGCGGCCCGAGCCGATCATCGCCGTCGGTTCGCTGATCACCTACGTGTTGATCGAGCGGTCGATGCGCTACAGCCGGATGACGCCCGCCGCGCTGGCGGTGGTGACCGCGGCGTTCACGCTCGGGGTGCAGCCGACCGGGCTGATCGCGGTGGCCGCGTTGGTGGCCGGTGGTCGTCCGATCCTGCGGATCCTGGTGCGCCGCCATCGGGTGGTCGGTACCTGGCCGTTGGTGGCGCCGATGCTGGCCGCCGGCACGGTGATCCTGACCGTGGTGTTCGCCGACCAGACACTGGCGACGGTGTTGGAAGCCACCAGGATTCGCACCGCGATCGGGCCGAGCCAGGCCTGGTACACCGAGAACCTGCGCTACTACTACCTGTTCTTGCCGACTGTCGACGGTTCGCTGTCGCGCCGGTTCGGTTTCCTGATCACCGCGCTGTGCCTCTTCACCGCGGTGTTCATCATGTTGCGGCGCAAGCGAATTCCGGGCGTTGCCCGCGGCCCGGCGTGGCGGCTGATGGGCGTCATCTTCGGCACCATGTTCTTCCTGATGTTCACCCCGACCAAATGGGTGCACCACTTTGGGCTGTTCGCCGCGGTCGGTGCGGCGATGGTGGCGTTGACGACCACGTTGGTGTCGCCGGCGGTGCTGCGCTGGTCGCGTAACCGGATGGCGTTCCTGGCCGCGGTGATTTTCGTGCTGGCGCTGTGCTTCGCCACCACGAACGGCTGGTGGTACGTGTCCAGCTACGGAGTGCCATTCAACGCGGCGATGCCGAAGATTGCCGGAATCAGCGTCAGCACAATGTTTTTCGCGCTATTCGTGGTGGTCGCGCTGTACGCCGCCTGGCTGCACTTCGCGCCGCGTGACCGCGGGGAGGGTGGACTCGCGCGAGCGCTCACCGCGGCGCCCATCCCGCTGGCCGCCGGCTTCATGGCGGTCGTGTTCGTCTCCTCGATGACGATCGGCATCGTCCGGCAGTACCCGACGTTCTCCAACGGGTTGTCCAACATCCGCGCCTTCGCCGGAGGCTGTGGCCTGGCGGACGACGTTCTCGTCGAACCCGACACCAACGCCGGCTTCATGCCGGCGCGGCCGGGCGACTACGGCGATCTCGGTCCCTTGGGCGGGACCAACCCGGTCGGTTTCACCCCGAACGGCGTCCCGGACCACACCGTGGCCGAAGCGATTGTGATGCACCCGAACCAGCCCGGCACCGACTACGACTGGGACGCGCCGGTCAAGCTGAAGGCGGCGGGGATCAACGGATCGACGGTGCCGCTGCCGTATGGCCTTGACCCGCAACGGGTTCCGGTCCTGGGCAGCTACACCACCGACGCGCAGCAGCAGAGCAAGCTGGCCTCGGCGTGGTATCAGCTGCCGCCCTCCGACGACGGCCATCCGCTGGTGGTCGTCACCGCCGCGGGCAAGATCGCCGGCAACAGCGTGCTGCACCATCACACCGACGGGCAGACCGTGGTGCTGGAGTACGGCAAGCCCGGTCCGAACGGCGACGTGGTACCGGCCGGCCGACTGGTGCCCGACGATCTCTACGGCGAGCAGCCCAAGGCGTGGCGCAACCTGCGCTACCCCCGATCAGAGCTTCCCGCCGACGCCGTCGCGGTCAGGGTGATCGCCGAAGATCTGTCGCTGACTCCGGAAGACTGGATCGCGATCACGCCGCCGCGGGTGCCCGAACTGCGCACGGTGCAGGAGTACGTCGGCTCGACGCAGCCGGTGCTGCTGGACTGGGCGGTCGGCTTGGCGTTCCCGTGCCAGCAACCGATGCTGCATTCCAACGGCGTCACCGACATTCCCAAGTTCCGCATCACGCCGGACTACACGGCGAAGAAGATGGACACCGACACCTGGGAAGACGGTGTCAACGGTGGCCTGCTCGGCATCACTGACCTGCTGCTGCGTGCGCACGTGATGGCCACCTACCTGTCCCACGACTGGGCTCGCGACTGGGGCTCGCTGCGTAAGTTCGACACGCTGGTCGACGCGCCGCCGGCCCAGTTGGACCTCGGGACGGCAACGCATTTCGGCTGGTGGTCGCCGGGCAAGATTCGGATCAAGCCGTAGCCGTGGCCGCGACCGGCCGGTTATGTACGCATTTCGGCCGCAGTCGGCAGCCGTAACCAGCCACTCGTCCGTGGTCCGAGTCACAACACGTTGGTAAGTCCGCGCGCCCGGGTATGGGTTTGGACAGCCCGTCCCCAAGCAGAGAGGAGCTACCCATGAGCAGCGGACCCCAGGCAGCCATCAAGGGCATCGTCGAAGACGTCAAAGGCAAGGCCAAGGAGATCATCGGGATCGTGATCAACCACGAGGACCTCCGCAAGGAAGGCCGAGCCCAGCAGGACAAGGCCAACGCCCAGCGCGACGTGGGCAAGAAAGAAGCCGAGGCAGAAGCCGCGCGCGCCGCGGAAAAGGCCGCCGAGGCCCGCGAGAAGTCTTCGCGCTAGACGCCTGATGCGGTTGGGCGGCAGGGACTTTCGTCCTTGCCGCCCAGCTTCGTCTAGGGCATGTGATTCAGACTCGCCGATCGCGGGTAGGCCTTCCCGACGCACATAAGGAGGCGATCATGCGCGCTGAAGAAGGCGACGAATCGATCGAGGAATTCGCCGACGAGGCGTCAAAGGCAAAGAAGGAACTCCGGGAGGCGACCGAGACCGGCGAGAAGGTGCAAAAGGACCAAGAGTGAGGTCTGGGTCACATCGACGCACCTCATGTAACCGATATCTCGTCAATCGGCATGGTGTGACGCCTGTGCCGACCGCGATACTCGACACATGTCTTTTAGCCTCTCCGCCGTCGCGCGCTGCGCGGTGCCGGTCGTTATTGCACTGGCCGGCTCGGCTGTCCCCGCGAACGCCGAGGGTGGAACTGTGGTGCCGATGCGCAGCATTCTGCGTGCCTGCGACTTCAGCCCGATCCCCGATCACGCGTCGGCGGACCGCGCCACGGCGTCGGCCGTCATCCACTCGAACGGTAGCTCGGTGACCGCGGACATCCACTTCGCCGAGACCGGCGCGCCGAATGCGCACTACGACGTCGCTCTCATCCAGGCGCCGCGGGCATCGAGCGCGCCCTGCGACGGACCCGGGCCCGGTGTCGCGGTGGGTTCGCTGAACACCGACGGCGTGGGAATCGCGAACACCACCGTCAGCGACAGCTTGCGCTCCGGCACGACAGGCGTCTGGGTGTTCATCCGGCAGCCGAGCCCCTCCGCGCAGAGCCCGGCCGAGTTCTACACGTCCGATTTCCCCGCCAAAGTCTGACTGGCAGCAGGCCGTTGATCTATGTCGGTAGACATAGATTTGCGATGCCACCGCCGGTATACTTCAGCAAGTAGCAGTCCGACGTTGTTGCGAACGGAGGTGTCCCGGCCATGAAGCATGTCGAAGGCAGCGGCTTAGCAGACGAAGCACCCGAAGCAGACGCGATGGAACAGCGCATTGCGGTGGACACCGAAGAAGACACTGGCTTGGACACCAACTACGTTGAGGCGCTATCGGATCGGGACGCCGACCCGGCAGATGTGATCGATCAAGCGATTGTGGTACCTCTTCCCGAGGGCGATTATCGGCCCGCCTGAGGGCCCGAGTTAGCGGTGCCAGCGGACGGGACCGGCCCAGAGCTCGGGCTGTTCGCCCGCGGATTTGAGGTGTTTCACCGATATCCGGGTGGGGCCGGCGTCGTCGCGAGCCGGATGAGCGCGGTCGTAAGCTGCCCGCCGGGTCGCGTCGCGTAGCAACGCATAGGCGGCCACAATTTGGCGCAGCCGCTCGTCGGCTGGGGCATCAGGTTCCGATGAATGTAGGTCCGGGTGGTGGTCGCGGAGTTGACGCCGGTAGGCATGCGTGATTTCGGCCTGCGTCGCCTTCGGGGTCAGGCCGAGCACGGTGTAAGGGTCAGGCGTCATCAGACACGTCTTTCCGCGATCAGGGTACGGGCGAAAAGTGTTGCGTTCAAGGCGAATGGCGGGCCCCCGCCGCCCAGGAAAGAGCAAAACAGTGGGCAGCGGGAGCCCGGACTTTCAGTGGCAAGCGTGCAGCACCCATGCCAATTGGTGTGCCACGTCCGGTGGCCTGTGCGCCCGCAGGGTCTTGCCCGCGTGAGGCGCACGCACAGTGATCACATTGTGGGCGGCACACATGTCACTGTTCGTTGATAGGTAACCGCTGAGTTATCACCTCCATCCGGGCAACCCTTAACCATGACCTATCCGATGCGGAGGAGAACGCTGGGTAGGCCATACTCGCTGCGGTCGCCGCCGTGCGGCGAAGCCGGTGGCCAATGTCCAGTTAGGCGTTGATCGCGGTCTTGTGCCCGTTGTGGCTGATCTCGATGCGCCGCGGCTTGGCCTTCTCAGCAACCGGGATCGTCAACCGCAAAACACCGTCGTGGTAGCTGGCCTCGATCTTGTCGGGGTCGAGGTTTTCGCCCAGGAACAGCTGGCGGCTGAACACCCCGCGGGGACGTTCGGCGGAGACCATCTCGCGGTTCTGGTCGAGCTCTGGGCGCTCGGCACGTACTGTCAGCGCGTTGCGCTCGACGTTGAGATCGAGCGAATCTTCGTTCACCCCAGGCAGATCGAACTCGACGATGAAATGGTCGCCATCGCGCCACGCGTCCATGGGCATGACCGCCGGCCGTGCTGCCGTGCCGAACACCCGTTGGGTCCACCGGTCGAGGTCGCTGAACGGATCTGTACGCATCAATACCATGTTTCACCTCCTGATTCAGGCAGACTATCTATGTCCGCACGCATAGTTTTTTGATACCACTGCGCGGATTCCTCCGCAAGTACCGTCGCGAGGTTTTTCCGGCACTCTGGCAGCTTTGTGTGCGAACGGAGTGGTAGATATCGGTAGGCGGGCAGACGGCGGTGCGCCCAAATCGCGGCGAGGATCCAAACAGTATGTGCGCCGGGAAGTGTCGATAGCCCAAAGGCGGCTGACAAGTGGCGCCGGTCGTCCCCGCGGCTGGCCTGCGGCCGTCGACACCCAGGCGGCGCCTCTTTCCCTGCGGTTGATAATTTGTGCCTGCCGGTATAGATTTTCCCTGCCGGGTGGGTTGACTTTTTTCTTGTGCCGGAACACCGGCAGCCGAAACGGAGGCACGGTTGGCTGATGGAGCGGCGTCGCGCTCGTCGCGCGGTGTGTATGGGATTTCGGTCGCGGCCGAGCTATCGAGACTCGGCCCCCAGACGCTGCGACTCTACGAGCGGTTGGGCTTGCTGACCCCGGCCCGCACGCCCGGCGGCACCCGCCGCTACAGCGACGACGACCTACAGCGGCTTCAGCAGATCACCGAGTTGGTCGACCAGGGCATCAACTTGGCGGGCATCGCCCGCATCTTGGACCTGGAGCATCGGAATTCCGCGCTGGAGTCCCACAACGCCCAGCTGCGGTCCGACAATGCCGAATTGAAGGCCACCCAACGGGCCAAGCCCCGGACTAAGCCGCGGCGCGCTCGCTAGGCCCCGCGAGGCCTTATGCAACTGCGGCCACGTCCATCGCAGCTCGCTGGCCGGCTGCAACTGCGGCACCGGAAAGTTCAACTTCGCTCCGTTGATCGGGAGCACGGCAATGTCGATGGGCCCGACCCGGCGCGCGATAAGCCACCAGTACCCGTGAAACATCGTGTCGCCGCCGTGAAAGATTCTCTGCCCACGCCGAAGCGTGTGGGCTACTCCGTCTGCTCGTTGGAGGTCTAAATCGGCGTCAGACCGTGCTTACGCTGCGTCCGCCAGTGAATCTGCTTGTCCCGCAACAGGTGTAGCGACTTGCGCAGCAGCAGCCTGGTCTCGTGAGGCTGGATCACGCCGTCGATGTAGCCACGCTCGGCCGCGATCCACGGGATCGCCATGTTGAGGTTGTAGCCCTCGATGAAGTCCTTCTTGATCTGCTGGACTTCGGGCGCGTTCGGGTCGGGGAATCGCTTGACCAGCAGCTGGGCGGCGCCGTCGGCCCCGATCACCGCGATGCGCGCGGTGGGCCACGCGAAGTTCAGGTCGGCGGAGAGCTGCTTGGAACCCATCACGGCGTAGCCGCCGCCGTAGGCCTTGCGGACGATGATGGTCACCTTGGGCACGTCGGCTTCCACGATCGCGTTGAAGAACCGGCCACCACGCTTGATGATCCCGTTCTTCTCCTCGGCCACACCGGGCATGGCGCCGGGGGTGTCCACCACGAAAACCAGTGGCAGGTTGTAGGAGTCGCAGAAGCGGATGAAGCTGGATGCCTTGTCCGAGGCCTCGCTGTCGACCGCGCCGGACATCACCATCGGCTGGTTGGCGATCACGCCGACCGACCGGCCGTCGACGCGGGCGAACGCGGTGATGATGGCCGGCCCACGCTGCTCGGCGATCTCGAAGACGTCGCCGTCGTCGAAAATACGAAGCAGGATCTCGTGCATGTCGTAGGCGGTGTTGTCCGCGTCCGGCACGATGGTGTCGAGCTCGAGGTCGGTCGGGGTGATCTCCGGCTCCAGGCCCGGGTTGACGATCGGCCCGTCGCCAAAAGTGTTGTCCGGCAAGAACGACAGGTAGTCGCGCACGTACTGGAACGCCGCGGCCTCGTCTTCGACGACCTTGTGGATGTTGCCGCGCTGTGCCTGCACGTCGGCGCCGCCCAACTCGTCGAAGGTCACGTCCTCGCCGGTGACGTCCTTGATCACGTCGGGGCCGGTGATGAACATGTAGCCCTGGTCGCGCACCGCCACCAGCAGGTCGGTCTGGATCGGCGAATAGACCGCTCCCCCAGCACATTTGCCCAAGATGATGGAGATCTCAGGCACCAGGCCGCGGAGCATCTCGTGCCGGCGGCCCAGCTCGGCGTACCACGCCAGCGAGGTGACCGCGTCCTGGATTCGGGCGCCCGCGGAGTCGTTGATGCCGATGATCGGGCAGCCGACCATGGCCACCCAGTCCATCAGCTTGGCCACCTTGCGGCCGAACATCTCGCCGACCGAGCCCTGGAACACCGTCTGGTCGTGGCTGAACACCGCCACCGGCCGCCCGTTTATCCGGCCATGCCCGGTGACCACGCCGTCGCCGTAGAGCGCGTTCGGGTCGCCTGGCGTGCGGGCCAGCGCCCCGATCTCTAAGAAGCTGCCCTTGTCGAGCAGCGCGTGGATGCGGGCGCGGGCACTCGGGATGCCCTTCTTGTCGCGCCGCGCGATCGCCTTCGGATCACCAGGCTCCTTCGCCAGCTCCAGCTTTTCCCGTAGTTCGGTCAGCAGCTCGGCGGTGGTCTTGGTGGTCACTTAGGCTTCTTTCTGCTCGGCGTGAATCTTGTTGAGCACCTGGGTCATATGCGCACCAACCTTCGCGATGATCGGTTCGTCGATGGCCTGGATGTGCTCGCCCCCGATCGGCACGATCTCCAGGTCGGTCACGTATTCACCCCAGCCGCCGTCCGGTTTGCGGGTGGCGTACGCGGGCTCGAACACGATCGCGTCATCGTGGTAGCGGTCGGCCATGTACAGCGCGACGTACCCGTCGTAGGGCTGGATCTCGATGGTGTCCAGTGCCCGGTTGTCGAGGTACGACGTGCGCTGGTGCTCGATGATCCCGCCGGGGATCTGCACACCGCTCTGCGCGACCACGTCCAGGACGAACCTGACCTGACCCTCGTCGTCGAGCTTCTCGAGTTCCTCGTACGGAATCTCCGGAACCTCGACGTTGAAGGTGCGTTCGGCGAAACGTGCGTAGCGGTCCCAGCGCGCGCGCATCCCCGCTTGGCTCTGGTCGATCGGCTCACCGGGCAGCACCAGGTCGATCAGCCCGACGAACCGGACGTCGGCGCCGGCGCGTTTGAGACCGATCGCGCACGCGTAGGCCAGCGCCCCGCCCAGCGACCAGCCGGCCAGCAGGAACGGTCCGTCGTGCAGTTCCAGCAGTTTGGGCACGTATTCGGCGGCGCGCTCCTCGATCGAGCCCTCCACCCGTTCGATGCCGTATACCGGGACGTCGGCCGGTAGCCGCTTCATCAGCGGCTCGTAGACCACGGTGGATCCGCCGGCCGGGTGGAACACGAACAGCGGCGCCTTCGTGGAGCCCTCCTGTGGGGCCCGCAGGGTGCGGACGAAACCGTCCACCACACCTTCCTCGAGGTGGTCGCGAACGACGCTCGCCAGGCCCTCGATGGTTGTCGCGGACTTCACGTCGTCGACGGTGATCGTGCCTTCGGCGCGCTCGGAGAGCCGCTCGGCCAGCTTGGTGGCGGCCGTGTCGTCGAGCTTGGGCAGCGGATTGAAGATGCCGCCCGGCGACTTGCCGGTGACGATCGCCCAGGTCGCGAACGTGACCCGCTCGGCGGCGTCGCGCGGCGGAACGTCGGCGCCCAGCGCTTCGGTCACCGCCTCCTGGGTGAGGACCTTGGCGGCCGCCGCGGCGGCCGTCGCCGTGCTGACGCCGCCGTCGGTCGCTGCCGTGGGTCCCGCCGGGTTGGTCGGGGGCGGCGGAATCGACGGCTCGGCCTGCGTTTCCGGCTCGGCCTGCTCAGCCGGGGCCTGCGGGTCGGGTGCCGGCGCGGTGATCGACGACGGAGTAGCACCAGACAGCAGCGCGGCCTGCTCGGCGGCGATCTCCTCGGGAGTCTGCGTCTTCTGGTGCTCGTGCAGAGCCTGCACCTCGTCGCGGTGTTCGACCGCGTATTCGATCAGCTTCTCGATGTTGTACAGGTTGGCGTCGCGGACCGCCTGCAGCTGGATCGGCGGCATGTCGAAGTCGTACTCGACGCGGTTCTTGATCCGCACGGCCATCATCGAGTCGAGGCCGAGCTCGACCAGCGGGACCTCCCAAGGGAGGTCCTCCGGCTCATAACCCATCGCCATCGAGACGATCGCGGCCAGCCGATCATGCACGGTCTCACCGGAATCCGGCGACCAGCGGGCCAGCGCCCCCACCTGACGGGCGGTCAGGCTGTCCGTCACGATCTCGGCCTCGGGCTCGTCGGCGGCCGGCTCGGCAACCGGCGCCGCCGTCACGGTCCCCGCGATCGCCGCACCCGCACCGACGGCCGTCGGCAACACCGAGGCCTGCCCGGCCCGCGACACCAGCGCGTCGTAGACCAGCGTGAAGGACTCCTCGATCCGCGCGTGCACCTGCACCGAAGCTCCACCGGGGTGCCGGGTCAGCGTCGTCACCAGCCGGGCGTTCTCGGCGGCGACCGCGCGCTGCTCGGAGGCCGTCAGCACCGCATCCGGAAGCACCTGTATCGCAGCGGCTTTCACCAGGGCGGCCAGGTCGGTCTCGCCGCGCGGCGCGTACTCCCACACGTGCCGGCCGTCGGGCATCGCTACATGCGTGCCGGGCATCAGCACCGAGCCGTCGCCGGAGAAGTGGGCGTCCAGCCAGTGTTCCTTGCGCTTGAAGCGGGTCGGCGGGACGTTTGCGTAGTCCTCGGGGCCCTGGGCGCGCGTGAACAGCGTGCGGATATCGAGGTCGTGGCCGTGCACGAACAGCTGCGCCATCGCCGAGATCATCGACTCGACGTCGTCCTGCTTGCGGGCCAGCGTCGGAATCAGCTGTGCGTCAGGCAGTCCCGCAGCCGCGGTGGTCAGGCCGATCTGCATCAGCGCGACCGGGTTGGGTGCGAGCTCCAGGAACGTGGTGTAGCCGTTGTCGACGGCGTTGCGAACGCCGTGGGTGAAGTACACCGAGTGCCGCATGCCCTTGAGCCAGTAGGCCACGTCGTGGATCGGCTCACCACCGGGCCGGACGTAGCTGCCCTCGTGCACCGTCGAGAAGATCCCGACCTGCGGGCTGTGCGGCGAAATGCCTTGCAGCTCAGCGGAGAACTCGCCCAGCAGCGGGTCCATCTGCGAAGTGTGGCCCGCGCCCTTGGTCTGGAGTTTGCGGGCAAAGCGGCCCTCGGCCTCGGCGCGGGCGACGATCTCGTCGATCTGGTCCGGCGGGCCGCCGATCACTGTCTGGCTCGGGGCGGCGTACACGCACACCTCCAGGCCGGGGAAGTCGGCGAACACCGTCTTGAGTTCGTCGGCGGAGTATTCGACGAGCGCCATGAACCGGATGTACTCGCCGAACAACATCGCCTCGCCCTCACCCATCAGGTGCGAGCGCGAGCAGATCACCCGGGTGGCGTCGGCCAGCGAAAGCCCGCCGGCGAAGTATGCCGATGCCGGCTCACCGAGCGACTGGCCAATCACCGCAGCGGGTTTCGCGCCGTGATGCTTGAGCAGCTCGCCCAACGCGATCTGGATCGCGAAGATGACGACGTTGCTGGTTTCGATGCCGTAATCGACCGAGTCGTCGAGGATCAGCTCGAGGATCGAGTAGCCGCGCTCGTCCTGGATCAGCGAGTCGACCTTCTCGATCCACTCGGCGAAGATCTCGTTGCGCAGGTAGAGGTTCTTGCCCATCTTGCGGTGCTGCGCACCGAATCCGGCCATCGCCCACACCGGGCCATTGGTGGCCGGGCCGTCGGTGCTGAACACGTAGGGCTTCTGTTTGCCGTCGGCGATCGCCCGCAGGCCCTTGACGGCTTCCTCGTGGTCGTGGGCCAGCACCACCGCGCGTGATCGGCCGTGGTTGCGGCGCGACAGCGACCGGCCGACCGACTCCAGCGACGACGCCTGCCCCTCAGGGGATTCCATCCAGTCGGCCAGCTCGGCCGCGGCGGCCCGCTTGCGTGAGGTCAGGAACGCCGAAACCGCGAGCGGCACCACCGGGGTCGGAACCTCTTCGCCGGCAAGCTCTTCCAGCGCGATCTCTTTGAGCCGCAGGGCTTCGTCGGTGATGCAGGGCAGCTCGTACTCGTCGCCGGCGGACGCTGCGCCGTCCTCGCTGGGATCGACGAACTCGCCGTACTCGTTGAACCGCAGACCGCCGACCAATTCGACGTGCTCGTCGGGAGCCGTTGCCTCAGGCACCTTTTCGGGCTCGGGCTCGGGTTCACGCTCGACGACGTCACGGGGCAGCACCTCACGTAACACCACGTGTGCGTTGGCGCCACCGAATCCGAAGCTGGAGACGCCCGCCACGGCGTAGCCGCCGTACCGCGGCCAGTCGCTAACGGTGTCGAGGACTTTCAGGTGGGAAGCGTCGAAGTCGATGTAGGGGTTGGGTCCGGCGTAGTTGATCGACGGCGGCAGCTTGTCGTGGTGCAGCGCCAGCACCATCTTCGACAGGCTGGCCGCACCGGCCGCCGACTCCATGTGTCCCACATTGGTTTTGATCGCACCGAGCAGCAACGGCTTGTCGGCAGGCCGGCCGCGACCGACCACTCGGCCCAGCGCCTGGGCCTCGATCGGGTCACCCAGCACGGTGCCGGTGCCGTGCGCCTCGACGTAGTCGACGGTGCGCGGGTTGATGCCGGCGTCCTTGTAGGCCCGGCGCAGCACGTCGGCCTGTGCGTCGGGGTTGGGGGCGATCAGGCCGTTGGACCGGCCGTCGTGATTGACCGCGCTGCCGGCGATCACCGCGAATATCTGGTCGCCGTCGCGGCGCGCATCGTCAACCCGCTTGAGCACCAGCATCGCCCCGCCCTCGGAACGGGTGTAGCCGTCGGCGTCCGACGAGAACGACTTGATCCGGCCGTCCGGTGAGAGCACCTGGCCGATCTCGTCGAACCCGAGCGTCACCGCGGGGGTGATCAGCGCGTTGACACCGCCGGCCATCGCCACGTCGCACTCACCGTTGCGCAGCGCCTGCACCGCCTGGTGGGTGGCGACCAACGAGCTCGAGCAGGCGGTGTCCACCGCGACCGACGGGCCGTGGAAGTCGAAGAAATACGAAACCCGGTTGGCCACAATCGAACTCGCGACACCGGTGATCGCGTACGGGTGGGCGACGGTCGGGTCGGACATCGCCAGGTAGCTGTAGTCCATCACCGAGGTGCCGACGAACACGCCGACCGACTCGCCGCGCAGGCTGGACGCCGGGATGCGGGCATGCTCGAGCGCCTCCCAGGTCAGCTCCAGCGTCATCCGCTGCTGCGGGTCGACGTTGTCCGCTTCGGTCTTGGACAGTGCGAAGAACTCGGAGTCGAAGCCCTTGATGTCGGAGAGATAGCCGCCGCGGGTGCGGGCCTTGGAGATCATCTCGGCCAGCCGCGGCTCGTCCATGAACTCCGACCAGCGGCCCTCGGGCAGGTCGGTGATCGCGTCGCGGCCCTCCAGCAGCGCCGCCCAGGTCTCGTCCGGGGTGTTCATGTCGCCCGGGAGTCGGGTGGCCAGGCCCACCACCGCGATGTCGACGCGCTCGACGGGTCCCGTTCGGGTCCAGTCGATTTCGTCGGCGTCGGCGGCGTCGAGCTCGGGGTCGCCCTCGACGATCCAGGTGGCCAGCGACTCGATCGTCGGGTGCTCGAACGCGGCCGCGATCGACACGGTGACGCCGGTGGCGTCCTCGATGTCGGCGGCCATCGCCACCGCGTCACGCGAGGACAGACCCAGCTCCACCATCGGGGTGGCCTCGTCGACCGCGTCGGGTGACTGTCCGGTGGCGGTGGCGACCCAGTTGCGCAGCCACTGCCGCACTTCGGCGATGGACATGTCGGTGCGTGCCGGGGCAGCCTCGGTTTGGGTGTCTGCGTCAGTCATGTTCGCGCTCAGTCGGTTTGGTCGGGGTAGGCGTTCGGGCCGGTGGTGCCACTGCGCAGGCTGCCGTCGATGTAGGCGGCGCGGCAGGCGCGGCGGCCGATCTTGCCGCTCGAGGTCCGCGGCACCGAACCGGACTGCACCAGCAGCACGTCGCGCACGGTCACACCGTGCCGGACGGCAATGGCCGCGCGGATGTCGTCGGCGATCGGCTGGTAGTCCAGCTTGTGCGCACCCGGGGCGCGCTCGGCGACGATCACGAGCTGCTCGGAGGTGTCGTCTTTGTCGAATTTCAGTCCGGCGTGCGGGTTTTCGAAGACCGAGGCCGGCAGCTGGTTGGTCGGCACCGAGAAGGCCGCGACGAAACCGGTCCGCAGCGCCCGGCTGGCCTCCTGCGCGGAGTATTCCAGGTCCTGCGGGTAGTGGTTACGTCCGTCGATGATCACCAGGTCCTTGACCCGGCCGGTGATGTAGAGGTTGCCCTTGTAATAGGTGCCGTAGTCGCCGGTCTGGACCCAGGTGCCGTCGTCCGCGGCGCCCTCGGCGTGCGACTCGGCGATCCGCGACTTCAGGATGTTGCCGAACACCTCGGTCGACTCGGCCTCGCGCCGCCAATAGCCCTGGCCCATGTTGGGGCCGTGCAACCAGATCTCACCGATCTGACCGTCGGGCAACTCGGTGGCCGTCTCGGCGTCCACGATCACCGCCCACTCGGAGACACCGACCTTGCCGGCCGACACCTGAGTGACCGCATTCGGAGCGTCGGGCTCGACCTCGACGAAGCGGTGGTTGTTCAGGGCATCGCGGTCGACGTGGACGACCGTCGGGCCCTCCGTCATCGGGGTGATCGACACGAACAGCGTCGCCTCGGCCAGGCCATAGCACGGCTTCATCACATTCTCGTCGAGCCCGTACGGCTTGAGCGCGTTGGTGAACTTCCGCATCGACGCGACCGAGATCGGTTCGCTGCCGTTGAGCAGGGCCTTGACATTGGACAGATCCAGTGGCGGCTCGTCGTCGCGGGGCAGACCGCGCAGGGCGGCGTGCTCGAAGGCGAAGTTCGGGGCCAGCGAATAGGTCGGGCCGTCGTCGCCGGCCACCCCGGCCAGCGCGCGCAGCCAGCGACTCGGCCGGCGCACGAACGCGGCCGGCGTCATGAACGTGTTGTGTTGCCCCAGCATGGGGCCCAGCATGATCGTGATCAAGCCCATGTCGTGGAAGAACGGCAACCAGGTGACGCCGCGGTCGCCGTCCTGCCCCTCGAGTGCTTCCAGCACCTGGACGCAGTTGGTGGCCAAGTTCGCCTGGGTGACCTCCACGCCGGTCGGGGTGCGGGTCGAACCCGAGGTGTACTGAAGGTAGGCGATGGCGTTGGCGTCGACCTGGTCCGGGTCCCAGGTGGACTCAACCTCCTTGGGCACCGCGTCGACGGCGATCACGCGCGGGCGCTCCTTGGCCGGACGGCTGCGGAAGAACTTGCGGACTCCTTCGGCGGAGTCGCTGGTGGTCAGGATCGCGGTGGGCTCGCAGTCGTCGAGCACGGCGTGCAGGCGGCCGACGTGGCCGGGTTCCGACGGGTCGAACAGCGGTACGCCGATGCGGCCGGCGTACAGGATGCCGAAGAAGCCCACGACGTAGTCCAGGTTCTGCGGGCAGAGGATCGCGATCCGGTCACCGGGCTTGGTGACCTGCTGCAGGCGGGCGCCGACGGCGCGGTTGCGGGCGGCGAACTCCGACCAGGCGATGTCGCGGGTGACGCCGTCGCGCTCGGTCGAGTAATCCAGGAAACGGTAGGCGAGCTTTTCGCCACGAACCTTCGCCCATTTCTCGACGTGACGAACCAGGTTGGTGTTCTCGGGGAACGAGATCCTGCCGTTCACGACGAACGGGTTGTGGTACGCCATTCCGTTTTCTCTCCTTCATCACCCGGCGCGGGCCAGGTCTGCATGAGCCTCGCCGACGGGGGTTCATCGGACTCAGGTCTGCCTACGGAACCACCACACCTCGCGTGCGTAGCGTTGTCGCGAACGGCGGGCCTCACCGAGGCTACCGAAGCGCGCCAAGAGTTCCGCATCGCCTGGAATATGCGATGAGCCGACCATAGCTGCTCTTAAATTCCTCTTAATGTTAGTGGGCGGCGCGCCGCCAACCAAATCTGAAGGTACCGCTTAGCACAACTGTGACCTGTGACGCCGGGCCGACCGCTGAGTTCGATTACCCGTGTTTGGGGTGGGGCGCGTTTTCGATCGTGGTGTGCGCCCAATTGAGCGTCCACTCGGTCGAAGGCTGTCCGTCCAGACTCCAGAACTGGGTGGTGGCGTACAGCGCGTGCACCGGCGCACCCGCCCCACCCGCCAGGATGTCCAGCGTCCTGGGCAGGTTCGCCAGGCTGAACGCCTCCGGCGGCGCCGCGCAGATCAGGTCGCCGGGTCCGCAGATCTCGTTGGTCTTGCCGTTGAGCGCACCGAAGCCGCCCGGGCGTGGGCCCGTCATCGTCAAACCGAGGGTGGACAGCACCGGCACCTCGTGCAGGATGATCTCGGCCCCTTCGCCCGGAGGGTTCGGTCCGATCTCCTGACCGACGCCTTGCTGACGGCGTCCGTCGGCGATCAGCGTCACACCGAGCACCAGGTCGTCGTCGACCGGACCGCGCCCGTTGCCGACGTCGCTGGCGATGTCACCGGCGATCACCGCGCCCTGTGAGAAGCCCACCAGCACGTAGCTGGTCAGCGGGCATTTGACGTTCATGTCGGTCATCGCCTTGACTGCCGCGCGGGTGCCCTCGGCCCGGCTGTCGTTGTACGAGATCTGCGGGTCGCCGCTCAGCGGGTTATGAAACTGCGCGGTGTAGGGCACGGTGTAGGTCTCGACCCGGCTGGAGTTGAACTGTTCGCGGATCGGCCGAGTGACGTTGAGCAGCAACGCCTTCGGAAACTGGACCGGATTGAGCGGGTCGTCCTGCAGCGACGACTCCCAGGTGCCGGGGATCGCGAGCAGCTGCACGTCGGGGCAGCTCGAGTCCTGCGAGGCCGGCCGCGGCTTGTGCGGGTGAGACGGCACGCCACTGCTGGTCGGCGGCAAGATGCTGGGCGGCACCGCGCTCGGCACGCCTTGGCGCTGCCGCAGCACGCCGACCACCGCCAGGATCACCAGGCCCACCACCAATGCCACCGCTGCGGCGGCGGTCAACGCCAGGATTCGACGACGGCGTTTCCGCCGTGAGTTCACAGCCATGATCTCCTGCTAGCAGAGTCGGTCGGGTGCACAGCCGACAGACTCAGTGCCGTCGAGCTTTATTCACGGTACCGGGTTGCGGCACCGTGACCGGGTGACGAGTTAGCGGATCGCGCCGACGATGTCGCCGGACATCGCGCCGAGCTGGCCGCTCCACGAGCCCCAGTCGTTGCTGCCGCCGCCGGGGAAGTCGAAGTGCCCGTTGTGCCCACCGGCGTTGCGGTACTGCTGGTAAAAGAACCGGGCGCCCGCCATCGCCTCGCCGGCCTGACCGATCATGGCCGCGGCGTCGCCGCCCATGTTCGTCGGGCTCCAGACCCAGACCCGTGAGTTGTTCTGCGCGAGCATGGCGACGTGGACGTTGGGGTCGTGCCACTTCCAACGGCCCAGCTGTGGGGCGCCCCACATGCCGTTGCCGTCGACACCGCCGAACTGCTGCAGGCCGGCCAGGATCGCGCCGTTGCTGGTGGTGTTCGACGGGTAGAGGAAGCCCGACAGCGAACCGGCGAAGCCGAACCGCTCGGGGTGGAAGCAGGCCAGCGCCATCGCGCCGTAGCCACCCTGCGAGGCACCGGCGACGCCGTGCCCGCCGGGGGCGAGACCCTTGTTGGCGGCCAGCCAGTCCGGCAGCTCCTGTGACAGGAAGGTGTCCCACTGCTTGCTGCCGTCCTGCTCCCAGTTGGTGTACATGCTGAAGGCGCCACCGGCCGGCGCGGCCACCGAGATGCCCTTGCCGGCGAGGGTGTTGAACGCGTTGCCCGCGGTCGCCCAGTTGCTGACGTCGGGAGCGGCGTTGAAGGCGTCCAGCAGGTACACGGCGTGCGGACCGCCCGCCATGAACTGCACCGGGATGTCGCGGCCCATCGCCGCGGAGGGAACCATCAGCGTCTCGTAACCCGCGGCGCGGGCCGGGCTCAACTCCGTCATGAGGAAGCCACCGGCCGTCAACACGGCGGCGCCCACCAGACACAGGAGCTGTAGCAGAATCGACAGACTTCTCATCCCTGACCTCGCTTGTCGCTCGCCCGCCAATTGAGGGGCTGCAAAGCGGCCCCCGTTCCGCAAGGTAGCTAATCACACCCCGTTGTGGCGGACGCCAGAAACGGCGAACGGCGACGACCCCGCAAGGTCGTCGCCGTCAGCCGTGCTGTTGTCAGCTCAGGTGTGCTGGCCTGCCGCGGCGGCCGCCGGAGCACCGCCCGGGGCGGGGCCGGCACCCGGAGTCGCACCGAGGTGTGCCTGCATGTCGGGAATCATCGCGTGCAGCTGCGAGCCCCAGTACGGCCAGTCGTGCGTGCCGTTGGCGTCGAAGTTGAACACCGCGTTGTTGCCGCCGGCCGCCTTGTACGCGTCCTGCCACTTGATGTTGCTGGTGCGCACGAAGCCCTCGAGGAACTTGGCCGGCAGGTTGTCACCGCCGAGCTCGGACGGCTTGCCGTTACCGCAGTACATCCACACGCGGGTGTTGTTGGCGACTGTCTTGCTGACGTTCAGCAGCGGGTCGTTACGCGCCCAGGCCGGGTCTTCCTTCGGGCCCCACATGTCGGCGGGCTTGTAACCACCGGCGTCACCCATGGCAAGGCCGATCAGCGACGGTCCCATCCCCTGCGAAGGGTCCATCAGGCCGGAGAATGCGCCGACCTCGACGAACTGCGCGGGGTGGTAGTTGGCCAGGTTGAGCGCCGAGGCACCGGCCATCGACAGACCGACGGCCGCGCCGCCGTTCTGCTTCACGCCCTTGGTGGCGAGGAAGGCGGGGAGCTCGCTGGTGAGGAACGTTTCCCACTTGTAGGTCTGGCAGCCTGCCTTGCCGCAAGCCGGCTTGTACCAGTCGGTGTACCAGCTGGACTGGCCACCCACCGGCATGACCGCGGAGAGGCCTGACTGCAGGAACCACTCGAAGGCGGGGGTGTTGATGTCCCAGCCGTTGAAGTCGTCCTGCGCGCGGAGACCGTCAAGCAGGTAGACGGCGGGCGAGTTAGCGCCACCGCTCTGGAACTGGACCTTGATGTCGCGGCCCATGGCTGCCGACGGCACCTGCAGGTACTCGACGGGCAGACCCGGCCGGGAGAACGCGCCAGCGTCGGCGGTCTGGCCCGCAACGCCGATCAGGCCCGGCAGCAGCGCCGCTGCAGCCGCCCCTAGCGCGAGCCGGCGCGATGACGCTCTCAGCGTCATTTTCGCGCTGCGAAACCTGTCAACAAGCCTCATTCTTGCTTCCTCATTCATTGTCGGGCCCAACGATGTGGGTCGGACTGCATGCCCTTTTGCTCAGCCTTTCAGCGAGCCGCTCCTTGGCCCGCATCGTTGCCGAACGTGCCGGCCTGGATGTCCGGCTTTCAACGAGTCATTCGGACCCGCATCAATGCCGGACGGCGCAGCTGTGCTTCCGTAGTCAACCACATCTCGCGGTCTGGACTCTCATCGGCGTTGGCCCCAAACGGGGCCTCGCGCTGCGGCCGGACCCACTCAACTCGGCTGCGGATCACCACGCTGTGAATGTGCCGTCGAGCGGTTGTTCGCCGGTAAGACTACATATTTGGTATTGCTGGACGCCAATCGAGGCGACCGGTCGCACGCGCACCGAAACGCTGCCAAAAATTCTTCTGCCGATAACTCTCGACGCTCGGCTATGGCCCGGTGGCGGGCAGTCCGGTGTACTCAGGGGCGCCGGTCTCCGGTATGGCCAGTCCGCACCTGATCAGTTCGTACCGCGGAACCCGGTCGATGCGGTAGCGGGTGAACTGCACGGAGTGCAGCAGGTTGGACAGGAACCTGTGCACTCCCATGGGAGCCCGCACCGAGTTCAGCACCTGCTGCGTGCCCTCGCATTTCAGCGCCGCCTCGGCCTGCTGAACGAATTTCTGGTCGAGGTAGCCCGGCACACCCGGATACCACTTCACCCACGGTCCGTCGGCGATCACCCAGTCGGGGAACAGATTCTTATCGTGACCGATGCGCCCGTGCTGAAGCCGCGCAGTGTGGGCCGCCAGCGGGTTGGCCAGACCGATCTGGTCGATCACCCGGACATCGAGCCCGACGTTCATGCCGACCATGCCGAGGTTGGTGAAAAAGACTGTGTGCGGGCCATTGACGGGCACGTGAGGCGCGGCGCCGTCCTTCGACGGGATCGGTGGGACTAAGTCCCACTGGTCGTAGTTGCCGGACGGCAGCAGCAGCGCCCCTTCCGGAGTGTTGTTGAGCGCCACCAGGATTGCGCGCATCCGGGGATAGTCGAGGTAGTCGGCGGCGGTCAGCGGATGCGCGTGGCCGGTTGCCTGGGCGTAGAACCGGCGCTCGTCGACGATGCCGGTGTAGGTGACGCGGGTGGCGTCGTCGCCCAGGCCGGGCGAATTGGCGGCCCACAGCGCCCATCCCGCGACCGACATCCACAGCGCACTGACGCTGCCGGCCAGCCAGTAGCCGGCCTCGCGGGTGAGCCGCGTGCCGTCGGGGAACACCACCGGCACCACCGCGACCGGTGTGAGTAGGCACAGTAGCGGGGCGAGCAGCACCCGGCCGTGCATGAAGTCGCCACCCTGCCGGATCCAATAAAGCGCCTGCAGCAGCCCGCTGACCACGATGAACATCACGACGGCGGCGGGGCTCTGCACGGTACGGGCCAGCGGGCCTGCACCCGAAGGCGTTGTGGCCGTTGCCTTTTGACTCTTGTGGCGGCGCGCCGAGGCCCACAGCAGCAGGCCGAGCGCGGCCAGCAGCAGCATCGGCACCCACAACGCGTAGGGGCCGTTGAAGTTCGACAGGTAGATCAGGCCCTGCGACCACTTGTCACCGGCGGCGTCTTTGGCCAGCGCGGTGCCGGGAAACAGCAAGCCGTAGTAGCCCATCCGGAAGATCTGATAGCCCACCGGCAGCAGCCCGCCGGCCACCACGATCTCCAGCCGCCGGCGTCCGGCCGGCTCGGCGATCAGCATCATGATCAGCGCCCCGCCGCCGATCAGCGCCAACTCGGGGCGCACCAGGACACTGCAGCCGGCCACGAAAGCCAGCGCGGCGCTGAACGCCCGCCCCGGAGAGGGCAGCCCGCCAGGGCGGCGACGAGCCTGCGACCAGCAGACCATCATCCACCAGAGCAGCCCGAGATAGGCCATCACCAAACCGCTTTCGAGGCCGGAGGTGGCGAAGTCGCGCGCCGGCGGCACCGCGATGTAGGCCAGCGCACCGGCCGGCAGCATGATCGCGCGCCGGCCGACCAGACTGGGCGCGAACAGCCGCCCGGTGCCCAGCATCAGCATCGCCAGCCCCGCCAGGCTCAGGCCCAGCGCCAGCGCCAGCGCCACGTATTCCAACTGCAGCGGCCGGATCAGCGCGCTGACCGCGTACACCAGATACGTCCACACCACCGAGGTGTTGGCCTCGACCCGCTCGCCCTGATTGAAGACCGGACCGTTGCCGGCCAACAGGTTTCGGACGGTCCGCAACACGATCAGGCCGTCGTCGGCGATCCAACGACGCTGCCAGGCGCCCCAGCCGAACAGCACCGTGACCACGGCGACGCTGATCCACAGGCTGGCCCGGACCGTGATGTCGTATGGGAATGACGCTCTGCCAACCGGCTTGAGCACCGGCCAGCGCGAACGTGTCTCCGTAACGACGTCAGCCGAGGGCGACTGCGACACCTATGGTCCCGATCCACGCCAGGAACAACACCTGCAGCACCCGGTCGCGCAGCGCGATCTCCTCGGGTTCGCCGGCCACACCGCCGTCGACATCCACCGCGTACCGCAGGATCGCGATCGTGAACGGGATCATCGACACCACGAACCAGCCGGCCTTGCCGTGATCGCGCTCGAACGCCCACAGTCCATAGCAGACGACGACGGCGGTGGCCGACAACGTCCACACAAAGCGGAGGTAGGTACTGGTGTAGTTCTCCAGCGACCTACGGATCTTGGCGCCCGTGCGCTCCGCCAACTGCAACTCGGCATAGCGCTTGCCGGCCGCCTGGAACAGCGAACCGAATGCGACCACCAGCAGAAACCACTGCGACAGATGGGTACTGGTGGCGGCACCACCGGCGATCGCACGGATGAGATAGGCCGACGAGACGATGCTGAGGTCGATGACGGCCTGGTGCTTGAGGCCGAAGCAATAGCCCAACTGCATCCCGATATAGACGGCCATCACCAGCGCCAGGTTGGGGGTGAGCAACCACGCGATACCCAGCGACATCGCTGCCAGCACGGACGCCAGCGTGTAGGCCAACCACTCCGGCACGACGCCGGCGGCGATCGGACGGAATTGCTTGGTCGGATGCTGACGGTCGGCTTCGACGTCACGGACGTCGTTGATCAGATAGATCGACGAGGCCCCCAAGCTGAACACCACGAACGCGATCGCGATCTGAATGACCACGTCGCGGTAGTTGTAGTGGGCGTAGGTGCCCCAGGCCGCCAGCGGAGCGGCCGCGACCAGCACGTTCTTCACCCACTGCCGCGGGCGGATCGCCTTGATCACGCCGACGACCAGGTTGGCCGGCGGTCCGGCCACCTTCTTGTCGGCCTTCTCGGCGGCGTCCACCTGTTCGCTCATCTCACACTCCACCTATCGTCTGCCCAGCCAGCGGCAACCCATTCCGTGGCAGCGGCCACGGCGAACCCGACCGCCACACCGGTGGCTACGTCGCTGGGATAGTGCACGCCGAGCAGCACCCGGGAGAGCGCCATCGGCGGGACCAGCATGACAGGCAGCGGTAAACCGGTGGTCCGGGCCAGCAACACGGCCGCAGCAGTGGTTGAGGTGGCGTGCGCCGACGGGAAGCTCAGCCTGCTCGGGGTGCCGACGTTGACGGCGACCGCGGGATGGTGCGGCCGCGGACGGCGGACGATTCGTTTGATCACCACCGCGGCGGCGTGCGCGGCGAACGCGCCGGCGCCGGCCACCAGCCAGCTCCGGCGTTTCGCGGGCTGCAGGCCCGCGCCGATCGCAGATATCGCCAGCCAGCCGAGGCTGTGCTCACCGAAGTAGGACAAGGCCCGGGCGATCGCCAGCGCGCCGGGGCGGTCGGCCAACGCCGACTGCACCGCGACCAGCACGGCCACCTCGCCGCTCGGCGTCGCCGATTCAGCCGCGATGTCGGCCATTGCCAGCCGCGTTGTTGGCCGAGAACAGCACCGTCTCCCACTTCTCTTTGCTGGACAGCACCGGCAGCGCGGCGCGGTAGACACGACGCATCTCGTCGAAGCGGCGCAGCAGCTGACGCTGGCGTCGCAGCGACTGCCACAGCAGCGCGAACATCTTCTCCCGGTCACGCTGGCGGTAGACCGCGCCACGGCCGTCGGCCGTCGTGACGGTGGCGCCATCCAGCGTCGACAGTCGGAACCAGCGGGCATCCTGGGTCGGAACGTTGAGCTGTGGGCGCTGATGATGCTGCGGCTCAGTCTTTTTCAGCTGATGCAGGGTTCCGCGAATCAACCGGTAGCCGATCGACAGCGGGTGCACCGGCGGCTTCATCTCGTAGTTGCGCTGCGAGGGTTCAGGCAACTGGTCCGACGACGGCAGGACTACCGCGTCCGGGTACTCCTTGCGCATCCGGTGCACCTCGGGCAGGCCGGATTCCAGGATCGAGAAGATGTGCTCGGGGCCGGCCAGGAAGTCGTCGATCGCCT
>NZ_LZLV01000013.1 GCF_001673405.1 Mycobacterium sp. 1245111.1 | reverse complement strand
CCTGGTCGAACTTCCTGCGCGTCTCTGACATGACTACTCCTCATAGTGCATGCCTCCACGCTTTCGGGGGATTTCCAGCTGTTCCTTTCCGAAGAGGTTTGGGAAGAAGTCCAAGCGAAAGACGAAGCCGCCAAGACCTGGTGCAATCCGCGTAAAGATCAGCTCATCGTACCCACCGACTCTGCGGTCGCCATTGAAGTCCGATCGATCCTTCAAAGCCACAAACGGCTCGTAATGAACCTGAAGAACCGCAACCGGGCCGACCCGTTCGTGATCGCCGTCGCCAAACTTAAAGGCGCAGTGGTCGTCACCGGAGAGGACGGAGGCAACGAGAACCGCCCGAAGATCCCGTATGTCTGTCGTCAAATCGGTCTGGAGTGCATCGGCTTCCTCGACCTGATCCAGCGCGAGGGCTGGACTTTCTGACTAGTGCCATTACGGGTGGCGCAACTAGGGTGACTCCGCCTGGGTCAATTGTGCTGATCAGTCAAGGCGGCCATTAGTTGATTACTCACCACGCTGCTTGGAGGGCACTGGACGCGTGCGCCGCACCGCTATCCGCTTCGGGCGGGCGACGGATCAGTTGCTTGGAGTGTCGGGTCCGGGGTGATCAGCACCCCTAATGCGCTGGGGGCCGATTCCTTAGTAGCGGGGACGGGATTCGAACCGGCGACCTCTAGGTTATGAGCTAACCGGTCGCGGTTCTATGCATCGCGTTCTGTCTCATAATGGCAGGTGGACGGTGTTGTAGTGTGCGTAGCGTTGCGCTCCGTCCCCACTGTTCGAGCGGGGTTTCGCAGTGTTTCGTGTCCAAATCGGTGGCCAAACAAACGGAGTCGCACCCTCCAGTCTGCTCTAGCGCGCCGTTCGCCCGCATGGAACTGCACATTGGCCTGCAAACCTTGTTCGAACGCTTCCCCCAACTAACTCTTGCCGACGAAGCGACCCTCTGTCGGCGGCAACTGAATATTGACCACTGCGCGGCAACTGAAAATGACCAGCTTCCTCGAGAACCTTGGCTCGATCGGGTTCACTTCGACACACCGGCGCAGCCAGTGGGCCGCTGCGACGGTGGCGAGGCGGTGCCCCGTAATGGGATCCCCTAACGGGTCTTCGAAAACAATCCGTGTTGTTCGGTTGCTAAGGCGACCGAGACAAACTCTACTTGCCCCTCAGCGTTCACGACCGCCGGAGACCGCCACGTCGAAGTTGTGGTCGTGATTACCGTGGGCGCAGTCCGCTGAACCAAACATCGTGGATCGTGCGGGCTAGGAGATCCTCATCGAGTGGTTCGCTGGCGACGAGGTGGGCCAGGGCGGTGATGGTGACAGCGCCGAAAAGTGCTGTGGCCGCGGCCCTGGCGTCGGTCACGGCGGCCAGCGAGCCGTCGGCGGCGCCGGCGAGAAGGAGCAACTCCACGGGCTCCAGGTAAGCGGTGCCGATTTTGTCAGCGATGATGGGCATCCGCGCCGCGCGGCCAAGTTCGCCGATCAGGGCGCGACAGGAAGCGGGTCGCTGTGCCATCACGTGCAGCTGGGCTGCGATGACACGATGCAGTCGGTCGGCACCGGTGGCAGGGCTGTCTACGACGCTGCTGACCGCGCTTGCGATCTCTTTTAGGACGTCCTCGAGAAGGAACGCGAGGATGTCTTCCTTGCCGTCGAAGTAGTAATACAGGGTGGCTTTGGGGACACCCGTCGCCGCGGCGATCTCCTCGATTTTGGTGTCGTTGAGACCGCGCTCGGCGAACAGCGTCGCCGCCGCTGGCAGGCGGTCGGCGATCTGTCGCGGAACCTCACGCATTAACGCCCCTCCGGATTGGACTTGCAGTCTAAACTACCGGATTGAACGGCTGTATTATTAGACTCACAACGGCGGGAGCCGACATGACGACTGCGCAGCTTCACTACGACCCATTCGACAGCGACATTCAGGACGACCCCTACCCCGTCTACCGGAAGTTGCGCGACGAAGCGCCCGTCTTCCGGGCTGAGACCGCGAATACCTGGGTTCTTGCCCGCCATGCGGACGTAACCGCCGCCCTGCTCGACCACCAGACCTACTCCTCGGTCAACGGGGTATTTCCGACGCCGCCGGACGCGCCATTCCTGGAGTCGTTTCTGCCGATGATGATCACGATGGATCCACCGCGCCACGATCAGCTGCGCGGATTGGTCAGCAAGGCATTTACCCCTCGGCGGATAGCCGCGTTGGAGACCAGTATCGACGAGTTGGCGGCGGCGCTAGTGGAGCGACTCAACAGCAACGTGACGAGGCGTGCGGACTTCGTTGCCGATTTCGCGGGAATTCTTCCCGCCATGGTGATTGCCGACCTGTTGGGTGTACCGCGTGAAGACCGTCAGCAATTTCGGCAGTGGTCGAGCGCCCTGATCCAGTCCAATCCTGCCCACGGCGAAGTGGCAGAAGGCTTGGCCGCCGCCGCAGCCGTATATACGTATTTCGCAGATTTCCTGGCCGATCGCCGGCAGACGCCGCGCGACGACCTGATGTCGGCCTTGGTGGCAGCTGAAATCAACGGCCACAAGCTCGACGACGACGAACTACTCGGGTTCTGCTTGCTACTGCTGATCGCTGGCCACGAAACCACGACAAATCTGTTGGGCAACGCCGCGGTGGTGCTCGCCGAGCATCCGAAAAGCCGCCATCGGCTGGCCGCCGAACCCGCTCTCATCGGGCAGGCCGTCGAGGAACTGTTGCGCTATGACTCGCCGGTGCAGGGACTTTCGCGGGTGCTGACCAGGGAAGTGACGCTGCACGGCACCACGATGTCGCAGGGCGAGTCGGTTTTGCTCTTGTTCGGGTCCGCCAACCGCGACGAGCGGGTGTTCGCTGAGCCCGATGTGTTTGATATCGAGCGCAAACCCGAACATCAGGTGGCCTTCGGCCGCGGTGTCCACTTCTGCCTGGGGGCTGCGCTCGCGCGCATGGAGGCCCGAATTGCGTTGCGCGCCTTGCTGTCACAATTGCCAGACTGGGCAGTCGATGGCGATTCTGCGGTGCGCCTTCGGTCTGGGCCGATTCGGGGCTATCTGTCGCTGCCGATCATCTGGCCGGCCAACTAACTATCGTGTGGCGCGCGTGTTTTTTGCCCGCGTCGTCGCCGACTTTGACTCGATATGAGTGCCGTTACCGCGGCGCTGGTGTGCGGCGAGGAAATCGTCGACGATCGTTGTGCAGTCATCGTGGGTCATGGTGCGAAAGCCGGTCAGTCGCGCGAACGCCAACGGCCCGACAAGCTGACACAGCGCCAGTTCCAGGTCAAAGTCGTCGAGTTCGGCGCGTGCCTGCTCGCTGTGCAGCAGCGCATCGAAGGGCTGTCGGTACTGGTCGATCACGCGCGCGCGAAGTGCGCCCGATGCGTGGTGGTCGTCGGTGTCGGCCTTGATGTTCGTTGGGCCGAGCGCCAACCATGCCAGCGTTGTGACGTGCAGGGGAGCCTCGTTGAACAGCGTGGCTTGCCTATCCAATAACTCGATCAACTGCTCTCGCAGGGTGCCGCTGGCCGGTGCAGTCGGAGTGACTTGTGGTAGCAGTCGCTCGAATGTGGCGGCCAGCAGGTGCGACGAGCTCTTGAAATGGCGGTAGAGGGTGGTGCGGGCGACCTTGGAGGCTTTCGTGACCGCGTCGATGGTGACGGCCTCGACCCCTCCTGTGCTCAATAACGCCGCGGCGGCGTCTAACAGCCGGTTGCGCGAGCGAATACGCCGAGGGTCGGCATCTTCGTCGGAGTCCGGAGCCAAGGCATACGGGTCGGTCACGAGCACCTCATAACCCAAATTAACGAATACGGGCTTCAACGGATACCACACTTATGGTACCAACAGTAGCGGAGCAAAACTGTCGGTTTCGTAAGGGGGGGTATGCCCAACCGAGCTTCCCGGCTATCTGCGGGCCAGCGATGGACACTCGTTATGTCATGCCTCGCGGTGGCGCTCGTGATCGGTTCCATGGCAGCTCTATACACCGCGTTGTCTGACATCGCCGTTCAGAGCGGAGCGACGCAAAGCCAGCTGACTTGGATCGTCGACGGCTACACGCTGGCGGTCGCGTGTCTGGTGCTGCCCGCGGGAGCCGTCGGCGATCGCTACGGTCGGCGCGGTGTCCTGATTGCCGGTCTCATCGTGTTTGCGACGGCTTCTGCGGTGCCGTTGGCGCTCGATGATCCACTGTCGCTGATAGCCGCACGCACGGTGAGCGGTGCAGGGGCCGCTCTTGTCATGCCCTCGACGCTGTCGATTTTGACCGGTGAATTTCCGGCGGGCGAAAGAGGTCGTGCAGTAGGACTTTGGGCAGGCGTTGCCGCGTCGGGTGCTGTAGTGGGCGTGCTGCTTTCGGGCGTTTTGCTTGAATTCTGGTCGTGGAAAGCAATCTTCGTGGCCCTGACCGCCGCCGCGCTGATCTTGCTCGCCGCCTCGTGGTTGGTGCCAGAATCGCGCCAGCACTCACACCCCCGCATCGACGTGGCCGGGTCCGTGATCATCGCTATCGCAATTGGCCTGATCGTGGTCGGCCTCATCGAGGCCCCGCAGCGTGGATGGACCGATGGTGCGGTGGTCGCCTTGTTCGGCATCGGCGCCTTCGGAGTACTGACCTTTGTTGCGGTGGAGCTACGTACGTCCGATCCGCTGCTCGATATGCGACTCTTCACCGACCGCGGATTTTCCGCAGGCACAGTATCTCTCGTACTGCACTTCCTGGTGATGTTCGGCGTGTTCTATCTCTTAGTTCAGTACTTGCAGCTTATTTGCGGCTACGCACCGCTGGTGTCGGCGTTGGCATTGACGCCGCTGATCGTGCCGATTGTCGGTGTCTCGCTCGCCGCACCCCGGCTGGCCAATCAATGGGGTTTACGAATGATGGCGGTCTCCGGGCTGGTCGCGATTGCCGTTGGCACGCTCTTGGTAAGCGGCCTTGACGTTAACTCCGGTTATATCGAAGTCGTTTGCGCCCTACTAGCTTTCGGCGTCGGCTTGGGGCTGTGCACCGCGCCGTCGACCGCGGCCGTCGTCGATGCCACACCTGTGGAAAAGCACGGCGTCGCCGCCGCAGTCAACGACGCCGCACGCGAACTGGGCGCTGCAATCGGAGTGGCCATTGCCGGAAGTCTGCTCGCCGCCGGCTACTCCGATCGCGTAAAGCCCGTTGTCGCAGCACTCCCAGCCCCGGCGCAAGCGGCATTTAGCGATTCGCTGGCCTCAGCCACACAGGCCGCGCACCGTCTCGGACCACCGCTGCAACCAGCGATTGCCTCAGCGAAGACGGCGTTCGTCCACGGCTGCACCATGGGGGCAATCGTGTTGGCGGCGGTCTGCGGCCTGTCCGCAGTAATTGTCGCGATCTTGGCGCCCGGGCGACCCGCCAAGGCACTGAATGGACAAGGTGGCTACCCGAATCCGACAGCGATCGACCACCACAGCCGTGACCTGTCGACGGAAATTGGGCAACCATGAACACGCCAACGAAGCCGGAACCGGAGCGGCTGCCTTCGCATACCCCCACCTGCATGGGGTGTGGGTCTGAGAATCCCCACGGCCTTCAACTTGTGGTCTATCGCATCGGGGAAAGCGTCTATAGCGACCTGACATTCGACGAGCGACACATCGGTGCACCAGGATTAGCTCACGGCGGCGCTGTTGCGGCCGCTTGTGACGACGTTCTTGGATTCACCCTGTGGATAGCGGGCACGCCCGCAGTCACCCGAAGCTTGACGGTCGAATATCTCCGACCGGTGCCCCTTCACCAACCCCATCGCCTCAGCGCGAGCATTTCCCGCCGAACAGGCCGCGCCCTACACGTAACGGGCACGGGCACAGGCGCCGACGGGGCAACGCGGTTCACCGCCAAGGCCGTATTCGTTGTGGTCACCGCCGAACACTTCGCCGCGCACGGCGACACCTCCGGTTTTGACGAGCTGCTCGAAGACCTATCCAGGACAAGCGGACTCCCGACCGACCAAATTCGACGCAACCCATGACTTCTTCCGCACCTATCGACGCCAAAGCAACAATGCGCCAAGGAAACCTATCGCGACAGCGCCCACGCTCAATGTGGCGAAGAGACGCGATTCTGGACGAGGCGATATCACTGGCGAGCGCCGGTGGTTACGAAGCGGTGCAGATGCGCACGATTGCCGATCAGGCAGGTATCGCCGTGGGCACCCTGTACGGCTACTTTCCGTCGAAAACTCACCTCTTGGTTAGCGCATTGACTCGCGAGTTTTTACGCGTCGAAGCGATGCGCGATTGGTCCACCATCGCAGATGACCCACCGCAGCGCTTGGCGCATCTCACGCAATGTCTACACGCCGAGTGGCAGCGCGATCCCCTGCTCACCGAGGCGATGACGAGGGCCTTCGTCGTCGCCGACACGACGGCCGCCGACGAGGTGGACCGAGCCACCGGCGTGATCGCACGAGTACTCGCCCGCGCCTTGAGCGGCGGCGAACCCTCGCCGAACCACCTATTGATCGCCGGGCTGCTCTGCGACATTTGGCTGGCCAACCTCACAAGGTTCATCGGCAAGCGGGTATCAGCGGATGAAGCCCGCAACAACATCGATCGGGCCACTCGATTGATTCTGACGAGCCACAGCAGCCCGATTACCGTCGAACGCTACTACTAGTAGCGCAACGATACTGGTAGTCTCGTATAAGGAGACTCGCCTACGTGTCAGAGGAGTTCTCATGCTCAACCAATGGATCGAAAGCTGCACAGTTCAGCGCTTGTCACTGCGGGATGGGCTCGTCTTAGACCTTGATGATCACAACGAACTGGTCATCTCCAACCAGTTCCGACTTACGCTTCCCCCGGCCGGGTCCTACCCGGCCGAGGACGTGTTGATCGATCCCGGCGCCGTCGCGCAGCATGAGCGTCCACTGCTCGACTTGGCCGGATCGGTGTGCACGGAAGCCTGGTGCACCGACAATGGCACACTGCACCTCCGGTTTTCCCGCGGCCACCGCATCGAGGTTGAGGCTGACCCACACGCCCCGGCGTGGGAGCTCTACGGCCAACACCACGGCTACATGGCCTGCCTGCCGGGCGGGCGGGTCCGTACCGTCCGCCACGACATTCTCGACGACGAGAGCAGCCCAACCGAGATTCCTTCAGCGGCAACATGACCGACACTCTCGCAGCCATCGCCGACGTCGTGAAGTCGGTTCGGCGACAACGTGATGGCACGGCGGAAAGGAGCGAATATAGTCCCCGGCTAGCGCGCCTGGGCGCGTTCGCCGTTGAACACAAGATTCTGATTTTCAGTGTGTGGATCGGCACCGCCGTCGTGCTGGCGCTGCTGTTCCCGCAACTGGAGACCGTCGTACGCCAGCAGTCGGTCGACTTGGTGCCTCACGATGTCCCGTCGCTTCAAACCATCGACCGGATGAGCGTGGCGTTCAGCGAACAGGGTTCGAAGACAATGGTGTTCGTCGCGATGGAGGACCCTGCCGGTCTGACACCGACCGCACGCCGAGACTACGCGGACCTGGTGTCTCGGCTGCGCGCCGACACCAAACACGTCTTACTGGTCCAAGACCTGCTCGCCGATCCGGTGACCGCAGCCCAGGCCGTCAGCCAGGATCACAAAGCCTGGTATCTGCCCGTCGGCGTCGTCGGCACCCTGGGCGATCCAGCAGCTACAGAATCCATCACCGTCGTCCGCGACATCACCGCCAAGGAATTCGCCGGCAGGACGACCAGGGCATATGTGACCGGTCCCCCGGCGACGTTCAGCGACATGATCGCTAGCGCCGAGCACGCGCTGTTGTTCATTTCGATCGCCACCGCCGCGCTGATCGCGCTGATCCTGATGATCGTCTATCGCTCCGTGGTCACCGCAGTGCTGCCCTTGCTGGTCATCGGGGTGAGCCTGGCCGTTGGACGTGGCGTGCTGTCCGCGCTCGGCGAGCTTGGCATGCCGGTTTCCGAATTCACTGTCGCGTTCATGGGCGCCATCCTGCTCGGCGCCGGTACCGACTATTCGGTTTTTTTGATCAGCCGCTATCACGAGCAGCGCCGCGCCGGGGTGCCCCCCGATCAAGCAGCCATCCATGCCACCGCCAGCATCGGGCGGGTCATCCTCGCCTCGGCGGCCACCGTCGCCTTTGCTTTCCTGTCCATGGTCTTCGCCAAGCTCAGCGTTTTCGCCGCCCTTGGCCCGGCCTGCGCGCTCGCGGTATTCGTCGGTTTCCTGGCCTCCGTCACGCTGCTGCCACCCGTTCTGACGCTGGCCGCCCGGCGCGGGATCGGCGACCCCAAACCCGACCGGACCCGGCGCTACTGGAACAGCGTGGCCGTCGCGGTGGTGCGCCGCCCCGTACCGCTGCTGGCCGTCAGCCTGGTCATCCTACTGGCTCTTTCAGCGGTGGCTACGACGATCAAAATCAGCTATGACGATCGCCAAGGCCAGCCGACGACCACCCCCAGTAACCAGGGTTACCAGCTGCTCAACCGGCACTTCCGCAAAGATGTGGTGATCAGTGAATTTGTCGTGGTGGAAAACCCGACAGACATGCGGACCGGCCGAGGGCTGGCCGATCTTGACGAAATGGCATCGCGCATCTCGCAGATTCCCGGCGTCACCAAGGTTTCCGGAGTCACCCGACCCGCCGGTACACGACTCGATCAAGCCAAGCTGTCATGGCAAAACGGCCAGATCGGCGACAAGATGGCCGATGCAGTCGCCGACGGCAACGCACGAAAAGGCGACCTCGCCAAACTCACCAACGGCGCCGACCAACTCGCCGGCGGACTGGCGAAACTCGATACCACCGTGCGCACTGCCCTGACCCCACTGACCGGAGTTCTGAACCGAGCACTGTCAGCAGGTGTACGCGTCGACCAGTTAAGGCCGCTGCTGCAACAACTTTCGGCCACCGCACCCAGTATCGACCAGGCCATCCAATCCGGGCCCGGACTTCGCCCCCTGGCCGATCAAGCCCAAAACGCTATCACCGCCATCGACCCACTCGTCGGCGCACTCAACACCTCGCCCTGGTGTGCGACTACCCCGCAATGCGCCCAGATACGCGACCAAGTGCAAATCCTGATCACGTTGCGCGACAACGGTTTCTTCAACCAGGTCGCCGACCTCGGCGACCGCTACAACCCGGCGGCCAACGCCACCGTCGCCGGCACTTTGGCCGACGTGCAAGCATCCGTCAGCTCACTAAACAGTGCCTTCGGCGCACTGGGCAACCCCACCGACATCACCGGCAACATCCACCGCCTCCAAGACGGCATCAACCAACTCGCGTCCGGAGCAGAGGCACTGGCAGCCGGTGTGCACGCGCTGGCCGACAGCAACCTCCAAATGCTGTCCGGGATGAGCCAAATCGCCGCCCAACTCCAGAACTCCGCGCGCACTAGCGCCACCCCAGATTCCGCGAGCGGCTTCTACCTACCGGCCAACACCTTCGAGAACCGCCAATTCGCCGACGTCGCCAAGCTTTTCCTGTCCCGCGACGGCAAGACCGCGCGCTTCGCCATCGAATCAAGCCATGACCCCTACAGCAGCGAGGCGACCCACCTGGCCAAGCAGATGGTCACCGTCGCCGACGCCGCCCGACCCAACACATCGCTGGCCAACGCCACCGTCTCCGTCGCCGGTTTTCCCGCCGTCAACGCCGACCTCCAACACTTGCTCAGGTCGGACTTTGCACTACTGGCCGCCGCCACCCTGCTCATCGTCGGGCTGATCCTGGTCCTGCTCCTGCGCGCCATCTTGGCGCCCATGTACCTGCTCGGCACGGTGGTCTTGAACTACCTCGCCTCGCTGGGCGTCGGCGTCCTGATCTTCCAATGGGGGCTTGGCTATCCCATCGCCTATCCGGTACCACTGTTAGCCTTCATCATCCTGGTCGCTGTCGGCGCCGACTACAACATGCTGCTCGTCTCCCGGCTCCGCGAGGAATCCGACCGCAATGTCCGAGTCGGCGTCTTACGCACCGTCGCCAGCACCGGCTCCGTCATCACCTCGGCCGGGCTCATCTTCGCCGCCAGCATGTTCGGGCTCCTGGCCGGCTCGGTGGCGATCATGATTGAAACAGGATCCATCATCGGCTGCGGACTGCTGCTGGACACCTTCCTCGTACGCACCCTCACCGTCCCCGCGATCGCCACTCTCCTACGCGACGCCAGCTGGTGGCCGCAGCGGGTGGCACATCCCGCAAGCAACCGCTAAGCCACCCTCGAACTCAAGGGCTTTCAAATGTTTTCGCGACCGGGTGAGACTCACAAAGCAGAGTAGGCGAGGAAACGCAACCGATGGACACGACGTTCGCCGATTTCAACGAGCAGGTCGCCGAGCAACTGCAGAGCGCCGCGATGCTCTCCGACGGCCTGGCCGGCTATCTGGGGTTCCGGCACACCGAGTTCGTCGCCGGACGCCTCGTCGCCGAGATGGACGCGCGGCCGGACCTACTAACTCCGTTCGGCAACTTGCACGGGGGCTGCCTGTCGGCCATGGTCGACCACTGCCTAGGAGTGGTGTTCTATCCCGTGATCCCCGCAGGTGCTTGGGTCGCCACAACCGAATTCAAATTAAACCTTCTTCGACCAGTGTCCAGCGGAACCTGTACCGCCACCGCCGAAATCATCGCATTGGGCCAGCGGAGCGGCGTCGCCAGGATCGACATCACCAACGACGGACACCCGGTGTGTGCGGCCCAGGGCACCGTCACCATCGTGACACCGAAAGCACCGCGGTCTTGATGTGTTTTCCCAAAGCGGGCGTCCGCCAATGAGTCCCCTCGTCGAGCGCGTGCCGACCAGCGATTCGCTGTCACTGGCGGCCGACGTATATCGACTCGACGATCCGCGCGCGGTCGTACTGCTGTTGCACGGCGGGGGCCAGAATCGACACGCCTGGCAGGCCACCGCACGCCGGTTACACGCCCGCGGCTACGCGGTGATCGCCTACGACGCACGCGGCCACGGTGACAGCGACTGGGACCCGACGGGCCGCTACGATTTGGAGGGACTCACCTCCGACCTACTCGCAGTGCGCGCGTACATGAGCTCAGAGCACCCGGTCGCGGTAATCGGGGCTTCGCTGGGGGGCCTTACGATTCTGGGCACCCACCTGCTCGCCCCGCCAGAGCTATGGGATGCAGTCATTCTCGTCGACATCACCCCGCGGATGGAGCTGCACGGCGCGCGTCGCGTCGTCGCGTTCATGGCCGCTCATCCTGACGGCTTCAACACCATCGACGAGGCAGCCGAGGTCATCGCCGCCTACAACCCGCATCGCCGACCACCCGAGAATCTCGACGGACTGCACAAGGTTCTTCGCCAGCGCGAAGACCAACGCTGGGTCTGGCGATGGGATCCCGCATTCGTTACCTCGAACCTTCAATTCCTCCAAGGGGATCCAGACACCGGCACCGAAGTGTTCGACGCAATAGGAGACCTCCTCGCTGCTGGCGCACGACGGGTATCGGCACCGACGCTGCTCGTCCGCGGCTTACTATCCGACGTGGTATCTCAAGAGACGGTAGACGATTTCATCGAACTAGTTCCCCACGCCCAGACCGCCGACATAACGGGCGCCGGCCACATGATCGCCGGCGATGACAACGACGCCTTCTCCACAGCCGTCGCCGATTTTCTCGAACGCACCGTCTAAGTGGTGAACCTGCCGGAAGAGCGCGGCAGATAACCGCGACGTGTCGGCAAGCTGCAGGGGAGTTAGCGCGAGTGCCGCTGCCACCCGCACGGCAGCTGCGCCGCTTTCGGCGCTGGGCATTCACCGCCGGCTGGCAATGTCGGTTGTGGTCGTCAGATGGGCATCGATGGAGTAGGTTCCGGCTCCGACCAGTAGCAGAAATACGCTGCCGCACAGTTGGGCCAGGTCGACGCGGCTTTCGTGGATAAAGTCCCACCATCCGTGTTCGCCGCGGAATAGCAGGGCGTGGCCCCAGAAGATAGGCAGTTTGGTAATTAGTAGTGCGCCGAGCATGTCGATGATCATGGGGATGGTGGCAATCCGAGTCAGCAGTCCGATCAGAATTAGTGCCCCGCAGGCGATTTCGAAGATGCCATCGAAGGTGGCGAAGAATGCGGGCGCGGGAATGGCGGCCTTATCGAACCGGCCGGTGCCAAGTGAGTCGGGCCGCAGGAATTTCAACACGCCCTCGCAGGCGAACACCAATCCGACATAAAGGCGGATCAGCACTACCGCGGCCGGGGCACAGGTCGCGATCGTCGCTCGCAGCCAGGATTCAGGTCGGGCCATGGCGCCGCATTCCTTTCTGGGATAGGCCAATTCGTCTCGGTTACGTTGTGAACCCTGCCTCAACGCGATGTCTGGGAGTTGCGGTGCGCGGCGACGACGCGTCGTAGCCCGTAGACGGCGATGCCCAGAACGAGGATTGCGGCACCGGCAATCACCGACCTCATCGGCAGCGCAAACGCCAACACCACGCAGCCGATCACGCCGCCTACCGAGATCAAGCGCGCCGGGCGCCCCTCCTCACGACGCAGGGTGAACGCGGAGGCATTGGCGACGGCGTAATAGATCAGCACGGCGAAAGACGAAAAGCCGATGGCCCCACGCACATCGACGGTGGCGGCCAAGACCGCCACCGTGATACCGATCAGCAGCTCAGCGCGATGTGGCACCTTGAACTGTTCATGCACCGCCGCTAACTGGTGGGGAAGGTGACGATCACGCGCCATCGCCAGGGTGGTGCGAGACACTCCGAGCAGCAGTGCCAGCAACGAGCCGACCGCGGCGACCGCGGCGCCGACCTGCACCACGGGCACCAGCCATCGCACCCCGGCGACCTTCACGGTATCGGCCAGGGGGGCGGCCGCCTGAGCGAGGCGACCTGGCCCCAGCACCTCCAGTGCGACCACGGCCACGATCGCATAGATCACCAGGGTGATGGCCAGCGCCAGCGGAATCGCCCGCGGGATGGTGCGGGCCGGGTCTCGCACCTCTTCACCCAGGGTGGCAACGCGCGCATAGCCAGCAAAGGCGAAAAACAACAGCCCGGCCGCCTGCAACACTCCGCCGAAAGTGGCGTCGGCACCGACGTCAAGCTGGTCGAAGGCGCCAGTTCCGGAGGTCAGCGCTGCGACCACCACTGCGGCCAGCACCGAAAGCACCAACGCCACGATCAGTCGGGTCAGCCAGGCCGACTTCTCCACCCCGAAGTAGTTCACCGTGGTCAGCGCGACCACCGCGGCCACCGCGACCCCATGCGCCTGCGCCGGCCACACATACGAGCCCACCGTCAGCGCCATCGCCGCACAGGACGCGGTCTTGCCGACCACGAACCCCCATCCGGCCAGGTACCCCCAGAAATCCCCTAACCGTTTGCGGCCATACACGTAAGTACCGCCAGAAGCCGGATACAGCGCGGCCAGCCGGGCTGAGGAGGTCGCGTTGCAGTAGGCCACCAGGGCCGCGACCGCCAGCCCGATCAGCAATCCCGAGCCGGCGGCGCGCGCGGCCGGACCGAGTGCGGCGAAGATCCCGGCGCCGATCATCGAGCCGAGCCCGATCAACACCGCGTCGAAGACGCCCAGTCGGCGCCGCAACTCACCGGACGCAGGGGTGCCCGACGAGCCGGCGAGCGCGTTGTCGGACATGTCATCTCTCCTCGAGGTTCGCAGACCGCAGGGCACGAGTTAGACACCGCTACGCGATAACCTATCAAACCAATTTGATGTAATCTCGTCGGGTGGCGAGCACCGATCCGGCTGAGGTTCCGCTGTTGATGCGAATGGCCGCCCATCCGCTGCGGTGGGCGCTGCTGCGTGAGCTGGCCGGTAGTGATCGACGGGTGAAGGAGTTGGCCGTCGCTGTCGACGAACCACAGAACCTGATCTCCTACCACCTGGGTTTGCTCCGCACCGCGGGGCTGGTCCAGGCGAGGCGCAGCAGCTTCGATGGACGCGACAGCTACTACCACCTCAACCTGGCTCGGTGCGCAGCCGCGTTCAGGGAGTCCGCCGTGGCGCTGCATCCCGCACTGAGGCCTTCCGCCGACACGACTATTCGCGCAACCGTCGGCGCGTCGGTATTGTTTTTGTGCACCGGCAACAGTGCGCGCTCACCGATGGCCGAGGCGCTGCTACGCCACCGTAGCCGCGGCCGCGTGCGGGTAGCCAGCGCGGGCAGCCATCCCAAGCCACGCCTGCATCCCAACGCGGTGCGGGTCATGAGTGAGGACTACGGCCTGGATCTCAGCCACCGGCACCCGCAAGCGCTGACCGCGATAGCGGGGCGGTCGTTCGATTATGTAATCACGTTGTGCGACAAGGTCCGTGAATATCCCCGCGAGCACGGATCGGCGTTGGCGATTCATTGGAGCCTGCCCGACCCGGGCGCAGCCGCCGACCACGCCAACCTTTCCGTATTCCGTTCAGTGGCAAACGAACTGAACACCCGCATCGATTTTCTGCTGCCCAGCCTCGCCCACCACCGTTAGGAGCGATGATCATGGCGATCGCCTCAACCGAGCGAGTCCATGTCGCCAGTCGCGGCACCAGCCCCAAGGCTGCCGCCGCGCCGCGTGGGCGGTCGCGGCTGCTGTCCGAGCCCATCATTAGACCACGGAGGTAATTCCGCCATGTTGTTGGATCGACGTGACTTCCTCAAATACAGCGGGCTGACGGCGATTACCGTCGGCGTCGGGGCGGGGTGTTCGGGGGCCTCGCACCCGTCGCCGCCGGGCGGCAAAACGGATTACACGGTGCGCATCGGCACCGGCACCGTCGAGCTGGCCCCGGACCGGGTGATCTCCACCACGGTTTACAACGGCCAATTTCCCGGGCCGCTGCTGCGCTTCACCGAAGGCAAAACCACCTGGGTCGATATATACAACGACACCGATACCCCCGAGCAGGTGCACTGGCACGGTCAACGCGTGCCAGTCGACGTCGATGGATCCGCTGAGGAGGGAACCCCGTTTATCCCCGCTCACGGGATGCGACGCATCTCCTTCACCCCCGGGCCGGCAGGCTTCCGCTTCTACCACACTCACCTCACCCCAGGCTCCGACCTCACACAGGGCCAGTACAACGGACAGGTCGGCCCTGTCTATATCGAGCCCAAACTCAACCCCGGCACCTATGACCAGGAAATCTTCTTGACCCTCAAGGAGTTTGAGCCCAGCTTCAGCACCACTGGCGATATGGCCGCCGATTTCCTCGCCGGCGACCAAGACCCCCGGCTCAAAGCTAAAGGCGAATCCGCCATGGCAGCGTCTCTGGCCCAGGGCAAGCCGCACGGTTACGAGGTCGGCTACGACGCGTTTGCGATCAACGGGCGCATGCTCGGCCACGGCGAACCTATCCGCGTCCAGCCCGGGCAACGCGTGCTGCTGCATGTCCTCAACGCCAGCGCCACCGAGAACCGCAGCCTAGCCCTGCCTGGACACACCTTCACCGTCATTGCACTCGACGGCAATCCAGTACCCAACCCCGCCACCGTGCCGGTGCTGTGGCTCGGTGCGGCCGAACGTATTTCAGCTATCGTGACGATGACCAACCCAGGCGTGTGGATTCTCGGCGATCTGTCCGACGACGACCGCAACAATGGCATGGGTATCGTCGTCGAATACGCCGGGCGTGGCGGCGATCCGCAATGGGCACCACCCCCGCCGTTCAAATGGGACTACCGACTCTTCACCGCAGCCCACCCCGCCCCCGCGGCGCCGCCGGACCAGACCATCGACATGCTGATCGAAAAGCGTAACGCCGCCGAGCAGGGCTTCAACATCTGGACCATCAACGGCACCCCGTTCTCCATGGACACCAAACAGCCCGTCTTCAAGATTCAGAACGGCAAGCGCTACCGGCTGCGATTGCGCAATGCCACCGACGACATTCACCCCATCCACCTACACCGGCACACCTTCGAAATCACTCAAATAGCCGGCACCCCAACCGCCGGAATACACAAAGACGTCGCCATGCTCGGCGGCTACCAAACCATGGACATCGACTTCCTCGCCGACCAACCCGGCCTATCCCTGTTCCACTGTCACCAGCAGCTACACATGGATTACGGATTCATGGCGCTGCTCAACAACACCTGACCACCCAACCACCGACCGCGAGTAGCGCCTGCCGACGGCCGCGCGTGACCATCTGGTCGCGACCAATAACAGCATCCGACCAGATCGCCGCCGAGGTGCGGCAGGTGTTCAACCTTCCGAAGGTGTCTGTCGGGATTTGGGGACTGTCGCAATCGAAACCGCCCTGGATGAGGAACTGTCCGAGCACCTGCGCTATGTCCGCCATGATCCGATCGGGCATGGACGATCTCGACGGCGCCGACCTGTTCGTGGTGATCGGCGCCAACATGGCGGACTGTCCCCCTATCCTGTTCCTGCGCATGATGGATCGCGTTCGTGACGTCGCCAAGCTCGTGGTGGTTGACCCTCGGCGCACGGCCACGGCCGCTAAGGCGGATCTTGCATCTGCCGGTCCGGCCGGGTACCGATTTGGCGCTGCTCGACGGGCTGCTGCGGCTGGTGTGCGCGACGCCAGCGGCATCGACGCCGAGTTCATCATCGCCTACACCGAGGGCTAGGAAGCGTTGGACGCAATGCTTGACGAGTACCCGCCCGCTGTGTTCGCCGACGCCGGTGTGCCTAGCGCCGCGGCCACCGCACCCTCGTGCGCGCTGTCAGGCGCGTCGCTCGCGGCGCTAGGCACACCGAGTGCATCTGGCGGCGCGACAGGTTGTGCGCCCGCTGTTTTCAGCACCGCTCGGACCTCGCTCACTATGACGCCGGCCAGCTCGGCGATCGCGGCCAGCGTTTCCCCACGATCCACCATTCGTGTCACCGCCGCTGCGCCCTCCTGGCGGTGCTCGTGTCGCCGCCGCTCACCTTCTGCGCGAATCTCGGCGACTCGGCCCCGCTGCCACTCGCCGACCGCCGCCAGCCGGCCCAGCTCGACCAGAAGCGACGCCGCATCATCAACGTTTTCCCACTCACGCTGCAACCGGGCCTCGTTCGCCCGAGCCTGCGCTTCCCGAACCTTTTTGCGCGCCGCGTTTTTGGAGTTGATATTCGCCATGGCCGCACCATACGGCGCGGTCGACCCGCGTCTCTACCATCACCCACAACATCACCGTGTCCCCATTTGTCCACACCGCCCGTATCCCAGTAACCCACTCCCACAACATAACCCGCTTCGCATCAGTACACCGCTCACCAGAGCGCACTGCCACCAACCGTTTTCGAGCACCCCACGAACCACACACCTCTTGCATTAAGGTCACGGGTCGATAACACCATTTCGTCCGTACGAAAATGCGGTAGCGTGTCATCATGTCCGAAGGGTCTGTCTGCCCGCGCTGCCGTGGGCAGCTGCCCGCTCCCGAAGGTAGGGGGCGTCGACGGTTGTGGTGTTCGCAAAAGTGTCGCCGGGCCGCCTACGAGGAGCGCCGGGCTGCTCGCTCAGGGGCGATCGGCCTGCGCGTCGAGCGCGTCGTGGAGCGGGTCGAAAAGCCGGTGTGGTGTGTGGAGTATCGCGACCGAATCGTTGAGGTGATTCCACCGCCACCAGACCCGGCCCAGGCGGCCGCGATCGTCCTTACCTCGCCGCACGCGTGCCGCGCGGTCCTCGACAACCTGACCGATGCCGCAACCCTGGGCACGTTGCATCGCGGCGAGCACGCTGCCACCGTGCGCGCCGCCGCGCGCCTGCTGAAGGCCCTTCGAGCCGCCGGGCTGTTGACCTAATCACCGGGAATCCGCCCCGTGGCCGCGGCGCGGCGCACCGCGGGAACGCAGCGCGGGCGCGCCCGCGCGCGTCTCCCAACCTGCTACCCTCGCGGCGCGCGGCGACCTTGTCCGCGAGCGCGGCCGCGGTTCGTCGATGCGGCCGCGCCGTCAACAAAGCGGCGTATGTCATACTGTCGAAAATGACATGCCCCAGCGCCGGAGTTGCAGTGGGTGCGCCTGTCGCGCAGCGAGTTTGGTGGCTTGTTGAAGCCGCGACGCCCGCATCGGCGAGCGAGGTTACGACGTCCGAAGCCGAGTTGCGACAACTCCTGTAGACGAGCGCCGGATTCTGCGAGAAGTGGTGATGGCGGTGCGAGTCGCTCGATGGAGCGCGCTGCCACCGATCGCGCGTCGCAGCGCGCTGTGCACTTGTTGACCGGGCCCGCCCTTGCCGCGCCGAGTTGATAACTCAATGGTCACGATCGCCGCATCAACACCAGCTTGATTGACAGTAGCTGCTTTTCACGCGGCCCGACAACAATGCCGATCGCTGGATACTCGCGCTCAAGCGTACGGCCAACAGTTGCCGACGGGACCGGTGATCACGACGCTGAGCGGCGACCGAAGCGATTATTCGCACGTGAGTTATTTCCGGGGCATTGGTAGACGGCCGTCTGCTGGGTCTTTTACGCTGCGGCCATGCAACGACAGCGCGAGGCCACACCAGCACTGGGTGGCCGACGCTTGGGACTGCGGTGCGGTCGCTGGTATGCGATTACGCAGCCTCTCACCGGTCACACGAAGGGCTGAAAAGCGATGGGACGCAAAAGCCGTCACAAACTCGAGCGCAGACTCGGCCAATCGCAATCGACTCCCAAACAGGTAGAACGTGCGATGCTAAAGGCCCAACGACGCGCTCGCAACGTTCCGGCCACCGTCGAAGCGTATGAGCGCGTCGCTGCAAGCGGCCCCACACGACTCATTGACGCACTCATCGGTCGTCACTCGACTCGGATCGATAATCTTGATGCCGTTGCTCAACTTTCGATGGGCCAGTGCCTCGGTCCGTTGCTGTCGGTGTGCCAACTGGATGCGATCTTTATCCGCCAAGGTCATCAGCTAAGTCAACATTCGCCGCCGCATGAGAGCCCGTGGCCGACGCAGCTGTCCTGGGGTTTGGAAAGCACCATCGCGGCTTTGCGCTTGATGCTAGCCGGCCAAACCGTTGGCGCAGCAATCATTTTGCGGCAACAACTTGGCCGATGGACACTACTGCTGGCGCGGGCCGGCCCTGTCGTCCAGGGTCGCCGCGAGCCGATCGAGTCGTTTATCGCCAGAGCATGGACGCAGCGCGCCATGGACAGGCTCGGCCGATATACCTTTGACGTCGAGCTTGCTGACCGGTTCGATGACCTCGACGACCCCCCACGCACGGCGGGTGGCATTGGCACCGACCATGAGCATGTACACATCGACGGACGAACCCTATGCCCTGCCCACGTGTACCACACACTGCGCGAGCACATCGACGGTCAACACGCCAATCAGCGGATGGAGTGCCAGGTTGCGCGAGACCGCGACGCCGAACCCTCAGCGACCGACACCAACGGCCCGACCCAAGTTCTTTTGGATGCGTTGGTGCTGTGCATGATTCAGATGCGACTGGCCACGGCAACGACGTACGTTTTCTCAAAAGACCGCGCCGCGACGCGCGTAACCTCTAGGGTGCCGCCACTGCCCGAGCGACGCCTCGTCCAACACCCCTCGCAAAGACCAGTACCCCTGAGCAAGCCCACGCCAACCCGCCTACCGCCAGCGATTATATCGCTGGTTGACCGCGAATATGCCGCCATCGGCGCCCTCACCGAACTTGGGCCCCTCTACACCGACTACCACACCGCGCTTGCCGACACAGACAACGCTCACCGCCGCACACCCCAGCAACTGACCGAACTCACCTTCTCCGCACATCGGTTCTCGCGGCTCCTGGCTGCCGACAACGCCCGATCCCAAGACTGCGAAATCTCAAATGGGCGCCTCAAGATCCACCAACATCTCATCCCCGCGTCCCCGTACATCTTGACCGCGGAGTTCGCCGCGTTGTGCGCGCACTGGAACCAGTCCCAACCCGAGATCGCCACCGCCGCCACACAGATCTCCTCGACGCTGCTCGCCGGATACTGGCTCTGGATCGTAGAAGACGACCGCGCCATGGGCATACTGCGATGCACACTGCACCAAGCAGCTCGATTGCGTACGTGGCGCCTCTACCCCGACGTCGCCCGCACGTTGGAGTCCAGACCCTCGACGATCGCACGGCGATGGATCACGATGGCTGGCTGGTCGAAATTCCGCTCACTTGATCGCGCGCTGTTCGAATTCGCCCACGCCAACAGAGATAGCCGGCTCGACGCCGCGGCCATCCTCGACGATCACCGCGACGACCCTGAAAACCCCATATCCCAACGAGTAGCCCGACAAACAGTACTCGACACAGTTACCGTACTCGTCGCAGCCGAAACCCTCAGAGTTGTTGCTGTACAACAATCGCCAGGAATAGCTAAAACTGTGCGCGAAGCACTACATCAGCTCGGACTTGACGTCCGGGTCTGCAACACAAATAGATGACACCTTGACCGGAGATGCCTAAGGGCGCTGTCAGGAAGCCAAGATGTTCAGCGTTCCAGACCGTTATGATTGGACGGCGGCCTGCCAGCATTTTCTCCGCGCATTGGGGGGTCGGGGATGTCGTTGCGCTGCGCGCTCATCTACAGGTACATCCCGTCCGGAACTGTGGGCCGGTAGCGTCCGCTGCCCACTTCTGCCAAAAACGTTGCGGTACTAACGTGTCCGTCGTCGCCCGCCAGGACGGCGCGACGTACGATCTCGCGGATGTCGCTGCCGCTGGTGCGCTCGGCCCGGCAAGTAGCCGGCTCGGTTTCTGGCCGGTTCCGCAACAGACACGCGTTCGACTTTGACGTGGATTTTCAAAGACACGCTGCTACCAGTGCCGTCGACCTCTAATGCAGCTCCCGCCTTTTTTGCTGGCGCTGTTGGTATTTCACGAACCCGTCGACCGCTTGGGCCGTGACCCCGAGTTGGCGTGCGATCCAGGAGGTACCTCGCCCCAATTCGATTAGCCGCCGCGCTGCGTCCCGCCGCCGCTGCCGAGCTTCACCGGCTTCCGCCGTGAGACGCTCCAGATCTGCTTGAGCGGCGAGCAAATCAGCGAGCGCGCGATTTTCGTGGTCCACGTCGCCGATTGTTTCAGACTGCCTTGAGACGGATCCGTTAGCAGGCTGAATAACTTCAGGCCGACCGGGTCAGTCGGCCCGCATGGTCAGGCGACTCTATGTCGGCCAGCGCGCGATTGATAACGTCCTCCAGCTCTGCAGCGCTGGCAAGCTGCATGCAGCGCCGCGACAACCACAAGGCCGTTAGTCTTCCTACGCTATCGACCGACACCACTAGATCACTGCGACCGGCGCATTTTTTGGTGGTCGCGGAGGCACACGACAGCAACTCCTCAATTCGTTTCACCCGCTTCATTACGTCCGCTGCCACTCTCTCGTGGTCCTGACATTTACGTGGCGTGGCCTTCGCGTCCGCCGCTGGCATCCTGGCTACCGAGCGTTGCCACCGACGAATGCCGCAGCACCGATCAACATAGGTCGCGTAGGCTGCCAGCTCAGCACGAGAACGCACGTTTTGCGCTACTTGAAGTCGCAAGGCGGCCAAGGTATTCACGCACACGACATCGTTGGCGAGCTCGGCTGCCGACAGGCGCATCACCCATGGCGATAACCGGACCCGCATGGTCCGCCCGTCAGTGCCGACCTGAACCCGAACGACGCCGCCTGGGCTCGACGCCTCTGCAGTGTCGTCCAATACCGCCATGTGAAGCTCTCCATTTTCTTCAAGGCTGTCTTGAATGATAGGCGATACACGACCAGTGTTTCAAGGCTATCTTGAAGAAAGGTGGGCTCGCGGTTCGGCCGCTCGGCGCTAAGGAGGCTCAGAGTCCCCGCGTTGATTGGCTACTGTCCTCCAGAACCCGTAACAACGGGCCTAATTTGGCGTCGAAGTCTCCCGGATAGGCCACCGCGGCGGCATAGATCATGTCGTAGACGTCTGGGCTGCTGTGCCGCCAGCCCCGTAGGAACTCCATCGTTCGCGCGCAGACCCATTGGGCGTGATAACGCTCGCGTTCGGCTACACCGCCATCGTTGCCTGGCCGGTGTGCGCTGAGGTTCACGTACTCAACCATCGACGCCATGAGGTAGTCCTGCCAGTCATCGTCTGAGATTGTGTCGCCCGTACCGAGCAGGTCCCACATCTTCCGAAGCTCAAGTGGCGCTTGTAGATCGGTCGACATCTGCACAGCGTCAATCATTTGGATTGCCAACGGAACACACACCTGGCTTGCGAAGGCACGCGCCGCAGCATCGGTATCTGTGAGCCGCTGCACCCGAGTAAACAGGTCCGGATGCAACACTTCCAGGCGGTGTGCGTGCATATCGTCGAGCACTGGCTCGCTGCAGTTCTCGTTCACGTTGCGGGGCGGGCAAATTCCGTACTCAACACCCTGTAGGCGCTCGCACCCGCTTGGTGTAGTCAAGCCCATAGCGACCAAATGAGATCCGCGCTGCGCCCGCAACTTCGCATACTCTGCCAATACTTGTCCGGCATCATTACATCCGAACCACTTCGCGCGAAATTCGCTGTCGGCCAGAGGGTCTGTAGCCACCAAACGTGCTGCTCGAGGCAGAAATACTCCCCACGGCGTGTAGCCGAAGCCCTCGTTGGACATCACCGCGCATTCGGTAGCGCCGCCGGCCTCACCTCGGAACATACCCACCGCCCACTCAATGACGGGGTAACGCGCACCGTCGCAATCCCGTCGAAGCCTGAGCGCCAACGCTTTCGCACTCGCCAGCTCTGCCGAGTCAGTCCTCTGCCGGCGTCCCGAATCCGCGCTGCCGCTTCCGTGAACGCTTGCCGGCACCAACATCGCTCCGTTCTGCCCTGGCCCCACTGCTGACCCACCGGTCGAACCCAACGAGCCACCAGAGGAAGCGGCGCCGCTGCAAGCCGATATCGCGGACGTCCCCACACCCGGACCCGCCGAGACCGGCGCGGCTGGAGCACCCATCCCGGGCGTGGGAACCATCATCGCCGGCCCACCAATCCCCTGACTCGCCGCTGACCCCGGAGAGGATGCGCCTGCGGCACCGAGGCCCGTCGAGGGCACGCCGCTGGTCGACAAGCCAGCCGCCGGACTCGCCGTGCTCGTTTCAGTCGTCGAAGCTGTTGCGCCCGAACCGATACCGGTCGACGGTGGCGACGAAATCAGCGAGGACCCCAGGCTGGACCCCGCCGAAACACCTTGCGAGAACGCACCCGCCGACGTCACCGCCTGCGGCGCGGTCGGAAGGCTCGATGGCAAACCGCCGCTAAGACCTGCTGCTTGCGCACCAGGCGCACCGCCCGACATCAAACTGGACAAACCACCGCTGGGCCCCAGGCTACTCAGACCGCCGCCGGAACTCAGGCCGCTCAGTCCACCAGCTGAACCGAAGCTGCCCAGCCCGCCCGCGGATGACAATCCACCACCCGGAAAGCCGACCGGCGGTGACGGCAGAACCGTAGCGTCCTCGGGTGCTCGCCGTTCTATTCGATCCGGATCGAGGCTGCTGCTATCGCTTTGATCACCTGTCTTGGGACTGCGCTGTTGAATGGCAGCGGGGCTCGATTCGACGTCACCACCCTCAGCATCACCGCCCTGACTCCCTAACTTTTCGCCGCGGCGTTCGATCGGGCCTGGGCCCGGGTCGGGCGTCTCAGGAATCGGCGGGGGTGGTGGCGCGTCAGGAATGGTGCGGCCAACGATGCCTGCGACGAGGGGTTCAATCGCTTCCACTGTCTGGGTGTTCCAGTATCCCAGGGTGGCAGCTGCGCCGTGATGCGCGGTCTCAGCTCTCGCGCGGTGTTTCGCGATAATAGCGGCCCGCTGTTGTGCTGGTGCTCCTGTGAGTTCGTCATGCGCCTGGTGGTCGATCGTCTCCAGATGCGCTGACAGTTCTCGCGTAGCTTCGGCGGCCCGGGCTAACGCATTCGCGAGCGTCTTGCGTAACTCCCCTAGGTTTGCGTGATCGATACCGAGGCGCAGATGCGCGGCCGCTATCCCCTGTCCGGCGCCTCCCTCCGTCATTTCCTCGATCTGCTGAGAGGCTCGCCGGTATGCCAGTTCGGCAGGCTCCGACTGCTCAGCGGCAGCGCAGCGATAATTCGCCGCTAATTCTGCGGCGATGCTGTGCGCCATCGGCCACAAATGCGGCGGGATAACCTCATCGGAATGCGGACCCGCCGGAACGGGTCGGACCGCCATCGCCGCCATTAGCTAGTCCTTGCACAATGCCTTGAGTTTGCCTACCGGGACCGCGGATCTGTCCGCAGCCGCGTTCGCGGCCGCGTCAGCGCCCGCTTGACCATCGGCGGCCGCTGTGTCGATCACCGCATCCAAATAGTCGCTAATCGCCACCGAGACCTCGTGGGGCGTGGCGGCCGGAATATGTTGACGCACATACTGAACCTGAGCCACGGCCTGCGCCTGAGCTGCCGCTAGCGCCGTGACTGTCGCCGGATCATCCCGACGCGCCGGTGAATCGATGAACGCCTTCCGTGTTGCGTTCATCGCTACCGCTGCTGCTCGCCAGGCCGTGCAGGCCTCCCTTTTGGCCGCCTCAACCTGATCGGGACTCACGGCTGCCGTCACCGCTGTCGGCTGCGTCGGCGCTGACTGCAGCGAGCCGGATGACGTCCGCACCAGCGCTGTGCCGCCTACCACCAAGGCGGCGAATGAGACCGCTAGCGCTGCGAACGCCAAGCCCCAGCGGCGCGGTAACTTCGGTGCCACTGGACTGGCCGCTCCATAGGCCCCGACCACTAGTGCCGGGCTTGGACTATCGGGCGGTTGACCGGGGCCGGTCATATCGTTTCCAACCGCGCCTCGTTGTCGCCATTCATCGCTCTGAGCTTCTCTAACCCCGCCCGTGTGCGCGTATCCAGCAGTTGGGCTCGCCCGGTTAGGGCGGCCACCACGGCGGCCTCAGCCGCGGCGCCAACCCCAGCCAAACTGCCCAGCGCAGCGTCGACAGCATTACCGCACGGCAGCGGTGCCGACCGTGTCACACCCAGCGTTGCTCCTTTGGCCGTTGCGCCAGCTGCAACGCCGCTTACCGCCACCGGATCAATCGACAGCTTCGACACATCACCCATAGTTGCTCCTTACTGCCACATTTCGTTCGAGTCCTATAGTCGCGCAGATCATTTCAGCCGAGCCAGATAGCCACGGCGGTGACGTGCCCGCGCAGAACATCGGTCTTTTTCGTCTTGTTGCGACTCATGGCGTTGGCCGCGGTATTGATCGTCTCCCGGATCAAGGCAAGCCGATGTGCATAGCCATCGTCACTCAGATCGATCACGGCGTGGTCGACGCAGCCGTGACGACCGGCCGCGATCTCAGCCTGTCTTTTCGCGCGCTCGCTGCTCGTTAGCAGATGGGTGCGGTGAACTTCTTGGAGTGCACCCGGAAACACTGGCGCATCGGGTTCCGGCGCCAATCGTTCGGTATCCTGCCGTTCTAGACGGCACAGCGCCGCCTTGTCCTGGTCCCCAAACGCATACCCCTCCTCAATCAGGAGATCAGTCACTCGCCATTGTGTGACCTCGTAACGCAAGTGCTCGCTGATCCACTGGCAGTAGCAGGCGGCAGATACCAGGACCGGCTTGTCGACCGATAATGTCTGCGCGCGCAGGTACTCTCGGCTACCTGGACGATTGAACTTCAAATCTTGGTCAAGTTTCGTCGTAATGGCTAGCAGCGCACGACTTACATCGGCCATCAAGTCCGCTGTGAACTTCGCGTAGGTGTCGGAGAAAATAACGTCATCACATTTGTACGACGGGATCACTTCCGTCCCCCAACCTCGGCCGCAGTTGGCGACGGCCTCGCCGCGGCGCGCCTACTCAATAGACAGAAGTCCGGCAGTACCCTCGGCACATCCGTGAAATCCCTTGCCGCGCGGGCGTACCGCGCGTCAGAAGACTTTCCGGGGCGCTCATGCCGGTCAGTCATGTGCGTCACGATAAGCCGTCATCGACAGAAGATCTACTGTTACAGCGAGAATCGTTCAAAATAACTACGACATGAACAGCTTTGGTCCGGAACTACTTCAAATACCGTGTCGTACACAGCTTTAGACAACTTTGGCCACGATCATGTCGAAAATGCCCAGCTTTGGGCAGAACTTGCGGGCAGGATGGGCATCTTCCGGGCCACAATCATGTGCAAAGAATCAGCTTTAGACAGCTGTGGGGCACCACCACTTTCAAGTACAGACATACGGTCGATATGTGCTCTAGGCTCGCCCAGTTACATGATCCCGCCAGTATCTGTTCGGCAGTGGCAGCAGCACGGAAGGATCGATAATGACAAATCGGAGCGGCTCCGAGAACCGCAGACGCAATATCGTCGTGCCCGTACGGGTTGATGAGAACGAAAAAGAGTTACTCGATCAAGGTGCGAAGAATCAGGGCGTTAGCCTTCCAGAACTGCTGCGCAGCAGCGCATTACACACCATTGCAGGCAGCCAGAAATCTAGGCCAGGGAAGTAGTCCACGCGAAGTGCAGTGTCGTCGCGCCATCCATGCGCCGCACCAGTGAGAGCCGTGCCCGCAGGTCACCTAGGAACGCTCTGGGCGAATGAGGTCGCGGCGCACCCGCTCGATGTACTCCGCCGTTGTGCAGTTGCCGCGAACCACAGCAACGAGAGCCTCGATATCTGTCCGTTCGGGCTCCCAACCTTCAAGGACATTGTCGGTGACCGCGTTCATCACGGCCCGACGTTCAACGACAGTCAGGCCATCGAGAAGGTCTGGCCATCGTTCTGTCCAGGAGGGTCCGCTTAACTCGTCGATGAAGCAGATTCTACCCGGCGCCCCTTCACGACAGCGCACGAAGCAGTTCTCAATCGGCGCGAGAACTCATTTGTCTACACGTAGCGGCGAAAAATGTGGCCCTTTAACTACTTTCAGAGCTAGTTCGTGAGCGGTGGTAGACGTGGTCACGGCCGCCGACTTACGTTGCACACCATGCGAGACCGGATAGGACGGACGAGACGTCCTGGACGTTGCCAGCCGCACCGTTACGTCGAGCGTCCACCAAGTCCGCTCGAGACAAAGCCTGTTCGTGAGCGTGGCTATCGACTCGCCGCGGTGTCATTCCGCGTGAAGGCACAACTCTTGGCGACCGGTGGCTCACGTCAGTTGAAAGCTCCGGCCCAATGAGTTGGAAAGCCGTGGATTGGGCAACGGATCTCGACATCGATTCCCCAACAGCAAAGTTCGTCCTCCTGCTACTTGCCAACAAAGCGGACGAGAACTTTTCGTGCTTTCCGTCGGTAAGCACCCTCATGGCCGAATCCAGCGCCGGCCGAAGCACGGTCCTGCGCGCACTCAAGAAGCTTGAAGTCGACGGATGCATCACGCGCAAAGCGCAGTTCCACGACTCCGGAGCCCAGCGGGCCAGCCGCTACTACCTCAATCATCCTCTCGCGCCACATCTAGCTTCAGCACCCCGTCCCGACACCGGACCCCCCGGTCCCGATGCGACACCGCCCCGGTCCCACGCCCGGACGGGCGGGGTGTCATATCGGGACCCCACGGGGGTGCCAAATCGGGACTCCTTGAATCCCACAACCGAACCATCAACCGAACCACGGTCTGAGGTGCCAACTATCTTGCAAGCGCTGCCCTGGCAGATCAGCCCACTGGACGCCACCGATCTCGCGCCAGCGCTCGTCAACGCGCTTGCCTCAGGCTGGACATCCGACGGCCTGGTCGCTCATCTGTCGCGTAATCCGGACGGCATTCGCTACCCGGCGCGGGTTTTAGCTCGGCGCCTTTCGGAACTTCCCGAACCCCCTAGGGCTCAAGCTGCGGCCTTGGCGTGGTGCGGTAATTGCGAGGATCCACAATCGCGCACGATCACAGTCACTCTTGCTGACGGAACCGACGCGGCAGCCTTTTGTCCACAATGCAGTCCTCAGGAAGCCTCCAATAGGCCTCTCTCATACAGAGATTCGCACGAAAGTAGCTGAATGATGTTGCAAAACAATATATTTACCGAGCTTCCGCTGCTCCTCGCAGTTCCTCGCGCTGCGGCACTACTGGGCATCAGCCGGGCCGCGGCGTACAGGCTCGCTGCGTCAGGAGAACTACCTGTACGTCGGCTGGGCGGTCGTGTCTACGTGCTTACCGCCGGTCTCCAAGAACTCGTGGCGTCATAGCCAGATCTCTACCAGCCGGGGACTCGCGGGATGGTGCAGATAGATAACGCGACCCGCGACTGCAACGAGGATCGGCAACCCGCGCAGGTGCGGGACCGAACAAATTACGAGCCTCACCGAGCGCATGACCAGCTGCAGCTACGAGCTCATCCAGCGACACACCGCGCAGTATCACCAACCTGACCCGGGTTGCAGCCGTCGAATCCGGGTCTACAGTCGACCTCGCTGCGATCCCGCAGCGAGGCATCGAGAGGAGGAGAGCAGCGGTGTCAGACAATAGTGGCGACATCGACGACCAGAACGAACAGCTAGGAGCCGAGGCGAAAAGAGAACTCCTGGCCCAGATCAAGTCGCGCGCAGCGTCGGCTGGAAACAGCGAGACAGTGCTGAAGCTCGCGCACGCCTATGTGCTTGTCGTAGGCGCGTCGCCAGGTCGTTTGCCGGGAGGCGCCCTGGCCGCAGATTAGCCCGGCACAGCGGCGCGGCGTCAGGTCGTGCTCGCAAGTCGTTAACTCGGCACAGTGATAGATAACCGGGATCATCAACGGTTTGCCTCACGGATAACCGCTGTGATCCATCGGCAATGTGCCTATACCTCCACTCCGCGGGCCGTCGCCGGCACGGATTCTTTTTCATTGTCCGACGGCGCGGGCCCAATTGCCCGTAGAAAATCGACCCCACGGGAACCCCATTCCGGGACCCTTGTGAACTGGCCGATGTGCGACGATAATCGGGCACTCATGGCCGTACGAATGATCGAACCAAGTGGCCTAGGCCCGTTACCACGCGCACAATCGAGCGGCCGTCTATGGTCGGTGCTTGGTCGGTGAATCCGCGACACGCCGTGGTTTCCGATGGTATCGGATAGCGTTATATCGCCAGCTCAGAACACCTTTCGAGGCCACGACTCGGAGAGCTTGCAGGCTCTCCTAAAGCCGGTGTCGCAGGTTCGAATCCTGCCGGGGGCACTCGTGAAACAATGCGTCCATGTTCGACCGTTCGATTCTCGCCGCGATGGCCATCTCCGCCGCCGCTGCCGGCCTGGCGTCGCCGGCTTATGCCGATCCACCGCAGTGCCCGGCCAGTGGTTGTCCGCACGGCCCGGCCAGCACCGCACCCGGCCCCGCCGCCGCGCCGGCTCCGCCGCCCGCCAACGTCAACAGCCCGTCGTACAAGGACGGCTACAAGTCGGAGCACGACTACTTCGCGATCCCGCAGAATCACTCCTACCTCGCAAGCGAGATGAAGAGCGGGTACACCGTTGTGACCGCCTGCCAAGCGGAGATGGGAGGCGGGGCGCCGCCTCCCAGCCCGACCGACTGGATCGCCGGCTGCGTCGCCGCCCTGCACGACCTGGGGTTCAAGCCATAAGCGTGCTGATCTCCGCCGCCGAGTTGGCGCGTCTGGTCGACGGCGGCGATCCCGTGACGGTCCTCGACGTGCGGTGGCGACTCGACGAACCCGACGGCCGGTCGACATATCTGCAGGGGCATGTACCGGGCGCGGTCTACGTCTCGCTCGAAGACGACCTCAGCGATCACTCCGTCACCGGGCGCGGCCGACACCCGCTGCCGTCCGGGCGCAGCGTCGAGGCCGCGGCGCGGCGTTGGGGCATCCGCGACGGCGTGCCGACAGTCGTCTACGACGACTGGAATCGGGCCGGCTCGGCCCGAGCCTGGTGGGTGCTGACCGCCGCCGGCATCGGCGACGTGCGCATCCTCGACGGTGGTCTGGAGGCGTGGCGAGCGGCCGGCGGCAGTCTGGCGAGCGGTGGGGTCGACCCGTCACCGGGTGACGCGACGGTCACCCACGACGACCTCTACCACGGCGCGTTGCCGACGTTGACAGCGCAGCAGGTTCGCGACGTCGATCTGCTCGATGCCCGTGCGCCGGAACGCTTCCGGGGCGAGGTCGAGCCGATCGATCCGGTGGCCGGCCACATTCCCGGTGCCAAAAATCTGCCGAGCGGCGCGGTGCTGAATGCTGACGGCACATTCCTCACCCGCGACGCGATCGCGGAGCTGCTCGCCGCGCGCGACGTCGACGACACCAAGATCGGCGCGTACTGCGGCTCGGGCGTGACAGCGGCGATCACGGTCGCGGCGCTCGCCTCGGCGGGTTATCGGGCCGCACTTTTCCCGGGCTCGTGGTCGCAGTGGAGTTCGGATTCCGACAACCCGGTTGCGCGCGGAGCCGTCTAGTCCGGTTCCGCGGAATCAGGTTTGCCGGACGGCGTCGACGGCAATGCGCGTACAGAGGCGGACACGTTGGTCGACCGGCGTGCCCGCTTAGGTCTCGCCGGTTCAGCCGAGAGCTGGTGAGGCCGTCTTAAAACCGCTGGCAGGTGTGTCACTCTTTTAGTTGTAGTAACGTGCGGCCCATGGACAACGACGTCTGGATCCTCGGCGGCTATCAGAGCGACTTCGCCCGCAACCTCACCAAAGAGGGCCTCGACTTCGCCGACCTCACCCGCGAGGTCGTCGACGCGACGCTGGCCGCCGCCAAGATCGACGCCGCGGACATCGGAGTCGTCCACGTTGCCAACGCTTTCGGAGAGATGTTCGCCGAACAGGGGCACCTCGGCGCGATGCCGGCGACCGTGTGCGACGGACTGTGGAACACCCCGGCGTCGCGTCACGAGGCGGCGTGCGCGTCGGGCAGCGTGGCCGCGCTGGCCGCGATGGCCGATCTGCGCGCGGGCAACTACGACGCCGCGTTGGTCGTCGGCGTCGAACTGGAGAAGACAGTCCACGGTGACATCGCCGCGCGTCATCTCGGCGCGGCGGCCTGGACCGGGCACGAAGGCGCCGACGCGACGTTCCTCTGGCCGTCGATGTTCGCCACGGTCGCCGACGAATACGACCGTCGCTACGGCATCGACGAGGCCCACCTGCGGGCGATCGCCCAGGTCAACTTCGACAACGCACGCCGAAATCCCAACGCGCAGACCCGAGAATGGACCGTCCCCGATCCGATCGGAGACGACGACGACACCAACCCGCTCGTCGAGGGCCGGCTGCGGCGGTTCGACTGCAGCCAGATGACCGACGGCGGCGCGGGCGTCGTCCTGGTCACCGACGCCTACCTGCGCGAGCATCCCAGCGCGCGACCGGTCGCCCGGATCGCCGGCTGGGGCCACCGAACCGTCGGGTTGGGCCTGCAACAGAAACTCGACCGCGCTGCCAACGACCCGTACGTCATGCCGCACGTGCGCGCCGCCGTACTCGACGCGCTGCGCCGCGCGCAGACCGACCTCGACGATCTGCACGGGATCGAGGTGCACGACTGCTTCACTCCCAGTGAGTATTTGGCGATCGACCACATCGGCCTGACCGGGCCAGGCGAGTCGTGGAAGGCCATCGAAAACGGCGAGATCGAGATCGGCGGACGACTCCCGATCAACCCTAGCGGCGGGCTGATCGGCGGCGGCCACCCGGTGGGCGCGTCGGGCATCCGCATGCTTGTCGACGCGGCTAAGCAGGTCAGCGGCGCGGCGGGCGACTACCAGGTCGAGAACGCGAAAACCTTTGGCACGCTGAACTTCGGCGGTAGCACCGCCACCACGGTCAGCTTCGTCGTCAACGAGGCAAGCTAATGGACGATGTGGCGGTCGTCGCCAAATTCCTGTCCACCCTGCCCGACGACGACGACCACCCGTACCGGACCGGCCCGTGGCGACCGCAGACCAGCGAGTGGGACGCCGACAATCTGGTCGCGGTGGAAGGTGAGATCCCCTGCGACCTCGACGGGGTATACCTGCGCAACACCGAGAACCCGTTGCACCCGGCACTGAAGACCTATCATCCGTTCGACGGCGACGGCATGCTCCACATCGTCGGGTTCCGCGACGGGAAAGCCTTCTACCGCAACCGCTTTGTCCGCACCGACGGGTTTCTCGCGGAGAACGAGGCGGGCGAGCCGCTGTGGCCTGGTCTGGCCGAGCCGGTGCAGCTGGCCAAGCGCGACGGTGGCTGCGGTGCGCGCACCCGGATGAAAGACGCGTCGAGCACCGACGTCATCGTCCACCGTGGGATCGCGCTGACGAGCTTTTACCAATGCGGCGACCTGTACCGCGTCGACCCGTTCTCGGCCGACACGCTGGGCAAGGAGACCTGGAACGGGAACTTCCCGCATCAGTGGGGAGTATCCGCCCATCCGAAGGTCGACCCGAAAACCGGTGAGCTGCTGTTCTTCAACTACAGCAAGCAGGCGCCGTACATGCATTACGGGGTGGTCGACACGAACAACGATCTGGCGCACTACATCGACATTCCGCTGCCCGGCCCGCGACTCCCGCATGACATGGCCTTCACCGAAAACTACGTGATACTCAACGATTTCCCGCTGTTCTGGGACCCAGACTTACTCAAGCAGGACGTGCACTTACCGCGGTTCTACCCCGACATGCCGTCGCGCTTCGCAGTGGTGCCGCGCCGCGGCAGCGGCGGCGACATCCGCTGGTTCGAGGCCGACCCGACGTTCGTGCTGCACTTCACCAACGCCTACGAGGACGGTGACGAGATCGTGCTCGACGGCTTCTACGAGGGCGCGCCGCAGCCGATCGACACCGGTGGAGACAAGTGGGACAAGCTGTTTCGTTTCCTCGCACTGGATCGCCTGCAAACGCGGCTGCACCGGTGGCGGTTCAATTTGGCCACCGGCGAGGTCAAGGAACAGCAGCTGTCGGAATCCATCACCGAATTCGGCACGATCAATCCCGACTACGCTGCGGCCAACTATCGCTACACCTATGCCGCCACCGGCAAACCGGGCTGGTTCCTGTTCGACGGGTTGGTCAAGCACGACTTGCGGACGGGCGGCGAACAGCACTATCAGTTCGCCGAAGGGGTGTACGGCAGCGAGGCGGCGATGGCCCCGCGACCCGGTGCCGCGGGCGAAGACGACGGTTATCTGATCACGCTGACCACCGACATGGACGCCGACGCGTCCTACTGTGTGGTCTTCGACGCCGCCCGGTTCAGCGACGGCCCGGTGTGCAAACTTGCTCTGCCCGAGCGGGTTTCCAGTGGAACCCACGCTACCTGGGCGGCGGGTTCACAGTTGCGTCACTGGCATGACGTCTGAGCCGACCCCGCTGGACGCGGGCGGCACCAACGCCGTCGGGCGCATCCTGGGTCTACTCGGCGACGAGTGGACGCTGCTGATCATCCAGCAGGCGCTGCTAGGGGCAACCCGTTACGGCGATTTCATGCAGCGCCTGCCGATTTCGAATACGGTGCTGGCCAACAGGTTACGGACGCTGACGGATAGCGGACTGTTGGCCCGCACCGAATACCAGACGCGGCCCGTGCGCGCCGAATACCTGACCACCCAACGCGGACAAGCATTCTGGCCGGTGCTACTTGCGATCTGGGACTGGGAGCGGCACTGGGTGCCCGATCATGTCGAACGACTTCCCGGCATGCGGCACACCCAGTGCGGTGACGAATTCGCGCCGACGCTGGTGTGCCGGGCCTGTGGCGAGGCGGTCACCGAGAAGGAGGTGACGGCGCGCTGGGGCCCGAGCGGGTCGTGGCCGCGCTCGATACCCGACGGGTCGACCCGGCGGAGATCGAGCGCCGGTCAAGCCGGGCTGTTTCCAGAGACGATGAGCGTGTTCGGAAACCGTTGGGCCGCCGCACTACTGGTGTGCGCCTTTTTGGGCACCAGCCGCTTCTCCGATTTCCAGACACAGCTGGGCGCGCCGCCCTCGCTGCTGTCCGGCCGGTTGCAGATGTTCTGCGCGAACGGGGTGATGTGCATGTCGCGCAAATCCAATTACCAGCTCACGGAGAAGGGGCGGGCGTTTTTCCCGGTCATCATCGCCGCCCTGCAATGCGGGCAACGGTGGTTCCATGCGCCGGAGGGCCCGGCGGTGCGGCTGACCCATCTCGGCTGCGGCAAACCGTTTGTCGGCCAGTTGACGTGTGACCAGTGCGCGGGGCCGTTAAAGGGCGCGCACGTCGAGCTCGACTAGCTGCGGAGCGACGCCGCCAGGGCCCACACCGAGCACAACACCGCCGCGCCCGCGGCGACGGCACCGACGTACAGACCGTATGCGGCCGATACCGGCGGCTTGACGTTGATGGAGTAGTACCGCACCATCAGCGCGACCACGACCAACGAGATCACCAGCGCAGCAACCGATGCCGGCCGCACCGACATTCCACGGCCGACCATGGCGCCGGCCACCAACAATGTGGACGAGAGGATGACGATCAGCTGCCCCGGCCCGAACCCGTGCGGCAGGTGCAGGGTGCCGATGCTGCCACCGATCGCGTTGGCCCAGCCACCGCCGCCGGTTCCCGTCGTCAACCACGGCAGCCAGGCACTTATCGACAATGCGGCGGCGAACAGCGCGACCATCCATCCGGGTCGTGGGCGGGGCATACAGCGACAGTAGCCGCTAGGTCTCCAGCGACGACAGATTGAACGCCGTGCCCGTCGGATCGGTCGCTCAGGCCGGCGCGAACACCGTCACGAATTTCCGCAGGGACTCGTTGATGTCGCTTTTCAGCGCCCCGGCGACGATCATGCCGATCGGCCCGAACAACGCGGGGCCACCGAGGTGCACGTCGAAGCTGACCACCGATTGGTCACCGTCGGGCTTGACCCGGGCGATCAACTTGACCTTGACGCCACCGACACCGACTCCGTTGAGCGTCATGGTCTCCGGCGGTTTGTAATTGACGATCGTCCAGGTGATCCGGTTCGGCATGCCCTTGACTTCGACGATCGAGTCGATCACCGTGCCCTTTTCCAACTGCTCGGGCAGCTTGCTGCGCCACACCCGGTGGATGGTCAGCCACTCCTTGAAGCGGGACAGGTTGGACGCGTGCTGCCACGCCTTCTCGGGCGGGAGCGGGACGTCGATGGATCCGGAAAGCTTTGCCATAGTGCGCTTCTGCTCCTCCTCTGACATGCGTAACGTCGGGTCGACACTTCGCGACTCGACAGCGCCGTGACGTTACGCTCGAGCCGCATCTTCTTACTACGAGCCTTCGTCGAACCGCCACCACGGCTCGAATTCCATTGTGGCGGTGGGGTCTACGCGGCCACCCGGTTTGGGCACCGCCACCTTCACCTGCGCGGCGTCCGCGGCGCTCAGCAGCCGTTCGATCGGTTCCGCCCACGGATGCGGGGCCAACCGGAAGGTACACCAGTGGATCGGCACCAACACTCCACCATTGACGTCCAGGTGCGCCTGAACGGCGTCCTCCGGGTTCATGTGAATGTCGGGCCACTGCTTGTTGTAGGCGCCGACCGGCATCAGCGTCACATCGAAAGGTCCATGCTCGGCTCCGATTTCGGCGAAGCTCTTGGTGTAGCCGGTGTCGCCACCGAAGTAGGCGCGATGCGCCGGACCGATGATCGCCCACGACGCCCATAGTGTGCCGTTGCGATTGAGGAACCGGCCCGAGAAGTGGCGAGCCGGCGTGCAGATCAGCGTGAGCTCGTCGATCTGGGTCCGCTCGTTCCAGTCGAGTTCGACGATGCGTTCGTCGGGAATGCCCCACTCCCGCAGGTGTGATCCGACGCCGAGCGGTACCACGAACGGCGCCCACTGGCTTCGGGCCAGGCCGAGGATGGTGTCGATGTCAAGGTGGTCGTAGTGGTCATGGCTGACCACGATCGCGTCCAGCGCAGGCAGCGAGTCCAGCGGGACCGGCGGCGGATGCATGCGACTCGGCCCGATGACGTCCGAGGGCGAACAGCGGTCACTCCACACCGGGTCGGTGAGCACCCGGTAACCGTCGATCTCCACGAGTGCCGTCGAATGGCCGAACCAACTGACCGCGATCCGGCCGGCCGGGGCGTCGAAGGCGCGCGGCTCGGGAGTGATCAGCGGAATGTCGGCGGTCGGCCGGGCGGTGGCGCGGCCAGTGATCAACTCCCACAAGATGTTTCGTTGTTCCTCGACGTCGAGATTCAACGAGGCTGGCTCGAGGTTGACGAACACGCCGTCGTGGAAGTTCGGTGAGCGCTCGGCAACCCCGCGGATGTCAGCCGGTTGCGCCCCGAGCGCCGCGGGTGCGCCATGCAGCGCGCGTAACACCCACCCGCCCGTCGCGAGCGACACCGTGCCCACTGCCAACCGCAGCGCCCCGCGCAGCATCCGATTAGGCTCCCCGGAATTTCGGCGGCCGCTTCTCCACCCGTGCGACCTGCGCTTCGATCACGTCCTGACTGCCCCACGCCTTGTCGAACAGTTCCTTCTGCAGCGGCGACGGGTCTTGGATCGAGCCGTCGTCGTTGAGCACCCGCTTGGCGTGCTGCAGCGCCAGCGGCGCCAAGCCGGCGATCTCGCCGGCCCACGCCTGCGCGTCGGCCAACGTCCCGATCCGGTTGGCCATCCCGGTCTGCAGTGCCGTCTCGGCGGTCAGCTTCTCCGCGCTCAGCAGCATCGCCCGGGCGCGGCCGTGGCCCACCAGCGACGAGAGCCGGTGAATACTCCAGTTGTCCAGCGCCAGGCCGTATTTCGACGTCGGAAACTGGAAAAACGCCTCGGGTGCGACGACACGCAGATCGCACTGCATCGCCAGCTGCAGCCCCGCACCGATCGCGGGACCGTTGATCGCGCCCACCACCGGGATCGGCGCCGCGTCCAACGCCTTGTGCAGTTCGATCAGGCGGTCCGGGTAGTCGGCGGCGAACGCGTCACCGCTGAGGTCCGCGCCGGCGCAGAACACGGTGCCCTGCCCGGTCAGCACGACGACTCGGACGTCGTCACCTGCGGCCTTCTCGATCGCCTCGCGCAACTCCTCGACGAGCTGTGAGTTGAGCGCGTTGCGCCGTTCGGGACGCTGCAACTCAATGGTCAGCACGTCTTCGACGCGGGTCACACCGATCATGGGGGCAAGCCTATTAGCTGCGGCAAACCCTGCCGAATCGGACCGTTCCATTCGACCCGCAGACCTGACAGGATGCTTCCACGTGACGAGGCCTAACTTCCTGGTAATCGTGGCGGACGACCTCGGGTTCTCCGACATCGGCGCATTCGGCAGCGAAATCGAGACGCCCAACCTGGACCGGCTCGCCCACGCCGGTGTCCGGTTCACCGACTTCCATTCGGCACCGGCCTGCTCCCCCACCCGGTCGATGCTGCTGACCGGAACCGATCACCACATCGCCGGCATCGGCACCATGCTGGAGGTCACGCCGCCGGGGTTCACTCCTCCCCCGGGCTATGAGGGCTACCTCAACGACCGCGTCGTCGCGCTGCCCGAGCTCCTACGCGACGCCGGGCAATAGCGCAAATGATCGGTCAAAGCCGCGGGCGGAGGGTGTCCGGTCGATGGTGTTGCCGAGATGCCACTTGCCCGCCATCAGCGTGTGGTAGCCGGCGTCGCGTAGGAGCTCGGGCAGCGCGACGACGCGGTCGTTGAGGTAGCCCTCATAGCCCGGGGGAGGAGTGAA